>NZ_JOGX01000044.1 GCF_000719555.1 Streptomyces sp. NRRL F-5727
TATAAGAGACAGCGCCCACCCCACTCCGCCCCCTCCCCGAGGAGTCGCCCGTGTCCGCCGCCCGTCCCCGTCTGCTCTACGTCACCGACCTCGCCTACCCGGCCCGTGGACGTCGTTACTGCGACGAGGACATCGACCTCACCGCCCGGCTCCGCGCCTCCTTCGACCTCGCGCTGTGCCACCCGCGCGACGCCGCCGCGCTCATGGACGCCTTCGACGCCGTCGTCGTGCGCAACAGCGGCCCGGTCCTCCACCACCAGGAGGCGTACGACCGCTTCCGCGAGCGGGCCGCCGCCCTCGGGACCCGGGTCTACAACCCGCTCCACGGGCGCGGCGACATGGCCGGCAAGCAGTACCTCCTCGACCTCACCACCGCCGGGCTGCCCGTCATCCCCACCGTCGACCGCCGCGAGGACCTCGGCCGCCTCCCCGAGGCCGGGCTCTACGCCGTCAAGCCCAAGGCCGGCGCCGACTCCATAGGGCTGCGGTTCCTGCCGTACGAGGAGCTGGCCGGGCTCGACCTCGACGGGGAGCTCCTCGTCCAGCCGCGGATCGACTTCGCGTACGAGGTCTCCTTCGTCTTCGTCGACGACCTCTTCCAGTACGCCCTGTACGCCCCCGACCCCGAGCGCCGCTGGGTCCTGGAGCCGTACGAGCCCACCCCGGCCGACCTGGCCTTCGCCCGCCGGTTCGTCGACTGGAACACCCTCCGCCACGGCGTCCAGCGCGTCGACGCCTGCCGCACCCGGGACGGCGGACTGCTCCTGGTCGAGCTGGAGGACCTCAACCCGTACCTCTCCCTCGACCGCGTCGCCGAGCCGGTCCGCGCCCGCTTCACCGAGGCCCTCACCGACTCCCTCCACGCCTTCCTGAAGGCGTGACGGAACGACGGAGCGCCCCGTGTCCACGTTCGGACACGGGGCGCTCCGTCGGTTCTGGGCCGCGGTCAGGCGGTACGCGGCCGGCGCCGGGCCGCCCGCTCCGCCGCGAAGACGTCCTCCAGGCGGAAGAGCTGCGCGCGGCCCGCCCGGCCCGCGGCCCGCAGATGGCCCAGCTGGACCCACTTGCGGATGGTCGCCGGTGCCACCCCGGCCTCCTCGGCGGCCAGCGGCCCCGGGATCAGGACCGGCAGACGGGGCGTGCTCAGCATGGGGTCTCCTCGGTGTCGTCCATCGCCGCCTCGATCTCCTCCGCGCGCGCCCCGGACGCGTCCGCGAGCTCCCGCCACTCGTCCTCCCGCCACAGGTGCCGGTAGGCGGGGTCGTCCTGGCAGCCGCACACCGGATCGACGCACACGCAGGCGGGGTTCACGCACAGCACCGCCCGCCGGTCCGGAAAGGCGCGCAGCGAGACCGAGTCGCACCACGGGCAGCGTCCGGCCACCCGCACCACCGACTCCGCCTCGCCGAGCGTGCGCGCGCACCGGCGGGCCATCCGCCGGATCTCGTCCCGCACGTGGCGGAGCAGGTCCGGGTGGGCGGTGACGGCGTCGAGGAGCCCGACGACCCGGCGCAGCCGGTCGGTCACCCCGGCCCGCGGCGGCCGCGGCAGCCCGAGCCGCGCGCACACGGCCTCCTCCAGCTCCACCACGCCGTCGGTCACGTCCCGGATGCAGTCCGAGACGTGCAGCCGGATCGGGGCGGCGCCGTGGCCGGGGACGGCGAGCCCGTGCCGCTGTTCCAGGAGCAGCGCCTCGCGCCGCTCCTGGCGGAGGAGTTCGGCGTCGCCGGCGCGCGGGGCGGCGGGCGCTGTGCCGGCGGGGGAGCGGCGGCCGGGCGCCAGCTCCTCGGCGAGCTCGGGGAACTGGCGGACGAGGGCGGCGGCCCAGAGCAGCGCGTCCCGCAGGACGGCCTCGGTGCCGGCGTCGCCGGTCATGCGGTCCCCCCGGCGCGGCCGCCCGCGCCTGCGGCGAGCACGGCGTCGAGCTGCGTGGCGACGGTACGGGGATCGAGCGGGCCCAGCGGGGCGGCGGGGTCCGGGCGGCCGAGCGGGTCGGCGGCGCCCGGCTTCGCGTAGCGGGACGAACGGGGCTTCACCGGGCGTCCGTTGCGCCACAGGCGCCCCGCGCAGACGCCGTCGAACCAGCTCTCGGCGGGGGCGACGGCCGCCTCGCACTCGCGGGGGACGGGGCAGGCGGCGCAGGCCCGCAGGGCGGGGGCGGCCTGCCGCTCGCGGCGGGCGAAGACGACGGACGGGGAGAGGCCGGCGCACGCGGCGGCGGCCTGCCAGGGGGTCGGGTCGGGCTGGGACAAGACGGTTCTCTCCACGGTCCGGGGCCGCCGGGCGCGGGGCCACGGGGGCCTGGCGTCCAGGGGCCGGCGAGTGCGGCGCCAGCAGCCTCGCATGTTGCGTGCGAGCTCGCAACTAACGGTGTGGAGGGGTCTTCATCGATTCGACACGATTGCGTGCCCGAAAGCACGTAATTCCGTGCGCGCAAGCACGCTAGAGTGAGGGACCCGAAGGGTGGGGATGATGAGGGAGCGGTAGAGCATGAACAGTCAAGGGCTCGACGAGTTCGCCGGCTGGGTCGAAGGCCTGATGAGACGGCGCGGATACGACATCGACAGCCCGCGCGGCGGCGGCAAGTCCCGGATCGCGGACGAGGCCGGGGTCCACCGGGCCGCGGTGACCCGTCTGCTGCAGCGGCAGAGCATGCCCGACCTGGAGACCATGCGCAGGATCGCCCCGCTCCTCGGGGTCTCCGTCCGGGACATGCTGATCCGCTCCGGCCGGGTCACCCCCGAGGAACTCCCCCTCGCGGCGGACCTGCTCCCGCCGACCGACTGGCAGCCCACCATGGAGGACTTCGCCCGCTGGCTCGGCGTCCCCGACGAGCGCATGGGCGTCTTCGTCAAGGTGGTCAGCCAGTTCCTGGAGCCCGACACCGCCGCCGAGGCCGAGGAGCCGCGCGCCGAGTCCCGCCGCACGGCCCGCGACTGACCCCCGCGCCGCGCCGGGCCCCCGCGCGGTGGACAGCGGGCCTCGGATGTGCTTCGCCGGCGCGGTCCGAGGCGCCTCGCGGGGGCGGTTCCAAGATCCACCGGGGGCCGCCCCGGCGGCCGGACCCCTTTTCTTTTGACCGCAGTCCGTACGGTAGGTACGCTCATGCCTTGTGCCTGGGGTGTGCCTGGGCTCCTGTGCGTGTCCACAACCGCACGGTGAGTCCAAGACCGGCCACCGTGATCCGCGCCCTTTCCGTGCTCAGCGGAGGTCCGCCGGATCCGACACGCCCGACCGCGTGGGTCGGTGAATGTTTCAGGTTAGTAGTACTTACGGCACACAGAAACCGGAGAAGTAGTGCCTACGATCCAGCAGCTGGTCCGGAAGGGCCGGCAGGACAAGGTCGAGAAGAACAAGACGCCCGCTCTCGAGGGTTCGCCCCAGCGCCGTGGCGTCTGCACGCGTGTGTTCACGACCACCCCGAAGAAGCCGAACTCGGCCCTCCGTAAGGTCGCGCGTGTGCGTCTGACCAGCGGCATCGAGGTCACGGCCTACATCCCGGGTGAGGGACACAACCTGCAGGAGCACTCCATCGTGCTCGTGCGTGGTGGCCGTGTGAAGGACCTGCCTGGTGTTCGTTACAAGATCATCCGCGGCTCCCTCGACACCCAGGGTGTCAAGAACCGCAAGCAGGCCCGCAGCCGCTACGGCGCCAAGAAGGAGAAGTAAGAATGCCTCGTAAGGGCCCCGCCCCGAAGCGCCCGGTCATCATCGACCCGGTCTACGGTTCTCCTCTTGTCACGTCGCTGATCAACAAGATCCTGCTCGACGGCAAGCGCTCCACCGCCGAGCGCATCGTCTACGGCGCCATGGAGGGCCTCCGCGAGAAGACCGGTGCTGACCCGGTCGTCACGCTGAAGCGCGCCCTCGAGAACGTCAAGCCGGCTCTCGAGGTCAAGTCCCGTCGTGTCGGTGGCGCCACCTACCAGGTGCCGATCGAGGTCAAGCCCGGTCGTGCCTCCACCCTCGCGCTGCGCTGGCTCGTCGGTTACTCCCGCGCCCGCCGCGAGAAGACCATGACCGAGCGCCTCATGAACGAGCTCCTGGACGCCTCGAACGGCCTGGGTGCTTCGGTCAAGAAGCGCGAGGACACGCACAAGATGGCCGAGTCCAACAAGGCCTTCGCGCACTACCGCTGGTAGTCGCAACCCCCATCGAGACCGAGAGAAGACTGAAGCCTTATGGCTACCACTTCGCTTGACCTGGCCAAGGTGCGCAACATCGGCATCATGGCCCACATCGACGCGGGCAAGACGACCACCACCGAGCGGATCCTGTTCTACACCGGCGTTTCGTACAAGATCGGTGAGGTCCACGACGGCGCTGCCACGATGGACTGGATGGAGCAGGAGCAGGAGCGTGGCATCACGATCACGTCCGCTGCCACCACCTGCCACTGGCCGCTCGAGAACGTCGACCACACGATCAACATCATCGACACGCCGGGCCACGTCGACTTCACCGTCGAGGTGGAGCGTTCGCTGCGCGTGCTCGACGGTGCTGTCACCGTGTTCGACGGCGTCGCCGGCGTCGAGCCCCAGTCCGAGACCGTCTGGCGTCAGGCGGACCGCTACGGCGTTCCGCGCATCTGCTTCGTCAACAAGCTCGACCGCACGGGTGCCGACTTCTTCCGCTGTGTCGACATGATCGTGTCCCGCCTCGGCGCGACCCCGATCGTCATGCAGCTCCCGATCGGTGCCGAGGCCGACTTCCAGGGCGTCATCGACCTCGTGAAGATGAAGGCCCTCGTCTGGTCCGCCGAGGCGACCAAGGGCGAGATGTACGACGTCGTCGACATCCCGGCCGACAAGCAGGAGCTCGCCGACGAGTGGCGCGCCAAGCTCGTCGAGGCCGTCGCCGAGAACGACGAGGAGCTCATGGAGCTCTTCCTCGAGGGCGAGGAGCCCACCGAGGAGCAGCTCTACACCGCGATCCGTCGCATCACCATCGCCTCCGGCAAGGGCGGCGACACCACGGTCACCCCGGTGTTCTGTGGCACCGCGTTCAAGAACAAGGGCGTCCAGCCCCTGCTCGACGCCGTCGTCCGCTACCTGCCGTCGCCCCTCGACGTCGAGGCCATCGAGGGCCAGGACGTCAAGGACGCCGAGGTCGTCGTCCGCCGCAAGCCGTCCGACGACGAGCCGCTGGCCGCCCTCGCGTTCAAGATCGCGAGCGACCCGCACCTCGGCAAGCTCACCTTCGTCCGGATCTACTCCGGTCGCCTGGAGGCCGGCACCGCGGTGCTGAACTCCGTCAAGGGCAAGAAGGAGCGCATCGGCAAGATCTACCGCATGCACGCCAACAAGCGTGAGGAGATCGACTCGGTGGGCGCCGGCGACATCGTCGCCGTCATGGGCCTGAAGCAGACCACCACCGGTGAGACGCTGTGCGACGAGAAGAACCCGGTCATCCTGGAGTCCATGGACTTCCCGGCGCCGGTCATCCAGGTCGCGATCGAGCCCAAGTCCAAGGGTGACCAGGAGAAGCTGGGTGTCGCCATCCAGCGTCTCGCGGAGGAGGACCCCTCCTTCCAGGTCCACTCGGACGAGGAGACCGGCCAGACCATCATCGGTGGCATGGGCGAGCTCCACCTCGACATCCTCGTCGACCGCATGCGTCGCGAGTTCAAGGTCGAGGCCAACGTCGGCAAGCCGCAGGTGGCCTACCGCGAGACGATCCGCAAGGCCGTCGAGCGCGTCGACTACACGCACAAGAAGCAGACCGGTGGTACGGGTCAGTTCGCCAAGGTCCAGATCGGCATCGAGCCGATCGAGGGCGGCGAGGCGTCGTACGAGTTCGTGAACAAGGTCACCGGTGGCCGCATCCCCAAGGAGTACATCCCCTCGGTGGACGCGGGTGCGCAGGAGGCCATGCAGTTCGGCATCCTCGCCGGCTACGAGATGGTCGGCGTGCGTGTGATCCTGCACGACGGTGCGTACCACGAGGTCGACTCCTCCGAGCTCGCCTTCAAGATCGCCGGCTCGCAGGCCTTCAAGGAGGCCGCGCGCAAGGCTTCTCCCGTGCTCCTTGAGCCGATGATGGCCGTCGAGGTCACCACGCCCGAGGACTACATGGGTGAGGTCATCGGCGACATCAACTCCCGCCGTGGCCAGATCCAGGCCATGGAGGAGCGGGCCGGTGCCCGCGTCGTGAAGGGCCTCGTGCCCCTCTCGGAGATGTTCGGCTACGTCGGCGACCTGCGCAGCAAGACGTCCGGCCGTGCCAGCTACTCCATGCAGTTCGACTCCTACGCCGAGGTTCCGCGGAACGTCGCCGAGGAGATCATCGCGAAGGCCAAGGGCGAGTAACGCACCGCGTTTAACGCACCGCGTCCACACGCTTTAGGCTTGTCACCGACCGATGGGGGGCCGTCCCGAGAGGGACACCCCCTGTCGGACGGCACCCCAGCAAAGATCACCTGGCGCCGATGAAGCAAGGCGTTCAGAACCACTCCAGGAGGACCCCAGTGGCGAAGGCGAAGTTCGAGCGGACTAAGCCGCACGTCAACATCGGCACCATCGGTCACATCGACCACGGTAAGACGACCCTCACGGCCGCCATTACCAAGGTGCTGCACGACGCGTACCCGGACCTGAACGAGGCCTCGGCCTTCGACCAGATCGACAAGGCTCCCGAGGAGCGCCAGCGCGGTATCACGATCTCGATCGCGCACGTCGAGTACCAGACCGAGTCGCGTCACTACGCCCACGTCGACTGCCCCGGTCACGCGGACTACATCAAGAACATGATCACGGGTGCCGCGCAGATGGACGGCGCCATCCTCGTGGTCGCCGCCACCGACGGCCCGATGCCGCAGACCAAGGAGCACGTGCTCCTGGCCCGCCAGGTCGGCGTTCCGTACATCGTCGTCGCCCTGAACAAGGCCGACATGGTGGACGACGAGGAGATCCTGGAGCTCGTCGAGCTCGAGGTCCGTGAGCTCCTCTCCGAGTACGAGTTCCCGGGCGACGACCTGCCGGTCGTCCGCGTCTCGGCGCTCAAGGCGCTCGAGGGCGACAAGGAGTGGGGCGAGAAGCTCCTCGGCCTCATGAAGGCCGTGGACGAGTCCATCCCGCAGCCCGAGCGTGACGTCGACAAGCCGTTCCTGATGCCGATCGAGGACGTCTTCACGATCACCGGTCGTGGCACCGTCGTCACCGGTCGTATCGAGCGTGGTGTCCTCAAGGTCAACGAGACCGTCGACATCATCGGCATCAAGACCGAGAAGACCACCACCACGGTCACCGGCATCGAGATGTTCCGCAAGCTCCTCGACGAGGGCCAGGCCGGTGAGAACGTCGGTCTGCTCCTCCGTGGCATCAAGCGCGAGGACGTCGAGCGCGGCCAGGTCATCATCAAGCCGGGCTCGGTCACGCCGCACACCTCCTTCGAGGCCCAGGCGTACATCCTGTCGAAGGACGAGGGTGGCCGTCACACCCCGTTCTTCAACAACTACCGCCCGCAGTTCTACTTCCGTACCACGGACGTGACCGGCGTCGTGACCCTCCCCGAGGGCACCGAGATGGTCATGCCGGGCGACAACACCTCCATGTCCGTCGAGCTGATCCAGCCCGTCGCCATGGAGGAGGGCCTCAAGTTCGCCATCCGTGAGGGTGGCCGGACCGTCGGCGCCGGCCAGGTCGTCAAGATCAACGCCTGATCTTGAACTGACCTGGTAGCTCGTACGAGCTGCTAGCAGGGGGAAGGCCCCGCACCGAGAGGTGCGGGGCCTTCTCGCGTTCCCGGTCGCCTGCTACGGCCGCCAGGACCAGAGCCGCCCGTCCGGGCCCTGCCCCACCACCGTCACCCCGCGGGCGCCCACGTGGAGCGCGGCCGACACCGCCGGCGGGCCCTGCACGCGGGTACGGAGCCGGCCGCCGGCCCGCACGCACAGCCGCCCCGCGGTGTCCGTCCCCAGCAGCACCGTGCCCCGTCCGGCCGAAGCCACCGCCCGTATCTCCCCGAAGCCGTCCAGACCCGCGTCCGCGCCGTCCGGGCCGGTCAGCCGGGCCGAGGCCGGCGCCCGGTGGTAGAGCCCGCCGTCCGCGCTCGCCACCGTCGAACCCGACAGCGGCAGCGCCCCCGGCGCCTCCCGCCCGTCCACCCAGTGGCGTACGGCCCCGGCGCCCGCCGCGTACACATGCGTCCGGCCGGACCCGTCCAGCGAGACGGCCAGACCGTCCTGCACCACCGCGTCGCCCGGCAGCGCCCGCCACGGCCCCCAGGTGCCGTCCGGCTCGCGGACCCGCTCGGCGACGCCCCGCGCCGCGTTCCGCACGTACAGCCGCACCCGGCCGTCCGGGGCCGCCACCGCCATCGGTGCGCCCAGCCGGCGGCTGCGGTCCGCGCCCCGGTCCGGGGTGCCGAGCCCGCGCCAGGGCAGGAACGGACCACCGGGGGAGCGCTGTTCGAGCAGGACCACCTCCCGGCGGTTCGGCCCGCCCCGCCCCTCCAGGGCCGCGAACCGCACCCCGAAGAGCAGCACCCGCCCGTCCGGCAGCACCGCCGCGCCCAGCGCGGGCGCCAGCGGCCCGCCGCCCAGGTCCTCCGGCTCGCCCCACACCCCGGCGGAGGTCTCCCGGCGGCGCACCGCCCGCAGCCCCAGCACCCCGTACGCGGCGAGCCGCCCGTCCGGCTCCTCGGCGAGCGCGAGCCCCGGGCCGGGCCAGCGGTGATGGGTGGAGCGGACCCAGCCCTTGCGGTTGGTCAGCGGCCGGTCGCCGCCGACGCCGTAGTCGCCGCAGCCCGACGGGTTGCCGCACTCCCAGGACGGGTCCCCGCCGTACGGCACCAGCCGGGCGGCCTTGCCCGCCAGCACGGCGGGCGGCAGGTTCTTCGGCCAGTGCCGGTTGTAGTAGCCGCGGAAGGCGGTCGCCGTGAAGACCGGGACCGGCGCCCCCGCCCGGGTCTCCTCCGCCACCCAGCGGACCAGCGCCGCCCAGCCGAAGCAGGCCGCAGCCGTGTGGTCCCCGTGGTCGGAGAAGCCCCGCTGCTCGGAGTTCCGGCGGCGGGTCGCCTCGTCGCCCGGCTGGACGTCCGGATCCGGGTCGAGGGTGTGCACCACCGTGGGCCGGTAGCGGCGCAGCAGCCCGGTCAGGGCCGCCACCAGACCGTCGTGGTCGTACGGTCCCGGGCGCGTCACCGGCGAGCCGGCCGAACGGTGCGCGGACAGCTCCAGGGCCCGGTCCTCCCACAGCGCGGGCAGCGCCATGTACCGGCGCGGGGTGTGCATCGGCAGGTCCAGGAAGACCAGCTCCACCCGGCGCCCGCCGTGTGCCAGGACCGCCCGCTCGGCCGTGCGGCCGCCCTCCAGCGCCAGCGCCTCGCGCCGCCACGGCGCGAACAGCGGCAGGCCCAGCGCCGCCGCGTAGCTCTGCCGCAGGCCCTGGCGGCGGGCAGAGGAGTACGCGGCCCGGTCCGGCGGCGTCCTCGGCATGCCCTTGATCCGGTTGACGCCGGTGTGCTCGCCGGCCGTCACGTACACGGAGACCAGCGGCACCCCGGCGTCGAGCAGCCGCTGCCCGTCCGGGTTCATGAAGTACAGGTCGTCGTCCGGGTGCGCCACGATCTGGAGCAGCAGCGCCCGGCCCGGTTCCCCGCCCGCGAACGGCTTCCCCGGCGCCGGGTCCGCGGCCGGCGAGGCGCGGCGCGCGGCGGGCACGGAACAGCCCGCGGTCAGCGCCGCGCCCACGGCGGTGGCCAGGAGCGTACGGCGGGACGGTATGTGCACGGCGGTGGCCCTTCCCCCGAGATCGGTCCCTGGCTAGACGGCCCATGGACGGTCGGGGTTGCCCTCACGGCGGCAGGAGGGCGGGGATCGCGACGATGCGGCGACGGGGCGGCGTCGGCGGCGCGTATACGCGGCGTGCGCGCCCCGTGCGTGTACCCGTACGTGACGTGGGGTACAGTCTTCGCCCCCGATTGGCGGCCCGCCGGGCCCGTATGGCAGACTAGCGGGGTTGCTCGGTTGAGTGCCGATGCTGCGCGCCTCCCGCCGGGAGGACCGGAAGCGAGTCCCACAGTACTCGTCGCCCCTTCTCAGGGGCGGACGTACGGGAATCTTCCGGGAAGCGTCAGCGGGGTACCAGCCAGGCGCCCGGTGGGTGTTCACCCCCGTTCCGCGGTCTTCGGCCCGCACCCCCTTGGTTGGGAAATCCTTCGGGACTTCTTCGTAGAGGGAGTGCGACACGCCCGACCGCGTGGGTCGGAGGAGGGACGCAAACCGACCGGGTTCCAGGGCGTTAACAAAGAGACAGGACTACGAAGTAGCCATGGCGGGACAGAAGATCCGCATCCGGCTCAAGGCCTACGACCACGAGGTCATCGACTCCTCGGCGAAGAAGATCGTCGAGACGGTGACCCGCACTGGTGCGTCGGTCGCGGGCCCGGTGCCGCTGCCCACTGAGAAGAACGTGTACTGCGTCATCAAGTCGCCGCACAAGTACAAGGACTCGCGCGAGCACTTCGAGATGCGCACGCACAAGCGCCTCATCGACATCCTCGACCCCACGCCGAAGACGGTTGACTCGCTGATGCGTCTCGACCTGCCGGCTGGCGTCGACATCGAGATCAAGCTCTGAGGTGACGCGCGAGATGGCTAAGAACATCAAGGGCATCCTGGGCGAGAAGCTCGGCATGACGCAGGTCTGGGACGAGAACAACCGGGTCGTCCCGGTGACCGTCGTCAAGGCCGGCCCGAATGTCGTGACCCAGGTGCGTACGAACGACGTCGACGGTTACGAGTCGGTCCAGATCGCCTTCGGCGAGATCGACCCGCGCAAGGTGAACAAGCCCCTCAAGGGCCACTTCGCCAAGGCCGACGTCACCCCGCGCCGTCACCTTGTCGAGATCCGTACCGCTGACGCCAGCGAGTACACCCTCGGCCAGGAGATCACCGCCGAGGTCTTCGAGGCGGGCATCAAGGTCGACGTGACCGGCAAGAGCAAGGGCAAGGGCTTCGCCGGTGCCATGAAGCGCCACAACTTCCGTGGTGGCAAGGCTTCCCACGGTGCCCACCGCGTGCACCGCAAGCCCGGTTCGATCGGTGGCTGCGCCACCCCGGGCCGCGTCTTCAAGGGCATGCGCATGGCCGGCCGCATGGGCAACGAGCGCGTGACCACCCAGAACCTGACCGTTCACGCCGTTGACGCGGAGAAGGGCCTGCTGCTCATCAAGGGCGCGGTTCCTGGTCCGAACGGCGGCCTCGTCCTGGTCCGCACCGCGGCCAAGGGGGCCTGAGGATATGAGCACCATTGACATTCTGTCGCCTGCCGGCGACAAGGCGGGGACCATCGAGCTCCCGGCCGAGATCTTCGACGCCAAGATCAGCGTCCCGCTGATCCACCAGGTCGTCGTCGCGCAGCTTGCGGCTGCCCGCCAGGGCACCCACAAGACCAAGACGCGTGGCGAGGTCCGCGGTGGTGGCAAGAAGCCTTACCGCCAGAAGGGCACCGGCCGCGCCCGTCAGGGTTCGACCCGCGCCCCGCAGTTCGCCGGTGGTGGCGTCGTGCACGGTCCCGTGCCGCGTGACTACTCGCAGCGGACCCCCAAGAAGATGAAGGCCGCCGCCCTCCGCGGTGCCCTCTCCGACCGGGCGAACCACTCCCGCATCCACGTCGTCTCCGGCGTGGTCGAGGGTGACGTCTCCACCAAGGCCGCCAAGACGCTGTTCGGCAAGATCTCGGAGCGCAAGAACCTGCTCCTGGTCGCCGAGCGTGCCGACGAGGCCGCGTGGCTGTCCGCCCGCAACCTGCCCCAGGTGCACATCCTGGAGCCGGGCCAGCTGAACACGTACGACGTGATGCGATCCGACGACGTGGTCTTCACCCAGGCCGCCTTCGAGTCCTTCGTGTCTGGCCCCAAGGCCGACGACAACGAGGGGAACGAAGCCTGATGGCCGAGATCACCAGCAAGACCTTCACGGACCCGCGCGACGTCCTCGTCAAGCCGGTTGTCTCCGAGAAGAGCTACGCCCTGCTCGACGAGAACAAGTACACGTTCATCGTCGCGCCCGGCTCCAACAAGACCCAGATCAAGCAGGCCGTCGAGGCGGTCTTCTCGGTCAAGGTCACCGGGGTCAACACGATCAACCGTCAGGGCAAGCGCAAGCGCACCCGCACCGGTTTCGGCAAGCGCGCCAACACCAAGCGCGCCATCGTGACCCTGGCCGAGGGCAACCGAATCGACATCTTCGGCGGCCCGACCGCCTGACGGCGGTCGAGTCGTCCGATATCGGACGAGGACTGAGAAATGGGTATCCGCAAGTACAAGCCGACTACGCCGGGCCGTCGTGGCTCCTCCGTAGCCGACTTCGTCGAGATCACGCGGTCCACGCCGGAGAAGTCGCTGGTCCGCCCCCTGCACAGCAAGGGCGGCCGTAACAACACCGGTCGTGTGACCGTCCGTCACCAGGGCGGTGGCCACAAGCGCGCCTACCGCGTGATCGACTTCCGTCGTCACGACAAGGACGGCGTGCCGGCCAAGGTCGCTCACATCGAGTACGACCCCAACCGCACCGCGCGCATCGCGCTGCTCCACTACGCGGACGGCGAGAAGCGCTACATCATCGCTCCCAAGGGTCTGACGCAGGGTGACCGCGTCGAGAACGGCCCGGGCGCGGACATCAAGCCCGGCAACAACCTGGCCCTCCGCAACATCCCGGTCGGTACCACGATCCACGCGATCGAGCTCCGTCCCGGCGGTGGCGCCAAGTTCGCCCGCTCCGCGGGTGCCTCCGTGCAGCTGCTTGCGAAGGAGGGCACGATGGCCCACCTCCGCATGCCGTCCGGCGAGATCCGTCTGGTCGACGCCCGCTGCCGCGCCACCATCGGCGAGGTCGGCAACGCCGAGCAGTCGAACATCAACTGGGGTAAGGCCGGCCGCAAGCGCTGGCTGGGCGTCCGCCCGACCGTTCGCGGTGTGGCGATGAACCCGGTTGACCACCCGCACGGTGGTGGTGAGGGCAAGACCTCCGGTGGTCGCCACCCGGTCTCCCCGTGGGGTCAGAAGGAGGGTCGTACGCGTTCGCCGAAGAAGGCTTCGAACAAGTACATCGTCCGCCGCCGCAAGACGAACAAGAAGCGCTAGGAGCGGGTTTAGATGCCGCGCAGTCTCAAGAAGGGACCCTTCGTCGACGGCCACCTCATCAAGAAGGTGGACGCTCAGAACGAGGCCGGTACCAAGAACGTCATCAAGACCTGGTCCCGTCGCTCCATGATCATCCCGGCGATGCTCGGGCACACGATCGCGGTGCACAACGGCAAGACCCACGTCCCGGTGTTCGTCACCGAGTCGATGGTCGGGCACAAGCTCGGCGAGTTCTCGCCGACGCGTACCTTCCGGGGTCACGTCAAGGAAGACCGGAAGTCGAAGCGCCGCTAGTAGCGGATCGCATTCAGACACGTAAGTAACTGAAGGGACAACCATGGAAGCCAGGGCCCAGGCGCGGTACATCCGCGTCACGCCCATGAAGGCCCGCCGCGTGGTGGACCTGATCCGTGGCATGGATGCCACGGAGGCTCAGGCTGTTCTGCGATTCGCTCCGCAGGCAGCCTCCGTGCCGGTCGGCAAGGTGCTCGACAGCGCCATTGCCAACGCCGCGCACAACTACGACCACACGGACGCCTCTTCGCTGTACATCAGCGAGGCGTTCGTCGACGAGGGTCCGACCCTGAAGCGGTTCCGTCCGCGTGCCCAGGGCCGTGCCTACCGGATCCGCAAGCGGACCAGCCACATCACCGTGGTCGTCAGCAGCAAGGAAGGAACCCGGTAATGGGCCAGAAGGTTAACCCGCATGGGTTCCGGCTCGGCATCACCACGGACTTCAAGTCCCGCTGGTACGCCGACAAGCTGTACAAGGACTACGTCAAGGAAGACGTCGCCATCCGTCGGATGCTGACGTCCGGCATGGAGCGCGCCGGCATCTCGAAGGTTGAGATCGAGCGCACCCGTGACCGTGTCCGCGTGGACATCCACACCGCTCGTCCGGGCATTGTCATCGGTCGCCGTGGCGCCGAGGCCGACAAGATCCGCGGCCAGCTGGAGAAGCTGACCGGCAAGCAGGTCCAGCTGAACATCCTCGAGGTCAAGAACCCCGAGGTCGACGCTCAGCTCGTGGCCCAGGCCGTCGCCGAGCAGCTCTCCTCCCGCGTCTCCTTCCGTCGGGCCATGCGCAAGAGCATGCAGTCCGCCATGAAGGCCGGCGCCAAGGGCATCAAGATCCAGTGTGGTGGCCGTCTCGGCGGCGCCGAGATGTCCCGCTCGGAGTTCTACCGCGAGGGCCGTGTGCCGCTGCACACGCTCCGCGCGAACGTCGAGTACGGCTTCTTCGAGGCCAAGACGACCTTCGGCCGCATCGGCGTGAAGGTCTGGATCTACAAGGGCGACGTCAAGAACATCGCCGAGGTCCGCGCCGAGAACGCCGCCGCCCGCGCCGGCAACCGCCCGGCCCGTGGCGGTGCTGACCGCCCGGCCGGCCGTGGTGGCCGCGGTGGCGAGCGTGGCGGTCGCGGTCGCAAGCCGCAGCAGGCTCCCGCTGCCGAGGCCCCCAAGGCCGAGGCCGCCGCCGCTCCGGCTGCCGAGAGCACCGGAACGGAGGCCTGACCGAAATGCTGATCCCCCGTAGGGTCAAGCACCGCAAGCAGCACCACCCGAAGCGCAACGGCATGTCCAAGGGTGGCACGCAGGTTGCGTTCGGCGAGTACGGCATTCAGGCCCTCACCCCGGCCTACGTGACCAACCGCCAGATCGAGGCCGCGCGTATCGCGATGACCCGCCACATCAAGCGTGGCGGCAAGGTCTGGATCAACATCTACCCGGACCGCCCGCTGACGAAGAAGCCTGCCGAGACCCGCATGGGTTCCGGTAAGGGTTCGCCGGAGTGGTGGATCGCGAACGTCAAGCCCGGTCGGGTGATGTTCGAGCTGTCCTACCCGAACGAGAAGATCGCGCGTGAGGCTCTGACTCGTGCGGCTCACAAGCTGCCGATGAAGTGCAAGATCGTTAAGCGCGAGGCAGGTGAGCTGTGATGTCGGCCGGTACCAAGGCGTCCGAGCTGCGCGAGCTGGGCAACGAGGAGCTTGTGGCCAAGCTCCGCGAGGCCAAGGAAGAGCTGTTCAACCTCCGCTTCCAGGCGGCGACGGGTCAGCTCGAGAACCACGGCCGTCTGCGGGCGGTCCGTAAGGACATCGCCCGGATCTACACCCTCATGCGTGAGCGTGAGCTCGGCATTGAGACGGTGGAGAACGCCTGATGAGCGAGAGCAACGTGACTGAGAAGACCGAGCGCAACGCTCGCAAGGTCCGCGAGGGCCTGGTCGTCAGCGACAAGATGGACAAGACCGTCGTCGTCGCCGTCGAGGACCGCGTCAAGCACGCGCTGTACGGCAAGGTCATCCGCCGTACGAACAAGCTCAAGGCTCACGACGAGCAGAACGCTGCCGGCATCGGCGACCGCGTCCTCCTGATGGAGACCCGGAAGCTGTCGTCGACGAAGCACTGGCGCGTCGTCGAGATCCTCGAGAAGGCCAAGTAATCCCTCCTAGGGGGACCCCCTAGGAACAGTTCCGCCAGGCTCGGCAGGGGCACTCCGGTGCCCCTGCCGGGAACCGGCAGACAATCAGGAGATAGACGTGATCCAGCAGGAGTCGCGACTTCGCGTCGCCGACAACACTGGTGCCAAGGAGATCCTTTGCATCCGTGTTCTCGGTGGTTCGGGTCGCCGCTACGCGGGCATCGGTGACGTCATCGTCGCCACCGTCAAGGACGCGATCCCCGGTGGCAACGTGAAGAAGGGTGACGTCGTCAAGGCGGTCATCGTTCGCACCGTCAAGGAGCGCCGCCGCCAGGACGGCTCGTACATCCGCTTCGACGAGAACGCCGCCGTCATTCTGAAGAACGACGGCGACCCTCGTGGCACCCGTATCTTCGGCCCGGTCGGCCGTGAGCTGCGCGAGAAGAAGTTCATGAAGATCATCTCGCTCGCGCCGGAGGTGCTGTAAGCATGAAGATCAAGAAGGGCGACCTGGTCCAGGTCATCACCGGCAAGGACAAGGGCAAGCAGGGCAAGGTCATCGCGGCCATGCCCAGCGAGAACCGTGTCCTCGTCGAGGGTGTCAACCGGGTCAAGAAGCACACGAAGGCCGGCCCGAACCAGGCCGGCGGCATCGTGACCACCGAGGCTCCGGTCCACGTCTCCAACGTCCAGCTGGTCGTGGAGAAGGACGGCAAGAAGGTCGTCACGCGTGTGGGTTACCGCTTCGACGACGAGGGCAACAAGATCCGCGTTGCCAAGCGGACGGGTGAGGACATCTGATGGCTACCACCACTCCGCGTCTCAAGACGAAGTACCGCGAGGAGATCGCGGGCAAGCTGCGTGACGAGTTCAAGTACGAGAACGTCATGCAGATCCCCGGCCTCGTGAAGATCGTGGTCAACATGGGTGTCGGCGACGCCGCCCGTGACTCGAAGCTGATCGAGGGCGCGATCCGCGACCTCACCACGATCACCGGTCAGAAGCCGGCCGTCACCAAGGCCCGCAAGTCCATCGCGCAGTTCAAGCTGCGCGAGGGCCAGCCGATCGGTGCCCACGTCACCCTCCGCGGTGACCGCATGTGGGAGTTCCTGGACCGCACCCTGTCGCTCGCGCTGCCGCGCATCCGCGACTTCCGTGGCCTGTCGCCGAAGCAGTTCGACGGCCGCGGCAACTACACCTTCGGTCTCACGGAGCAGGTCATGTTCCACGAGATCGACCAGGACAAGATCGACCGTACCCGGGGTATGGACATCACCGTGGTGACCACGGCGACCAACGACGACGAGGGCCGTGCCCTTCTGCGTCACCTCGGCTTCCCGTTCAAGGAGGCGTAAGCGAGATGGCGAAGAAGGCTCTCATCGCTAAGGCTGCCCGCAAGCCCAAGTTCGGTGTGCGTGCGTACACCCGCTGCCAGCGCTGCGGTCGCCCCCACTCCGTGTACCGCAAGTTCGGCCTGTGCCGCGTGTGCCTCCGTGAGATGGCTCACCGTGGCGAGCTGCCGGGCGTGACCAAGAGCTCCTGGTAATTCCCCCTCGCCCATTGGGCGTTGGTGAATGACCGGAGTCTCTCGGTAGGCATTGGGTTGGCGGACTCCCGGTCCCACATGGCTTAGGCTAGTGGGGTTGGGCGTCCGCCGCCCGTACGACTTACTACGCCGTAGGTCCACCGCACCGCACCCGCCCCGTCTCGGATCGGGGAGAGGGATGGTGCACCAGGAAACCCCGGCGAGAGAGGCCGAAGGCCAATTCATGACCATGACTGATCCGATCGCAGACATGCTCACGCGTCTGCGTAACGCGAACTCGGCGTACCACGACACCGTGACGATGCCGCACAGCAAGATCAAGTCGCACATCGCGGAAATCCTCCAGCAGGAGGGCTTCATCACCGGCTGGAAGGTCGAGGACGCCGAGGTCGGCAAGAACCTCGTCATCGACCTCAAGTTCGGTCCGAACCGTGAGCGCTCCATCGCGGGCATCAAGCGGATCTCGAAGCCGGGCCTCCGGGTTTACGCGAAGTCCACCAACCTGCCGAAGGTCCTCGGCGGCCTGGGCGTGGCGATCATCTCCACGTCCCACGGTCTCCTGACCGGCCAGCAGGCGCAGAAGAAGGGCGTGGGTGGGGAAGTCCTCGCCTACGTCTGGTAGTCGGGAACGGAGGAATAGCAATGTCGCGAATCGGCAAGCTCCCCATCACGGTTCCCGCCGGCGTGGACGTCACCATCGAGGGCCGCACGGTCACGGTGAAGGGTTCCAAGGGCACCCTGACCCACACCGTCGCCGCGCCGATCGAGATCGTTAAGGGCGAGGACGGCGTTCTGAACGTCACCCGTCCGAACGACGAGCGTCAGAACAAGGCCCTCCACGGCCTGTCCCGCACGCTGGTGGCCAACATGATCACCGGTGTGACCCAGGGGTACGTCAAGGCGCTCGAGATCAGCGGTGTCGGTTACCGCGTGGCCGCGAAGGGCTCCGACCTGGAGTTCCAGCTCGGCTACAGCCACCCGATCCTGGTGGAGGCCCCCGAGGGCATCTCCTTCAAGGTCGAGTCGCCGACCAAGTTCTCGGTCGAGGGCATCGACAAGCAGAAGGTCGGCGAGGTCGCCGCGAACATCCGCAAGCTGCGGAAGCCCGACCCGTACAAGGCCAAGGGCGTCAAGTACGCGGGCGAGGTCATCCGCCGCAAGGTCGGAAAGGCTGGTAAGTAAGCCATGGCATACGGTGTCAAGATCGCCAAGGGCGACGCTTACAAGCGCGCCGCGAAGGCGCGCCGTCACCTGCGCATCCGCAAGAACGTGTCGGGTACGGCGGAGCGTCCGCGCCTCGTCGTGACGCGCACGAACCGCGGTATCACCGCGCAGGTCATCGACGACCTCAAGGGTCACACCGTCGCGTCGGCGTCCCACCTGGACGCTTCGATCCGCGGTGGCGAGGGCTCCAAGTCCTCGCAGGCCCAGCAGGTCGGCGCCCTGGTCGCCGAGCGCGCCAAGGCCGCCGGTGTCGAGGCCGTCGTGTTCGACCGTGGTGGCAACAGGTACGCCGGGCGCATTGCCGCTCTGGCTGACGCCGCCCGCGAAGCCGGGCTGAAGTTCTAAGCCCCGGTTCCGGGACTAACGGACGTAACAGAGAGAGGTATTCCAATGGCTGGACCCCAGCGCCGCGGCAGCGGTGCCGGTGGCGGCGAGCGGCGGGACCGGAAGGGCCGCGACGGTGGCGCTGCCGCCGCCGAGAAGACCGCGTACGTTGAGCGCGTAGTCGCGATCAACCGCGTCGCCAAGGTTGTCAAGGGTGGTCGTCGTTTCAGCTTCACCGCGCTGGTCGTGGTGGGCGACGGTGACGGCACCGTGGGTGTCGGTTACGGCAAGGCCAAGGAGGTGCCGGCCGCCATCGCCAAGGGTGTGGAGGAGGCCAAGAAGCACTTCTTCAAGGTTCCCCGTATCCAGGGCACCATCCCCCACCCCATCCAGGGTGAGAAGGCCGCGGGCGTCGTCCTGCTCAAGCCGGCGTCCCCCGGTACCGGTGTTATCGCCGGTGGCCCGGTGCGCGCCGTGCTCGAGTGCGCCGGCGTTCACGACATCCTGTCGAAGTCGCTCGGCTCCGACAACGCGATCAACATCGTGCACGCGACCGTGGAGGCCCTGAAGGGCCTGCAGCGTCCCGAGGAGATCGCGGCTCGCCGTGGTCTGCCGCTCGAGGACGTCGCCCCCGCGGCTCTGCTTCGTGCGCGTGCGGGAGCGGGTGCGTAATGGCTCGCCTCAAGATCACGCAGACGAAGTCGTACATCGGCAGCAAGCAGAACCACCGCGACACGCTGCGTTCGCTCGGGCTCAAGCGCCTGAACGACGTGGTCGTCAAGGAGGACCGCCCCGAGTTCCGCGGAATGGTGCACACCGTCCGCCACCTCGTGACGGTTGAGGAGGTCGACTGATCATGGCGGAGAACAACCCGCTCAAGATCCACAACCTCCGTCCCGCCCCGGGCGCCAAGACCGCCAAGACCCGTGTGGGTCGTGGTGAGGCGTCGAAGGGTAAGACGGCCGGTCGTGGTACCAAGGGCACCAAGGCCCGCTACCAGGTTCCGGAGCGCTTCGAGGGTGGGCAGATGCCCCTCCACATGCGTCTCCCGAAGCTCAAGGGCTTCAAGAACCCGTTCCGCACCGAGTACCAGGTCGTGAACCTGGACAAGCTGGCCGCGCTCTACCCGCAGGGTGGCGAGGTCACGGTGGCCGACCTGGTCGCCAAGGGTGCGGTTCGTAAGAACCAGCTCGTCAAGGTGCTCGGCACCGGCGAGGTCTCCGTGGCGCTGCAGGTGACGGTCGACGCCGTCTCCGGCTCCGCCAAGGAGAAGATCGCCGCCGCCGGCGGCACCGTCACCGAGCTCGTCTGAGACGACTCGATGGCCTGAACATCCGACCGGGGATGCCTCCCAAAAGGGGCATCCCCGGTTGGTCGTTCCTAGGGGGGCATGGTCGCCGGTAAGGTGGCGTGCACCGTCCATGCTCATGCGGTATAGACACCGCCGAGCCGGGACCGATCTCTATCAGTCCTTATCGAATCTCAAGACCGTCACCTCTGACGCTTAGCGCGGGGGTCGCAGGAGGCACCGTGCTCACCGGCTTCGCCCGGGCGTTCAAGACGCCCGACCTGCGCAAGAAGCTGCTCTTCACGCTGGCGATCATCGTGCTGTACCGCCTCGGGGCCCACATCCCCGTTCCGGGCGTCAAGTACGAGGCCGTCCAGATGTGCGTGGACCAGGCGAGCGAGGGCAACAACAGCCTGTTCGGCCTGGTGAACATGTTCAGTGGCGGCGCACTGCTGCAGATCACCATCTTCGCGCTCGGCATCATGCCGTACATCACGGCGAGCATCATCCTGCAGCTGCTCACCGTCGTGATCCCCCGTCTGGAAGCCCTCAAGAAGGAGGGCCAGAGCGGTACGGCGAAGATCACGCAGTACACCCGCTACCTGACGATCGCGCTGGCGATCCTGCAGGGCACGGGTCTCGTGGCCACCGCCAAGAGCGGTGCCCTCTTCAGCGGCTGCAGCGTCGCCGACCAGGTCGTGCCGGACCCCTCGATCTTCACCATCGCCACCATGGTCATCACCATGACCGCGGGCACCGCCATCGTCATGTGGCTCGGTGAGCTCATCACCGACCGCGGCATCGGCAACGGCATGTCGATCCTGATGTTCATCTCGATCGCCGCCGGCTTCCCGGGCGCCCTGTGGGCCATCAAGGAGAGCGGCAAGCTCGCCCAGGGCTGGATCGAGTTCGGCACCGTCATCCTCATCGGCTTCGTCATGGTGGCCCTCGTCGTCTTCGTCGAGCAGGCCCAGCGCCGTATCCCGGTGCAGTACGCGAAGCGGATGATCGGCCGCAGGTCGTACGGCGGTACGTCCACTTACATCCCGTTGAAGGTGAACCAGGCAGGTGTGATTCCTGTCATCTTCGCCTCGTCGCTGCTCTACATCCCGGCGCTGATCGCGCAGTTCTCGAACTCCACGGCGGGGTGGAAGACCTGGATCGAAGCCCACTTCGTCAAGGGTGACCACCCGTATTACATCGCCACGTACTTCCTCCTGATCGTGTTCTTCGCCTTCTTCTACGTGGCGATCTCGTTCAACCCCGAGGAAGTCGCCGACAACATGAAGAAGTATGGTGGCTTCATCCCGGGTATCCGGGCTGGTCGACCTACTGCCGAGTACCTGAGCTACGTGCTCAACCGGATCACTTGGCCGGGCTCGCTGTACTTGGGTCTGATCGCTCTTGTGCCGACGATGGCGTTGGCAGGCTTCGGCGGTGCCAATGCCAACTTCCCGTTCGGTGGGACGAGCATCCTGATCATCGTGGGTGTGGGGCTGGAGACCGTGAAGCAGATCGAGAGCCAGCTCCAGCAGCGCAATTACGAAGGGTTCCTCCGCTGATGCGAATCGTCCTCGTCGGACCGCCCGGGGCCGGCAAGGGAACGCAGGCCGCGTTCCTTGCCAAGAACCTGGCCATTCCCCACATCTCCACGGGTGACCTCTTCCGTGCCAACATCTCGCAGGGCACGGAGCTGGGCCTGAAGGCGAAGGGTTACATGGACCGGGGCGAGCTCGTCCCGGACGAGGTGACCATCGGAATGGCCAAGGACCGTATGGAGCAGGCGGACGCCGCGAACGGCTTCCTGCTCGACGGGTTCCCGCGCAACGTGGCCCAGGCCGAGGCCCTGGATGTCGCCCTCAAGGCGGACGACATGCAGCTGGACGCGGTCCTGGACCTCGAGGTCCCCGAGGACGAGGTCGTGAAGCGGATCGCGGGTCGCCGCATCTGCCGCAACGACTCCTCGCACGTCTTCCACGTGACGTACAACGCCCCGAAGACCGAGGGCGTCTGCGACGTCTGCGGTGGCGAGCTCTACCAGCGCGCGGACGACTCCGAGGAGACCGTCCGCACCCGCCTGGAGGTCTACCACACGCAGACCGAGCCGATCATCGACTACTACCGGGCGCAGAACCTGGTCGTGACGATCTCCGCGCTCGGCAAGGTGGACGAGGTCACGGCGCGTGCCATGGACGCGCTGAAGAAGTAACCCCACGCTCACGCGGTACGGCCGCGGTGCCCCTGACGGGCGCCGCGGCCGTATCGTTGTTCTGTTCCCCGTACTCGATGGAAAGGCCCCGCCCACGATGGTGCAGATCAAGACCCCCGAGCAGATCGCGAAGATGCGCGAGGCGGGGCTGGTCGTCGCCGCCATCCACGCGGCGACCCGCGAGGCGGCCGTGCCGGGCGCCACGACGAAGGACCTGGACGAGGTCGCGCGCAAGGTGATCGCCGACCACGGGGCGAAGTCGAACTTCCTCGGGTACGGCGGGTTCCCCGCGACCATCTGCACCTCGGTCAACGAGGTCGTGGTCCACGGCATCCCCGACGAGAAGACGGTCCTCAAGGACGGCGACATCATCTCGATCGACGCCGGCGCGATCGTGGACGGCTGGCACGGCGACGCCGCGTACACCGCCTTCGTCGGCACCGGTCACGCGCCGGAGCTGATCGAGCTCTCCCGGGTGACCGAGGAGTCGATGTGGGCCGGCATCGCGGCGATGCGGGTGGGCGCGCGCCTGGTCGACATCTCGAAGGCGATCGAGTCGTACATCAAGCGGCAGCCGCGGCCGGCCGTGGGCGACCACAGCCTGGGAAAGTACGGCATCGTCGAGGACTACGGCGGCCACGGCATCGGCACCGAGATGCACATGGACCCGCACCTGCTGAACTACGTCTCCCGCAAGCGCGGCAAGGGCCCGAAGCTGGTCCCCGGCTTCTGCCTGGCGATCGAGCCGATGGTCTCCCTCGGCACGCCGCACACCGAGGTCCTCGCCGACGACTGGACGGTCGTCTCCACCGACGGCACCTGGTCCTCCCACTGGGAGCACAGCGTCGCCCTCACCGAGGAGGGCCCCCTGGTCCTCACGGCGGTGGACGGCGGCAAGGCGAAGCTGGCGGAACTGGGCGTGACCGCCGCCCCGGACCCGCTGGCGTAAGCGCCACGCGCCGGACGCGCCACGCGCCGGACGCGCCGCGCCTCGGCGGGCGGAGTCCGCCGCAGCGCCGCGAAGCTTGTGAGGCGCTCCGGCGCCGAGCCCGCGAGCGGTGCGTGAGGCGGGGCTGCCCCGCCGGCATGACCGCCACGCGTCCGGTGGGCGCGCCTCCGTCCCGGTGGGCGCGTGGCGGAGTAATGATCTTCCGCGCTGGGCAGATTCCTCGGATTCGTCTTTTCGAGGGGCCTGGCGTAGACTGATGCGTCGGCTCTCGTGTACCCGTGTGTCCGCACCGGAGAGTGAGAGTCGATCAAGGTAGCCGATTCGAAGGGCGAAGCGTGGCCAAGAAGCAAGGTGCCATCGAGATCGAGGGCACCGTGATCGAGTCCCTGCCGAACGCCATGTTCAAGGTGGAGCTCCAGAACGGTCACAAGGTCCTCGCGCACATCTCCGGCAAGATGCGGATGCACTACATCCGTATCCTCCCGGACGACCGGGTCGTCGTGGAGCTGTCTCCGTACGACCTGACGCGTGGCCGGATCGTCTACCGCTACAAGTAGATCTTGCCCGCACCCCGCCTCCGCGCGCGGGTGGTGGCACTGACCCGGAGAACCTCACACCCATGAAGGTCAAGCCGAGCGTCAAGAAGATCTGCGACAAGTGCAAGGTGATCCGCCGTCACGGTCGGGTCATGGTCATCTGCGACAACCTGCGCCACAAGCAGCGCCAGGGCTGACGCACGCCGACCGAACCTGCATCTCGCAGTTCTTCGCGCGACGCATAGCAACACGTACATAGCAGAGCCCGTCCGGCCGTGATCCACGGCTGACGGCACCTCCGGCGGGGGCCGGGGACCCGATCTGTACCTCATACGGCAGCCGGGAACGGTTCTGCAGCAGACCCCCGAGAACACAGGAGCCATTGAATGGCACGCGTTTCCGGTGTTGACATCCCGCGCGAGAAGCGCGTGGTGGTCGCACTCACCTACGTCTTCGGTATCGGGCGTACCCGGTCCGAGGAGATTCTCGCCGCGACCGGCGTGAACCCGTCCACCCGTGTCCGCGACCTTGCCGAGGAAGACCTCGTCAAGATCCGCGAGTACGTGGACGCCAACCTCCAGACCGAGGGTGACCTCCGCCGCGAGATCGCCGCCGACATCCGCCGCAAGGTCGAGATCGGCTGCTACCAGGGCCTGCGCCACCGTCGTGGCCTGCCCGTCCGCGGTCAGCGCACCAGCACGAACGCTCGTACCCGCAAGGGCCCGCGTCGCGCCATCGCCGGCAAGAAGAAGCCGGGCAAGAAGTAGTCCTCAGCGGACGCTTGACCAAGCGGTCTTCGCTGTAGGACCGACCACCTCCCGTAGGAGTAAGAGATGCCCCCCAAGGGTCGTCAGGGCGCTGCCAAGAAGGTGCGCCGCAAGGAAAAGAAGAACGTCGCTCACGGCCACGCGCACATCAAGAGCACGTTCAACAACACGATCGTCTCGATCACGGACCCGTCCGGCAACGTGATCTCCTGGGCCTCCGCCGGCCACGTCGGCTTCAAGGGCTCGCGCAAGTCCACCCCCTTCGCCGCGCAGATGGCCGCCGAGTCGGCCGCCCGCCGCGCGCAGGAGCACGGCATGCGCAAGGTCGACGTCTTCGTCAAGGGTCCCGGCTCCGGCCGTGAGACCGCGATCCGCTCCCTCCAGGCCACCGGCCTCGAGGTCGGCTCGATCCAGGACGTCACCCCCACGCCGCACAACGGCTGCCGTCCCCCCAAGCGCCGCCGCGTCTGACGCGTCGCCTGCTTGACCTGGGCTTTTCGGGCGGCGTGCCTCTTTCGAGGCGCGCCGCCCGTACCCTTGCAGTACACCGAGGACGTCAAATAGTGGGCGTCCACGACTGAAGGAACACACATGCTTATCGCTCAGCGTCCTTCGCTGACCGAAGAGGTCGTCGACGAGTTCCGCTCCCGGTTCGTGATCGAGCCGCTGGAGCCGGGCTTCGGCTACACCCTCGGCAACAGCCTCCGCCGTACCCTCCTCTCCTCGATCCCGGGTGCCGCCGTCACCAGCATCCGCATCGACGGTGTCCTGCACGAGTTCACCACCGTGCCGGGCGTCAAGGAGGACGTCACCGACCTCATCCTCAACATCAAGCAGCTGGTCGTCTCCTCGGAGCACGACGAGCCGGTCGTGATGTACCTGCGCAAGCAGGGCCCGGGTCTGGTCACCGCCGCCGACATCGCGCCCCCGGCCGGTGTCGAGGTGCACAACCCCGACCTCGTCCTGGCGACCCTGAACGCCAAGGGCAAGCTGGAGATGGAGCTGACCGTCGAGCGCGGTCGCGGCTACGTCTCCGCCGTCCAGAACAAGCAGGTGGGCCAGGAGATCGGCCGTATCCCGGTCGACTCCATCTACTCGCCGGTTCTCAAGGTCACCTACAAGGTCGAGGCGACCCGAGTCGAGCAGCGCACCGACTTCGACAAGCTCATCGTCGACGTCGAGACCAAGCAGGCCATGCGCCCGCGTGACGCCATGGCGTCCGCCGGCAAGACCCTGGTCGAGCTGTTCGGTCTCGCCCGCGAGCTGAACATCGACGCCGAGGGCATCGACATGGGCCCGTCCCCGACGGACGCCGCCCTCGCCGCCGACCTCGCGCTGCCGATCGAGGAGCTGGAGCTCACGGTCCGCTCCTACAACTGCCTCAAGCGTGAGGGCATCCACTCCGTGGGTGAGCTCGTGGCGCGCTCCGAGGCCGACCTGCTCGACATCCGCAACTTCGGTGCGAAGTCGATCGACGAGGTCAAGGCGAAGCTGGCCGGCATGGGCCTGGCCCTCAAGGACAGCCCGCCCGGATTCGACCCGACCGCCGCCGCCGACGCCTTCGGCGCCGACGACGACGCGGACGCGGGCTTCGTCGAGACCGAGCAGTACTGACGGTCGTAGTTCTGCTGCGGGTCCGCTTCGGCTGATCGCGCAGTTCCCCGCGCCCCTTACGGGGCACGGGGTCTCCGACAGGTAACCGCCTGCTCGGATACTGACACCGGTACCTCATACGGCCGGTGCAGATCACAAGGAGAAACACCATGCCGCGTCCCGCGAAGGGTGCCCGCCTCGGCGGTTCCGCCGCTCACGAGAAGCTGCTCCTCGCCAACCTGGCGAAGTCGCTGTTCGAGCACGGCCGCATCACGACGACCGAGGCCAAGGCCCGCCGTCTGCGTCCCGTCGCCGAGCGCCTGATCACCAAGGCGAAGAAGGGCGACATCCACAACCGTCGCCTGGTGCTGCAGACGATCACCGACAAGGGCATCGTCCACACCCTCTTCACCGAGATCGCCCCGCGCTACTCGGAGCGTCCGGGTGGTTACACCCGCATCACGAAGATCGGCAACCGTCGTGGCGA
Source organism: Streptomyces sp. NRRL F-5727 (assembly GCF_000719555.1). GTDB lineage: Bacteria > Actinomycetota > Actinomycetes > Streptomycetales > Streptomycetaceae > Streptomyces. Next base: position 26,434 of record NZ_JOGX01000044.1, read on the forward strand.
CAACGCCCCGATGGCCGTGATCGAGCTCGTCGAGGGCGAGATCGCCAAGAAGGCGACCGTCGCCGAGGCCGAGGCCGCCACCAAGCGCGCCGTCAAGGAGGCCGACGAGGCCGCCGCGGTCGAGGCGACCGAGGACGAGGCGAAGGACGCGTAAGCGTTCTTCCGACGTTTCTCGCGGACGGGCCCGTACCCCCTGGGGTGCGGGCCCGTTCCCGTGTGTCTGAGAGGATCTTCTGGTGAGTGATGACGTGCAGCCCGGGTTCGTACGGGTCCGGCTCGACCTTTCGTACGACGGCCGGGACTTCTCCGGGTGGGCCAAGCAGGCCCGGGGGCAGCGGACCGTGCAGGGCGAGATCGAGGACGCGCTGAAGACCGTGACGCGGTCCTCGGAGACGTACGAGCTGACCGTCGCCGGCCGGACCGACGCCGGGGTGCACGCGCGCGGGCAGGTCGCGCACGTGGACCTGCCGGAGGAGCTGTGGCAGGAGCACCGCGAGAAGCTGCTGCGGCGGCTCGCGGGGCGGCTCCCGCACGACGTGCGGGTGTGGAGCCTCACCGAGGCCCCCGCGGGGTTCAACGCCCGCTTCTCGGCGATCTGGCGGCGGTACGCGTACCGGGTCACCGACCACCCCGGCGGCGTCGACCCGCTGCTGCGCGGGCACGTCCTGTGGCACGACTGGACCCTCGACATGGACGCCATGAACGAGGCCGCCGCCGCGCTGGTCGGCGAGCACGACTTCGCCGCGTACTGCAAGAAGCGCGAGGGCGCGACCACCATCCGCACGCTCCAGGCGCTGCGCTGGGAGCGTCGGCCCGACGGCATCCTGGAGGCCACGGTCAAGGCCGACGCCTTCTGCCACAACATGGTCCGCTCGCTCGTCGGCGCGCTGCTCTTCGTCGGCGACGGGCACCGGCCGGTGGACTGGCCGGGGAAGGTGCTGGCCGCCGGCGTCCGCGACTCCGCGGTGCACGTCGTCCGCCCGCACGGCCTGACGCTGGAGGAGGTCGGCTACCCGGCCGACGACCAGCTCGCCGCCCGCAGCCGCGAGGCCCGCAACAAGCGCACCCTGCCGGGCGCGGCCGGCTGCTGCTGAGCCCGCCGGACCGCGGCTAGCGCGGCGGGGCCGAGGCGGCCGCCGCCGCGTTCGCCTGGCTCTTGCCGCGGGCGTAGATCTGGTTGAAGACGAAGGTGCCCAGGTCGTCGCTGGCCTGGAAGACCGGCTTGTCCTTCGTGGTGACCTTCTTGCCGTTCGCGAAGCCGGCCTGCGTGAAGTAGGCGTACCGGCCGACCGAGTTGGCGCGGCGCAGGCAGACGGTGGCGTGGCAGAAGGTGCCGACGCCCTTGCCGGCGAGCGGCGCGATGCCGCCGGTCGCCTGCTTCTTCGCGGCCAGGGCCGCCTTCTCGGAGGGGAAGACGGCGACGCCGACGGTGATCGCCACCCCGTCCTTGACGTAGGTGGCGCGCAGCACGTGCTCGCAGCCGTTCTTGCTCAGGACCGAGCCGAGGCCGCCCGTGGTGACCGAGGCGCAGTTCTTCGTCGCGGAGGTCGCGCCCTTCTTGTAGGGGCGGCCGAACATGGTGAGCTTCGTGCCGGGGTAGAGCCCGTCGGTGGTCAGCGGCGCCTTGTCCTTCTTCGGATCGGTGATGTAGTCCTTCGGGTCCGGCGGGGGCGGCGGGGCCACGGAGGAGAAGGTCGGCGCGGGGGTGGGGGAGGCCGTCGTGGTGACCGGGCCCGTCGGGGTCGGGCCGCCGTTCTTCGCCTCGTCGTTCTTCTTGTTCGTCGCCACCACGGCGGCCGCGACGAGCGCGCCCACCGCCACCGTGGCGAGGACGCCGCCCGCGATCAGCAGGCGGCGCTTGCGGCGGCTGCCCGCCTCGGAGGCGGCCGCGAGGGCGCCCCAGTCAGGGGTGCCGTCGCCGGGCCCGCCCGGTCCGCCCTGGGCGCCCGCGAAGGGGTCCTGCGGCGGCGGGTAGCCGTACCCGTGCTGCGGCTGCTGCTGCTGTCCGTACGGTCCCGGCTGCTGCGGGTACCCGTACCCGTGCTGCTGGCCGTACCCCTGCTGCCCCTGCTGCTGCGGCTCCTGCGGCCACTGCGGTCCCCCAAAGCTCATGCCGCGCATCCTAAACCGCTTGGGGGAAGCGGACGCGGGCGGTGACAATGCACCTCATGGGACATGTCGAGGCCGCGCATCTGGAGTACTACCTTCCCGACGGGAGGGTCCTGCTCGGGGACGCCTCCTTCCGGGTGGGAGAGGGCGCCGTCGTCGCGCTCGTCGGGGCCAACGGCGCCGGCAAGACCACCCTCCTGCGGATGATCGCCGGAGACCTCCAGCCGCACGGCGGCTCCGTCACCGTCAGCGGCGGGCTCGGCGTGATGCCGCAGTTCATCGGCTCCGTACGGGACGAGTCGACCGTCCGCGACCTGCTCGTCTCCGTGGCGCACCCCCGCATCCGGGAGGCCGCGAAGGCCGTCGACGCGGCCGAGCACCTGATCATGACGGTCGACGACGAGGCCGCGCAGATGACGTACGCGCAGGCCCTCGCCGACTGGGCGGAGGTGCAGGGGTACGAGGCCGAGACGCTGTGGGACATCTGCACCACGGCCGCGCTGGGCGTGCCCTACGAGAAGGCGCAGTTCCGTCAGGTGCGGACGCTGTCCGGCGGTGAGCAGAAGCGGCTCGTCCTGGAGTCGCTGCTGCGCGGCACCGACGAGGTGCTGCTCCTCGACGAGCCGGACAACTACCTGGACGTGCCCGGCAAGCGGTGGCTGGAGGAGCGGCTGCGGGAGACCCGTAAGACCGTGCTCTTCATCTCCCACGACCGGGAGCTGCTCTCCCGGGCCGCGCAGAAGATCATCGCGGTGGAGCCCGGCGCGGCCGGCTCCGACGTGTGGGTGCACGGCGGCGGCTTCGACACCTTCCACGAGGCGCGGCGGGAGCGGTTCGCCCGCTTCGAGGAGCTGAAGCGGCGCTGGGAGGAGAAGCACGCGCAGCTGAAGAAGCTGGTCGTCAATCTGCGACAGGCGGCCGCGGTCAGCCACGAGATGGCGTCCCGGTACGCCGCGGCCCAGACCCGGCTGCGGAAGTTCGAGGAGGCGGGCCCGCCGCCGGAGCCGCCGCGCGAACAGGACATCCGGATGCGGCTGCGCGGCGGCCGGACCGGGGTCCGGGCCGTGACCTGCGAGAACCTGGAGCTCACCGGTCTGATGAAGCCCTTCTCCCTGGAGATCTTCTACGGGGAGCGGGTCGGCGTCCTGGGCTCGAACGGCTCCGGCAAGTCCCACTTCCTGCGGCTGCTCGCCGGGGACGAGTCGGTGGCGCACACCGGCACGTGGAAGCTGGGCGCGCGGGTCGTCCCCGGGCACTTCGCCCAGACCCACGCCCACCCCGAGCTGGCCGGCCGCCCGCTCGTCGACATCCTGTGGACCGAGCACGCCAAGGACCGGGGCGCGGCGATGTCCATGCTGCGCCGGTACGAGCTGGAGCGGCAGGGCGACCAGCCCTTCGACAAGCTCTCCGGCGGCCAGCAGGCCCGCTTCCAGATCCTCCTCCTGGAACTGGCCGGCACCACCGCGCTGCTCCTGGACGAGCCCACGGACAACCTGGACCTGGAGTCCGCCGAGGCGCTCCAGGACGGCCTGGAGTCCTACGAGGGCACGGTCCTGGCCGTCACCCACGACCGCTGGTTCGCCAAGAGCTTCGACCGCTACCTGGTCTTCGGCTCGGACGGCGTCGTCCGCGAGTCCACGGAACCGGTGTGGGACGAGCGCCGGGTGGAGCGGGTGCGCTGACGTCGGGTGGTCGGCGGGGCGGGCGGCGGGCCCGCGCGCCCCGTCGGCGTACGACGCCGGGTGAGGGGGGCGGGGCGCGTTTTGACCCGGCCGGGGGAGCGCGGGTACGCTTCTGGTTTGTTATGCGTATTGGCTTCGTCGTTCTCACGCGGAGGGGCCTTACGCGGTTCCCTGGAGCAGTTACCAGTGGCTCGCATACGGGCGGTGTCCCGGCAGTGTGGGCCCCAGCTGCATGATCGCTTCAGGTGTGTCTGGACTCCATCCACTGAAGAAGCGAAGGCTACGAAGTGCGTACGTACAGCCCCAAGCCCGGCGATGTCACTCGCCAGTGGCACATCATCGACGCGCAGGACATCGTCCTGGGCCGTCTGGCGACGACGGCTGCGAACCTCCTGCGAGGCAAGCACAAGCCGGTCTACGCCCCCCACATGGACATGGGCGACTTCGTCATCATCATCAACGCCGACAAGGTCCACCTGTCCGGCAACAAGAAGACCCAGAAGATGGCGTACCGCCACTCCGGCTACCCGGGTGGTCTGCGCTCCGTCCGTTACGACGAGCTTCTGGAGAAGAACCCCGAGAAGGCCGTCGAGAAGGCCATCAAGGGCATGATCCCCAAGAACTCCCTGGGCCGTCAGATGCTCTCGAAGCTGAAGGTCTACGCGGGCGAGAACCACCCGCACGCTGCCCAGCAGCCGGTCCCGTTCGAGATCACCCAGGTCGCGCAGTAGTTCCGGCCACCCCCTAAGAACGAAAGAAATCTGAGGAGCATCGTGGCCGAGACCACCCCCGAGACCCCCATCGACGAGTTCGAGGGCGTCGAGGAGTACACCACCGAGACCGAGATCGTCGAGGGTGACTACACCTCCGAGTCCCTCGCGTCCCGCTTCGGCGACCCGCAGCCGGCCGCCGGCCTGGGCCGTCGCAAGAACGCCATCGCCCGCGTCCGGATCGTCCCGGGCACCGGCAAGTGGAAGATCAACGGGCGTACGCTCGAGGACTACTTCCCGAACAAGGTTCACCAGCAGGAAGTCAACGAGCCCTTCAAGGTGCTCGAGCTCGACAACCGCTACGACGTCATCGCCCGCATCGCGGGTGGCGGTGTCTCCGGCCAGGCCGGTGCCCTGCGCCTCGGTGTCGCCCGCGCCCTGAACGAGGCCGACGTCGAGAACAACCGCCCGGCGCTGAAGAAGGCCGGCTTCCTCTCCCGTGACGACCGTGCGGTCGAGCGGAAGAAGGCCGGTCTCAAGAAGGCCCGCAAGGCTCCGCAGTACAGCAAGCGTTAATCGCCTGCCCGCACTGCTTGTACGTACGCCCCGGCGCACTGCGCGTGCCGTCGGGGCGTACGTTTTTTCTTCACCTCTTTCACCCCGGACCTTTCACCGGGATCTTTTTCACCCTTGGGCACGCATTTTCGGAGGACAGCTGTGGGACGACTCTTCGGCACCGACGGCGTACGCGGCGTTGCCAACGCGGACCTGACGGCGGAGCTCGCGCTCGGCCTGTCGGTCGCGGCGGCGCACGTGCTCGCCGAGGCGGGGACCTTCGAGGGCCATCGGCCGACCGCCGTGGTCGGGCGTGACCCGCGCGCGTCCGGAGAGTTCCTGGAGGCGGCCGTCGTCGCCGGTCTCGCCAGCGCCGGTGTCGACGTCCTGCGCGTCGGCGTCCTGCCCACCCCGGCCGTCGCCCACCTCACCGGCGTCCTCGGCGCCGACCTCGGCGTGATGCTCTCCGCCAGCCACAACGCCATGCCCGACAACGGCATCAAGTTCTTCGCCCGCGGCGGCCACAAGCTCGCCGACGACCTGGAGGACAAGATCGAGGCCGTCTACGAGGAGCACCGCACCGGCGCCCCCTGGGACCGCCCGACCGGCGCCGGCGTCGGCCGCGTCCGCGACTACGACGAGGGCTTCGAGACCTACGTCTCCCACCTCCTCTCCGTGCTGCCCAACCGCCTCGACGGCCTGAAGATCGTCCTCGACGAGGCCCACGGCGCCGCCGCCCGCGTCTCGCCCGAGGCGTTCACCCGCGCCGGCGCCCAGGTCGTCACCATCGGCGCCGCCCCCGACGGCCTCAACATCAACGACGGCTGCGGCTCCACCCACCTGGAGCTGCTCAAGGCCGCCGTCGTCGAGCACGGCGCCGACTTCGGCATCGCCCACGACGGCGACGCCGACCGCTGCCTCGCCGTCGACCACACCGGCGAGGAGGTGGACGGCGACCAGATCCTCGCCGTGCTCTCCCTCGCCATGCGCGAGGCCGGCACGCTGCGCGGCGACACCGTCGTCGCCACCGTCATGTCCAACCTGGGCTTCAAGCTCGCCATGGAGCGCGAGGGCCTCACCCTCGTCCAGACCGCGGTCGGCGACCGCTACGTCCTGGAGTCCATGAAGGAGCACGGCTTCGCCCTCGGCGGCGAGCAGTCCGGGCACGTCATCGTGCTCGACCACGCCACCACCGGCGACGGCACCCTCACCGGCCTCATGCTGGCCGCCCGGGTCGCCGCCACCGGCAAGTCCCTCGCGGAGCTGGCCGCCGTCATGGAGCGGCTGCCGCAGATCCTCATCAACGTGAAGGACGTCGACAAGTCCCGCGTCTCCACCTCCGGCGAGCTGGCCGCCGCCGTCGCCGACGCCGAGCGCGAGCTGGGCACCACCGGCCGGGTGCTGCTCCGCTCCTCCGGCACCGAGCCGCTGGTCCGCGTCATGGTCGAGGCCGCCGACATCGAGCAGGCCCGCTCGGTCGCGCAGCGCCTCGCCGACGTCGTGAAGTCCGCGCTCGGCTAGGGCTTCCGGGCGGTACGGCGAAGGGCCCCGCGCACTCCGGTGCGGCGGGGCCCTTCCCGTGACCCTTCCCCTGACGCCGTGGGGGTCAGCCCTTCCGCAGCCGGCGCTTCAGCTTGCCCCGCTGGGTCTCCCACAGCCACTTCTGGAGCAGCAGGGTCAGGGTGCCCGACAGCATGATGCCCAGCAGGTTGAGCAGCAGCTGCTGGAGCGAGCCCCAGGTCTGGCCGACCTCGCCGTAGCTCAGCGCCACCGCCGCGTTCGCCGCCGCCGGCACGGTCGTCACCGAGATCGCCACACCCACCAGGGCGCCCGCCTTCGACGAGGTCAGCGACAGGGTGCCGGCCGCGCCCGCGAGCAGCGCCACCACGAAGGAGAACGGGTCCGGCTGCCAGATGAACGCGGTCTGCGGCCGCTCCGCGTCCAGCTGCGCCTTGCTGAAGAGCCCGAGCCAGTCCATCAGCAGGCTGAACAGCGTCGTGACCGCGATCGCCGCCAGGAAGCCGACGAGCAGCGCCACCAGCGAGCGGGCCGCGAGCCGCGGGGCCCGCTTCACGATCGCCGTGCACACCCCGGCGAGCGGCCCGAACTCCGGGCCGACCGCCATCGCGCCCACGATCAGGATGGCGTTGTCGAGGACCACGCCGCAGGCCGCGATCATCGTCGCCAGCAGCATGAAGGCGAGATACGTGAAGGAGAGCGTCGACTCCTCGTGGGTCGCGTCCGCCAACTGCTCCCAGAGCACCGCGTCCGCGCCCTCGCCGGGGGCGTCCTCCTCGGCCGCGTCGGCCCGCTCCGACATCGACAGGTCGATGTTCTCGACGGCGATCGAACCGTCCTGATCGAGCTTCAGCTCCCGCAGCCCGTGCAGCAGTTCGTCCCCCGCCTCGCGGGCGACGTCGCACATGACGAGGTCCCCGGCCGGGTCCCGGGCCGCTCCCGGCAGCACCACCACATGGGTGGTGCCGACCGTCGACCCGATCAGCTCGGTCACCGCCTCCGTGCGGTCCTGGGGCACGATCATCCGCAGATGCAACATCCCCCGAGCTTACGGAGGTCAGAGCTTGCGCAGGCTCAGGCGCTGCACCTTGTGGTCCGGGCCCTTGCGGACGACGAGGGTCGCCCGGCCGCGCGTCGGCGCCACGTTCTCCAGCAGGTTCACCTTGTTGACGGTCCGCCACATCGTGCGGGCGTAGTCCAGGGCCTCCTCCTCGGACACCTGCGTCCACCGCCGGAAGTACGAGGACGGGTCCTGGAAGGCGGTCTCCCGCAGCTTGCGGAAGCGGTTGAGGTACCAGCCCTCGATGTCCTCCGGCCGCGCGTCCACGTACACCGAGAAGTCGAAGTAGTCCGCCAGGCCCACCCGGGTCCGGCCGTCCTTGCCGGGCAGCGCCGGCTGGAGCACGTTCAGCCCCTCGACGATCAGGATGTCGGGCCGGCGCACCACCAGCTCCTCGCCCGGCACCCGGTCGTAGATGAGGTGCGAGTAGACCGGGGCGGTGACCTCCTCCTTGCCCGCCTTCACGTCGGCGACGAACCGGGTCAGCGCCCGCCGGTCGTACGACTCGGGGAAGCCCTTCCGGGACATCAGCCCGCGCGCCTTCAGCTCCGCCATCGGGTAGAGGAAGCCGTCGGTGGTGATCCGCTCCACCCGCGGGTGCTCGGGCCAGCGGGCGAGCAGCGCCTGGAGGAGACGCGCCACCGTCGACTTGCCGACCGCGACCGACCCGGCCACCCCTATGACGAACGGCGTGCCGCGCTGCTCGCCGCTCTCCCCGAGGAAGGTGTTCAGCGCCCCGCGCAGGCCGCTGGTGGCCTGCACGTACAGGTTGAGCAGCCGGGAGAGGGGCAGGTAGACGTCCCGCACCTCGTCGAGGTCGATGACGTCCCCGAGTCCCTTCAGCCGCTCGACCTCGTCGGCGGTGAGGGGGAGCGGGGTCTTGTCGCGCAGGGCGCTCCACTCGGCGCGGGTGAGGTCGACGTACGGGGTCGGCTCGGGGGCCCGGCGGGGGCCTCCGCTTCCGGCTCCGTTGCCGTTGGCGCTTCGTGGCGGCGAGGTGATCACCCCGCCATTGTCCCGGCTTCCCGGACCGCGTGGGTCGTGGGGTGGGTCACGTGCCGCACGGTTGACGGCGGCGGCCCCCGTTCCGGTCGGGGTACGGGCCCGGCGCGGGGTTCGGCCGTAGGCTGCCGCCATGTGCGGAATCGTGGGATACGTCGGCGGGCAGTCGGCGCTTGATGTGGTCGTCGCGGGGCTGAAGCGGCTGGAGTACCGGGGGTACGACTCGGCCGGCGTCGCCGTGCTGGCGGACGGCGGGCTCGCCGCCGCGAAGAAGGCGGGCAAGCTCGTCAACCTGGAGAAGGAACTCGTCGACCGGCCGCTGGCCGGCGGCTCCGTCGGCATCGGGCACACCCGGTGGGCCACCCACGGCGGCCCCACCGACGCCAACGCGCACCCGCACCTCGACAACGCGGGCCGGGTCGCCGTCGTGCACAACGGCATCATCGAGAACTTCGCCGCCCTGCGCGAGGAGCTCGCCGAGCGCGGCCACACCCTCCTCTCCGAGACCGACACCGAGGTCGTCGCCCATCTGCTGGCGGAGGAGTTCTCGTCCGTCGGCGACCTCGCCGAGGCCATGCGGCTGGTCTGCCGGCGGCTCGACGGGGCCTTCACCCTGGTCGCCGTCCACGCCGACCAGCCCGACGTCGTCGTCGGCGCCCGCCGCAACTCGCCGCTCGTCGTCGGCGTCGGCGAGGGCGAGAACTTCCTCGCCTCCGACGTCTCCGCCTTCATCGCCCACACCCGGTCCGCGATCGAGCTCGGCCAGGACCAGGTCGTCGAGCTCAGCCGGGACGGCGTCACCGTCACCGACTTCGACGGCGTGCCCGCCGACGTCCGCGCCTTCCACGTCGACTGGGACGCCTCCGCCGCCGAGAAGGGCGGCTACGACCACTTCATGCTCAAGGAGATCGCCGAGCAGCCCAAGGCGGTCGCCGACACCCTCCTCGGCCGGATCGACGCCTCCGGGCGGCTCACCCTCGACGAGGTCCGCATCCCCGACGCGGTGCTCCGCGAGGCCGACAAGGTCGTCATCGTCGCCTGCGGCACCGCCTTCCACGCCGGTCTCATCGCCAAGTACGCCATCGAGCACTGGACCCGGATCCCGTGCGAGGTGGAGCTGGCCAGCGAGTTCCGCTACCGCGACCCGATCCTCGGGCAGCGGACGCTCGTCATCGCCATCTCGCAGTCCGGCGAGACCATGGACACCCTGATGGCGCTCCGGCACGCCCGCGAGCAGGGCGCCAAGGTCCTCGCCGTCTGCAACACCAACGGCTCGACGATCCCGCGCGAGTCGGACGCCGTGCTGTACACCCACGCGGGGCCCGAGGTCGCCGTCGCCTCGACGAAGGCGTTCCTGACGCAGCTCGTCGCCTGCTACCTCCTCGCCCTCTACCTGGGCCAGGTCCGCGGCACCAAGTGGGGCGACGAGATCCGCGCCGTCGTCCGCGAGCTCGCCCGGATCGGCGAGGAGGTCGAGCGGGTCCTGGAGACGATGGAGCCCGTGCGGGCCCTCGCCCGCTCGCTCGCCCACAAGGACACGATCCTCTTCCTCGGCCGGCACGTCGGCTACCCGGTCGCCCTGGAGGGCGCGCTGAAGCTGAAGGAGCTGGCGTACATGCACGCCGAGGGCTTCGCGGCCGGTGAGCTGAAGCACGGGCCGATCGCCCTCGTCGAGGAGGACCTGCCGGTCGTCGTCGTGGTGCCCTCGCCGAAGGGGCGCTCGGTCCTCCACGACAAGATCGTCTCCAACATCCAGGAGATCCGGGCCCGGGGCGCCCGGACCATCGTGATCGCCGAGGAGGGCGACGAGGCCGTCGTCCCCTTCGCCGACCACCTGGTCCGCGTCCCGGCCACGCCGACGCTGCTCCAGCCGCTCGTCTCGACGGTGCCGCTCCAGGTCTTCGCCTGCGAGCTGGCCACCGCCCGGGGCAACGAGGTGGACCAGCCGCGCAACCTGGCCAAGTCCGTGACGGTGGAGTGAGGGAAGAAGCATGATCATCGGGGTGGGGATCGACGTGGCGGAGATCGACCGCTTCGCCGCGTCGCTGGAGCGGACGCCGGCGCTGATCGAGCGCCTCTTCGTCGAGGACGAGCTGCTGCTGCCGAGCGGCGAGCGCCGGGGCCCGGCCTCCCTCGCGGTGCGCTTCGCCGCCAAGGAGGCGCTGGCGAAGGCGCTCGGCTCGCCGGGCAACCTGCACTGGACGGACGCCGAGGTGTACGCCGAGTCCACCGGCCAGCCCCGGATCCGGGTGCGCGGCACGGTGGCGGCCCGCGCGGCCGAGCTGGGCGTGAAGCACTGGCACGTCTCGCTGAGCCATGACGCGGGCGTGGCCTCGGCGGTGGTGATCGCCGAGGGCTGAGGCGTACGGGGACGGGAGCGAGGCCCGGCCGCGGGGAGGCGCGGTGCCGGGCCCCGTTCCGTGCCACGCGCGGCCGCCCGGGCCGGCGGGGGACGCGAGGGCCGCGCGCGTCCTGCGCACCCCTCGGGGGGTTCCTCCTCGGCACGCCGGGTGTCGACCCGTCCTCTCCGGCCGCCGTTCGGCAGCCTCCGGGCGCCGCCCCCGCGCCTGGGGCAGACTGCTCACCATGCGTACCGCTCACCACGTGGAGACCGTCCGGGCCGCCGAGGCCGCACTCATGGCGGGGCTGCCGGAGGGCGCGCTGATGCAGCGGGCCGCCGCCGGACTCGCCGCCGCCTGCTGCTCGCTGCTCGGCAAGGGCCGGGTGTACGGCTCCCGGGTCGTCCTCCTCGTCGGCACCGGCGACAACGGCGGCGACGCCCTCTACGCCGGCGCCCGGCTCGCCCGGCGCGGCGCCGGCGTCACCGCCGTGCTGCTCGGCCCCCGCGCCCACGGCGCCGGACTCGCCGCGCTCCGGGCGGCAGGCGGGCGCGTCACAGAGGACCCGTACGAGGCGCTGGCCGCCGCCGACCTCGTCCTCGACGGCATCACCGGCATCGGCGGGAGCGGCGGACTGCGCCCCGAGGCCGTCCCCGTCGCCCGGGCCGCGCGCGGCTCCGGAGCGGTCGTCGTCGCCGTCGACCTGCCCAGCGGCGTCGACGCCGACACCGGCGAGGTCACCGGGGAGGCCCTGCGCGCCGACGCGACCATCACCTTCGGCACCTACAAGCCCGGGCTGCTCGTCGACCCCGCCCGGGAGTACGCCGGCGCCCTGCGGCTCGTCGACATCGGGCTCGCCGCCACCCTCCCGTCCGTCCCCGCCGTCGAGGCGCTCCAGCACCAGGACGTCGCCCGGATGCTGCCCGCGCCCGGCGCCGAGAGCGACAAGTACCGGCGCGGCGTCCTCGGGATCGTCGCCGGCTCCGCCCGCTACCCCGGCGCCGCCGTCCTCGCCGTCGCCGGGGCGCTGCGCGGCGGCGCCGGAGCCGTCCGGTACGTCGGCCCGGCGCGCGAGGCGGTGATCGCCGCCCATCCGGAGACCCTGGTGCACTCGGGCCCGCCGGAGAAGGCCGGCCGCGTTCAGGCGTGGGCCGTCGGACCGGGGCTCGGCGACGGGCCCGGCACCGAGGTCGCGGTCGCCGAGGTGCTCGCCTCCGACGTGCCCGTCCTGGTCGACGCGGACGGCCTGCGCGTCCTCGACCCCGACGCCGTACGCGAGCGGACCGCGCCCACCCTGCTCACCCCGCACGCCGGCGAGGCGGCCGCGCTGCTCGGCACCGACCGGGCGGCCGTGGAGGCCGGCCGGCTCGCCGCCGTCCGCGAACTCGCCGCCCGCTACGGCGCCACCGTCCTCCTCAAGGGCTCCACCACCCTGGTCTGCGGGCCCGGCGGCACCGGCCCGGTCCGGGTCAACCCCACCGGCACCCCCTGGCTCGCCACCGCCGGCTCCGGCGACGTCCTCTCCGGCCTGGCCGGCTCCCTCCTCGCCGGCGGCCTCGGCCCCGTCGACGCCGCCTCCTGCGCCGCCTACCTGCACGGCCTCGCCGCCCGCCGGGCCGCCGCCGGCCCCGGCCCGATCACCGCCACCGAGGTCGCCGACTCCCTCCGCACCGCCTGGCGCGACGTCCGGGAGCCCTGACCCCCGCCACGCCCACGGTCGGACCAACTCCGCTGCTCCGCCCGGGGGTCAGCGCGTGCCGGGGCGGTGCGGGGCGGGTTCGGATGGACCGGTGACCAGATGGAGAAGCCGCATCCTGCCGCCGTTGCTCGCCGCCGCCCTCCTGGCCGGCACCGCCCCCGCCCACGGGGAGGAGCCCGACCCCACACCGCCCGGTCCCGCCTCCGAGACCGCGCCCGAAGCCACCGCCGACCCCGCGTCCGAAGCCGCCGCCGATCCCGCGTCCGACGTGCTCGTGCCCGGGATCGCCGGCGCCGGGCGCCCCGAGTACCCCATGGACACCCCCGACCAGGTGCTGCCGCCGACCACCCCCGACGGCGAGATCCCCGTCCCCGAGCCGGAGGAGGAGGTCGACGAACTCGTCGAGTACCTGCCGCGCGGGGCCGTCAAGGCCGCCTGCACCGCCCGGACCGGGCTCTACCAGCGGCAGGTCGAACGCCTGCTGAAGCTCAAGGCCGACGGGAAGCAGTCCGCCGCCGACTGCCGGGCCATCCGCGCCTTCCAGACCAAGCAGAAGATCAAGCCCGCCAACGGCTACGCGGGCCCCGTCACCTGGGGCCGCGCCGAACTCCTCGCCGCCCGCAAGAACCCGAACGCCGCCAAGAAGTGCCCCGTCCGCAGCTACCCGGTCGCCTGCGTCGACCTGAACCGCGAGCTGATGTGGGTGCAGAAGGGCAAGAAGATCACGTACCCCGTGGTCAACATCCGCAGCGGCCGGGCCGGCTACCGCACCCGCACCGGCTGGCACTCCGTCTACTGGCGCCACAAGGACCACTGGTCGACCATCTACGACACGCCGATGCCGTTCTCCCAGTTCTTCGACGGCGGCCAGGCGTTCCACGGCGTCTACGGGCCGATCGCCACCCCCACCGGAAGCCGCGGCTGCGTGAACCTGAGCTACCGGAACGCGGAGAAGCTCTGGTCCGTCCTCCGCAAGGGTGACCGGGTCTACATCTGGGGCAAGCGGCCGGGACTGTGACCACCTGAGAGACTGGGCGCGATGACTGAGACAGCACTCCCGCCCCGCCGAGCCCGCGCCGAGATCGACCTCGGGGCGCTGCGCGCCAACGTCCGCGCGCTGCGCGCCCGCGTCGCCCCCCACGTCCGGGTCATGGCCGTGGTCAAGGCCGACGCGTACGGACACGGCGCCGAGCGCTGCGCCCGCGCCGCCCTCGACGCGGGCGCGGAGTGGCTCGGCACCGCCACCCCGCAGGAGGCGCTGGCCCTGCGCGCCGCCGGGATCACCGGCGTCCCGGTCCTCTGCTGGCTGTGGACGCCCGGCGACCCCTGGGACGAGGGCATCGAGGCCGGGCTCGACATGGCGGTCAGCGGCCGGTGGGCCCTCGACGAGGTCACCGCCGCCGCCCGCCGCACCGGCGGCACCGCCCGCATCCAGCTCAAGGCCGACACCGGCCTCGGCCGCAACGGCTGCCAGCCGGCCGACTGGCCCGAGCTGGTCGCCGAGGCCCTGAAGGCGGAGAAGGCGGGACTCGTCAAGGTCACCGGCCTCTGGTCCCACTTCGCCTGCGCGGACGAGCCCGGCCACCCGTCGATCGCCGCGCAGCTGGAGGTCTTCCGCTCCATGCTCGACTACGCCGAGAAGGCCGGCGTCGAGCCCGAGGTCCGGCACATCGCCAACTCGCCCGCCACGCTCACCCTGCCCGAGGCCCACTTCGACCTGGTCCGCCCCGGGATCGCGATGTACGGCGTCTCGCCCGCGCCCGAACTCGGCACCTCCGCCGAGCTCGGCCTGCGCCCGGTGATGTCGCTGAAGGCGAGCGTCGCCCTGGTCAAGGAGGTCCCGCCCGGCCACGGCGTCTCCTACGGACACCACTACGTCACCGGCGGCGAGACCACCCTCGGCCTGATCCCGGTGGGCTACGCCGACGGCGTCCCCCGGCACGCCTCCGGGCGCGGCCCGGTCCTGGTCGACGGCAGGGTCCGCACGGTCGCCGGGCGGGTCGCCATGGACCAGTTCGTGGTGGACCTCGGCGGCGACCGGCCCGCCCCCGGCACCGAGGCCGTCCTCTTCGGCTCCGGCGAGCACGGCGAGCCGACGGCCCAGGACTGGGCGGAGGCCGCCGACACCATCGCGTACGAGATCGTCACCCGGATCGGCGCGCGGGTGCCGCGCGTGTACGTGGGGGAGTAGCCCGGCGTGGGGGAGACGAGCGGCGGCGGGGGCTGGCGGCGGGCGGGGATCGCCGGCGCCGCGATAGGCGTGCTCGCCGCCGGCGCGGCGGCCGGAGTCGCGATCGAACGGCTCACGGTGGGCCGCTCGGTACGCCAGAAGGCCCGGCTCGCCCTGGACTCCACCGGCCCGTACGGAACCCTCCGCGGCACCCCCGGCCGGGCGCTCGCCGACGACGGCGCCGTCCTCGCGTACGAGGTCGACGAGGTCGACGAGACCGACGAGGCACGTGAGGGCGACGGGAGCGGCGCGGCCGCCGCGGGCCCCGTCACCGTCGTCTTCTCGCACGGCTTCTGCCTGAGCCAGGACTCCTGGCACTACCAGCGCGCCGCCCTGCGCGGCCGGGTCCGCGCCGTCTACTGGGACCAGCGGGGGCACGGCCGCTCGGCCCGCGGTGCGGAGAAGCCGGTCACCATCGACCGGCTCGGCCGCGATCTGAAGGCCGTCATCGACGCCGCCGCGCCCGAGGGGCCGCTCGTCCTCGTCGGGCACTCGATGGGCGGCATGACCGTGATGGCGCTGGCCGACCGCCACCCGGAGCTGATCCGGGACCGGGTCGCCGGCGTCGCCTTCGTCGGCACCTCCCCGGGCCGGCTGGAGGAGGTCTCGTACGGGCTGCCGCTCGCCGGCGTCAACGCGGTCCGCCGGGTCCTGCCCGGGATGCTGCGGGCCCTCGGCTCCCAGGCCGAGCTGGTCGAGAAGGGACGCCGGGCCACCGCCGACCTCTTCGCCGGGCTGGTGAGGAAGTACTCCTTCGCCTCGCAGGACGTGGACCCGGCCGTCGTCCGCTTCGCCGAGCGGATGATCGAGTCCGTCCCGGTCGACGTGGTCGCGGAGTTCTACCCCGCCTTCGGCGCGCACGACGAGCTCGCCGCCCTCGCCGCCTTCCGCGGCCTGCCCGCGCTGGCCCTCGCCGGCGACCAGGACCTCGTCACCCCCGCCTCGCACACCGAGGCCATCGCCGCCGAGCTGCCCGGCAGCGAGCTGGTCGTCGTCCCCGAGGCCGGGCACCTGGTGATGCTGGAGCGCCCCGACGCCGTCACCGCGGCGCTCGCCGCCCTGCTGGCCAGGGCCGGGGAGGGGCCCGGGAACGGATAGGTTGGCGGGTATGGAAGCAGCGCACCCGCCCGTCTCCGGCGCCACCCTCTCCGTCGACTCCCCCGAGCAGATGCAGGAGGTCGGCCGACGGCTCGCGAAAATCCTGCGGGCCGGCGACCTCGTCATGCTCACCGGCGAGCTGGGCGCCGGGAAGACCACGCTGACCCGCGGCCTCGGCGAGGGCCTGGGCGTGCGCGGCGCGGTCACCTCGCCGACCTTCGTCATCGCCCGCGTCCACCCGTCGCTGACCGGCGGCCCGGCCCTGGTGCACGTGGACGCCTACCGGCTCGGCGGCGGGCTCGACGAGATGGAGGACCTGGACCTCGACGTCTCGCTGCCCGAGTCCGTGGTGGTCGTGGAGTGGGGCGACGGCAAGGTCGAGGAGCTGACCGACGACCGGCTGCACGTGCTCATCCACCGCGTCACCGGCGACACCGACGACGACCGGCGCACGGTGGTGCTGCGCGGCATCGGCGGACGCTGGGCCGACGAGGACCTCGCGCTGCTCTGACCGTACGGCTGGTCCGACCGTTCGGCTGCTCTGAACGTACGTAGGTTCCGACAGCATGTCGGGAAAATGTTGCGCCCGCGCTCCGCGCCGTGGTGCTATGGATGCACGAGCTGGTTAGGTGAACCTAACCTACGGGAGGCATGCATGGCGACGCAGATGCCGGAGCGCGAGGACCGCACCGCCGAGGAGCGCGTCTCGATGAGCGAGCTGCTGGCCTCCTGCGCCGCGGCCAGCGCCGTCTCGACCCCGCCGCGGCCCGCCCTCGCGCCCGCCGCGGAGGACGACGGGCCGGAGCTGCGGGACGAGGCCGCGTAACCCCGTACGGGTAACGGCGTCAGGAGACGACGACGACCTTCGCGCCGATCGACGCGAAGGTCCACATCGCGTCGCCGTCCGCCCGCTTCATCCGGATGCCGCCGGTCTTCTTCGACGGGTCCGGCGACGGCATCGAGCCGTCCACCGCCGCGCTGAAGCCGACCGTCACGCCGTCCACGCTCGCGAAGCGCACCACGTGCTCGATCTGCACCCCGTCGGAGCCGGTCACCGAACCCGACCGGGAGGTCACCGCGTACGCCCCCGGCTCCGGGGAGACCGAGCTCGGCGCCACGACGAAGGTGCGGACCGCCTTGTTCTTCTCGTCGACCAGCCACACCCGGCGGTCCTTCAGCGCGTACACCACGCGCTGGCCCGTGCCCGAGGCCGCCGGCACCGCCAGCGGGTTCTTCGCCGGCTTCTTCGCCCCGGCCGACGCCGAGGCCGACGGCGCCACCGTGCCCGGCGTCCGCGGCTGCTCCGCGAGGTCCGCCGGCACGCTCGCCGACGCCTGGTAGGCGAGGAAGGCGACCACGGCGACGGCCGCCGCGGTGAGCCCGGCCACGAATCCCGAGCTGCTCCTTGCCACCGTCTCCACCTCTTCGTACGTACGTGCCGAGCCTGACCCGCTGTCGCGCCTGACGGTAGCAGCCGGGCCCCCGGACGGCCGCGCGCCGCATCGCCCGCTCGTGGCGCCGTAGGCTGTTCGCGTGCTGTTGCTCGCCATGGATACCGCCACCCCCGCCGTCACCGTCGCCCTCCACGACGGCACCGCCGTCGTCGCCGAGTCGACCGGCGTCGACGCCCGCCGCCACGGGGAGCTCCTGCTCCCCGCCGTCGACCGGGTCCTCAAGGAGGCCGGGACCGCGCTCGACGCGGTGACCGGGATCGTCGTCGGGGTCGGCCCCGGCCCCTACACCGGCCTCCGGGTCGGGCTCGTCACCGCCGCCACCTTCGCGTCCGCGCTCGGCGGCGTCCCCGTGCACGGCCTGTGCACCCTGGACGGCCTCGCGTACGCCTCCGGCATCGAGGGGCCCTTCGCGGTGGCGACGGACGCCCGCCGCAAGGAGGTCTACTGGGCGCGGTACGACGACGCCCGCACCCGGGTCACCGACGCCTCCGTCGACCGGCCCGCCGACATCGCCGAGCGGCTCGCCGGACTCCCCGTCGTCGGCGCCGGCGCCCTGCTCTACCCGGACGCCTTCCCGGACGCCCGCGGCCCGGAACACCAGTCCGCCGCCGCGCTCGCCGCCCTCGCGGCCGAGCGGATCGCGGCCGGCGGGGACGGCTTCCTCGACCCCGTCCCGATGTACCTGCGGCGGCCCGACGCGCAGGTGCCGAAGAACTACAAGGTGGTCACCCCGCAGTGAGCGAGGCACTCGTGACCGGCGCCGTCCTGCGCGAGATGCGCTGGTGGGACCTGCCGGAGGTGCTCGCCCTCGAGGCCGACCTCTTCCCCGAGGACGCCTGGTCGGAGGGGATGTTCTGGTCCGAGCTCGCGCACGCGCGCGGGCCCGCGGCCACCCGGCGGTACGTCGTCGCCGAGACGCCCGCCGGGAAGCTGGCCGGCTACGCGGGCCTGGCGGCGGCCGGCGGCCTCGGGGACGTCCAGACCATCGCCGTCGCCCGCGAGCAGTGGGGCACCGGGCTCGGCGCCCGGCTCCTCACCGACCTCCTCCAGCACGCCACCGCCTTCGAGTGCGACGAGGTCCTGCTCGAAGTGCGCGTGGACAACACCCGGGCGCAGAGGCTGTACGAGCGCTTCGGCTTCGAGCCCATCGGCTTCCGGCGCGGCTACTACCAGCCGGGCAACGTCGACGCGCTCGTGATGCGACTGACTGTTCAAGGAACTGGGACCGATATCTGATGGCTGCTGACGAACCCCTCGTGCTCGGCATCGAGACCTCCTGCGACGAGACCGGCGTCGGCATCGTGCACGGCACCACCCTGCTCGCCGACGCCGTCGCCTCCAGCGTCGACACCCACGCCCGCTTCGGCGGCGTCGTGCCCGAGATCGCCTCCCGGGCCCACCTGGAGGCGATGGTCCCGACGATCGAGCGGGCCCTGAAGACCGCCGGCGTCTCGCCGAAGGACCTCGACGGCATCGCCGTCACCGCGGGCCCCGGCCTCGCGGGCGCCCTGCTCGTCGGAGTCTCCGCCGCCAAGGCGTACGCCTACGCCCTCGGCAAGCCGCTGTACGGCGTCAACCACCTGGCCTCGCACATCTGCGTCGACCAGCTGGAGCACGGCAGGCTGCCCGAGCCGACGATGGCCCTGCTGGTCTCCGGCGGCCACTCCTCCCTGCTGCTCTCCGCCGACATCACCGCCGACGTGCGGCCGCTGGGCGCCACCATCGACGACGCCGCCGGCGAGGCGTTCGACAAGATCGCCCGGGTCCTCGACCTCGGCTTCCCCGGCGGCCCGGTGATCGACCGGCTCGCCCGGGAGGGCGACCCGGCCGCCATCGCGTTCCCGCGCGGTCTGAGCGGCGCCAAGGACCCCGCGTACGACTTCTCCTTCTCCGGGCTCAAGACCGCGGTGGCCCGCTGGATCGAGGCCAAGCGGGCGGCGGGCGAGGAGGTGCCGGTCCGCGACGTGGCCGCCTCCTTCCAGGAGGCCGTCGTCGACGTCCTCACCCGCAAGGCCGTCCGGGCCTGCAAGGACGAGGGCGTCGACCACCTGATGATCGGCGGCGGCGTCGCCGCCAACTCGCGGCTCCGGGCCCTCGCCGAGGAGCGCTGCGAGCGGGCCGGGATCCGGCTCCGGGTGCCCCGGCCCGGCCTGTGCACCGACAACGGCGCCATGGTCGCCGCGCTCGGCGCCGAGATGGTCGCCCGCAACCGGGCCGCCTCCGACCTGGAGCTGTCGGCGGACTCGTCGCTTCCGGTGACCGACCCGCACGTCCCCGGGCACGCCCACGGCCACACCCACGACCACGACCACGTGCACGAGATCAGCAAGGAGAACCTGTACTCGTGAGGGTCACGCTGATGTGGGAGGCCCGGGCCGTCCAGGGCCGCGGCGCCGAACTCCTGGAGTGGGCCCGGGCCCGGGTCCTGGCCCGCGAGCCGCTCCGCCGGGAGGTCTTCCGCGCCCCCCAGGACCGGGTCCTCGTCCTCACCTGGTGGGAGGCCGAGACCCTCGACGCGGAGCTGCCCGAACTGCCGGAGCCGGACGCCGAGCTGATCACCCGTCCGGTCCACCGCTGGCGCTTCGAAGCGGTCGAATAGGCGAATAATTCGACGATCGGGCAACCTTTCGATCGGATCGGGCATCCCACAGCCCGTGAAGAAGCAGATCGCGGTGTGGGCGGCGCTGACCGCGGTGACCCTCCTGATGACGGGCTGCACGGCCGAGACCCCGCCCCCGGCGGTCCCCCCGGCCCCGGCGACGCCCTCCGCGGCGGCCGCCGCCCCGGAACCGGCCGCCGCCCCGGAGGCGGCCCGGGCGGCCGCGTACCGCAAGTGGGGGATCGAGCCGCTCCCGACGCCGCCCGCCCCGCCCGCCGTCAAGCCGGTGAAGCGGGCGCCGGGCGGACCCGTCCCGGTGATCAGCGACATCCCGACCACCGACAAGGTCGTCTTCCTCACCATCGACGACGGCGCCGAGAAGGACCCCGAGTTCACCCGGATGATGGACGAGCTCGGCGTCCCCTTCACGATGTTCCTCACCGACTCCGTGATCAGCGGGGACTACGGGTACTTCGCTCCGCTCGTCGCGCAGGGCCACGGCGTCGCCAACCACACCCTCACCCACCCGAACCTGCGCACCCTCTCCCCGGAGGCCCAGCGCCGCGAGATCTGCGGCCAGCAGGAGAAGCTGCGGAAGCGGTACGGCACCACCCCGCGCCTCTTCCGCCCGCCCTACGGCAACTGGAACGAGGCCACCCGCACCGCCGCCGGCAGCTGCGGGGTGGACGCCATCGTCCTGTGGCGCGAGTCCATGCAGATCAAGAACATGCAGTACCAGCGCGGCGACCGGAAGCTCCACCCCGGCGACATCGTCCTCGCCCACTTCCGCGGCCCCGCCGAACTCAAGGGCCGCACGATGACCGAGATGACGGCCACCATGCTCCGCAAGATCCAGGAACAGGGCTTCACGGTGGCCCGCCTGGAGGACTACGTCTGAGAGAAGTCCGGGCGTGGTGTCGATGCGGGTGCGGCTCGTTCGACGTATGTGTGGAAGGCGGGGAACGGCCCCGCCACCGCACCCCCAGGAGTCACCATGCCCCGCTTCCTCTCCCTCGTCCGCATCGAGGAGAACACCATCGACATGGAGAGCGCCGACCCCGGCTTCGAGGAGCGGATGGGCGCCCTCTTCGAGGAGATCACCAAGGCCGGCGCCATGGTGGACACCGCCGGGCTCAAGCCGACCGCCGAGGCCACCCGGATCACCTGGGAGGGCGGGAAGCTGTCCTTCACCGACGGGCCCTTCACCGAGACCAAGGAGGTCGTGGGCGGCTACGCGATGCTCCAGTGCAAGGACATGGCCGAGGCCGTCGAGTGGGGGAAGCGGTTCCTCGCCGTCCACCCGCCGCACTGGAAGGTCGGCCTGGAGGTCCGCGAGGTCGAGGAGATGCCGGAGGGCTGATCCCCGCTGTGCTGTCATGTGAGGCGTGACGGTGGAGAGCACGCTGGAGACGGTCTTCCGGATGGAGTCGGCGCGGATCATCGCCACGGTGGCGCGGATCGTCCGGGACGTCGGCATCGCCGAGGAGGTCGCCCAGGACGCCTTCGTCGCCGCCCTCGAGCAGTGGCCCGAAGCGGGCGTCCCGGACCGGCCGGGCGCCTGGCTGACGGCCACCGCCAAGCACCGCGCCGTCGACCTCGTGCGGCGCCGCGAGACGTACGCGCGCAAGCTCGCCGAGGTCGGCCGGAGCCTGCCCGAGGAGTCGTACGACCCCGAGCCCGCCGGCCCCGGCGACATCGACGACGACGTGCTCCGGCTGGTCTTCACCACCTGCCACCCGGTGCTCTCCGCCGAGGCCCGCGCGGCGCTCACCCTGCGGCTCGTCGGCGGGCTGCGGACGGAGGAGATCGCCCGCGCCTTCCTCGCCCCGGAGGCGACCGTCGCGGCCCGGATCACCCGGGCCAAGCGGACGCTCGCGAAGGCGGGCGTGGAGTTCGAGGTGCCGTACGGGGAGGACCGGGCGGCCCGGCTCGGCTCCGTCCTCGAAGTCGTCTACCTGATCTTCAACGAGGGGTACGCGGCCACCGCCGGCGACGACCTGCTGCGCCCCGGGCTCTGCGAGGACGCGCTCCGGCTGGCCCGCGGGCTCGCCGCCCTGATGCCCGGCGAGGGCGAGGTGCACGGACTCGCCGCCCTGCTCGAACTCCAGGCGTCCCGCACCCCCGCCCGCACCGGCCCCGACGGGCGGCCGGTGCTCCTCGCGGAGCAGGACCGGCGGCGCTGGAACCGGCTGCTCGTCCGGCGCGGCTACGCCGCCCTCGCCCGCGCCTGGGGGTCCCCCCGGACGGAGTCCGGGGGCGGGCGCTCCTACGGCCCGTACGCCCTCCAGGCCGCGATCGCCGCCTGCCACGCGCGGGCGGCCTCGTACGAGGAGACCGACTGGGCGGTGATCGCCGGGCTCTACGGGCGGCTCATGGAGCTGGCACCGTCGCCGGTGGTCGAGCTGAACCGGGCGGTGGCCGTCTCGATGGCCGACGGCCCGGCCGCCGCGCTCCCGATCGTCGACGCGCTCGCCGCCGAACCGGCCCTGGAGCGCTACCACCTGCTGCCCAGCGTCCGCGGCGACCTGCTGGCCCGGCTCGGCCGGGACGCGGAGGCCCGGGCGGAGTTCGCGCGGGCGGCGGAGCTGACCAGGAACGAGCGGGAGCGGGCGCTGCTGCGGGCCCGCGCGGGGGAGCCGGAGGCCGGCACCGCCTAGGCCCTGTCGTCAAACTCCCGCCTGCCCCGCGACGCGCACGCGCTCTCGCCGCACCGGGTGAAAGCCCGAGTACGTCCAGTACGAGGACTTCCACCCGGCACGCCGAGAGCACGCACCTGACGCCGCGGGGCCGCGCTGGCCCGACCGGGACGCCCTGCTCGCGGACCGGGCGCTGGCGCTGGGGGAGTTGACGAGGCGTTCGCTCGGCGGCGGGCGGTTCGCGCTGTTCGCCGGCGCGGTGCTGGTGCTCCAGCTGGGCTGGGGCATGGTCGGCGTGCTGCTCGTCGACCTCGGCCACGGCGCGATCCTCGACCCGATCACGTTCCTCATCGGCCTGTTCATCGCCCTCCTCGGCCTCGGGGTGATGGTGCCCGGCGTCTGGCTCGCGGTGCGCGGGGTGCGCCGGGACCGCGTGGTGCGCGAACGGCTGCTGCTGTGGGCGGTCCTGGACCGGCACGGGCCGACGGACGCGCGGCTGCGGGCGCCCGTCGCGAGCGCCTGCTGGATGGCGGTCTCCGCCGTCCTGTGCGGCCTCGGGCTGTGGCTGGGCTTCGCCGTGCCCGCCGGGACGGACCCGGCGAACGGCTACGGCCTCGTCGCGTACGGCATGGGCGTCGCTCTGATCCTCTGGATCAACGGCCTGATCGGGCTCTTCAAGGCCGTCGGCCACTTCCGGATGGCGCTCAGGGTCGTGCCGGCCGGCCGATCAGCATCGTCGGGGCGCCCGCGACACGTGTGAGCAGCACCGTCGCCGCGTTCGGGCCCTTGGGCCGCACCTTCCGGCGGATCTCCTCGGGCTCGACGGCCGAGCCGCGCTTCTTCACCGTCAGGTTGCCCACCTCGCGCTCGCGGAGGAGGGCCTTCAGCTTCTTGAGGTTGAAGGGGAGCTCGTCGGTGATCTCGTAGGCGGAGGCGTACGGGGTGGGGGTCAGCGTGTCGGCGGTGACGTAGGCGATCGTCGCGTCGATCAGGCCGCCGCCCAGCTCCTCGGCGACCTCGGCGACCAGATGGGCGCGGATGACGGCGCCGTCGGGCTCGTAGAGGTAGCGGCCGACCGGGCGGACCGCCGGGTCGGGGAGGCCGCGGCCGGTGAGGCTCGCGCCGGAGGGCAGCAGGGTGGCGCGGCGCGCGCCCGGTTCGGTGCCGAACCAGAGCACGGCCTCCTTCACGTCGCCGCCGTCCGAGATCCACTCGGCCTCGGCCTCGTCCGGGACGGTCTCGTGCGGGATGCCGGGGGCGATCTTCAGGGCCGCGCGCGGGGCCTTGCGGGCGGCGTCCATGGCCCAGGAGAGCGGCGGGGAGTACGCCTCGGGGTCGAAGATGCGGCCCCGCCCGCCGCGCCGGGCCGGGTCGACGAAGACGGCGTCGTACGGGCTGGTGTCGATCTCGGTGACGTCGGCGCAGCGGACCTCGATCAGCCCGTCGAGGCCGAGCGCGGCGGCGTTGGCGCGGGCTACCTCGGCGGTGAGCGGGTCGCGGTCGACGGCGAGGACGGAGATGCCGGCGCGGGCGAGCGCGAGCGCGTCGCCGCCGACGCCGGAGCAGAGGTCGGCGACGCTGCCGACGCCGAGGGCCTTGAGCCGGTTCGCGCGGTAGGTGCCGACGGTGGCGCGGGTGGACTGCTCGACGCCGTTCGGCGTGAAGTACATGCGGTACGCGTCCTCGGCGCCGAACTTCGCCACCGCGCGCTGCCGCAGCCGGGCCTGCCCGAGGGCCGCCGAGACCAGCTCGGCGGGGTGGTCGCGGCGCAGCCGGGAGGCGACCGCCAGCTCCTGGGCGGGGTCGTAGTCGCGCAGGGCGGCGAGGAGGGTCTGGCCCTCGGGGGCGAGCAGGGCGGTGAAGGCGGCGAGGTCGGTCACCGTCCCATTCTCCCTGTGGGCCGGGCGGGGGACGGTGGGGCCGGTACGGCGGTGTCGCGGCCGGAGGGGCGGGTGGCGCTGACAGGATGCGGCGCCATACCGGTCGTACGACAAAAGGAAGAAATGATGGCAAAGGGTCACTCCCGTCGTGCCCTGGGTGCCGCGCTCCTCGTCGCCGCGCTCACCTCCACCGCCGCCTGCTCCGGCGGCTCCGACGCCCCCGGCGCGGGCACCGGCGGCGCCCCCGCGCCCGCCGCAGGCCAGCAGGCCCCGGCGAAGACCGCCGCCCAGCTGGCCCGGGAGAAGAAGGCCGCGCTGGCGAAGCGGCGGGCCGCCCGGGCCGCCGCCGCGAAGAAGTGGGGCCTCAGGCTGACCCCGCTCGAAGCGCCCGCCCCGCCGAGGACCAAGCCGCGGATCACCACCCGGAAGGGCTTCGAGACCGACGGCGAGGGCCTGCCGCCCGTCTTCACCACTGTCCCCACCAAGGAGAAGATCGTCTTCCTGACGATCGACGACGGCGCCGAGAAGGACCCCGAGCTCATCCGGATGATGGCCGAGCTGGACATCCCCTACAGCGCCTTCCTCAGCGACTACGTCGTCAGCGACGACTACGCCTACTTCGCGAAGATGCAGAAGTCCCAGCCGCGCGGGGTCTCCCTCCACAACCACACGCTCAACCACAAGTACCTGCCCGGGCTCTCCTACGCCCGCCAGAAGCGCGAGATCTGCGGCATGCAGGACGTCATCGAGAAGAAGTACGGCAAGCGCCCCGAGCTCTTCCGCCCGCCCTACGGCAACTACAACGAGGACACCCTGCGCGCCGCCAAGTCCTGCGGCGTCAAGGCCGTCCCGCTCTGGGCCTCCGAGGCGTTCCCCGACCACATGGAGTGGCGCGAGTGGGACCGCGACCTGCACCCCGGCGACATCGTCCTCACCCACTTCCGCGGCGAGGAGGACTGGAAGGGCAGCATGCCCGACATGATCCGCCGGGCGATGAACGTGATCACGTCCAAGGGGTACGCGGTCGCCCGGCTGGAGGACTACGTATGAGCCGGCTCCGCCCGCTCGTGGTCGCCGCCCTCCTCCTCGTCCTGACCGGCTGCGCCTCCGCCGTCGACCCGCTCGAACGCCTCGGCCGCAAGGCCGTGGAGCGGGTCGGCGACGGCCGCGACGCCGACCGGGGCCCGGTCCGGGCGGAGGGGGCCCCGCGTTCCTGACGGGCTTCGCACGGAACCCCGGACTCCGTGCACGCGTTCCCCGGATCGGGGCCGGATCGCGGCGCCCGCGCGCCGTACCGGCACCGCCACGAGGTGAGGAATTGGCACTCCGCTTGACCGAGTGCTAATCGCGGTCATAGTCTCGGCTCTGGCACTCCCCACCGGAGAGTGCCAACACAGCGACGGGCAGGTCCGGCACCCGCGACGACGGATCCACCTGGTCGCCACCTCAGACAGTTAACCCCGCGAGATCTCCGAAGGGGGAGGTCGGATCGTGACGACCGCCAGCTCCAAGGTTGCCATCAAGCCGCTCGAGGACCGCATCGTGGTCCAGCCGCTCGACGCCGAGCAGACCACGGCCTCGGGCCTGGTCATCCCGGACACCGCGAAGGAGAAGCCCCAGGAGGGCGCCGTCCTCGCCGTGGGCCCGGGCCGCTTCGAGAACGGCGAGCGCCTGCCGCTCGACGTCAAGGTCGGCGACGTCGTGCTCTACAGCAAGTACGGCGGCACCGAGGTGAAGTACAACGGCGACGAGTACCTCGTCCTCTCGGCCCGCGACGTGCTCGCGATCATCGAGAAGTAAAGACGACGTACCTGCTTTGAACCGCGCCCCTGACCCCTTGATCTCTTGGGCGTCCAGGGGCGCGGTTTCGTTTTTCTCCACACGATTTCCGAGAGGGCTGAATCGCTCCCATGGCGAAGATCCTGAAGTTCGACGAGGACGCCCGTCGCGCCCTTGAGCGCGGCGTCAACAAGCTGGCCGACACGGTGAAGGTGACGATCGGCCCCAAGGGTCGCAACGTCGTCATCGACAAGAAGTTCGGCGCCCCCACCATCACCAACGACGGTGTCACGATCGCCCGCGAGGTCGAGATCGAGGACCCGTACGAGAACCTCGGCGCCCAGCTCGTCAAGGAGGTGGCGACCAAGACCAACGACATCGCGGGTGACGGCACCACCACCGCCACCGTGCTCGCCCAGGCGCTCGTCCGCGAGGGTCTGCGCAACGTCGCCGCCGGCGCCTCCCCGGCCGCCCTGAAGAAGGGCATCGACGCCGCCGTCAAGGCCGTCTCCGAGGACCTGCTCGCCACCGCGCGCCCGATCGAGGACAAGTCCGACATCGCCGCCGTCGCCGCGCTCTCCGCCCAGGACCAGCAGGTCGGCGAGCTCATCGCCGAGGCCATGGACAAGGTCGGCAAGGACGGTGTCATCACCGTCGAGGAGTCCAACACCTTCGGCCTGGAGCTGGAGTTCACCGAGGGCATGGCCTTCGACAAGGGCTACCTCTCCCCGTACATGGTCTCCGACCAGGAGCGTATGGAGGCCGTCCTCGACGACCCGTACATCCTGATCAACCAGGGCAAGATCTCCTCGATCCAGGACCTGCTGCCGCTGCTGGAGAAGGTCATCCAGGCGGGTGGCTCCAAGCCGCTGCTGATCATCGCCGAGGACGTCGAGGGCGAGGCCCTCTCCACCCTCGTCGTCAACAAGATCCGTGGCACCTTCAACGCCGTGGCCGTCAAGGCCCCCGGCTTCGGTGACCGCCGCAAGGCGATGCTCCAGGACATGGCCACCCTCACCGGTGCCACCGTCATCGCCGAGGAGGTCGGCCTCAAGCTCGACCAGGCCGGTCTGGACGTGCTGGGCACCGCCCGCCGCGTGACCGTCTCCAAGGACGACACCACCATCGTCGACGGTGGCGGCAAGTCCGAGGACGTCGCGGGCCGCGTCGCCCAGATCAAGGCCGAGATCGAGGCCACGGACTCCGACTGGGACCGCGAGAAGCTCCAGGAGCGCCTCGCGAAGCTGGCCGGCGGCGTGTGCGTCATCAAGGTCGGCGCCGCCACCGAGGTGGAGCTGAAGGAGAAGAAGCACCGTCTGGAGGACGCCATCTCCGCGACCCGCGCCGCGGTCGAGGAGGGCATCGTCTCCGGTGGCGGCTCCGCGCTCGTCCACGCCGTCAAGGTGCTGGAGGACAACCTCGGCAAGACCGGCGACGAGGCCACCGGTGTCTCCGTCGTCCGCCGCGCCGCCGTCGAGCCGCTGCGCTGGATCGCCGAGAACGCCGGCCTGGAGGGCTACGTCATCACCTCCAAGGTCTCCGAGCTCGACAAGGGCCAGGGCTTCAACGCCGCCACCGGCGAGTACGGCGACCTGGTCAAGGCCGGCGTCATCGACCCGGTGAAGGTCACCCGCTCCGCCCTGGAGAACGCCGCCTCCATCGCCTCCCTGCTCCTCACCACCGAGACCCTCGTGGTGGAGAAGAAGGAGGAGGAGCCGGCGGACCACGGTCACGGCCACGGTCACGGCCACTCCCACTGAGGCACGCCGTAGCAGACCACCGAGGCCCGGTGCCCCCGTCGCGGGGGCACCGGGCCTCGGTGTCTCCCTCTCGCTAGGTCTCCACCGCGCCGAGCTGCCCCATCAGGCCGAGCAGGTCGTACTGCCACCAGCCCTCGACGATCTTCCCGTCGTCACGGAAACGGTGGATGGTGGTGCCGGTCATGGTGACCTCCATGCCGGTCGGCTGGAGGCCCATGAAGTCCCCGACGTGGGTCCCGCGCCAGGTCCAGCGGGTGCACACGCGGTCGCCGTCGGCGATCTGGTCGTCGATCGTGAACGCGAAGTCGAAGCCCGCGCGCCACATCTCCACCTCGCGCCGGACCGCGTCCATCCCGATCGTGTCCTGCGGATTCGTCGGATCGTGGTCGTGGTAGCCCTCGGCGAGCAGCCCGTCGAGCAGCGCCAGGTCCGAACCGTTCGCCATCTGCTCGAACATCTGCCGCGCGTTCGCCTTGTACAGCGCCTCGTCCCGGACCACGTCCAGGTCCGTGAAGGTCGGCATCTCGTCACAGAGGGCGACCATCTCCCGGAAGATCCGGTCGGTCTCCGGCAGCTGCGAGTTGCGCATGGCCACGTCGTACGAGGGGAACTCGACGATCTCCACGATGTGCGAGGCGTCGGACCGGTCGGTCCCGACGATGCTGTGGGTCGCGGTCCGTTTCCCCCGGGTCTCCTCGACCCACCGGTCCATGAGCCGGTTCAGCTCCTGGACCCGGCTCGTCCTGCACTCGATGATCTGCACGAAGGTCATGGCCGCCTCCGACCGGGCGAAGCCGCGGATGGACCCCTCCAGTCTAGGCCGAGTGGGTGAGGTCGGCGGCTCTGACCTCCTCGGCGAAGGGCTCGCCGCGGGTGTAGCGGACGATCTCCGCCAGGGCCTGGTCGGTCATCCGGTGCAGCTCGTTGCCGAGGGAGCCGGCGATGTGCGGGGTGAGGAGGACGTTGGGGAGGGTGTAGAGCGGGGAGTCCGCGGGAGGCAGTTCCGGGTCGGTCACGTCGAGCACCGCGTGGAGGCGGCCCGCCGTCAGGTGGGGGAGGAGGGCGTCCTCGTCGATCAGCGAGCCGCGGGAGGTGTTGATCAGGGTGGCGCCGTCGGGCAGGGCGGCGAGCTGGCGGGCCCCGATCATCCGGTACGTGGAGGGGAGTTGGGGTGCGTGGACGGAGACGACCGAGCTGCGGGCGCAGAGTTCGTCCAGGCCGGCGAGGGCCGCGCCCGGCGGCGGGACCGTCAGGTACGGGTCGTACAGCAGCACCTCGACGTCGAAGGGGCGCAGCAGTTCGACGACCCGGCGGCCGATGCGGGAGGCGCCGACGATGCCGACCGTGCGGCGGTAGTTGCCCCAGGCGGCGGACTCGGCGAGCCAGGCGTGGTCGGTGCGGAGTTCGGCGTACCGCTGGGCCGAGCGCAGCACCCGCTTCCCGGCGAAGAGGATCGCGGCGAGGGTGTACTCGGCGACCGGCAGGGCGTTGGCGGCGGCGGCGCTGGTGACCCTGAGGCCGCGGTCCCAGCAGGCGTCGGTGATGTGGTGCTTGACCGAACCGGCCGCGTGCACCACGGCCTTGAGGCGCGGGGCGCGGGCCAGCACCTCCGGGGTGAGCGGGGTGGCGCCCCAGCAGGTGAGGAGGAGTTCGGCCTCGGCGAGGGCGGCGGCGGTGCGCGGGTCGGGGGCGGTCAGGTCGTGGGCGACCAGGTGCGGGTCGGTGCGGGTGAGCTCCGCGAGGCGGGTGCGGTGGGCGTCGGTGAGGAGCCGGCCGGCGACGCCGGGGCCCATCGCGAGCAGGAGGGCGGGGCGGTTGTCGGTGGTCGGGTGCATGGTGGGACCTGTGCTCCTCACTTGACGCTGCCGGCGGTCAGTCCGGCCTTCCAGTGGCGCTGGAGCGAGACGAAGGCGACGACGAGGGGGACGACGGCGAGCAGCGAGCCGGTGACGACGAGGGGGTAGTAGTCCGGTTCGGCGTGGGCGTTGCTGTTCCACGCGTAGAGGCCGAGGCTCAGCGGGAAGAGCTTCTGGTCCGAGAGCATCACCAGGGGGAGGAAGAAGTTGTTCCAGACGGCGGTGAACTGGAAGAGGAAGACGGTCACGAAGCCCGGCATGACCGTGCGCAGACCGATCGACCAGAAGACCCGCAGCTCGCCGGCGCCGTCGATCCGGGCGGCCTCCAGGGCCTCGTCGGGGACGTAGGCGGCGCACAGCACCCGGGAGAGGTAGACCCCGAAGGGGTTGACCAGGACCGGCAGGAGCACGGCGGCGTAGGTGTTGACGATGCCGATCTCGCTGGCGAGCAGGTACATCGGCAGCGCGAGCGCGGTGGTGGGGACGAGGACGCCGAGGAGGACGAGGCCGAAGAGCTTCTCCTTGCCCCGGAAGTCGTAGACGTGGAAGGCGTATCCGGCGGCGACGCTGATCAGCGCGCAGGCGGCGGCGCCGACGCCGGCGTAGAGGAGGCTGTTGAGGTACCAGCGGAAGTAGACGCCGTCGTTGTACTCGGCGAGCCGGGCGAGGTTGCCGCCGAGGTCGAAGCCCTCGAAGGAGAAGGCGTTCCCGGCGAGGAGGCCGCCGGCGTCCTTGGTGGCGGCGGTGACCAGCCAGACGAGCGGGAAGAGCATGTAGCAGGTGGCGAGCAGGAGGACGCCGTTGACGGCGGTCTTCGACAGCCAGCGGGAGCGGGGGGCGCGGGAGGGGCGGGTGCTCATGCGGCCTTCTCCTTCCGGTCCCGGGTGAGGCGGGTGACGGCGAAGGAGAGCAGCGCGGCCGTCAGGGCGAGCAGGATCGAGGCGGCCGCGGCCAGGCCGTAGTCGTTGCGGTCGAAGGCGGCGGAGTACGCGTACATGTTCGGCGTCCAGGTGGAGGTGACGGCGGAGCCCGTGCCCCTGCTGAGGATCAGCGGTTCGGTGAAGAGCTGGAGGGAGCCGATGACGGTGAAGAGGCCGACCATCGCCAGGGAGCCGCGGAGCAGCGGGATCTTGACGGCGAACGCGGTGCGCCAGGCGCCGGCCCCGTCGACCGTGGCGGCTTCGAGGACGGAGCGGTCGATGGCCTGGAGGGCGGCGTAGAAGATGATCAGGTTGTAGCCGAGCCACTCCCACAGGGCGATGTTGACGACGGACGGCAGGGCGCCCTCGGGGGAGAAGAAGTCGAAGCCGATCCCGCCCGCCTCCATCGCCTGGACGACCGGGCTGAGCTGGGGCGTGTAGAGGTAGACCCAGATCAGGGCGGCGATGATGCCGGGGACGGCGTGCGGCAGGAAGAGCGCGAGCTGGAAGAAGCGGCGGGCGCGGGCGAGGGCGGTGTCGAGGAGCAGGGCGAGGCCGAGGGCGCCGGCGAGCAGCAGCGGGAGGTAGAGCAGGCAGTAGCCGAGCAGCACGCCGAAGCCCTCGCGGAAGGCCCGGTCACCCAGTGCCGCGGCGTAGTTGCCGAGTCCGGTGAAGACGGTCTCGGAGCCGCCGAAGCCCAGTCCCGACTGCTTCTCGGTGAAGAGGCTGAGCCAGACCGCGTATCCGATCGGCACCACCAGCACCGCGGTGAAGAGCAGGAAGAACGGGGTCAGCAGGAGTGCCGCGGCACGGGTGCGGGCCTTCACGCGCTCAGCCCTCGACCTTCAGGCCGCGCTTGGTGAGCTCGGCGACGGTGGCGTCGTGGCCGGCCTTCACCGCGTCGGCGAGGGTGGGCCCGCCGGGGGCGACGGCGCCGAAGCGGTCCTTGATGGCGGTGTTGGTGGTGCCGGTGGTGGGGCCCCAGGACCACTGCTCGGTGATGGAGGCGCCGGCGGCCTCGAAGAGGGCGTAGATGTCCTGGCCGCCGTAGAAGCTCGCGTCGAACGCCTTCTTGGCGGTGGGGCGCAGGGCGGTGGCGGCGGGGAAGGCGCTGGAGGTGCCGGAGGCGATGCGGGCCTTGACGCCCGCCTCGGTGGTGGCCATCCAGGTGGCGAACTCGACGGCGGCGGCCTTCTTGGTGCTGTTCTTCGGCACGGCGAAGGTGGAGCCGCCGAGCATGCCGGAGGCGGGCTTGCCGTCCCAGCTGGGCATGGGGGCGACGGCCCACTTGCCGGCCTGTTCGGGGAGGGTGCCCTTGAGGACGCCGGCGCCCCAGGAGGCGCCGAGGTAGGCGAGGGTGGTGCCGTTCTTGAGGGAGCCGGTCCACTCGGGGCTGAAGGAGGCGTTCTTGTGGACGAGGCCGGCGTCGAGGAGGCCCTGCCAGTAGGCGGTGACCTTGGCGGTGGCCGGGTCGGTGGTGTCGATCTTCCAGGTGTCGTTCTCGGCCTTGAACCACTGGGCGCCGGCCTGCCAGGCCATCGCCTCGAAGGTGGTGGGGTCGTCGGGGAAGAAGGTGGCGATACGGGCCTTGGCGTCGGCCTTCTTCACCTGCTCGGCGGCCTTCCGGAACGCGTCCCAGGTGGTGGGGACCTCGATCCCGTGCTTCGCGAAGAGGTCCTTGCGGTAGTAGAGGGCCTGCGGGGCGGCGTCGAAGGGGACGGCCCAGGTCTTGCCGCCGAGGGTGGTGAGCTCGACGGCCTGGGGCAGGAGGCCGGCCCGGGCGGAGTCGGGGAAGACGTCGCCGATCTCCTGGAGGGCGCCGGAGGAGACGAACTCGGGGAGCGAGGGGTACTCGATGGAGACGAGGTCGGGGGCGTTGCCGGCCTTCACGGCGTTGGAGATCTTGGCGTAGCCGCCGGCGTTGCCGGAGGGGATCTCCTCGAAGGTGACCTTGATGTCGGTGTGGGAGGCGTTGAAGGCGTCGACGACGTCCTTCGAGCCCTTGGCCCATCCCCAGAAGGTGATCGTGACGGGCTTCCCGGCGGCGGAATCGGCGGCGTCACCGCCTCCGCCGCAGGCCGTGAGGACGGCGAGGGCGGTGGCGGCGCCGGCTATGACGCGGGACGTTCTGCTCCGACTGAGACTCACGGCACGGCTCCTGATCGGCGGCGTGGACGGGGTTGGCCGTGATCCTGGGACCGTTCCTGAACGAAGTCAAGAGCGAAAGATTGAATGATCGAAAAAAGATCAGATCGATCAGGGAGTGCGCGGCAGGCGCCGGGGTGGGGTCAGAGGGGCGGCACCGGACGGGCGGCCCCGCAGGACGCCCGTACCCGCAGCCGGGGCAGCAGGCTCACGTGCCGGCTCGCCGCGTCCTCGTCCGCACCCCCGGCCAGCCGCTCCACCAGCAGTTCCGTGGCGTGCCTGCCCACCTGCCGCTTGGGCGGGGCGACCGCCGTCAGCGGGATGTCGGCCAGCGCGGCGACCTCGTCGTCGTACGCGATGAGGGCCAGGTCCTCCGGGACCCGCACGCCGAGCGGGGCGAGCCGCTGCACGATCTCGATCGCGTCCACGTCGTTGTGGACCAGGGCCGCGCTCGCGCGCCCCGAGCGGACCTCCTCGTACAGCGCCCGCACCGCCCGCTCGAACCCCTCCGGATCCGCCTCGGCCGGTACGGAGTCGATCACCGGCCGGGGCTCCTCCCGGCCCAGCACGGTCAGCGCCTCCGCGTACCCGGCCCGCACCGCGAGCGCGGTCGGCGAGTCCCCGCGGGCCACGAGCAGCGGGGTCGCGTGGCCGAGCCCGATCAGGTGGCGCAGGGCCAGCAGCACGCCGTGGGCGTGGTCCGAGGCGACCCGGTCGAGCCCGTCGAGCGGACTGCCCGGCTCGGCCCGCCGCTCCAGGAGCACGGCCGGCACCGGCAGCTCCGCCAGCCAGTCGCCGTACGCGAGCCGGTCCTCCGGCCCCCGCCAGCCCGGCGCCACCAGCACCCCCTCGGCACCGGCCGCGAGCAGCCCCTCGGTGCGGGCCCGGTCCTCCTCCGGGCGGTAGTCCGAGATCCGCAGCACCAGCCGCGCGCCGGCCCGGGCGGCCGCCTCGTGCGCGCCCCGGATGACCTCGGCGAAGTAGTACGTGGCGGAGGGCGCGAGCAGGCCGAGCACCAGGCCCTCGCCGGCGCCGGGCCCGGTCCGCTGGTCGCCCGGCGCGGCGGGGCGCGGCCAGGAGACCTGGCCGTGCACCCGGTCGAGCAGGCCCCGCGAGGCCAGCGCCTCCGCGTCGCGGCGGGCGGTGACGGGGGAGACCCCCAGGAGGCCGGCCAGCTCGGCGACGCGGACCGTGCCGCGCTCGCGCACCAGGTCCAGCAGTCGGGCGTGTCGTTCGGCGGCACTCTCGCGCACGTGCGGTTCCCCCTCGCGGTGTCGTGGTTCCCCGACCTTAGACCAGAATGATCGAACGGCGGGGGTTTCGATCATTCGCTCCGGAGCTCTTGACGATTCGATCGACGACGGGCCTACTGGGGGCCGTACTTGCGGCCCGCCTTCGACGACACCCCGCCGAGCAGCGCGCGCGGCGCCAGCTTCACCACACCCATCAGGGCCTTGTAGCGCGGGTCCGGGATCGACAGGGTCTTCCCCCGCGCCAGGTCCGACAGGGCCGCCGCCACCAGCTTGTCGGCGTCGAGCCACATCCAGCCGGGGATGTTGTCCGTCCCCATCCCGGCCCGCTCGTGGAACTCGGTGCGCACGAAGCCGGGGCAGAGCGCCATCAGCCGCACCCCGCTGCCCGCGAGGTCCCGCGCCGCGCCCTGGGTGAACTGCACGACCCACGCCTTCGAGGCCCCGTAGGTGCCGCGCGGCACGAAAGCCGCCACCGAGG
The DNA here is from genome assembly GCF_000719555.1 of Streptomyces sp. NRRL F-5727. Lineage (GTDB taxonomy): Bacteria > Actinomycetota > Actinomycetes > Streptomycetales > Streptomycetaceae > Streptomyces. The sequence continues at coordinate 61,196 of NZ_JOGX01000044.1, forward strand.
CCACGTTCACCACCCCGCCCCGCCCGCGGCCCTTCATCGCCGCGGCCGCGGCCGAGGTCAGCCGCAGCACCGCCTCGCAGTGCACGGTCAGCATCCGCAGCTCGTCGGCCATCGACACGTCGAGGAACCGGCCCTTGTTGCCGAAGCCCGCGTTGTTCACCAGCAGGTCGACCGGGCGGCGCGGGTCGGAGAGCCGGGCCTCGACCGCGGCGATCCCCTCCTCGGAGGAGAGGTCGGCGGCGAGCACCTCGGCCTCCACGCCGTGCCGGTCGTGCAGCTCGGTCGCCTGCTCCCGAAGGCGCTTCAGGTCCCGCGCCACCAGGACGACGTCATGGCCGTCGGCCGCCAGCCGCCGCGCGAAGGCGGCTCCGATGCCGGCGGTGGCTCCCGTGATCAGTGCAGTGGTCATACCGGAACCGTAGTGCCCGGAACCGACGCCCCGGCCCCTGTACCGCCCGGCCTCCGCGGCGGGCCCTGCCCCCTACGGCCCCCCGGCCCCCTCCGCACGGCCCCGGCCTCAGGAGCCGTACTTCTCGACGTGCTCGCGGGCCAGCGCGAGGAGTCCGGACTCCATCCACTCGGCGGCCACCAGCGTCTCCGCCAGCCGCTCCCGCTCGGTGGTCGCCGCCCGGTGCAGGAAGGCGACCGTGACCCCGTGGTCCGGCCGGTGCACCACCGTGACCGGGTCGCCGGCCCGCACCTCGCCCGGCTCGATCACCCGCAGCAGCGCCCCCGGCGCGCCGGCCTGGGTGAACCGCTTCACCCAGCCCCTGGGGTCGAACCCCTGCTCCTCCAGGTGCCCCTGGAAGGTGCGGCAGGGGATCCGGCCGCCGGTGACCTCGACGACCACGGACCCGCCGATCCGCCAGCGCTCGCCGATCAGCGCCCCGTTCACGTCCAGGCCGTCCGTCGTCAGGTTCTCCCCGAAGGAGCCGTTCGGCAGCTCCCGGCCCAGCTCCCGCTCCCACCGGTCCAGGTCCTCGCGGGCGAAGGCGTACACCGCCCGGTCGGTGCCGCCGTGGTAGCGCAGGTCGCACACGGCGTCCCCGGCGACTCCGCTCGCCCCGACCCCGTTGGGCCCCGGCGACTCGATCCGTACGGGGCCGTCGACGGGGTGCTTGTCGATGCCCGTCCTCCCGGAGGCGGAGTCGGTGTAGGCGACGGGCTTCGCCCGGCCCGCGTTCACGCTCAGCAAGGTCGTCATGAGGGCAGCGTAGGCGCGCGCGGCCCCGCCCCCGGATCTCAAAGATTCGAGCGAAGATTCGCGCCCACATCCAAGCGTCGCTTATGCTCGACCCATGATCGAGGCACGCCATCTCCGCGTCCTGCGGGCCGTCGCCGCCACCGGCTCCTTCTCCGCCGCCGCGCGCGAACTCGGCTGCACCCAGCCCGCCGTCAGCCAGCAGATGAAGGCCCTGGAGACCTCGGCCGGCACCCCGCTGCTCATCCGGACCGGCCGCGAGATGCGCCTCACCCAGGCCGGCGAGGTCCTCGTCCGGCACGCCGCCGGCATCCTCGCCGGACTCACCGCCGCCGAGGAGGAGGTCGCCGCCATCGCCGGGCTGCGGGCCGGCCGGGTCCGCCTGGTCTCCTTCCCCAGCGGCAGCTCCACCCTCGTCCCCACCGCGCTCGCCGCCCTGCGCGCCGCCCACCCCGGCACCCGGGTCTCCCTCGTCGAGGCCGAACCGCCGCGCTCCGTCGAGATGCTCCGCGAGGGCGACTGCGACATCGCCCTCGCCTTCCGGTACGGGTCCGGCCAGACCGCCGGCGAATGGGACGACCTGGTGGTCCGCCCGCTGCTCACCGACCGGCTCGTCGGCCTGGTCCCCGAGGCGCACCCGCTCGCCGGCGCGGGCTCCGTCTCCATCGCCGAGCTCGCCGGGGACTCCTGGATCGCCGGCTGTCCGCGGTGCCGCCGGCAGCTCGTCGACGTCTGTGAGGAGGCCGGCTTCGCCCCGCGCATCGACTTCGCCACCGACGACTACCCGGCCGTGGTGGGGCTGGTCGGCGCGGGGCTCGGCGTGGCCGTCCTGCCGGAGCTGGCCATCGAGTCCGTACGGCCCAAGGGGGCGCGGACCGTCGCGGTCGAGCCGGCCGTGGAGCGGGAGATCGTGGCGCTGACCCTGCCGGACCTGGCCCAGGTTCCGGCGGTCGCGGCCACCCTCGACGAGCTGACCCGGGCCGCCACGCGCGCGTAGTCCGGGCCCGGGGCCACGCGCGCGTGGCGGCCGGGTCCACGGAGCCCTGGATCAGGGGCTCGGCGGGGCCTCAGTGTGCGAGGAAACGTTCCTTCACGCGTGTTCCACGGTCGATCGTCCGGCGGCCGACGCCGCCGTGGGCGCGGCCCGTCCGGCGATCGCCGTCGCCGGTGCCGCCGTGATCAGACGGTTGCGCGCGCGTCCCATGAGTTCTTCGCGTTCGTCCTCGGTGAGGCCGCCCCATACGCCGTAGGGCTCCCGCACGGCGAGTGCGTGTGCCGCGCACTCCGCGCGGACCGGGCACCGCATGCAGACCTCTTTCGCCGAGTTCTCACGCGCACTCCGTGCCGCGCCGCGCTCTCCCTCGGGGTGGAAGAACAGGGAGCTGTCGACCCCGCGGCAGGCCGCGAGCAGTTGCCAGTCCCACAGATCGGCGTTGGGTCCGGGAAGGCGGGAGAAATCTGCCATTGCGCTAGTCCCCTTGAAACCGTGTCGAAACGGGTTGGTGGGTGGGCGGGAAGTGGCTGTCACTCCGGGGTTCCTCGGGCCCCGGTCCGTCCGGATGTGTCCGACTACTGTCGAAGTAGATGTAAATATGACTCATTGCGAATCTAGCCACAGACACCGCGAAAAGGGAAGAAAACCCGCTAAATGGGGCATAGCTTCTGCTGTGTGGACGCAACGACCTGCGACGCTCTTCTCCGTGCACGGCCCCTCACAAGGAGTGCCGAAGGTCTCGTCCGACCCGTAACTCTTTCGAGTGACCATCGTTGAGAGTGCGAGGCGGTTGAATGAACAGGCGATCGGGCAGGTGTCCGGGAGCGTCAACCGCACAGGTGACGATACGTACCAGCCCTGGAGGCCCAAGGTGACGCGCTTCAGCTGCGAGAGTCGCGGAGGTCAGTCATGACGTCCGTTCTCGTCTGCGACGACTCCCCGCTTGCCCGAGAGGCGCTTCGCCGCGCGGTCGCGACCGTGCCAGGCGTGGAGCGCGTGACCACCGCGGCCAACGGCGAGGAAGTCCTCCGCCGCTGGGGTGCGGACCGCTCGGACCTCATCCTCATGGATGTGCGCATGCCCGGTCTCGGCGGTGTGGAGACCGTCCGCCGGCTGCTCTCCGCCGACCCCGGCGCCCGGATCATCATGCTCACCGTCGCCGAGGACCTCGACGGCGTCGCCCTCGCGGTCGCCGCCGGTGCCCGTGGCTACCTGCACAAGGACGCCTCGCGCGCCGAGCTGCGGGCCACCGTCACCCAGGCGCTCGCCGACCCGACCTGGCGGCTCGCCCCGCGCCGGCTCCGTTCGGCCGAGATGGGCGCCGCCCCCACCCTCACCGCCCGCGAGATCCAGGTTCTCGAAGGCATGAGCCACGGCCGGTCCAACGCGGAGATCGGGCGCGAGCTCTTCCTCTCCGAGGACACCGTCAAGACCCACGCCCGACGCCTCTTCAAGAAGCTCGGCGCCTCCGACCGGGCGCACGCCGTCGCGCTCGGATTCCGCTGGGGCCTGGTCCGCTGAACCCGCGGACACACGCCTCCTCCCCGTCCGCCGAGCGGCGGACGGGGCGGGCCTGTGTCGATTCCCCGCCCGATGCCGCATCCTTGAGGTGTGGAGTTCCTCGGGGACGAGTCGATCGAGCGGAAGGGGAGGGCGCCAGAGATGAATCCCGGCGCACCTGCTCATAACGCTTCGGTGCACAACTACGGACACGGTGCCACGGACGGACAGGCGTCAAGGCACCATGGAGCGATGCGCGACGACGAGACCATGGGTTCCCCCATGCCTGCCGGGCAGGGGGAGATCGGTGCGCTCGTCCACCGTGCCGTCGAGGGGGACGCGCAGGCCACCCACGACCTGCTCGCGCGCGTCCACCCCCTCGCGCTGCGCTACTGCCGCACCCGGCTCAACCGGCTCCCCGGTGACGCCCGCCACTTCGTCGAGGACCTCGCGCAGGAGGTCTGCGTCGCCGTCCTCATGGCCCTGCCCCGCTACAAGGACACCGGCCGCCCCTTCGAGGCGTTCGTCTTCGCCATCGCCGGACACAAGGTCGCCGACCTCCAGCGCGCCGCCATGCGGCACCCCGGCTCCACCGCCGTGCCCTCCGACGAGATGCCCGAGCGGCCCGACGACTCCCTCGGCCCCGAGGAGCGCGCCCTCCTCAGCGACGACGCCGAATGGGCCAAGAAGCTCCTCGCCAACCTCCCGGAGAACCAGCGCGAGCTCCTCGTCCTCCGGGTCGCCGTCGGGCTGACCGCCGAAGAGACCGGCCAGATGCTCGGCATGTCCCCGGGCGCCGTCCGGGTCGCCCAGCACCGCGCCCTCAGCCGGCTGCGGGCCCTGGCCGAGCAGTAAGCCCCACCGGACGGCACCGTCCCTTTCGTCCACGTACGAAGGTCCAAAGCTTGCCGCTGATCTTGATCGTGGAATGAGACACCGCTCGGGCCCGTTAGCATGGACATCCCGCACCGATCAAGGCCATTTGGGAAGGTGTCATGACTGCCAACGTCGACGGAGTGCCCGAAAAATTCGCGACACTCGGGCTGACCTACGACGACGTGCTGCTGCTGCCGGGAGCCTCCGAGGTGCTCCCCAACGCGGTCGACACCTCGTCCCGCATCTCTCGTAACGTCCGGGTCAACATCCCGCTGCTCTCCGCGGCGATGGACAAGGTGACCGAGTCCCGCATGGCGATCGCCATGGCCCGTCTGGGCGGCGTCGGCGTGCTCCACCGGAACCTCTCCGTCGAGGACCAGGTCAACCAGGTGGACCTCGTCAAGCGGTCCGAGTCCGGCATGGTGACCGACCCGATCACCGTCCACCCGGAGGCGACCCTCGCCGAGGCCGACGCCCTCTGCGCCAAGTTCCGCATCAGCGGCGTCCCCGTCACCGCCCCGGACGGCAAGCTCCTCGGCATCGTGACCAACCGCGACATGGCCTTCGAGACCGACCGCAGCCGTCAGGTCCGCGAGGTCATGACGCCGATGCCGCTGGTCACCGGCAAGGTCGGCATCTCCGGCGTCGACGCCATGGAGCTGCTGCGCCGCCACAAGATCGAGAAGCTGCCGCTCGTCGACGACGAGGGCGTGCTCAAGGGCCTCATCACCGTCAAGGACTTCGTCAAGGCGGAGAAGTACCCGAACGCCGCCAAGGACGCCGAGGGCCGGCTGCTCGTCGGCGCGGCCGTCGGCGCCAGCCCCGAGGCGCTCGAGCGGGCCCAGGCGCTCGCCGCCGTCGGCGTCGACTTCCTGATCGTCGACACCTCGCACGGCCACAACAGCAACGCCCTGAGCTGGATGTCGAAGATCAAGTCGAGCGTGAACGTCGACGTGATCGGCGGCAACGTCGCCACCCGCGACGGTGCCCAGGCGATGATCGACGCCGGTGTCGACGGCATCAAGGTCGGCGTCGGCCCCGGCTCCATCTGCACCACCCGCGTGGTCGCCGGCATCGGCGTCCCGCAGGTCACCGCGATCTACGAGGCGGGGCTCGCGGCCCGCGCCGCCGGCGTCCCGCTGATCGGCGACGGCGGCCTGCAGTACTCCGGCGACATCGGCAAGGCGCTCGCCGCCGGCGCCGACACCGTGATGCTCGGCAGCCTCCTCGCGGGCTGCGAGGAGTCCCCCGGAGAGCTGCTCTTCATCAACGGCAAGCAGTTCAAGTCGTACCGCGGCATGGGCTCGCTCGGCGCCATGCAGTCCCGCGGCCAGGGCCGGTCCTACTCGAAGGACCGCTACTTCCAGGCCGACGTCACCTCCGACGACAAGCTCGTGCCCGAGGGCATCGAGGGCCAGGTGCCGTACCGCGGCCCGCTCTCCTCCGTCGTCCACCAGCTCGTCGGCGGCCTGCGCCAGACGATGGGCTACGTGGGCGCCGCCACCATCGAGGAGATGGAGTCCAAGGGCCGCTTCGTCCGGATCACCTCGGCGGGCCTCAAGGAGAGCCACCCGCACGACATCCAGATGACGGTCGAGGCGCCGAACTACAGCAGGAAGTAGTCGCGCACACGGGAGGGGGCGGTTCCGGCATGTGGCCGGAGCCGCCCCCCGCGCGTGTGTCGGGGATACTGGTAGGCGCAGACATAGAGGGAAAGGCCACACATCGTGACTGAGATCGAGATCGGGCGCGGCAAGCGCGGCCGCAGGGCGTACGCGTTCGACGACATCGCCGTCGTACCGAGCCGGCGCACCCGGGACCCGAAGGAGGTCTCGATCGCCTGGCAGATCGACGCCTACCGCTTCGAGCTGCCCTTCCTGGCCGCCCCGATGGACTCGGTCGTCTCCCCGCAGACCGCCATCCGGATCGGCGAGCTCGGTGGTCTGGGCGTGCTGAACCTCGAAGGTCTGTGGACCCGCTACGAGGACCCGCAGCCGCTGCTCGACGAGATCGCCGAGCTGGACGAGGCCGCCGCCACCCGCCGTCTGCAGGAGATCTACGCCGCTCCGATCAAGGAGGAGCTGATCGGGCAGCGCATCAAGGAGGTGCGCGACTCCGGCGTCGTCACCGCCGCCGCGCTCTCCCCGCAGCGCACCGCCCAGTTCTCCAAGGCCGTCGTCGACGCGGGCGTGGACATCTTCGTCATCCGCGGCACCACGGTCTCCGCCGAGCACGTCTCCGGCGCGGCCGAGCCGCTCAACCTGAAGCAGTTCATCTACGAGCTGGACGTCCCGGTCATCGTCGGCGGCTGCGCCACGTACACCGCCGCCCTGCACCTGATGCGGACCGGCGCCGCGGGCGTCCTGGTCGGCTTCGGCGGCGGCGCCGCGCACACCACCCGGAACGTGCTGGGCATCCAGGTCCCGATGGCGACCGCCGTCGCCGACGTGGCCGCGGCCCGCCGCGACTACATGGACGAGTCCGGCGGCCGGTACGTGCACGTCATCGCCGACGGCGGCGTGGGCTGGTCCGGCGACCTGCCGAAGGCCATCGCCTGCGGCGCGGACGCCGTGATGATCGGCTCCCCGCTGGCGCGCGGCACCGACGCGCCGGGCAAGGGCCACCACTGGGGCATGGAGGCCGTCCACGAGGACGTGCCGCGCGGCAAGCTGGTCGACCTGGGCATCGTCGGCACCACCGAGGAGATCCTCACCGGTCCGTCGCACACCCCGGACGGCTCGATGAACTTCTTCGGCGCCCTGCGCCGCGCGATGGCCACCACGGGCTACAGCGAGCTCAAGGAGTTCCAGCGCGTCGAGGTCACCGTCGCGGACTCGCAGCACCGCCGCTGACGCCGTTGGTCCGTACGGCAGAGGGCCCCGCACCGAACGGTGCGGGGCCCTCTGCCGTACGCGCGTGCTCCGGGTCAGTCGGAGGCGCCGGCCTTCTTGGCGCCGGAGAAGGCGGCGATGGGGCCGAGCGCGAGGAAGAGGAAGGTCATCGGGTCCTTGGCCTCGTTCCAGGCGTCGGTCAGCATGCCGAACTCCTGGAAGAAGAGCTCGGTGAAGGGAACGCCGAACTCCTTGGAGGCGAAGACCGCGATGCCGACGAGCTGGCCGAGGTAGACGGCGCCGAGGGAGAGGATCGCGCTGACGATCGGCAGCAGGGGGTTGGAGCCGCCGACCTTGCCGGCGGCGAAGCCGACCGCGAAGCCGACGCCGACCGCGGCCCAGCCGATCTCGACCTCGACGCCACCCAGGACGGCGCCGTAGATGCCGGCGGTGACCAGCGCGGCGACGACGGCGGCGAGGATGCCGAGGCCGATGTTGTTCCGGCGCGGCGCGGGCGCCGGCGGGTAGGCGCCGAACGGGTTCTGGCCCGCGGGGGTCTGGCCGAACGGGTTCTGGCCCGCGGGCTGCTGGGGCACGCCCGGGGCGAACGGGTTCTGGCCGGCGGGCTGCTGGCCGGACGGGTCCTGCGCGTACGGGTTGCCGGGCGGCGGAACGGGCTGGCTCATGGTGGTGGTCCCCCAAGACGGATGCCGCACGGGTGTGCGATCAATGGGGCCGGAGACTAGCAGTCCGTTCCGACAGTGGCCCACCTGTTACCTGAGGTTCAGAGCCGGTGCGCGGTGCCGGCGGGGGTGGCGCCGCGGGTGTCGAGGAGGAGCTGGGCCTTCACCGCGAGGCCCTGGAGGTCGTAGACGCGGTGGTGCTGGAGCAGGACCGTCAGATCGGCGTGGGCGGCGGCCTCGTAGAGGGAGTCCGCGCGGGGGACGGGGAGGTCCCGCACCCGCCAGTCGGGGACGTGCGGGTCGTGGAAGCTGACCGCCGCGCCGAGGTCCATGAGGCGGTGGGCGATCTCGTCGGCGGGGGAGCCCTCGCGGTCGGCGAGGTCGGGCTTGTACGTGATGCCGAGGAGCAGGATCCGGGCGCCGCGGGCGGACTTGCCGTGCTCGTTGAGGAGCGTGGCGGCGCGCTGGACGACGTACCGCGGCATCCGCTGGTTGACCTGGCCGGCGAGTTCGACGAGGCGGAGCGGGCGGTGGCCGCCGAGCCGTTCGACGGGGACGCCGTGGCCGCCGACGCCGGGGCCGGGGCGGAACGCCTGGAAGCCGAAGGGCTTGGTCTCGGCGCAGCGGATGACGTCCCAGAGGTCCACGCCGAGTTCGTGGCAGAGCACCGCCATCTCGTTGACGAGGGCGATGTTGACGTGCCGGAAGTTGGTCTCCAGGAGCTTGACCGTCTCGGCCTCGCGGGGGCCGCGCGCGCGGACCACCTTGTCGGTGAAGCGGCCGTAGAAGGCGGCGGCGGACTCGGTGCACGCGGACGTGAGGCCGCCGATGACCTTCGGGGTGCCGGCGAGGCCGGGCAGACGGGTGCCGGGGTCGACGCGGCCGGGGGAGTACGCGAGGTGGAAGTCGCGGCCGGCCCGCAGGCCCGAGCCCTCCTCCAGGAGCTCCCGGAGCGGGCCCTCGGTGGTGCCGGGCGGGGCGGGGGACTCCAGGACGACGGTGGTGTGCGGGCGGAGCCGGGCGGCGAGCGCGCGGGCGGCGTCGGTGACGGCGGTGAGGTCGAGGCCGCCGTCGGGCCCGGGCGGGGTCGGGGCGCAGAGCACCGCGGTGCGGACCCGGCCGAGTTCGGCGGGGTCGGTGGTGGCGCGGAAGCCGCCGGAGAGCATCCGGCGGATCTCGGAGGCGGTGAGGGAACCGTCGACCGGGGGTCGGCCCGCGGTGAGTTCGGCGACCGGGCGGGGGTCGGTGTCGAAGCCGACGGTGGCGATGCCCGCGGCGGTCGCGGCCTGGGCGAGGGGGAGTCCGTGGTGGCCGAGGCCGATGACGGCGAGGTCTGCGGGCATGGGGGGTGGACCGTCCTTCCCGGTAGCCGTTGCGTGCTGCGTATGCAACACGTGCGCAATGTCAGACTAGGAGTAAATATGACCGATATATGGCATTGCATGATCGAAGGTCGCCGAGTGTTATCCACAGGTCTGTGCGGGGGCGGTGGCCGAAGCCGTCGAGCCGGTCCAGAATCGAGACTGTGAGCCGGGCCACACCACGGTCCGGTTCGCCGCTGCCCGGACGCGCGTCGGACCCCGCATGACGCGCGGCGGACACGGGACGGAGACGGACGGACGCACGGACGACGGGAGGCGGCAGCCGTGAGGACAGCGACACTGGGACCCGCCGAGCGCGCCGCGGCCCTGGCGGCCATGGCCGGGAGCGAGCTGGACGTGCTCGTCGTCGGCGGCGGCGTGGTCGGCGCCGGCACCGCCCTCGACGCGGTCACGCGCGGGCTCTCCACCGGCATCGTCGAGGCCCGCGACTGGGCCTCCGGCACCTCCAGCCGCTCCAGCAAGCTCATCCACGGCGGGCTCCGCTACCTGGAGATGCTCGACTTCGCCCTGGTCCGCGAGGCCCTCAAGGAGCGCGGACTGCTCCTGGGGCGGCTCGCCCCCCACCTGGTGAAGCCCGTGCCGTTCCTCTACCCCCTCCAGCACCGGGGCTGGGAGCGGGTCTACGCGGGCTCCGGCGTCGCCCTGTACGACGCCATGTCCGTCTCCTCCGGGCACGGCCGCGGCCTCCCCGTCCACCGCCACCTCAGCCGCAAGGGCGCCCTCCGCGTCGCCCCCTGCCTGCGCAGGGACGCCCTCACCGGCGCCCTCCAGTACTACGACGCCCAGATGGACGACGCCCGCTTCGTCCTCACCCTCGTCCGCACCGCCGCCTCCTACGGGGCCCTGGCCGCCGCCCGGGCCCGGGTCACCGGCTTCCTCCGGGAGGGCGAGCGGGTCGTCGGCGCCCGCGTCCAGGACGTCGAGACCGGCGGCGAGTACGTCATCCGGGCCAAGCAGATCGTCAACGCCACGGGGGTGTGGACCGACGACACCCAGGCCCTCATCGGCGAACGCGGCCAGTTCCACGTCCGCGCCTCCAAAGGCATCCACCTCGTCGTCCCCAAGGACCGGATCCACTCCACCACCGGCCTCATCCTGCGCACCGAGAAGTCCGTCCTCTTCGTCATCCCCTGGGGGCGGCACTGGATCATCGGCACCACCGACACCGACTGGGACCTCGACAAGGCTCATCCCGCCGCCTCCAGCGCCGACATCGACTACCTGCTCGAACACGTCAACACGGTGCTCGCCACCCCGCTCTCCCGCGACGACGTCCAGGGGGTCTACGCGGGCCTGCGCCCGCTGCTCGCCGGCGAGTCCGACGCCACCAGCAAGCTCTCCCGCGAGCACACCGTCGCCCACCCGGTGCCCGGCCTGGTCGTCGTCGCCGGCGGCAAGTACACGACCTACCGGGTGATGGCGAAGGACGCCGTCGACGAGGCCGTGCACGGCCTCGACCAGAGGGTCGCCCCGTGCGTCACCGAGGACACCCCGCTGATCGGAGCCCAGGGCTACCGGGCGCTGTGGAACGCCCGGGCCAGGATCGCCGCCCGCACCGGCCTGCACGTCGTCCGCGTCGAGCATCTGCTCAACCGGTACGGCTCCCTGACGGAGGAACTGCTCGCCCTCGTCGCCGAGGACCCCTCGCTCGGCGAACCGCTCGCCGCGGCCGACGACTACCTGCGCGCCGAGGTCGTCTACGCGGCCTCCCACGAGGGCGCCCGGCACCTCGACGACGTCCTCACCCGCCGCACCCGCGTCTCCATCGAGACCTTCGACCGCGGCACCCGCAGCGCGCGCGAGGCGGCGGAGCTGATGGCGCCGGTCCTCGGCTGGGACGAGGACCAGACCGCGAGAGAGATCGCCCACTACGAGAAGCGGGTCGAGGCGGAGCGGGAGTCGCAGCGGCAGCCCGACGACCAGACGGCGGACGCCGCGCGGCTCGGTGCGCCCGACATCGTCCCGATCTGACGGGGGCTCCGTCTGACGGTACGTCCGGGGCGGGAGGGAACCCGGGGACGCCGGTGGCGCGTCGTCATACCGGAGTCTGGACCCGGGGGCGCCGCCCGCCGCGAGGTGAGGGACAATGGGCTCTCTTCCAGGGCGGGTTGCCGCAGCGTGCGGAGTGCGGCGGGCGCGGCGGAGATCAGGGATCGCAGAGGGGACGCATGTCGGAGTCGGAGCAGTCGCGGGACACGGCGAAGGACCCCCGGCGGGACGCCGCCGCGGGGGCCGCGACCGACGGCGGGCGGGGGACGGTTCCGGCCGCGCGCGAGGCGGAGCGGGACGCGGCGGAGCGGGGCGCGGAAGCGCCCGGCGGGACGACCGCCGGCACGGAACCGGACGGCGGGACCCGGCCGGAGGCCGCGACCTCCGACGCCGCCGCGCCGGAGCCGACGAAGCCTCAGGACGCCGTGCCACAGGCCGCGAAGCCCCAGGACGCGGCGCCCCGGGACGCGGCGCCCCAGGACCAGAAGCCTCAGGACGTGAAGCCGGTGGGTGGCGCGGGTGCGCCGCGTGACCGGGTGCCGGGGACCGAGCCGTCCACCGGGCGGGCCGGCTTCGGCGCCGGGGACGGCGACGGGCAGCGGCCCGCCGCCGACCGGCTCCGCAAGGGCGCGTCGTCCACCACCGCCGAGACCGAGGGCCGGCTGCTCGCCGGCCGCTACCGGCTCGGCGCCCTCGTCGGCCGCGGCGGCATGGGCACCGTCTGGCGCGCCGTCGACGAGACCCTCGGCCGCACCGTCGCCGTCAAGGAACTCCGCTTCCCCAACAGCATCGACGAGGACGAGAAGCGCCGTCTGATCACCCGGACCCTGCGCGAGGCCAAGGCCATCGCCAAGATCCGCAACAACGGCGCCGTGACCGTCTACGACGTCGTCGACGAGGACGACCGCCCGTGGATCGTCATGGAGCTCATCGAGGGCAAGTCGCTCGCCGACGCCGTGCGCGAGGACGGCGTCCTCACCCCGCGCCGCGCCGCCGAGGTCGGCCTCGCCATCCTCGACGTGCTGCGCTCCGCGCACCGCGAGGGCATCCTGCACCGCGACGTGAAGCCGTCCAACGTCCTCATCGCCGACGACGGCCGCGTCGTCCTCACCGACTTCGGCATCGCCCAGGTCGAGGGCGACCCCTCCATCACCTCCACCGGCATGCTCGTCGGCGCCCCCTCGTACATCTCGCCCGAGCGCGCCCGCGGCCACAAGCCCGGCCCGGCCGCCGACCTGTGGTCGCTGGGCGGGCTGCTGTACGCGGCGGTCGAGGGCTGCCCGCCGTACGACAAGGGCTCCGCGATCGCGACCCTCACCGCCGTGATGACCGAGCCCGTCGACCCGCCGAAGAACGCGGGCCCCGAGCTGGAGCAGGTCATCTACGGGCTGCTCGCCAAGGACCCGGCGCAGCGCCTCGACGACGCCCGCGCCCGGGTGCTGCTGCGCGCCGTCCTCGACGCCCCCGTGGCCGCGCCGGAGCCGTCGCCCGAGGTGACCAGGATCGTTCCGCTGCCGACCCGCCCCGAGCGGGACCCGGCGGCCCCGGCCACCGGCCGGGAGAAGGCGCCCGAGCCCGCCGCCGAGCGGATGCGGGGCGCCCTCGCCTCCGTACGGAACGCGGCCGCGGCGGCCAAGGCCGAGGCGAAGGTGAAGGACCGCGCCAAGGACAGGACCGCCAAGGAGAAGGGCAGGGAGCCGGCCCGTCCCGTGCCCGCGCAGGGCGGCTCCCGGCCGGCGCCGGCCCGCGCCCCGCTCACCGACGTCGTCCCCCGGCGCACCCTGGTGATCATCGCCGCGGTCGCCGTCCTCGCCGTGCTCGGCACCATCCTCGCGGTCTCCCTCAGCGGCGACGACAAGGGCGCCGAGGGCAAGGGCGGCGACACCACCGTCTCGGCCGGGACCACCGCCGGCGGCGACGGCGGCTCCGGCACCGACGGCGGCACGGGCACCGGGACCGGCGACCCCAGCCAGCAGGGCGACGCCCAGCCCGGCGACAACGGCGGCTCGGCCGACGGCGGTCCGGCGGCGACCGGCGGCGCGACCGGCACTCCCGGCACCTCCACCGGCCAGACCGGCACCCCGCCCACCGCCAAGCCGAGCGGCGGCACCGGCACCGCGCTCCCGGCCGGCTACACCCTGGTCACCAACGACCGCTTCCACTTCTCCATGGGCATGCCCTCCTCCTTCGTCATGCGCCCCATAGACGGCTACAGCGGCGGTGCCATATGGAGCGAGAAGGGCGGCTTCCCGCGCGTCCAGGTCGACTTCAACGGCAGCCCCAAGGACGACGCCAAGGCCGCCTGGCTCGCGGCGGTCGGCGGCGTCCGCCTCACCAGCTCCGGCTACAAGCACCTCGGCATCGACACGGTGTCGTGGAAGGGCTACCCGACCGTCGCGGACTGGAAGTTCGAGCGGAACCAGAAGGGCGAGCGGGTCCGCGTCCTCAACCGCGGCTTCAAGGTCGACGCGAAGCACGGCTACTCGATCATGATCACCTGCCGCGCCGCCGAGTGGGACGGCGCCGAGTGCCGGACGCTGCGTGAGACGGCGTTCGCCACGTTCAGCCCCAAGGACTGACCGACGCCCGTATCGTGAGGGACGGGGGACGACCGAAGCGCAGGGGGAGGCGCCGTGGACGAGTACGCGGGAAGAGTGCTCGCTGAGCGCTACCGCCTGCCGCTGCCGCCCGCCGGCGCCGACGCGCTCGTCGACCTCGTCGAGACCCGCGCCTTCGACACCTACAGCGGGCAGGAGGTGCGGATCCGTCAGGTCCCCCTGCCCGAGTTCGTCGACGCCGAAGTCCTCGGCGAAGGGCCCGCGCCCACGGGCCCGTACGGGGGCGGCGGGGCCACCCGCCGGCCGGCCGAGCCGGTCGTCCGGCGGGCGATCGAGGCGGCCCAGGCCGCCGCCCAGATCCCCGACCACCCCTTACTCGACCAGGTCTTCGACGTCTTCGCGGAGGCCGGCTCGCTGTGGATAGTGAGCGAGCACGTCGCCTCGCGCCCCCTTTCCGCGCTCCTCGCCGAGGGCCCGCTCAACCCGTTCCGCGCCGCCGAGATCGCCGCGGACGTCCTCACCGCCCTGCGGGCCCTCCACGCCCACGGCTGGGTCCACCGCAACATCACCGCCCGCACGGTCCTGATCTGTGACGACGGGCGCGTCGTCCTCACCGGTCTGGCCGCCGGCGCCGCCGAGGAGGCCCTCTGCGGCTACGCCCCCGTCCCGGACCCCGAGGACCCCGCCTTCCGGCCGCCCGCACCGGAGTTCGAGGAGCAGGAGGAGTACGGGGAGGAGGGGTACGAGGAGTACGCCGAGGAGACGGAAGAGGCGTACGAGCCGGACGAGACGCACGAGACGCACGAGACCTACGAGCCCGAGACCTACGAGCCCGAGGCGTACGAGCCCGACAGCTACGAGCACGAGGTGTACGAGACCGGCGAGTACGCGGCGCCCGAAGCGCCGCCGGAGCCGGAGCCCGTCCCGTACGGCGTCGATCCCTACGGCCGGGCGACGCCGGCGCCCCGTCCCGTCAGCCCGCCGGAGCCCCCGGCGGTGCCGCCGAGCGCCGATCTGCGGGCGGCCAGAGCGGGCGCCATCGCCGCCTACCGCGCGGCCACCCGCGCCGCCGCCGCGCGGCTCGGCGACACCGGCCCTCTCCCGGCCCAGCGCCCGCCGGAGCCCCCGGCCGCCCTCGCACCCACACCCGCACCCGAAGCCGAGGCGCCCACAGCGGAGGCACCCGATCCCGAGCCCCCCGTCCTCGCCGAGGCCACCCGCCCCGGCCCGGCCCCCCAGTGGTGGGCGCACACACCGGACGACGAGGACGACGAGGACGACGGCGACGACGGCGACGACGCGTACGGCGGTGCGGACCGCGCCCCGCGTCCGCCGCGCCTGATGCTCAAGGGCACCTGGAGCGACGGCCCGCACGCCTCCCGGGACGGCACGCCGTCCGTCCCGGCCGGTGGCGGCTCCGTGCTGCCCGGCTCGGGCCGGCCCGCGCTGCCCGCCGGGTACGCGCCCGCCGCCCCGGAGCCCGGCCGGCCGGCCCCGCCGCCCGCCCGGACCGGCGTGCCCGCGCAGCCGGGCCCGGCCGCGGAGCGGTACCGCGGCCCGGACACCCGGCTCGCCGCCGAGCGGGCCCGGCAGACCCGGATCGCGGTCGTCGGCGCCGTCACCGAGCGCTGGGCGCCCGAACAGGCCGGGCCCGTGCACGAGAACTGGCGGCTCGCCCCGCCGATCGGCCCCGCCACCGACCTGTGGGCGCTCGGCGCGCTGCTCTACCGGGCCGTCCAGGGCCACGCCCCGTACCCCGAGGACAGCGCGGCCGAGCTGGTCCAGCTGGTCTGCGCCGAGCCGCCCGCCTTCGCCGAGGAGTGCGGCCCGCTGCGCCCGGTGGTGGAGTCGCTGCTGCGCCAGGACCCCACCGAGCGCCCGGACTTCGAGGAGCTGCGCGGCTGGCTGCGGTCGCTCGTCCGGTCCGCGCCGGAACCGGAGGCGGACCTGGCCGCCGTGCCCCCGCCGCCGTTCGACGCCAAGCGGCTGCCGATCCTGCGCCGCCGGGGCGAGCTGGTGCGCCGCCGCCGCGCGTCCGCCGGGGCGGGGCGCCACCGGCACCGGCGCGGCAAGGAACCCCGCCGCGAGCAGGCCGCCCCGCCCGCCCCCGTACCGGAGGAGCAGCCGCAGGCGCCGTTCTTCCAGGACGAGCCCCAGCAGGCACCCGAGTACGCGTACGAGTACGGCTACGAGGACGCCGAGCCCGAGCCCCCGCGCCGGTCCTCGCGACCCCCGGCCGCCCCGCGCTCCCTCGGGCGGCGTCTGGTGCTGCTCGTGCTGCTGCTGGCCGGCGGTGCCCTCGCGTACGCCGCGGTCGCCCTGCCCCGGACCGACGAGGCGCCCGCCGGCGCCCGCCCGTCCGCCTCCGCGCCCCCGGCGGCGTCCCCGTCCGCCTCCGCCCCGCCCGCCACCCCGAGTCCGACGGCGCCGAGCCCGTCGGCTCCGTCGAGCCGGCCCACCCCGTCCGCCCCGCCCCCCTCCGCGTCCGGCCCCGCCCTGGCCGCCGGTTACGCGCTGCGCGAGGACCCGGAGGGCTTCCGGATCGGCGTCCCGCGCGACTGGCGGCGCAGCCCCGTCAACGACGCCGGGCAAGTCCGCTACACCGGCGGCGACTTCACGATGATCGTGGTGCCCGGCCGGGACAGCGTCCAGGACCACGGCTCCGACCCGCTGGAGTACCAGAGCTCCAGGGAGCGGGAGCTGGAGCCGTACCGGCAGTCCAGCTGGGCGCAGCAGCTGAAGGCCCGGCGGGTCGACATCGGCCGCACGCCCACCGCCGAGGGGCACTACACCTGGCTGGACAGCACCGGCCGCGAGGTCTTCGTGCGCAACCTCGCGCTGATCGACGGCGGTCGCTACCACGTCGTCCAGGTCATCGGCCCGGAGAGCGACCGGGACAAGGTCTCGGAGATCTTCGACGAGGCCGTGAAGGGCTTCCGCCCGGGCCGCTGAACCGCGCCGACGGCCCGTCACCGACCCTCCCGGCACGCCCGTCACCGACGCCCCCGGCGGCCCGGCACCCCGCCCCCGCGGGCCCCCGGCGGTCACGGTGCGGTTCCTTTGCGGGCCCCGAGGTTCCGTCCGCCGTCCCCTCCTCCGTAACCTGGCATCCGAAGCAACGGGGCGGGGGCACGTGGAACATACTCAGGGCACAGGGGCGGGGCTGCTGCTCGCCGGGCGGTACCGGCTGGGCGAGTCCATCGGGCGCGGCGGCATGGGCAAGGTCTGGCGCGCGCACGACGAGGTGCTGCACCGCGTGGTGGCCGTGAAGGAGCTGACGGCGGGTCGGTTCGTCGCCGAGGCCGACCGGCTGGTGCTGCACGCCCGCACCCAGAAGGAGGCGCGGGCCGCCGCCCGGATCACCCACCCCGGCGTGGTGACCGTCCACGACGTCCTCGAACACGACGACCGGCCCTGGATCGTCATGCAGTTCGTCGACGGCCCCTCGCTCGCCGACGCCGTGAAGGAGGCCGGCACGATCGCGCCGCGCGAGGCGGCCCGGGTCGGCCTGCACGTCGTCGGCGCGCTGCGGGCCGCGCACGCGGCCGGGGTGCTCCACCGGGACGTGAAGCCCGGCAACGTCCTGCTCGCCCGGGACGGGCGGGTCCTCATCACCGACTTCGGCATCGCCGCGATCGAGGGCGACTCCACCATCACCAGGACCGGCGAACTCGTCGGCTCGATCGACTACCTGGCGCCCGAGCGGGTCCGCGGCGGCGACCCCGGCCCGGCCTCCGACCTGTGGTCGCTCGGCGCCACCCTGTACACGGCGGTCGAGGGCACCTCGCCGTTCCGCCGCACGTCCCCGATCAGCACCATGCAGGCCGTCGTCGGCGAGGAGCCGCCGTACCCGGCGAACGCGGGACCGCTCGCCTCCGTCATCGTGGCGCTGCTGCGCAAGGACCCGGCGCAGCGGCCGCACGCGGACGAGGCCGAGCGGATGCTGCTGGACGCGATGGAGGGCCGCAGCCCGCAGACCGCCCAGGCGTACGTGCCGACGCAGCGGATGCGGCTGGACGTGGAGCAGCCCGCCGGGGCGGCGGGGCCGGAGGACGTACCGGTCCCGGCGCCGCGGACGGCCGCGTGGCCGACCCCCGGGCAGACCGCCACCACGCGGCCGTCCGTGCCCGCCCCCGCCACCGACGCCCCCGCGCCCGCGCCCGCGCAGGCCGCGGGGAAGGGCCGCTGGCGCTCGGCCGTCCTCACGGCGGTCCTCGGCGCCGTCGTCGCGGGCGGCGCCGTCTTCGCCGTGATGCAGTACGGCGGCGGCGGAGGCGGCGGCCGCGAGCCCGGCCCCGTTCCCAGCACCGGTGTCAGCACCCCCGCCGACCGCAAGGGCGTGGCGGCGGACGGCGTCCCGGACGGCTGGCGGCGGGTCGAGGACCCGGCGGGCTTCAGCCTGGTCGTCCCGGACGGCTGGAAGCGCCAGAAGGACGGCGAGAACATCGACTACACCCCGGACGGCGGCCGCCACCGCCTCCGGATCAGCATCGACAAGAGCCCCGACTTCGAGAACCCGTACAAGCACCTCCTCGACCTGGAGAAGACGCTCCAGAAGCGGATGGACTACCAGCGGGTGTGGCTGAACCAGAACACCTACCGCGATCAGGTCAGGTCCGCGCTGTGGGAGTTCACGTGGACCGAGAAGCAGAACTTCCCCGGCCCGCGGCACGCGATCGACCAGATGTACTTCGCCGACGACGGCACCGAGTACGCGATCTACATGACCTCGCCGCAGTCGAGCTGGGACACCACCCGGGAGCAGTTCGACATCGTCCTCCAGCACTGGCGGGCGCCGGGCGCGTGAGGGCCGCGAAAATCTTCCCGGGGAGGCCCCGGCGGCCGTAAGCCGCTGATCAGGGCTTTCGCGCCAGTGATCACTGGCGCGATGTGTGCGGTGGGTGAAAACGCGTTACCGGCGGGTACCCAAAGACCGGAACGGCGCCTACGCTCGGCGTCATGACGGACTCGCAGGCTGCCACCGCCGCTCCCCCGGTTCCCGCCGACGCCGCGCAGGCGGCCCGCCCCGCCACCCCGGCCGGCGCGACCAACCCGGTCGCCCCCGCGCCCGCCGGCGCCCGGACCGCCGCCGACGTGGTGACGCCCGACCTGGTCGCCCGGCTCACCCGGGGCGTCATCGGCTCCGGCCGCACCGTCAACCACACCCCGTTCACCGGGAAGAAGCTGGCGGACCTGCCCGAGGCCACCCCCGAGGACGTCGCCGAGGCGTTCGCCCGCGCCCGCGCCGCGCAGGCCGCCTGGGCCGCCACCCCCGTCCGGGCCCGCGCCGCCGTCCTGCTCCGCTTCCACGACCTCGTCCTCGCCCGCCAGTCCGAGGTGCTCGACCTCATCCAGCTGGAGACCGGCAAGGCCCGGCTGCACGCCCACGAGGAGGTCCTCGCGGTCGCCGTCGCCGCCCGCCACTACGGCCGCCGGGCCTCCTCGTACCTGCGCCCCAAGCGGCACACCGGCGTCGTCCCGACCCTCACCAAGGTCACCGAGCTGCGCCAGCCGCGCGGGGTCGTCGGCCAGATCGCCCCCTGGAACTACCCGCTCGAACTCTCCGTCGGCGACGCCCTGCCCGCCTTCGTGGCGGGCAACGCGCTCGTCATGAAGCCGGACACCGAGACCGCGCTCACCGCGCTCTGGGCCCGTGACCTGCTCATCGAGGCCGGGCTCCCGGCCGAGGTCTTCCAGGTCGTGCTCGGCGAGGGCCCGGTCGTCGGCCCCGAGGTCGTCCGGCACGCCGACTACGTCTCCTTCACCGGCTCCACCCGGACCGGCCGCGAGGTCGCCCAGGGCGCCGCCGCCCGTCTCGTCGGCGTCTCCCTCGAACTCGGCGGCAAGAACGCCATGCTGGTGCTTCAGGACGCGGACGTCGAGAAGGCCGCCGCCGGCGCCGTCCGCGCCTGCTTCTCCTCCGCCGGCCAGCTCTGCATCTCCATCGAGCGCCTCTACGTGCACGAGTCGATCGCCGACGCCTTCGTCGAGCGCTTCGCCGCCCGCACCAAGGCCATGCGGCTCGGCAACGCCCTCGCGTACGGCGCCGACATGGGCTCCCTCGTCGGCGAGCGCCAGCTGGAGGCCGTCACGCGGCACGTCGACGAGGCCGTCGCCAAGGGCGCCACGCTGGTCGCCGGCGGCGTCGCCCGCCCCGACATCGGCCCGCTCTTCTACGAGCCGACCATCCTCGACGGCGTCGAGGCCCCGATGGCCGTCTGCGCCGAGGAGACCTTCGGCCCGGTCGTCTCGATCTACCGCTTCAGCGACGAGGACGAGGTGATCGAGCGCGCCAACGCCACCGCGTACGGGCTCAACTCCTCCGTCTGGACCACGAACGCCCGCCGCGGCCACGCCGTCGCCGCCCGGCTGCGCACCGGCACGGTCAACATCAACGAGGGGTACGCCCCGGCGTACGGCAGCGTCCGCGCCCCGATGGGCGGCATGAAGGACTCCGGCCTCGGCCGCCGCCACGGCTCCGAGGGCATCCTCAAGTACACCGAGGCCCAGACCGTCGCCCAGCAGCGCCTGATGCCGCTCGCGCCGTCCTTCGGGATGGACGACGAGGCGTACGCGAAGGTGATGAGCCTCTCCCTGAAGGCGCTGAAGGCCCTCCGCCTGAGCTGACGCGGACCCCGAACCCCTGCCCGTTCGACCCTTTTCCTCACGAGGAGAGCCATGACCGCGGTACCCCCTGCCCGAAATCAGGACGAGGAAGACGCGTACGACTACGACGTGCTCGTGGTCGGCTCCGGCTTCGGCGGCTCGGTCACCGCCCTCCGGCTCACCGAGAAGGGCTACCGGGTCGGCGTCCTGGAGGCCGGCCGCCGCTTCACCCGCGAGTCCCTGCCGAAGAACTCCTGGGACCTGAAGAACTTCCTGTGGGCGCCGACGCTGGGCCTGTACGGCATCCAGCGCATCCACCTGCTCGGCAACGTGATGGTGCTGGCCGGCGCGGGCGTCGGCGGCGGCTCCCTCAACTACGCGAACACCCTGTACGAGCCGCTGGCGCCGTTCTTCGACGACCCGCAGTGGAAGGACATCACCGACTGGCGGGCCGAGCTCGCCCCGTACTACGACCAGGCCAAGCGGATGCTGGGCGTCCGGCTCAACCCGACGATGACCCCCTCCGACGTGCACCTGAAGGCCGCCGCCCAGGCCATGGGGATCGGCGACACCTTCCACATGGCACCGGTCGGCGTCTTCTTCGGGGACGGCGGCGACGGCGACGGCACGGCGAAGGCGAAGCCCGGCGCGGAGGTCGCCGACCCGTTCTTCGGCGGCGCGGGCCCCTCCCGCAAGGCGTGCACCGAGTGCGGCGAGTGCATGACCGGCTGTCGGCACGGCGCCAAGAACACCCTCAACGAGAACTACCTCTACCTCGCCGAGAAGGCGGGCGCGGTCGTCCACCCGATGACCTCGGTCGTCGCCGTCACCGAGGACTCGCGCGGCGGCTACGCCGTGAGGACCCTCCCCACCGACAACCGCAAGAAGGGCAGGGGCCGCACCTTCACCGCCCGCCAGGTGGTCATCGCCGCCGGCACCTACGGCACCCAGACCCTGCTCCACCGGATGAAGGACAGCGGTCTGCTGCCCCGGATCTCCGCCCGGCTCGGCGAGCTGACCCGTACGAACTCCGAGGGCCTGGTCGGCGCCCAGACCACCGACCGCCGCTACCGGCGCAAGCACGGCGGGCAGAAGCCCGACTTCACCCGGGGTGTCGCCATCACCTCGTCCGTCCACCCCGACGAGAACACCCACATCGAGCCGGTCCGCTACGGCAAGGGCTCCAACTCGATGGGCGGCCTCACCGTCCTGCAGGTCCCCTACGGCGCCCACCGGGTGCGCAACTGGGCCCTCAACATGGCCCGCCACCCCCTCCTGGCGCTCCGCTCGCTCTCCAACCGGCGCTGGTCCGAGCGGACCATCATCGGCCTCGTCATGCAGTCCCTCGACAACTCGCTGACGACCTACCGCAAGCCCGGCGGCCTCGGAAAGGGCCTGCTCACCGCCCGGCAGGGGCACGGAGCACCGAACCCGACGCAGATCGAGGCGGCGACCCGGGCCGCGACCGTGATCTCCGAGGAGATCAACGGCTTCGCCGGGTCCAACATCGGCGAGCTGATGGGCACCCCGCTGACCGCGCACTTCCTCGGCGGCTGCCCGATCGGCGCCGACGCGGAGTCCGGCGTCATCGACCCGTACCACCGGCTCTACGGCCACCCCGGCATCTCGGTCGTCGACGGCTCGGCGGTCTCCGCCAACCTCGGCGTGAACCCGTCCCTGACGATCACCGCCCAGGCCGAGCGGGCCATGTCCTTCTGGCCCAACAAGGGCGAGGAGGACCCGCGGCCCCGGCAGGGAGAGGCGTACGCGCGCGTGGCGGCGGTCGAACCGAAGTCCCCGGCGGTCCCGGCCGAGGCGTTCGGCGCCCTGCGGCTGCCCTTCCTCGGCATCCCGGCCGTCCCGCCGAAGAAGACGCCCTGACCGGGAGCTCCCTGACCCGTAGCCCCTGACCCGGAGCTCCCTGACCCGGAGCTCCCGGCCCCGGAGCTCCCGGCCCCGGAGCTCCCGGCCCCGGAGCTCCCGGCCCCGGAGGCTCCGGCCCCGGACGGTCCTGACCCCGGACGGTCCTGACCCCGGACGGTTCTGACCCCGGACGCACGGAAAGGGCGCTGCACCCCCCTCCGAGTGCAGCGCCCTTCCGGCTTTTTCGGTGTTGCTGCATAGATGACCGCCGGCCCCCGCCTTTGGTTGTAGGCGTTGCACGGGATCTTTGTGTGACGCGCGTCACATACCCCGGAGGGGTGCTCGCGGAGGCGCGTGAGAAGGGCCCGTGCCGCGATTCCGGTCGCGGCACGGGCCCTGGGTCGGCACCGGTGTCAGGGCAGCGGCGGTGCCGAGCGGAGCGGCGCCGGGGGGTCGCGCCGCGTCGGGGAGGGAAGTCGGAGGGGACGGATCGAGCGGTGGGGGAGGGGGAGCCGGTTGCGGTCGGCCCCGGGCGTCCCCGGGACCGACCGCCCTTTCTGGGTGACCGGGCTGCTGTCCCCTGCCGTCCGGTCACGCGCGCTGGAGCGAGGTCCCACGACGTACCAGAAGCACGTCACACGCCCCAGCGAAGCCACGCGTGGTTTCTTACGGGCCCGCCCCTGGCTGGCACGGACACCCCGCTCAACGAAGCCCGGCGGGGGCCGGTCACGCGCCGTACGGGTGAGTCCGGCACCGAACGCGGGTGCGGAGCCCCACCCCCGGGTGGGGCCGGGCGTGACCTCAGACGCGGCCCCGGCACAGCTCCAGCATCGTCATCGCCAGCGCCGTCCCCGGCTTGCCCAGCGCGTCCCGGTAGTGGGCGAGCACGTCCATCTCGCGGGCCAGGTTCACCCGCCGGCCGCCGGAGGAGATCCGGGCCTCCTGGATGACCGCCGAGATCGCCATCCGTTCCTGGATGAGACCGATGATCCGGTCGTCCAGCGCGTCGATCCGCTCCCGGGCGTCACCGATCAGCGAGGCCGCCTCGTCGGTGCGGGCGCCGGTCAGCTCGGTGGGGGTCTGCGTGGTCATACGGGGCTCCTGGGGTTCCTGAGGGGGTGGGGCCCCGGATCGGCACGGCCCGGGAAACGCCAGACGCCCCGGGCCTTGTCGGCCCGGGGCGCCTGGGAAGTCGCTGTTGTCAGTTGCTCAAGCAGCACGACCATGGCAGCCGGTGGGCCGGTTGCCATAGGTAAACAGGAAGGTCGAGTGCTTGCGCATGGCGCCCAGTATGGACCCCGGCCGCCGCCCCGGGGCAAGCCGGGCCCGGATGGTGAGACGAAGGCCACCCGCGTTCGGATGGTGAGACGAAAAGAGACACGCGCGCGCCGGTAGAATCGACAAATAGCCCCCTCCCTCGGGAACCCTCCTACCGCCGGAAGGCCGCCGAAGTGTCATCAGCGTCCCCCGCTGCCGCGCCCGACGTCACCAACCCGGACGTAGTCCTCGTTGTCGACTTCGGCGCGCAGTACGCCCAGCTCATCGCCCGTCGCGTCCGCGAGGCGCGGGTCTACAGCGAGATCGTCCCGTCCACCATGCCGGTGGCCGAGATGCTGGCCAAGAACCCGAAGGCGATCATCCTCTCCGGCGGTCCGTCCTCCGTGTACGCGGAGGGCGCCCCGCGCCTCGACCGTGCCCTCTTCGAGGCCGGCGTCCCCGTCTTCGGCATGTGCTACGGCTTCCAGCTGATGGCCACGACCCTCGGCGGCACCGTCGACAACACCGGCGCCCGCGAGTACGGCCGCACCCCGCTGCACGTCTCCAAGGCCGGCTCCACCCTCTTCGAGGGCACCCCGGTCGAGCAGTCCGTGTGGATGTCGCACGGCGACGCCTGCTCCGCCGCCCCCGAGGGCTTCACCGTCACCGCCTCCACCGACGTGGTCCCGGTCGCCGCCTTCGAGAACGACGAGAAGAAGCTCTACGGCGTCCAGTACCACCCCGAGGTGCTGCACTCCACGCACGGCCAGCAGATCCTGGAGCACTTCCTCTACCGCGGCGCCGGCATCCAGCCCTCCTGGACGACCGGCAACGTCATCGAGGAGCAGGTCGCGGCCATCCGCGCCCAGGTCGGCGACAAGCGCGCCATCTGCGGCCTCTCCGGCGGCGTCGACTCCGCCGTGGCCGCGGCCCTCGTCCAGAAGGCCATCGGCGACCAGCTCACCTGCGTCTACGTCGACCACGGCCTGATGCGCAAGGGCGAGACCCAGCAGGTCGAGAAGGACTTCGTCGCCGCGACCGGCGCCCGCCTGGTCGTCGTCGACGCCGAGAAGCGCTTCCTCGACGCCCTCGCCGGCGTCTCCGACCCGGAGACCAAGCGCAAGATCATCGGCCGTGAGTTCATCCGCGTCTTCGAGCAGGCGCAGCTGGAGATCCTCCAGGAGGAGGGCCCCGAGGTCGCCTTCCTCGTGCAGGGCACCCTCTACCCGGACATCGTCGAGTCCGGCGGCGGCACCGGCACCGCCAACATCAAGTCCCACCACAACGTGGGCGGCCTCCCCGAGGACATCGAGTTCGAGCTCGTCGAGCCGCTGCGCCAGCTGTTCAAGGACGAGGTCCGGATGGTCGGCCAGGAGCTCGGCCTGCCCGAGGAGATCGTCCAGCGGCAGCCCTTCCCCGGCCCCGGCCTCGGCATCCGCATCGTCGGCGAGGTCACCAAGGAGCGCCTGGACCTGCTCCGCGAGGCCGACGCCATCGCCCGCGAGGAGCTGACCGCCGCCGGTCTCGACCGCGACATCTGGCAGTGCCCGGTCGTGCTGCTCGCCGACGTCCGCTCCGTCGGCGTCCAGGGCGACGGCCGCACCTACGGCCACCCGATCGTCCTGCGCCCGGTCTCCTCCGAGGACGCCATGACGGCCGACTGGTCCCGCCTGCCCTACGAGGTCCTCGCCAGGATCTCCACCCGGATCACCAACGAGGTCGCCGACGTCAACCGCGTCGTCCTCGACGTCACCAGCAAGCCCCCGGGCACCATCGAGTGGGAGTGACCCCTCCCGCTCCCTGAGCCCCGCCGAAGCCGCCGCCCCCGCGAAGGGCGGCGGCTTCGCCGTGTTCACGTCCGGACTCTGGTGACTTGACCGGCCGGGCGTTACCTTCCGGCGCATGACCGAGATACCGGCCCCCGTCCCCGTCGACCGGCTCCACTTCGCCATGCCGCCCGTCCACGCGACGGCCGAGGAGGAACGCGCCCACCGCAAACAGCGGCTCGCCGGCGCGCTCCGGCTCTTCGGACGGCTCGGGTACGAGGAGGGCGTCTCCGGCCACATCACGGTCCGCGACCCCGAGTACGACGACTGCTACTGGGTGAACCCCTTCGGCGCGCCCTTCGGCGACCTCACCGCGAGCGACCTCGTCCTCGCCAACGGCGAGGGCCAGGTCGTCCTCGGCGGCCAGCACGTCAACCAGGCCGCCTTCACCGTCCACGCCGCCGTCCACCGCGCCCGCCCCGACGCCGTCGCCGTCGCCCACACCCACTCCACCCACGGCCGCGCCCTCGCCGCCCTCGGCGAACTCCTCGACCCCCTCACCCAGGAAGCCTGCGCCTTCTACCAGGACCACGCCCTCTACGACGCCTACACCGGCGTCACCGTCGACGCCGAGGAGGCCCGCCGCGTCGCCGTCGCCCTCGGCCCCTTCAAAGGAATCGTCCTGCGCAACCACGGCCTCCTCACCGTCGGCTCCTCCGTCGACGCCGCCGCCTGGTGGTTCATCGCCATGGACCGCTGCGCCCGCATCCAGCTCGCCGCCCGCGCCGCCGGCAAACCCGTCCTCATCGACCACAAGGACGCCGTCGCCACCCGCGAACAGCTCGGCAGCGACCTCGTCGCCTGGATCAACTACCAGCCGCTCTGGCGCAGGATCAGCCGAGCGGAGCCCGAACTCCTGTCGTAGCACCATCGCTTCACCCTTCTGTACGTCAAGGCGATGGCACGGCAATCACTCTCCGGCGGGGCGCACGCGGCCCTCCCGAGCCCCCTTGGTGCGGCACAATTCCGAGGAATCAGCGGCAAGTTGAGCTCGGGAACTCGGAAAGTGGCGGCACCGTGGCGGTTCAAGAGGCGAGACAGTACGGCGGGCGCCACGGCGCCGGCGAGCATCCGACGGCCTGCGCCGGCTGCGCCCACTGCGGCGAGACCGGCCACCGCCGCGCCGTCGCCGCCTTCCTCGCCCGCCGCGAGGAACTCGCCGCCGGCCACGGCGTCCCCGCCGCCGTCGCCCACTCCCCGGTCGCCGCCCGCCAGTGGGTCTCCGACGAGCTCGCCCAGTCCGCCCGTGCCGTGACCGCCCACGGCCGGGAGGCCGGCCTCGCCTGGCTCGCCCGCGTCCGCACCGGCAGCCTCGCCGCCGTCTGGGCCGCCGTCCTCGCCCTCCTGCTCGGCCAGGCCCTCACCGCCCTCGGCACCGGCTGGACCGCCGCCCGCACCGCCGGCCTCGGCACAGCCCTCCTGCTCGCCGTCCCCCTCACCGCCGCCGCCCACGCCCACCGCTCCCGCGGCGGCCTGCTCGCCCCGCTCACCGGCGAGGACAACCGGCTCTCCACCACCCGCGCCGTCGCCGCCGCCTGGCTCCTCTTCCTCTGCTACACCCTTCTCTTCCTCACCCTCCGCTCGCTCACCGCCACCGCCTTCGGCCTCTCCGGCGCCGCCGCCCTCGTCACCGTCCTCGCCCTCGTCTCCGCCGTCGCCGTCACCGCCCGGCTCGTCGTCTCCACCCGGATCGCCGGCCGACGGCTCCAGAAGGTCCGCGCCGACCGGCCCCGCGCCGCCGACCTCCTCTGCGACGACAACGGCCGCGCCGACCTCGCCGACGTCCAGTACGTCCTCGTCTCCGGCACCGTCCTCGTCTTCGCCGCCGTCCGGCTCGCCACCGCCCCCGACCGTCTCCCCGCGCCGCCCTGGTCCCTCGCCCTCCTCGTCGCCGTCTCCGCCGCCTGGCACCTCGCCGCCAAGTGCACCGAAGGCGGCCCGCCCGTCGTCCACTCCGTGGTCCGCGCCCGCGAGGCCGGCGACCTCGACGCCCCCATCCGCGTCGGCGACGACATCGAGATCCGCGGCCACGGCTTCGTCCCGCCCGGCGCCGCCGCCCCCGACCCGCTCACCCGGCTCGTCGTCCGGATCGGCGCCGTCCACGCCCACGTCCCCCTGGTCCCCGTCCCCGGCGGCTTCGCCAACCCCACCGACACCGTCCTGACCGTCCCGCTCCCCGCGGACGTCGAGCCCGGCCGGGTCGAGGTCTCCGTCGTCACCGCCGCCGGACTCGAGACCGAGCGGGTCGTGATCGACGTCGCCGACTGACCGTCCGGCCCCTCCGTCCAGCCCCTCCGCGTATCCCTTCACAGCACAACCGGAGACAATCGGTCCGCGAACAGTCGTACGGGGTGTGGAGAGGTGACCGATCATGAGCGCGTACCCGGACCGACGCGGCGGGTCCACCCTGCGAGACCGCACGGACGCCTGGAAGGCCACCGCCTCCCGCTACGCCCTGCTTCCGCTCCGGATCTTCCTCGGCGTCACCTTCGTCTACGCCGGTCTCGACAAACTCACCGACCCGGCCTTCCTCGCCGACACCGGCACCGGCTCCATCGGCGAGACCATGCGAGGCGTCCGCGACTCCTCGGCCTTCCCCTGGCTCGTCGACCTCGCCCTCCACAGCCCCACCGGCTTCGGCTACGCCATCGCCTTCGGGGAGCTGGCCGTCGGCCTCGGCACCCTCCTCGGCCTCCTCGCCCGGGTGGCCGCCCTCGGCGGCGCCCTCATCTCGCTGAGCCTCTGGCTCACCGTGAGCTGGCAGGTGAACCCCTACTACCTCGGCAACGACCTCGCCTATCTCATCGCCTGGCTGCCGCTGCTGCTCGCCGGCGCCCCGGTGCTCTCCGCCGACCGTCTTCTCGCCGAACGGCGCCGGAGGCCGTAGGCCACCCAGGTCAGCAGCCCGGCCAGGCCGAGTCCGCCGCACATCACCGGGACCGCCAGCCACCACGGGGTCGTCCACCAGCCGGCGAGGTCCCCGCCGTAGGCGCCGGCCAGGCCGAGCGCGGCCAGGCCGACGACCAGCCGGCCGGGACGGAACTCATGAAGCAGCACGGGTGACCTCCACCTGTCCGAGACCGACCTCCAGCGAGAGGTCCAGCGTCCCCGCCGGCTCCGTGCCGGCGGGCGGGTTCAGCGTCCGCGTCTCGTCGCGGTCCGGGGCGATGTCGATGTCGTCGGCCGCCTGCCCGGGCAGCTGGAGGTCACCGAGACCCACCTGGGCGTGCAGCTTCACGACCACGTTCTCCGGCACGACCACCTCCAGCTTCCCCGCGCCCACGTCGACCGCCGTTCTCACCGTCGTCCCCTCGGGCACCGACAGCCGGGACAGATCCAGCGTCCCCACCCCGGCGCCCAGGTCGTACCGCGGCTCGACCGCGGTCACCGCGGCCGGCGTCCACGTCTGGCGCGTCCACTCCGTGGTGATCTTCTCCGGCAGCGCGACGGCACCGGCCAGCAAGGCCGACGTCACCACCACCTGGAGGATCGTGCCGAACCCGGTGCGGCCCAGGAAGCTGCTGACGACGAGACCCAGGCCGAACACGGCCAGCGCCGCCGCGAGCCCCGTCGCCAGGCTGACGCCCAGCGGCTGCGACTCCCACGTCAGGGCCGTCCCCGTGACCGCCGCGGCCAGCGCGAAGAGCTGGACGAGGCCCGCGATCGAGTACGGGGTGCGCCGCACCGACGGTGCCGGGCGCGCCGGATCGACGGGCGTGCCCCACCGGCTGCCGGGCTTCGGCACCTCGCCGCCGACCCGGCCCTCCGCGTCGACGATCCCGACCGGCCCCCACATGTAGCCGAAGGCCACCTTGCCGGTCGAACCGTCCTTCACGATCGGGTCCCGCCACCACGACATCATCTGGCTCTCGATGTACGTCAGCGGCGGCGCCTTCGCCTCCGGCGGCACCGGGACCCGCACGTGCGGGGCCTTCGGCCGCGCCTCCGGGTCGCCCTCGGCCTCCTCCACGGCGGTGTGCCGGCGCTGCGACCAGTACGCGGCACCGGCCGTCACCAGCGACAGCAGCACCGCGAAGCCCACCATCGAGTTGGTGCGCAGCATCGACAGGAAGATCCCGCAGCCCACCAGCGCCATCAGGACCGCCGCGAGCGCGGCCCCGGACACCCGGCCGGTCAGCAGCCGTCGGCCCTCGCTCTCGTCCTCTCCCACGAGCGGGATCAGCAGCCACGCGAAGCCGTAGAAGAGCAGACCGACGCCGCCCGTCACCGCCAGCACCGCCAGCACGATCCGGAAGATCACCGGATCCATGTCGAAGTGCCGGCCGAGACCGCCGCAGACGCCGCCGACCACTCGGCTCGTCCGCGAACGGCGCGGCGGGGCCGCGGGGGCGTCCCCGGCCACCGGTGGGGCCTCGTGCTGCGTGGGCCGCGAAGGCGTCGAACTCGTCATGCGTCCATGGTGACCGCCCGTGACCCCCGGACGGCACCGGGAACGACCCTGGCGCGACCCTGATATTCGGCGCCGCGCCACGCCGGTGCCGACCCCGAGGCGAACCAGGGGGCGATCTCAGGGCGGACCCTGATGCCCGGGGAGGGCCCGGCGTGTGACGATCGGTGCATGTCCGCAACCGCTCGCGTCACCGACTTCGACGAACCGCCCGTGCGCAGGCTCTACCGCAGCGCCGACGGGCGGTGGCTCGGCGGTGTCGCCCGCGGTCTCGCCGGACACCTCGGCCTGCCCGTCGCCTGGGTCCGCGCCGTCTTCGCGGTGCTCGTGCTCACCGAGGGCCTCGGGCTGCTGCTCTACGCGGTCTTCTGGATCGTCGTCCCGCTCGGCGTCGGCGGCCGGGACAAGCCGCTCACCGTCTTCGAGCGCACCGAGGACGGCAGACGCCGGCTCCGTAAACCCGACCGCGGCCAGATCCTCGCCCTCGTCGCCCTCGCGATCGGCGCGTCCGTCTTCATCGCGAACCTCAGGATCGACGGCGAGACCGGCCGGTACGTGTGGCCGGCGATGCTCATCGGCCTCGGCGTGGTCCTGGTGTGGCGGCAGGCCGACAACGCCCGCCGCGACACCTGGACCGGCCGGGCGGTCACCCACGGGCGCGGCTTCCATCTCGTGCGGGGGCTCGTCGGCGTGGCCCTGGTCGGCACCGGCCTCGCGGTCTTCATGGTCGTGCGCGGCTCCATCGCCCAGATCGGCACCGCGCTCACCGCCGCCGCCGCCGTCCTCACCGGCATAGCGCTGCTCGCCGGCCCCTGGCTGATACGGATGTCGCAGGACCTCACCGCGGAGCGGACCCTGCGTATCCGCGCCCAGGAGCGGGCCGAGGTCGCCGCCCACGTCCACGACTCCGTGCTGCACACCCTCACCCTGATCCAGCGCAACGCGGACGACGCCGGCGAGGTCCGCAGGCTCGCCCGCGCCCAGGAGCGGGAGCTGCGGAACTGGCTGTACAAGCCGGAGGGCGGCGGCGGGGACGAGGAGCCGGAGACCGTCGCCGAGGCGGTGAAGCGGGCCGCCGCCGAGGTCGAGGACCAGCACGGGGTGCCGCTGGAGGTCGTGGTCGTCGGCGACTGCCCCCTCGACGAGAAGCTGACCGCGCAGATGAAGGCCGCGCGCGAGGCGATGGTCAACGCCGCGAAGTACGGTGGCGAGGGCGGGGCGGTCCAGGTGTACGCGGAGGTGGAGGGGCGCACGGTCTTCGTGTCGGTGCGCGACCGCGGCCCCG
Source organism: Streptomyces sp. NRRL F-5727 (assembly GCF_000719555.1). Taxonomy (GTDB): domain Bacteria; phylum Actinomycetota; class Actinomycetes; order Streptomycetales; family Streptomycetaceae; genus Streptomyces. The sequence goes on from NZ_JOGX01000044.1 coordinate 92,455, forward strand.
GGTTCGACCTGGACGAGGTCCCCGAGGACAGAATGGGCGTACGAGAATCGATCATCGGCCGGATGCAGCGCAACGGCGGCACGGCCCGGCTGCGGGCCGTGCCGGGCGGGGGCACCGAGGTCGAGCTGGAGATGGAGAGGGCGGACGGATGAGCGACGAGACCGGGGCGACGACCGGAGCCGACGGGGCGACGGGGCCGGACGCGGCGGGCGGGGCCGGCCGCCGGGTGCGGGTCGTCCTCGTCGACGACCACCGCATGTTCCGTACCGGGGTGCAGGCCGAGATCGGCCGCACCGACATCACCGGGGTCGAGGTCGTCGGCGAGGCCGCCGACGTCGACCAGGCCGTCACCGTGATCACCACGACCAGGCCGGAGGTCGTCCTCCTCGACGTGCACCTGCCCGGCGGCGGCGGGGTCGAGGTGCTGCGCCGCTGCGCCGGGGTGATGGCGGCGGCCGAGGACCCGGTCCGCTTCCTCGCGCTCTCGGTCTCGGACGCGGCGGAGGACGTGATCGGCGTGATCCGGGGCGGCGCCCGCGGCTACGTCACGAAGACGATCACCGGCGACGACCTGGTGGACTCGATCTTCCGGGTCCAGGAGGGCGACGCCGTCTTCTCCCCGCGACTTGCCGGCTTCGTCCTGGACGCCTTCGCCTCCACCGACGCGCCCCCGGTGGACGAGGACCTGGACCGGCTGACCCAGCGGGAGCGCGAGGTGCTGCGGCTGATCGCCCGCGGCTACGCGTACAAGGAGGTCGCCAAGCAGCTCTACATCTCGGTGAAGACCGTCGAGTCGCACGTCTCCGCGGTGCTCCGCAAGCTCCAGCTCTCCAACCGGCACGAGCTGACCCGCTGGGCCGCCGCCCGCCGGCTGGTCTGAGGGACCCGGCCGGGCGGGGGTCAGGCGACGCGGGTGGCGCCCGCGAAGGGCATCTCGTCGATCGGCGCGATCCGGATCGGGGCGCCCGGCCGGGGCGCGTGGATCATCTGACCGCCGCCGATGTAGAGGCCCACGTGGCTGATCCCGGAGTAGAAGAACACCAGGTCGCCCGGGGCCAGCTCGGAGCGGGAGACCCGGCGCCCGGCGTTGATCTGGGTGTACGTGGTGCGCGGCAGGGAGACCCCGGCGGCGCGCCAGGCGGCCTGGGTGAGGCCCGAGCAGTCGTACCCCGACGGGCCGGTGGCGCCCCACACGTACGGCTTGCCGAGCTGGGCGCGGGCGAAGGAGATGGCGGCGGAGGCACGGCCGGCGGGGGCGGCCACCGGGGCCCGGTCGCCGGAGGCGCGGTCCGCGCGCGCCGTGGAGCCGCCGGCGGTGACGGTGCCCGGGGTGCCGGGGCGGGCGGTGGCGGTCGTCGTGGCCGGGGCGGTCGTGCGGGCGGCGACGGCCGCCTCGTACCGGGCCCGCTCCTCGGCGGTGAGCCGGGCGAGGAGTTCCCGCGCGGCGGTGAGCTTGCCGAGGACGGTGGCCTTCTGGCGGCGCAGCTCGGCCTCGTGGTCGCGCAGCGCGGTGAGCCGGCCGGCGGATTCGGCGCGCAGCTGGGCGAGGGCGGCGAGCTCCCGGCGTACGGCGGTGACGGTGGCGGCCTGCCGGTCGCCGGCCTTCTCGGCGAGGGCGGCCCGCTCCAGGTACTGGTCGGGGTCCGAGGTGAGGGCGAGCTGGACGGCCGGGTCGAGTCCGCCGGAGCGGTACTGGGCGGCGGCGACGGCCCCGAGGCTCCGGCGGGCGGTGTTGAGCCGTTCGGTGCGGCGGGCGGCCTCGTCGCGGAGCTCGTCGAAGGAGGTGCGGGCGGCGTCGGCCTTCTCCTTCGCGCCGTTGTACCGCTCGGTGGCGGCCTCGGCCTCCTGGTAGAGCCGGTCGACCTCGGCCCTGACCTGGGCGGGGGTGCGGTCGGGGCGGGCCGGGTCGGCGTGTCCCGCGCCCTCGAAGAGGGTGGCGGTGGCGGCCGAGGCCAGGGCGAGCGTGGCGGCCGTGCGGGCCGCGGGGCGGCCGAGCGAGGACGGCCGGGGTTTTCGGTGAGCTGCCACGAGGGCGGGTCACATCCTCTCCCTGTGGGGGACGGTGCCGGCCGGGGCCGGCGGCGGACCGCACAGGGGAGACGGGCCGCCGCCGGGGTTCTCCGGCGGGGATGGCCGGCACCGCCGGGTGATCCGGCGGGGTGGGGAGCCGACCACCTGGGGCAGGACGCTAGACCCGGGGGTCACGCCCCGGCGGCGGGTTGACCGCTATTGGCGCCGGATGACCTCCCGGGACCGTTCCCTTTCGCCTGCCGGGGCGGTCGGCGATGGATTCCATGGGACCGGCGACCGAAGCGGGAGAGTGGGTGGACCCGGCCGGGGAGCGGTGCTAGGGGCCCGGTTAGGCTCCGCCCCATGGACGTCCTCATCAATGTCTTCGTCGCGCTCCACATCATCGGCATCGCCTCCCTGCTGGGCGGATTCCTCACCCAGATGAAGGCGATCGGCGCCGGCACGGCCCGCTTCACCCCGGCGATGCTGCACGGCGCGCTGACCATGCTGGTCACCGGCGTCGCGCTCGTCGGCCTCAACCAGGCCGACGACCAGACGGTCAACAACCTCAAGGTCGGCATCAAGCTGCTGATCCTCGTGGTGATCCTCGGGATCGTCTACGTCAAGCGCGACGAGGAGACCGCCGACAAGGGCCTCTTCGCCGCCGTCGGCGGTCTGACCACGGCGAACATCTTCATCGCCACCCTCTGGGTCTGAGCCCCGGCCCGCCCGGGGCCCGGCTCCGGACCCGCGGAGCCCGGCCCCCGGGTGCGCGCCCCGGTGCGTTCCCCATGCGCTCCCGGCGTGCACCCGGTGTGCGCCCTCACACCGCCGGCATGCCGAAGGCGGACCCGGTTGTCGGCGCGGCGTCCTAGACTCGGGAGGCGATGAGCAGCCTCTTTGACGACAGCTTCCTGGCCGGCCTCCAGTCCCACTCCCCGGAGGACGTGCCGCCCCCGCCCGAGGACGACGAGCACGGCGCCCCGGCCGCGGAGGACGTCCCGCACGACCTGTTCGGGGAGCACTTCGACGCGCCCCCGCCCCGCGACCCGTACTACCGCGACGGCGCCCACCGTCCCGCCGTGGACCCGGCCTCCCTGCTGGAGGGGCTGAACGAGCAGCAGCGCGCCGCCGTCGTCCACACCGGCTCCCCGCTGCTCATCGTGGCCGGCGCCGGCTCCGGCAAGACCCGGGTCCTCACCCACCGCATCGCGCACCTCCTGGGCACGCGGCACGTGCACCCCGGTCAGATACTGGCGATCACCTTCACCAACAAGGCCGCCGGCGAGATGAAGGAGCGCGTCGAGCAGCTGGTCGGCCCGCGCGCCGCCGCGATGTGGGTGATGACCTTCCACAGCGCCTGCGTCCGCATCCTGCGCCGCGAGTCGAAGCGGCTCGGCTTCACCTCGTCGTTCTCCATCTACGACGCCGCCGACTCCAAGCGCCTGATGGCGCTGGTCTGCCGCGACCTGGACCTCGACCCGAAGAAGTTCCCGCCGAAGTCCTTCAGCGCCAAGATCTCCAACCTGAAGAACGAGCTGATCGACGAGGAGTCCTTCGCCGACCAGGCCGCCGACGGCTTCGAGAAGACGCTGGCCGAGGCGTACCGGATGTACCAGGCGCGCCTGCGCGAGGCGAACGCGCTGGACTTCGACGACATCATCATGACGACGGTCCACCTGCTCCAGGCGTTCCCGGACGTCGCCGAGCACTACCGCCGCCGCTTCCGGCACGTCCTCGTCGACGAGTACCAGGACACCAACCACGCCCAGTACACCCTCGTCCGCGAGCTGGTCGGCACCGGTTACGAGGACCTCGGCCCGGCCGAGCTGTGCGTCGTCGGCGACGCCGACCAGTCGATCTACGCCTTCCGCGGCGCCACGATCCGCAACATCCTCCAGTTCGAGGAGGACTACCCGGACGCGACGACGATCCTGCTGGAGCAGAACTACCGCTCCACCCAGACGATCCTCTCCGCGGCCAACGCGGTCATCGAGCGCAACGAGTCCCGCCGGCCCAAGAACCTGTGGACCAACGCGGGCGCGGGCGCGCAGATCACCGGCTACGTCGCGGACACCGAGCACGACGAGGCCCAGTTCGTCGCCGACGAGATCGACCGGCTGACGGACAAGGGCGAGGCGAAGGCCGGCGACGTGGCGGTCTTCTACCGGACCAACGCCCAGTCCCGCGTCTTCGAGGAGATCTTCATCCGGGTCGGCCTGCCCTACAAGGTCGTCGGCGGCGTGCGCTTCTACGAGCGCAAGGAGGTCCGGGACGTCCTCGCCTACCTGCGCGTCCTCGCCAACCCCGAGGACAACGTGCCGCTGCGCCGGATCCTCAACGTGCCGAAGCGTGGCATCGGCGAGCGCGCCGAGGCGATGATCGACGCCCTCTCCCTCCGGGAGAAGATCACCTTCCCGCAGGCCCTCAAGCGGGTCGACGAGGCGTACGGCATGGCCGCCCGCTCGGCCAACGCCGTGAAGCGGTTCAACACGCTCATGGACGAGCTGCGCACCATCGCCGAGTCCGGCGCGGGTCCCGCCGTCGTCCTGGAGGCCGTCCTGGAGCGGACCGGCTATCTGGCCGAGCTCCAGGCGTCCACCGACCCGCAGGACGAGACCCGGATCGAGAACCTGCAGGAACTCGCCGCGGTGGCCCTGGAGTTCGAGCAGGAGCGCGGTGAGGAGGAAGGGGCGGGGACGCTCGCCGAGTTCCTGGAGAAGGTCGCGCTCGTCGCCGACTCCGACCAGATCCCGGACGAGGACGAGGAGGGCTCCGGCGTCATCACGCTGATGACCCTGCACACCGCGAAGGGCCTGGAGTTCCCGGTGGTCTTCCTCACCGGCATGGAGGACGGCGTCTTCCCGCACATGCGGGCCCTCGGCCAGACCAAGGAGCTGGAGGAGGAGCGGCGCCTGGCGTACGTGGGCATCACCCGCGCCCGCGAGCGGCTGTACCTGACCCGGTCGTCGATGCGCAGCGCCTGGGGCCAGCCCTCGTACAACCCGGCCTCCCGCTTCCTGGAGGAGATCCCGCCCGCCTACCTGGAGTGGAAGCGGACGGGGCCGGTGGCGAAGCCGGCGGGGCCGACGTCGGGGATCGCCTCCTCGCTGACGTCCTCGCTCTCCTCCTCGCGCGCCCGCTCCGGCCCGTCCGGTTTCGCGACGCGCCGCGCGGGCTCGGAGAGGCCGGTGGTCGCGCTGACGGTCGGCGACCGGGTGACCCACGACCAGTTCGGGCTCGGTACCGTCCTCGCGGTGACGGGCGGGGGTTCGGACGCCCAGGCGACGATCGACTTCGGCGACGAGAAGCCGAAGCGGCTGCTGCTGCGGTACGCGCCGGTCGAGAAGCTGTAGCCGGTACGCCGGTACGACACGCGCGAGGGCCCGGTCCGATGGACCGGGCCCTCGCGCGTGCGGGGACGGGGTGTCAGCTCGTCGGGTCGAGGCCGTGGCTGCGGAGCCAGGACAGCGGGTCGATCGCGGAGCCGCCGCCGGGGCGCACCTCGAAGTGGAGGTGGGGGCCGGTGGAGTTGCCGGAGTTGCCGGAGTAGGCGATGACGTCGCCGGCCTTGACCTGGCCCCAGCGGATCTTGGTGCTGCTGAGGTGGCAGTACCAGGTCTCGGTGCCGTCGGCGGCGGTCACGATCGCCATGTTGCCGTAGGCGGGGTTCCACTGGGTGCGGACGGTGCCGTCGGTCGCGGCCATGACGGGGGTGCCGTACTGGACGGGGAAGTCGATGCCGGTGTGCACGGACATCCAGTTGACGCCGGACTGGCCGAAGCGGGCGCTGAGCTGGTGCAGCTTCACCGGCAGCATGAACTTGGGCCGCATGGCCTCCTTGCGGGCGGCCTCCTCCTCGCGCTTCTTCTTCTCGGCCGCCTGGCGGGCCTTGAGGTCGATGCGCTCCTGGGTGCGGCTGGCGCGGTCGCCGAAGTCGCGGACGTCGGCGTCGAGGGCGCTGAGCTGGGTGTCCAGGGCGGTGTTGGCGGGGACCTGCTTCACGGCGGCCGGGTCGGCGGCGGCGAGGGCGGTGGTGCTCTTCTGCTGGGGGCCGTCGGTGTCGGCCCCGGTGAGTCCGCTGACGGAGGCGGCGGCGATGCCGGCGACGCCCATGACGCAGGCGGAGGGGACGGCGACGGTCAGCAGGGCGGAGCGCTTGGCCGGGGTACGGCGCCGGGCGCGGCTCCCGCCGGCGGAGCGGCGTACGGGACGGGCGGCGGTGGCGGCGTCGGTACGGACCTCGGCGGCGGGCGCGGGGGCCTCGTCCTCGGGCGCGTCGTACGCGACCGTCTCGTACGTCTCGGTCTCGTACGTCTCGGTCTCGTACGCGGCCTCCGGCTCGTACGCGGCCTCCGGCTCGTACGCGGCCTCGGTCTCGTAGGCCGTCTCCGGCTCGTACGCCGTCGCCTCGGGCTCGGGGGCCGGTTCGTAGGCGAACTCGAACTCGGCGGTGTGGCCGACGTGTTCGGTCGGGGGGACGTACTGGTGGGGGACGACCGGCTCGGCCGGGTCGGCGGCCTGGTTCCAGGCGGTGGCGTCGTAGGCGCCGGTGTCGGTCGCGAAGGCGGGGGCGGCCCACTGGCCGGTCGCGTCGTACGCCTCGTGCCCGTACGCGCCCTGCGCCGCGTAGGCGCCGGAGTGGAGGGTCTCGTACTGGCCGGTGTGCTGGGCCGCGGTCCAGGCGGAGGCGTCCCACTGGCCGGTGGTGTCGTACTGCTCGTGCTGCGCGTACGGCGTCGTCGCCGTCGCGTAGGGGTCCGTGAAGGTGGCGGTCGCGGTGGCGGTGGACCACTGGCCGGTGGTGTCCCACTGGCCCGTCGTGTCGTACGTGCCGGTGGCGGCGTACTGGCCGAGGTCCCACTGGCCGCTGTGGCCGGTCTGCCCGGTGTCGGACCAGGTTCCGAAGAGCGGGTCGGTCGCGAAGCTGCCGGTGGAGTGGGCGCCGTCTCCGGCGTACCCGGCGTGGGGGTGCTGGTCGTTCACCAACGTCTCTCTCGCCTCGGCAGCAGGACCAGTCCGGGGCGGGCCCGACAGGGGGTGTCCCGGGGGGAAGCAGTGGCGCGACTGTACCCGGCGGTATGCGGGACCGACAATCTTCGGAAGGGCCGACGGGCGCAGGAAACGGGCAATCGGCCGTGTTTCGCCAGCTCACGCACAGAGCTTTGGCCTTGTGTTCGAGGAACGTTCGAAGAACGGTGTCGGGGGTGTCGCCCCGAGCGGGGGTGTCAGGCCACCGAGGCCGCCCCCTCGTCCGCCGCCTCCTCCGCCCCACCGGCATCCAGGGCCTCCAGGATCCCGGCGGCCACCGTCGGATGGACCGGCAGCGCGAGATGACCGATCCCGCTCACCCGCACGTTGTGCACCAGCAGGTCGGGGTGGTCGAGGCGGGCCGTCTCCACCGGCACCATGATCCGGTCCAGATCGCTCCAGAAGCTCACGAACCGCGTCCGGCAGCCCGGCGCCGGAGCCGCCAGCTCCCGCAGCACCTCCGACCCCGGCCGCATCTGCCGCACCAGCGGGTGCGCGTCGGCCAGCGGCGTCCCGACCGTCGTGCCCGCGTGCGGGGTGCCGAGCGTGACCAGCGTCCGCACCCGTACGTCACCACCCAGCCGCTGTACGTGATAACGGGCGATCAGCCCGCCCAGGCTGTGCCCCACCAGGTCCACCTCGGCGCGGCCGGTGCGGTCCAGGAGCCCGTCGATCCGCCGCCCCAGCTCCTCCGCGGCGGTCCGCAGGTCGCCGGTGAACGGCGAGTAGTCGAGGCACTCGACCCGGGTGCGGCCGTGCCGGGCGAGCGCGCGGCGCAGCAGCAGGAAGACGGAGCGGTTGTCGGCGAAGCCGTGCAGCAGCACGACCGGACGCCCGCCGCCGCCCGCCTCGGCCACCGCCGGCCCGTCGGCCGACGCGCCCGGGGCCGGCCGGCCGGAGAGGAGCCCCGACGGATAGAGGACGAGACGGCCGGTGAGGACGGCGGCTTCCAGGGTGGTGGCCTTCAGCAGGGCGGTGACCTGGGCGAGCTCCATCGCCGACCTCCCGTGCGGCACGTACGCCGGAGCGCCGGACCCCCGTGCCGTACGGACGACGGCACGGAGCTCCGGCGACCGGCGTCGCGGCTCCGTTCGCGACCGGCCCCGCGGGCGGCTGGAGTGGCCCAGGAGGAGGGCCGGAGCGGGGTGGGCCGCGGAACGAACGTGTCCCACGTGTGATTTCCCCCTCGCCGGGCACCGCGAAACGGCCCGTTGCGGGATGCTGTCGATAACGTTCGTTCACCTCCCCGGCACAGTTGCGCGGGGGTCGCATGTGGAGGCAGTGATGGGTGTGACCGGTCCGATCCGCGTGGTCGTCGCCAAGCCGGGTCTCGACGGCCACGATCGCGGGGCCAAGGTCATCGCGCGGGCCCTGCGCGACGCCGGCATGGAGGTGATCTACACCGGGCTGCACCAGACGCCCGAGCAGATCGTCGACACCGCGATCCAGGAGGACGCCGACGCGATCGGCCTCTCGATCCTCTCGGGCGCGCACAACACGCTCTTCGTCAAGGTCATCGAGCTCCTCAAGGAGCGCGACGCCGAGGACATCAAGGTCTTCGGCGGCGGCATCATCCCCGACGCGGACATCCCGCCGCTGAAGGAGAAGGGCGTCGCGGAGATCTTCACGCCGGGCGCCACGACCGCGTCGATCGTCGACTGGGTGAACGCGAACGTCCGCGTGACGGCCGCCTGACCCCGCCTGACACCCGTCCGGGCCCGACCGGCCGGGAGCCCCCTCCGACGAGGCTCCCGGCCGTCCGCGTACCCGCCCTCAGGCCCGGGCGCCCGGGCCGTCCAGCTCCGCGCGCATCCGGGCGCGCAGGTCCAGCGTCGCCACCAGCCGCTGGAACGCCTCCGCCCAGTACGCGCCCGCGCCCGGCGAGGCGTCCTCCGCCTCCGGGACCGCGGCGGCCAGCGACTCCAGCTGCCGGGCGGCCGTGGGGGACAGGCACCGCTCCGCGAGCCCCATCACCCCGCTGAAGCTCCACGGATAGCTGCCCGCGTCCCGCGCGATGTCCAGGGCGTCGATCACCGCCTCGCCCAGCGGCTCCGCCCACGGCACCGCGCAGACCCCGAGCAGCTGGAAGGCCTCCGACAGGCCGTGCGCCGCCACGAACGCCGCCACCCACCCGGCCCGCTCCGCCGGATCGAGCGTCGCGAGCAGCTGCGCCCGCTCCGCCAGCGAGGAGGTGCCGGGACCCGTCGCAGGCGGCACCGACGGCGCGCCGAGCAGCGCCCGCGACCAGGCCGCGTCCCGCTGCCGCACCGCCGCCCGGCACCACGCCGCGTGCAGCTCCGCCTGCCAGTCGTCGGCGACCGGCAGCGCCACGATCTCCTCCGGAGCACGCCCCCCGAACCGGGCCGGCCAGCAGGACAGCGGCGCCGCCTCCACCAGCTGCCCCAGCCACCAGGACCGCTCGCCCCGGCCCGACGGCGGCACCGCCGACACACCGTCCCGGCGCATCTCCTCGTCGCACTCGTGCGGGGCCTCCACGACGACCGTCGGCACGGCCGCCGTCCGGTCCAGTCCCACACAGGTGACCGCCCGGTCCGCCATGCGGCCCGCGAGCGCCGAGCCCGGCAGCGCGGAGAGCAGCTCGGCGGCGGTCGCCCGGACGTTGCGGCTGCGGTCGGCGAGGGCCGCCTCCAGGAACTCCTCGTCCGCCGCCGAGAGACCCGCGCGCAGCGAGTCCAGGAACATCAGCCGGTCCTCGGCCCGCTCCCCGGCCCAGGTCCCCGCGAGCAGGGCCCGCCCGGCCGCCGGATCCTTCGCCCGTACGGCTCCGAGCAGCGCGACCCGCTCCGCGAACAGGCCCTCCTCCCACAGCTCCCGCACCGCCTCCGCGTCCTCCGGGTCCGGCAGCGAGCCACCCGCGCCGCCGCCCCGCAGCGCGAACCGCCAGTCCGGGTTGAGCCCGGCCAGCCACAGCCCGCGCGGTCCGGCGAGCGCCAGCGCCTGGGGCCGCAGGTCGGTGCGCGCCCTGGCCGCGTCGAGGAGCGCCGGCAGGGCCGCGGCGGGCGCCTTGAAACCGCGCTCCACGGCCAGCGCCAGCCACTGCGGCAGCAGTTCGGCGAGGTCCGGCGCGGTGCCCCGGCGGCCGCCCGCGGGCGCGGGCGCGGCGCGGCCGGCGAGCAGCCGCTCCAGCCGGCGGCGGGCCGCGTCGGGCAGCGGCGGGCGGGGGTCCTCCGGGGCCGGTGCCGGCGGCACGGCGGCGGGGCCGGGGCGCAGGCCGGCGCGGCGGCGCAGGGCGTGGCGGGCGGCGGTGTCGAGCAGGGCGTCGGCGGCGGTGGGGCCGCGGGTGCCGGGG
>NZ_JOGX01000045.1 GCF_000719555.1 Streptomyces sp. NRRL F-5727
GCCCACCGCCCGCCGCCCGCCCCGCCGGACACCGACCGCAGGAGACCCGCCGCCATGACCGACTACTCCGTGCTCCTCCCCTGTGTGCCGCGCCGGCTGGAGCAGGCCCTCCCCTTCGCCGGACTGGTCCGGTGGACCGGAGCCGCCCGGCTCTGGCAGGGGCAGGCGATGGTGATGGAGCCGCACCAGACCTTCACCGGGATGGCCGGGGCCGGATTCCGGGTCCCGACGGGCTTCGGGGTCACGCTGATGCCGCTGCGCCACCCGTACGAGGCGGCGCTGCAGGCCCGGTCGGTGGCCCTGGCCACCGGGGAGCCGGTGATCGCGGGCTTCGGCCCCGGCTCGCCGGCCTTCCAGGCCAACATCCTGGGAGCGCCGTACGCCAAGCCGCTCCAGGTGGCGCGGGAGTACGTGACGGCGGTGCGGGGGCTGCTCGACGGCGAGACCGTGGAGGCCGCGGGCCCGCACTACACCTTCCGGGGGCAGCTCGCCCCCGCCGCGGCGCCCCGGGTCGACGTGGGCCTGGGGGTGCTGCGGCCGGGCATGGCGCGGCTGGCCGGCGAGGTCGCGGACGTCGTGATCACGTGGCTGACCCCGCCCTCGTACCTGCGGGACGTGATCCTGCCGGCGGTCGCCGAGGGAGCGGCCCGCGCGGGCCGGACCTCGCTGCCGCGGGTGGTGGCGATGGTGCCGACGGGGCTTGAGGCGGACGGGCGCGAGGGCGCCTCCCCGGAGCGGCTGGCCGTGGCCGGCAACGCCGCCCACATGCAGGCGCCGCACTATCTGGACATGCTCGGCCGGGCGGGTGTGGACGTGAGCTCGGGACAGCTCGCGGACGTGGCGCGCGGGGTGGTGGAGACCGGCGCGTTCGTCGGCGGCGACCTCGCGCAGGTCGTGAAGGGGCTGCGGGCGTACGAGGAGGCGGGGGTGGACGAGATCGTCCTCAACACCAGCGCCGTGCACAAGCTCTTCGGCTCCCGGGACTCGCTCTCCGACCTCTCCTCGATCCTCCAGGCCGTCACGGCCCCCTGACCCGACCCGACGGCCCGCCCTCCCCCCTCCCCTCCTCTTCTTCTTCCTCCTGAACCAGTGCCTCCCGGCGCCCAGCGGCAGACGGGACACGGACCGACGAAGGACTCTCTGGCATGGACACGACAGCTCTCTCGGACGCGGACACCGCCCGCCGCAGGCTCAAGCGGCACCTCATCTCCTGGGCCACCGGCACGCCGCTCGACCCGCCGGCCCCGGCACCCGCCACCGGCACCCACACCCTCGTCCTCGCCGACGCCGCCCACCTCGCCGCCGCCACCGCCGCCGGACTCGCCGGCCCCGACACCCTCGTCCTCGTCCCCGGACTCCCCGGCGAGGTACCGGACGGCGCCGCCGCCTACGACGGCAGCCTCACCGAGCCCGGCGGCGAGTTCTCCAACGGCCAGGACTTCTTCCTCCAGACCCACTCCTACGCCGCCAGCCCCTTCATGACGGTCTTCGGGCCCACAGTGGTCCGCGTCTTCGACGAGCACGATCACGCGGCCTTCCTCGCCGACGCCGACCGTGCCCTGACCGACGGCGTCTTCCCCGAGTTCCTCGTCACCTCCTCCGTCCTCCTCGCCGACCCCGACGCCCTCGGCGGCGGCCACGACCCGGCCGACGGCCCCGCCCTGCGGCTCTACGCCGACCCCGACGGCCGGGTCTCCCTCTCCCCCACCGGAGCGGTGCTCGGCACGGTCGACGACACCCTCGACACCCTCACCGCCCGCCACGCGGACCTCACCCACGGCGCCGCCGGCACCGGCCGCGCGCTGCCGCCCGGCACCCTCGCCTCGACCCGCGCCGACCGCCCCCACCTGCCCCGCTACCTCGCCGCGGTCACCGCCCTGCGCAGCCTCATGGCCCGCGGCGTCACCGGCCTGCGCGTCTCCGGCTTCGGCGCCCGGCTCACCCCCGGCCTCGCCGCGACCGGTGCCGCCGCCGACCTCACCGACCCCGGCCTGCCGATCGTCCTGCACCGCGCCGAGGAGGGGCGGGAGGAGGCGTACGCCGTCGCCGGCCACCGCCTCTTCGCCCTCGACGTCCGCGCCGCCCGGGCCCTGGAATGCCTCCTCGCCACCGGTGGCGACGCCGCCGGGCTCGTCCCCGCCGAGGACCTCGCCCGGACCGTCGCGCTCCTCGACCGACACGGCGTCGACCTGCGCCTGCCCCTCCCGGCGGCCGCGTGATGACCACCGCCACAGCACCCACCACCGCCACCACCGACACGGCCCCCGGCGCCACCACGACCCTCGCCGCCCGCCGCGTCGCCGAACTCGGCGCACGGGCCCGCCACTGCGGCCTCTACGACCGCCTCGGCGCCCCCCTCTACCAGGACCTCGCCACCTACGACGACCCCGAGACCCGCGCCCTGCTCTCCGGTGTCCGCACCGCGCCCGGCCCGGTCCTCGACCTGGCCGCCGGAGCCGGCCGCTTCACCCTCCCGCTGCTCGCCGGCGGACGCGAGGTCACCGCCCTCGACCTCTCCGCCGACATGCTGGACCTGCTCCGCGCCGCACTCGACCGGGCACCCGCCTCGATGCGCTCCCGCTGCACCGTCGTCCAGGGCGACATGTCCGCCTTCGCGCTCGGCCGCCGCTTCCCGCACATCCTGCTCGGCACCACCTCGCTCTCCCTGCTCGACGCCGACGGCCGCGCCGGCCTGTACCGCTCCGTGCTCGACCACCTCGCCGACGGCGGCCGCTTCCGGCTCACCGCCCTGGAGCGCGGCGACGACGACGGCCCCGACGAGACGGCCGTCCGCGTCACCGGCGCCGGCGGCACCGCCTACGAGCTGTACGAGCACTGGCCGGCCGGCGCCGACAGCCGCTCCGTCACCCTGCTCCCCGCCGACCCGCCCGCCGACGACAGCCCCGTCACCGTCTGCACCGACCGGGTGGCCGTGATCGGCCTGGACGTCCTGGAGGCCGAACTCGCCGCCGCCGGACTGACCGTCCTGACCCGCGAACTCCTCACCCCGCCCGGCGAGCGTCACCGCGTGACGCTCCTGACCACGGAAGCCACCCGATGACCGCGCTCTGGCCCTACCTCATCCCGCCCTCCAGCCACGGCGACGACCGGCTCTGCGCGACCCGCGCCGAAGGCCACCGCGTCACCTTCGCGGACGGCAGCACCGTCCTGGACGCCGACAGCGGCCTGTGGAACGCCAACCTCGGCTACGGCAACGAGCGCATCGCCCAGGCCATCGCCGAAGCCGCCCGGAACGCCTCCTACCTCGGCTCCTTCCGCTTCGAGAACGTCTACGCCCGCCGCGCCGCCGAAGACCTCGTCCGCGTCTGCGGCCCCGACCACTACGGCAAGGTCCTCTTCTCCACCGGCGGCGGCGTCGCCAACGACGCGGTCATGAAGCTCGCCCGGCTCTACCACGCCCTCCGGGGCGAACCCGGCCGCAACCTGGTCGTCGCCCTCCGCGGCAGCTTCCACGGCCTCACCTTCGGCGGCTTCGCCCTCACCGGCGAGGACCTCGGCCAGCGGGTGTACGGCGTCGACCAGCGGCTCATCCGCCACGTCGGCCCCAACGACACCGCCGAACTGGAACGGCTCATGGCCGCCCTCGGCCGGCAGGTCGCCGCCGTGGTCGTGGAACCCGTCGTCGGCACCGGCACCGTCCCCCTCGACGAGGAGTACGTCGCCGCCCTCGGCCGGCTCCGCGACGAGCACGGCTTCCTCCTGGTCGCCGACGAGGTCGCCACCGGCTTCGGCCGCACCGGAAGCTACTTCGCCTCCGAGAGCTGGCCCGGCCGCCCCGACGTCCTCGTCACCTCCAAGGGCCTCACCAACGGCGCCTGCCCCGCCTCCGCCCTCGTCGTCGCCCACCGCGTGACCCGGGCCCTCGAAGAGCACGACACCACCTTCGCCCACGCCGAGACCCAGGGCGCCACCGCCCTCGCCTGCGCCGCCGTCAGCGCCACCATCGCCGAGATGGAACGGCTCGACGCCGTCGCCGCCGGCCGGAACGTCGCCGCCTGGCTCCAGCAGGGCCTCACCGACCTCGTCGACCGCCACCCGCTCGCCACCGGCGCCACCGGCACCGGCTGCTTCCGCACCCTGCGCCTCGCCCACCCCGACGGCACCCCGCTCACCGGCGCCGACGTCGCCACGCTCGTCACCCGGATCCGCGAGGCGGGCGCCATCGTCCACCCCGGCCCCTCCGGCGTCCAGCTCGTCCCCGCCCTCACGTACTCCCGCGACGAGGTCGCCGAGCTCATGACCTGCGTCGAAGCGGGACTCGACAGCCTGCTGCCGGCCGTCGCCGGCGCCGCCCCGAGGAGCTGACCCGCCATGGCCCCCGCCCCCGTCCTCGACACCTACGACCAGCTCCCCGGACTCCTGCGCGAGCTGCGCCCCACCGGAGCGACCCTCCTCGCCGACCCCGCGGTGGACGGCCTGCCCGTCACCCGCCGGGTCCTCGACGGAATCGCCCGCGCCGGGATCACGCCCACCCGGGCGCTCACCCCGGCCGACGGCGGCCTCCCCGCCGTCGAGGCGCTCGCCGCCCGGCTCACCCCCGGCGAACTGATCATCGGCGTCGGCGGGGGATCCACCCTCGACCTGGCCAAACTCGCCGCCGCGGTGAGCAGCCGGCCCGACCTCCTGCCCTACCTCACCGCCGGACAGCGCAGCGGCCTCATCGCCCTGCCGCACGGCTGGGGAGACCACGCCCACGTCCTCGCCGTGCCGACCACCCTCGGCACCGGCACCGAGGCCGGACCCGTCGCCTGCTTCCCGTACCACGGCGGCAAGCGCCTGGCGATGGGCGAATGCCTCCGGCCCCGCGCGATCCTCCGGACCGCCGAGGCCACCGAGACCCTGCCCGGGCCGCTCCTCATGGACGGCGCCCTCGAAGCCCTCTTCCGGGCCGTCATGCCCTACAGCAGCGACACCCTCGACCTGCCCGAACAGGACGCCGCCGTCGAGGAGCTGGCCGGGGAGCTGCTCGCCGCCGGCGACGAACTCGCCCGGCACGTCACCCGCGGCCTGCCCGCCCCCGCGACCGCCCGGCTCCGGGTCGCCGCGCTCAGCGCCGAGAGCCAGCTCGGGCACATCAACACCGGCCGCAGCCCGTACGCCGTGAAGACCTGGGCCGTCGCCAACGAACTCTCCACCGCCCTCGGCCTCGCCAAGATGCGCGCCATCGCCGCCGTCTGGCCGGTCGTGTGGCAGCGGGCCCTCGACGGGGACCTCCGCTTCGGCAGCGCCGCCCGCGTCCACCGCCTGTGGACCCGGCTCGGCCACCGGCACCCCTGGCTCGCCCCCGACCCCGTGGACGGCCTGCACCGCCTGATGCACCGCTGGCAGGTCGACCGCACCGTACGCCTCGCACCCGACCTGCGCCGCACCGTCGCCCTGCGCAGCATCCGGGCCTGGGGCGCCGGACTGCCCACCCTCAGCGGGTTGAGCGCCGACGACGTCGCCGCGCTCCTCACCGAGGCCACCCGGCCCCACCCAGAGCTCCTCCCGGCAGGCGTCAGCGCCTGACCCGGAGGTGAAACAGCACCACCCACACCACTCATCAAGGAGACAGACATGAACGACAAGCAGATCGCCCTCGACACCAACGCCGCCGAGCTCGTCGAGCTGGAGATGCAGGAGCTCGAGGCCATGCACGCCCCGGGCTGGGCCACCAACGTCGGCGTCTCCGTCGGCATCTCGATCGTCTCCGTCGCCTGGAGCCTCACCTGATCGAGCCGGCCGCCGGCCGACCGCACCACCCCCACCCACCCACAGCAGAACCCACCTCAGGAGAAACAGAGATGAACGAGAACCAGGACATCACCGCCGCTGCCGCCCCCGAGCTCGTCGAGCTGGAGATGCAGGAGCTGGAGGCCCTGGAGGCCCCGGGCTGGGGCACCTGGAGCGTCGCCTTCTCGACCGGCGTGTCGGTCGGCGTCTCCATCACCCTCACCTGATCCACCCCCGCACCACCGAAAGACCCACCAACTCACCCAAGGAGCACCAGACATGAGCGACAAGCAGATCACCCTCGACACCGCCGCCGCCCCCGAGCTCGTCGAGCTGGAGATGCAGGAGCTGGAGACCCTGGAGTCCCCCGGCTTCTGGACCGGAGTCTCCGTCGGCGTCGGCATCTCCGCCTCGGTCGCCACCTCCATCACCCTCACCTGAGCGTCGAGGAACCGAGCACGACACCGGCGAGCGCACTGACGCGGTGGGAGACGGCGTGACCGACTCCCCGCCGCACCTCGGAACCCCACTCGGGTGACGACCGAGGATCTGCGGTGGTCCGGCCGGCCCCCGGTCCGGCCGGACCACCGCAAGGGTGTCGCACGCTCCTCCCCCTGCCCGCCGCCGCCTCGACAAGGAAACTCCCGTGAGCGCTGTCACGAGTCCCCCCGCCCCCACTCTCCCGGCACACGCGAAGCGCCCTCGCCTCGCCCCGAGCGCCGAGGTCCACTCGCCCGCCGACGGACAGGGCGAATGGGTCCTCCAGCACGGCGCCCGCTACGTCCGCATCACCCCGCACATCGCCCGGCTCGTCCAGGAGTTCGACGGCGAGCGCGACCACGAGGCCCTCGCGGCCCGGCTCGGCGGCGTCTGGAGCGCCGAGAACGTGGGCAGCGCCGTCACCCGCCTCGACACCCTGCGCCTCCTCGACGACGGCGAGACGCCCGCCCCGCCCGTCGCCCCCCGCTTCCAGCTCGTCCCCCCGATGACCCTCCAGCTCACGCTGCTGCGCCCGGGGAAGACCATGCAGGCCATGCGGCCGTTCTTCGCCCGCCTCTTCTCCCGCGGGGCGATGGCCGTCGCCGCCCTCGGCATCCTGCTCGGCATGGGCGCGATGGCCGCCCAGTGGGACGCCGTCGTCGCCACCCTGAACAGCCCGCTCTCCGCCGCCGCCTTCACCGGCGTCCTGATCGCCCTGCTGATCGGCGTCTCGATCCACGAGCTCGGCCACGCGGCGGTCCTCATCCGCTACGGCGGACGCCCGTCCCGCATCGGCGTCATGCTCTTCTACCTGATGCCGGCGTTCTTCTGCGACGTCTCCGACGCCTGGCGGCTCCCGGACCGCAGGCAGCGCGTCCACACCGCGCTCGCCGGCCCCGCCGTCCAGACCTCGCTCGCCGCCGTCTCCGCCTTCGCCGCCTGGCCGCTGGCCGACGGCACCGCCAGGACCTGCCTGCTCTTCTTCGCCGTCTCCAGCTACGCCACCGCCCTGCTGAACCTGACGCCCTTCATCAAGCTCGACGGCTACATCGCCCTGATGAGCCACGTGGACGTCCCCTTCCTCCGCGACCGCTCGATGACCGACGCCCGACGGTGGCTCGCCCGGACCCTCTTCGGCGGCACGTACGAGCGGGAACTGCCCACCCGCTGGACGATCGTCTACGGCCTCGCCTGCCTCGCCTTCCCCCTGTACTTCCTCACCGCCGCCCTCCAGACCTGGCTCGGCACCCTCCAGCGCGTCGGCTGGGTCGGCCTCCTCCTCGCCGCCACCGGCCTCTCCTACGCCCTGTGGATCCTGATCCGCGGCGCCCTGCGGCTCTCCGCCGAGGTCAGGGCGGCCGGCGTCCGCCGCGGCCGCGTCCTCGCCGTCTGCGCCCTGCTCGCCGCGGCCGCCGGCGGCGCCCTGTTCCTGCCGGTCCAGCAGACCGTCTCCGCCGCGTACGTCACCGACGCCGGCGGCGCGACCCGCCTCGTCCTCCCCGAGGGCGACGCGGCCGAGCTCGTACGGGCCGGACAGCGGGTGACGCTGAAGACCAACGGCCTGGTCCTCAACGACACCGTCGGCACCGCCCGGATCGGGGCGGCGCCCGCCGCCGCCACCCAGGTCCCCGTCTCCACCTACTTCCCGGTGGACCTCGGCGGCGCCGTGGGCATGGACTCGACCGCCTTCCCCCTCGACCTCGCCCGCGCGCCGTCGCCGGCCTCCGGAACCGCCGAGGTGGAGGTGGGCCGGGTGCCGCTGTGGACCTCGCTCCACCGCACCTACGTCCTGCCCTTCCTGCCCTTCTGATCCCCCTGGAGACACCGTGCTCGACACCCGGTTCATCAACTTCTGCCGCGCGGACACCCTCTTCTACGACGCGCCCGCCACCGAGTCCGCCGGCCAGGACTTCCGCGAGGGCCGCCCGCTCCCCGAGGGGTGGACCGCCACCCGCGGCCAGGAATGGACGGTCTGCGTCCCACCGGACTCCCGGACACCCGACCAGGGCTGGAAGATCCACGTCGCGGCCTCCCCCGGCAACGCCGCCGAACTCCTCGACGCCGTCGTCCCCTACTGCCTCGAGCACCGGCTGATGTTCAAGTACATCTCCGACCCGGAGACCCTCGGCCGGCGCGGCAGCAAGTACGGCGACCGCAGCGCCAGCGGCAAGTTCATCACCCTCTACCCGGTCGACGAGACCGAACTGGAGAAGGCGCTGAACGACCTGGAGGAGCTGGTCGGCGGCACCCCCGCCCCCTCGATCCTCAGCGACCTGCGCTGGCGCGAGGGCCCCCTCCACGTCCGCTACGGCGGCTTCGTCCTCAAGACCACCCGCCTCAAGGACGGCACCCTCGCCCCCGCCATCACCACCCCCGACGGGGAGCTCGTCCCCGACGAGCGGCGGCCCGGCTTCCACCCGCCGGCCTGGGTCGAGATCCCGCCCTTCCTCCAGGCCGCCCTCGCCGAACGGCGCGCCCGCACCCTCGCCGACTTCCCCTTCCGCGTCTACAAGGCCCTCCACTTCTCCAACGGCGGCGGCGTCTACCGGGCGGTCGACAAGCGCGACGGCGCCGAGGTCCTCCTCAAGGAGGCCCGCCCGCTGGCCGGCCTCGACGCGGCCGGCGACGACGCCGTCACCCGCCTCGAACGCGAGCACTGGGCACTCTCCCGCCTCGAAGGGCTCCCCTCCGTCCCCGCCCTCCGCGACGTCCGCCGCGGCAACGAACACCACTTCCTCGCCCGCGACTACGTGGAGGGCACCCCGCTCACCGAGCTGGTCCGCACCCGCCACCCCTACGGCTCCACCGACAACTCCGCCCGCGCCCGCGCCGAGTACACCGCCTGGGCGCTGCACATCCTCGACCAGGTCGCCGCCGGCATCGACGCCATGCACGAGCGGGGCGTCGTCTTCGGCGACCTGCACCCCGGCAACATCCTCGTCGGCGAGGACGACACCGTCGCCTTCATCGACCTGGAGACCGCCACCCCCACCGAGGAGGAGCGGCCGCAGGCCATGGGCTCCCTCGGCTTCCGCGCCCCCGACCACCTGCGCGGCAAGGCCGTCGACCTGTTCGCCCTCGACGTGCTGCGGCTGACCCTCTTCGTGCCGATGCCGCACGTCGTCCCGTGGGGCACCGAGAAGATACGCACCCTCCTCGACGCCGCCGTCCGCGACTTCCCGCTCCCCGCCGCCTTCGTGGAGCAGATCCGGCGCGGCCTCGGCGACGACGTCCTCGGCGCCCGCACCGACTACGGCGTGACCTGGCCGGCCGGCGCCCGCGACACCGTCCTCACCTCGGCGATCGCCGCGTCCATCCTCGACGCGGCCACCCCCGGCCGGGACGACCGGCTCTACCCCGGCGACGTCATGCAGTTCGTCCTCGCCGACGGCGGCGTCACCTTCGCCTACGGCGCGGCCGGCGTGCTCTGGGCGCTGCACCGGGCCGGCGCCGAGGTGCCCGCCGCGCACGTCGACTGGCTGCTGCGCAAGGCCGGGACGGCGACCGGCGAGGGCCCCGGGCTCTTCACCGGCCTCTCCGGCATCGCGTACGTCCTGGACGGACTCGGTCACCGCGACACCGCGGACACGGTGCTCGACCGCGCCTTCGCCCTCGCCCAGGCCGATCCCAACGTCGGGTCGACCGTCGCCAACGGCCTCGCCGGCCTCGGCCTCGCCGCCCTGCACCGGGCGGGCGCCGACGGCGGCGACCGGTACCTCGGGAAGGCCGCGGAGCTCGCCGCCCGGCTCCCCGACACCCCGGCCCCGAACCGCGTCGGACTGCTCAACGGCCGCTGCGGGCACGCCCTGTTCCTGATCCGGCTGTACGAGACCACCGGCGACGCCCGCCTCCTGGACCGGGCCGTGGACGAACTCCGCGGCGACCTGGACCTCCTTGAGGACCCGCGCTTCGACGAGCGCTTCCTCACCTCCGGACTCGACGGCTCGGCCGGCATCGCCGTCGCGCTGCGCGCCGCCCTGCCGCACCGGCCCGGCGACGCACGGCTGCGGGCCGCCGCGGACCGGCTGCTCGCGGTGCGCCGCGGCGGCTTCTCCACCCCGTGCGGGCTGCTGCACGGCCGGGCCGGCGAGATCCTGGCGCTCGCCGAGGGCACCCGCCCCAGCGAGCGGCACGTCCTCGACGCCCACCTCGACGCGCTCGGCTGGGAGGCCATCGCCTCGGAGCCCGGCCGGGTCGACTTCCTCGGCCAGTACGGCTACCGGCTCTCCACCGACCTCGGCACCGGCTCGGCCGGCGTCCTGCTCGCCCTGACCGCCCTGCGCGACGGCCGCCCGGCGCTGCCGTTCCTCTCCCCGGCGGTGCCCGCACCCCTGGCGGTGGCGTGATGATCGACGTCCCGGCCACCCTGGCCCCCGCCACCGGCGTCGCCCTGCGCTACGCGGTGAGCCCGCCGCACGCGGGCGACCCGCTGTGGAGCAGCGCCGTGGAACTCCCGCCGGTCGACGCCGACTTCGTACGCGACGGGGCCGACGTGCCGCTGTCGGCGCGGTTCGCCGGCGCCAGCGGCCCGTCCCGCACGGACGCGCTGCTGCGCGGGGCGGGCGAGGCCGTCGAGCGCCGGGCCCTGCACCCCTCGGCGGCGCTCCCGGCCCGCCGGGGCACCGCGGCCGAGCTGGGCGCGCTCACCCTGGACGCGTACCACCCCGGTCACGCCCTGGCCCACCCCGACGCGGCGACCGCCGTCCTGGAGTGGCACGAGGCCCGCGCCCTGGACACGGACGCCACCGTCCTCGTCCCCGCGGACCTGGTCAACTGGCCGGCCCGGAACGACGTCCTCTTCGACCCGAGCCCCTCCGGGGCGGCGGCCGGCGCCGGTCCCGACGCCGCGCTCGGCGCGGCCCTGGTCGAGGTGGCCGAGCGCGACGCCCTCACCGTCGCCTGGGGCCGGCAGCTGCGGCTGCCGACCCACACCCCGGCGCCGGAGGACACCCGGCTGCGGGCCGTGTGGCAGCAGGCCGAGGCGGAGGGGCTGCGGCCCGTCCTCGCCCGGATCCCGGTCGCCGCGACCGGCCTGTGGTGCATGACGGCCCTGCTGATCGAGCCCGACGCGCCCGGGGACACCGTACCGCTCGCCGCCGTCGGCATGAAGGCGTCGACCCGCCCGGCCGAGGCCGCCGTCAAGGCGTTCCAGGAGGCCCGGCAGGTGCGGGCCGCGCTGCGGGCGCTGCGCGCGCAAGGAGAGACCGGGCCGCGCGGACCGCTCGTCGTCACCGAGCACGACCGGCTCTGCCACATGCTGACCCGGCGGTCGTACGACGCGGTGCGCGCCTGGGCGGACGGCTTCCAGGAGCCCGTCCCGCTGCCCGGCCCGTCCGCCGCCCCGCCGCTGCCGGTACGGGAGTTGACGGAGTCCATGAACGCCGACGGCGCCGCGCTGCTCGCCGTCGACCTCACGCCCCGGCTGCCGGCCCCCGTCGCCGCCATGGGGTGGAAGGTCATGAAGGTGCTGGCCCCCGGGTACCAGAATCTCCGCATGGACGAGACGCACCGGTGGAGCTGGCACCTCCCGCGGCTGGCCTCGGCGCCGGACCGCACCGGCTGCCCCGCCCGGCTCGACGACCCCCGTGACGCCGCCCCGCACCCCCTGCCCTGACCCGCCCCGACCGCCCGCCCGCCCATGGATCCGAAGGAAGACTGAGATGCTGGAACTGGAAGAACTCGTACGCGACTTCGGGGGTCACCGCGCCGTCGACCGGGTGTCCTTCCGGGTCGCGGAAGGCCGGATGACCGGCTTCGTCGGCGGGAACGGGGCGGGCAAGACCACGACCATGCGCATGATCATGGGCGTGCTCGCCTCGAACGGCGGCACCGTCCGCTGGCAGGGCTCCCCGGCCACCGCCGAGGACCGCCGCGACTTCGGCTACATGCCGGAGGAGCGCGGCCTGTACCCGAAGCAGACCGTCCACAGCCAGCTCGTCTACCTGGCCCGGCTGCGCGGCCAGTCCACCGCCGACGCCCGCCGCGAGACCCTGGAGCTCCTGGAGCGCCTCGGCCTCGCCGAGAAGGCCCAGGCCCGCCTGGAGTCGCTCTCCCTCGGCAACCAGCAGCGGGTGCAGATCGCGGCGGCGCTGCTGGGCAGCCCCCGGCTGCTCGTCCTCGACGAGCCGTTCTCCGGCCTCGACCCGCACGCCGTCGACACGATGGCGGAGCTCCTGCGGGAGTACGCGGCGGCCGGCGTCCCGGTCCTCTTCTCCTCGCACCAGCTCGACCTGGTGGAGCGGCTCTGCGACGACCTGGTCGTCATGGCGAAGGGCCGGGTCGTCGGCAAGGGCACCGCCGACGAGCTGCGTCACCGCGAGCGCCCCCGCTACCTGCTGGTCACCGGCGCCCCCGCCGGCTGGACCCGCGGCCTGCCCGGCGTCACCGACGTCGAGGAACTCCCCGACGGCGCCCGGGTCGAGCTGGCCGCCGACGCGGACCCCGGCCGGCTCCTCACCGAGGCCCTCGCCCGGGGCCCCGTGCACGCCTTCACCCCCCTCGTCCCCAGCATCGCCGACATCTACCGGGAGATGACCGCCGCATGAGCACCGTGACCCAGTCCCCCGCACCGCGGACCGAGCCGGCGGCCGCCCCCGTACGCCCCGAGCCCGCCACGCCCGCCACGTCCCCCGCGCGCACGGCTCCCTGGCGGATCGTCACCGCCCGCGAGATCCAGGTGAAGCTGACCAACCGCGGCTTCCTGCTCTCCACCCTCGTCACGCTCGCCCTGATCGTCGGCGCCATCGGCCTCCAGCTCTACCTGGCCGACGCGATGGGGAAGATCACCGTCGCCGTCGCCGAGCAGCCGGCCGGCCGGCTGGCCGACCAGGGCGAGGCGCTGGCCGTCGGCGCCGGCCAGGACGTGGAGATCACCGTCCGCCAGGAGGCGTCCGCCGAGCAGGTCCGGGCGACCGTCCGGGCCGGCGAGGCCGAGGCCGGCCTGATCCGGGAGGACGGCCGCTGGGTCCTCCTCGGCGACACCGGGCAGAACGACATCGCCGCCACCTGGATCGGCGCCGCCGTCCAGCAGAACGCGCTCGCCGAGAACGCCGCGGCCGCCGGCACCAGCCTGGAGGCCCTCGGCAAGGACACCGCCCTGGAGCGGGTGCTGCTGTCGCCGGACAAGACGCCCGAGGGCCCGGTCCGGATGACCACGTACTTCTTCGGCTTCCTCTTCTACCTGGCGGCCGTGCTGCTCGGCGCCGCCCTCGCCACCAGCGTCGTCGAGGAGAAGCAGAACCGGATCGTCGAGCTGATCGCCAGCTCCGTGCCCGTCCGCTCGCTGCTGATCGGCAAGATCGTCGGCTCGACGGTCCTCGCGCTCGCCCAGATGACCCTCTTCAGCCTGGTCGGCGTCGCGGGCCTGCTCTTCACCGGCGAGAAGAAGCTGCTGGCCGACATCGGCTCCGGCCTCGGCTGGTTCCTCGTCTTCTACGTGGTCGGGATCGCCGTCCTCGCCTGCCTGTTCGCCGCGGCCGGCGCGCTCGCCACCCGTACCGAGGACATCCAGTCCACCACCACCCCGGTCAACGCGATCACGGCGCTCGTCTTCATCGTCGGCGTCACCGTATCCGGCCCCACCCGGGAGATCCTCTCCTTCGTCCCGCTGACCTCGACGGTCACCATGCCGGCCCGGGTCCTCGCCGGCGAGGCCGCCTGGTGGGAGCCGGTCGTGGCGCTCGGCCTGTCCCTGGCGGCGGCCGCAGCCATCGTCACGGTGAGCGCGCGGGTCTACCGCCGGGCGCTCCTCCAGACCGACCGCAAGCTCTCCTTCGGCCAGGCGCTGAAGCTCACGGACTGACCGCCCGATCCCGGCTCCGGCCGCCGTGCGGCGGCCGGAGCCACCCCCCCCTCACAGGAATCGAAGGAAAGGAACCCCCATGTCCTCCTCCACCGCCACCTCCAGCCGCACCCTCCTCGCCGCCCTGCTCGCCGCCCTGGCGATCGCCGAGGTCGTCGTCGTGACCGGCGACGCCTCCGACGGCGTCCGCTACGGCGGCGGCGCGGTCCTCGCGGTGGCCATCCTGGCCGTCGTGTACCGCCTCTCCAAGGGCTCCTCCGCCCGCTGACGCGTCCCCCCGCCCCGCTCCCCGGACCGGCCGCCCCCTTCACGGCCGGTCCGGGGCAGCCCTGTCCCGGAGCCGACCATGCACCCGTTAGCACCCTTCCGACAGCTGGCCCAGGTGGCCCTCGTGGGCCCGGCCGGAGCGCCGCCCGCGCTCGCGGCGATCCGCTTCCTCGCCCTCCTCCCGGCGGGCTGGGAGGCGACCCTCACCGGCTGCGACGAGACCGCGGCCCTGCTGCGCCTCTCGGCCCCCGCCGCGACGACCCCGGCCGAGGCGACGACCGCCCTCGCCGCCCTCCTCGCCGACCCGGCCCTCGCCGGCTGGCGGTTGACCCTCCCGGACGACGGCATGCCCGAGGGGCGGCACCCGCACGACGCGGGTACCGCCCCTCGGGCCGGCCGTCCCGGCTAGGCCGCCGCGTCGAGGACGACGCCGACGACGCTGGACACCGGCAGCAGCCCCCAGTAGCGGGAGTCCGTGCTGAAGGCCGGGTTGTCGCCGAGCAGGGCGATCCGGCCCGGCGGGACGAGCGCGCCCTCCGCGACCCCGGCGGCCTCGCACACCTCGGGCGGGACCGGCTCCCCGGCCAGCGCGGCGACCCGCTTCACCACGAGCGGCGGCCGGGCCGCCGGGTCCGCGCCCCGGCGGGGCCGGACCAGACCCTCGGGCGGGGCGACGACGACGATCCGGCCGGTACGCAGCCGGGCCGCGCCCGTCCGGACGACGAGGACCCGCTGCCCGTCCCGCAGCGCCGGCATCATGCTCGGCCCGTTGATCCGCAGCCGGGAGAGGAAGCGGCGCAGCACCACCAGGAGCAGGGCGAGGCCGGCGGCGACGCCCAGGATCACGTACACGTACCCGTCCATGTCGACGGCCCTCCCTCTTCAGGACACCGGGTCGGGGACCGGCGCGTCCGAACGGTAGCCGTCCGCCTGGAGCGTGAACAGCTCCGCGTACCGGCCGCCGCGCGCCATCAGCGTCTCGTGCGTCCCCTCCTCGACCACCCGGCCGTCGCCGAGGACGACGATGCGGCCGGCGTCGCGGACGGCGCTCAGCCGGTGCGAGACGAGCACGCCGGTCGCGCCGCCCCGCAGGGTGCGCAGGCTGTCGTGGATCTCCTTCTCCGCCTCCGCGTCGAGACCCGCGCTGGGCTCGTCGAGGATCATCAGGTCGGCGTCGGCGCGCATGAACGCCCGGGCCACGGCGACCCGTTGCCACTCGCCGCCGGAGAGCGACTGGCCGCCGGGGCCCGCGCCGCCCTGTTCGCCGTCCGGGACGAAGATCCGGCTGAGGAGGGTGGCGTATCCGGCGGGCAGCCGGGTGAGCCGGTCGTGGATGCCGGCGGCACGGGCGGCGCCGGTGACCGCGCCGGTGTCGCCGGCCCGGTCGAGCCGCCCGAGGCCGACGTTCTCGCCCGCGGTGAGGTCGTACCGGCAGTAGTCCTGGAAGACGACGCCGATCCGGCGGCGGTACTCGTCCGGAGCGAAGCGGCGGATGTCGGTGCCGTCCCAGAGGATGCGGCCCTCGGTCGGGTCGTACAGCCGGCACAGCAGCTTCACCAGGGTGCTCTTGCCGGCGCCGTTCAGGCCGACGAGGGCGGTGGCCGCGCCCGCGGTGAGCGTCAGGTCGACGCCCCGCAGCACCCACGGCGAGCTGTCGTCGTACCGGAACCAGACGTTCTCGAAGGTGATCGAGGAGCGCAGCGGCGCGGGCCGTTCGGCCGGGCCTTCGGGCTGCCGCAGGTCGGGGGCGAGGTCGCGCAGGGCGCGGTAGGAGACGAAGGTGAGCAGGGCCTGGTAGGCGTTGCTGCCGGTGTTCGCCAGCTGGCCGACGCCGGTCTGGATGGCGGCGGTGGCGGCGAGGAAGACGGAGACGTCGCCGACGGAGAGGCTGCCCGCGCCGACGGCCCGGACGACCCAGACGAGCCCCGCGCCGTAGACGGCGACTCCGAGCACGGCCGGCCCGACTCCCCTGACGAGGTTACGGAGTTCGGTGCGGCGCTCGGCGTCGGAGGCGGCCACCAGCTCGGCCCGCGCCCGGTCCTTGAAGTGGTCCTGGAGCCCGAAGAGCCGGATCTCCTTCACCGCGTCGGTGTCGGTGAGCAGGCTCGCGTAGAACATCTGGCGGCGGCTGCGCGCCACGATGTCGCGGATGACGGCGGCCCGGCGGCGGCCGGCGGTGAGCTGGGTGCGGAAGGTCGGCAGCGCCATGACGACGGTGAGCGCGCCGAGCAGCGGGTTGAGGACGCAGACCGTGATCAGGAAGCCGAGGAAGGTCACCAGCGCCTGCACGCCGCCGACGACGGAGCCGATCAGCATGCCGGGCGCGGAGGAGCCGGCCTCCTGGGCGAGCCGGAGCTCGTCCTGGAAGGCCGGGTTCTCGAAGTACCGCAGTCCGGGCAGCCGGTTGACGCCCTCGAACAGCTCGTCCTGGACGCGGAGTTGGACCCGCCGGGCGTGCTGTTCGCGGAGGAAGTCGGTGATGGCCGGGACGAGTGCGATGCCGAGGCTGACCCCGACGAGGAGGACGGCGACGCGGACCAGGGCGTCCGTGGGCCGGTGCTGGGTGATCGCGTTGAAGAGCTCGCGGACGAGGAGCGCGGCGGCTGCGGGCAGCAGGCCGGCGACGACGCTGCCCGCGAGGTAGAGCACGAGTGCGCCCCGCCCGGCCCGCCAGGCGAGCCCGGCGGCGGTCCGCCCGGCCCCGAGCACCTCCGCCCTCGACTGCCTCACCGGGAGGCGGCGGCCGTCGGGGCGGCGGGGGCGACCTGGCCGCGGTCGCTGATCCGGCCCTCGGCGTCGACGTCGAGGTAGCTGGGCCAGCGGACGATGCCGAAGGAGGCGGAGGCGCCCTCGGAGCCGGCGGCCTCGGTGACGACCCGGGCGACGGGGTCGAGCAGGTCGATCATCCGCTGCCGCTCGGGACCGCCGCCCTTGAGGAAGACGAGCACATGGTCCCGGCCACCGGGGAAGTCCTTGGCCATGCGGGCGAATTCCGGCGCCTGCTCGATGCAGGGTCCGCAGGTGGTGGAGAGGAATCCGATGACGGATCCGTTCGCGACGGAATTCCGGTCGATCTCCTCGCCGGAATGGGTGTGGGTGCGGAATTCGGGGACGGGGGAGCCGTCGGGAAGCCTGTTCTCCGGAGCGTCGGAGACGTATTCCCCGTCTCCGGAATGACCGGAGGCGGAAACGCGGCGCGCGAGGGCGAGCAGCAGGAAGAGATTGAAGACGGAGAGACAACCGATCAGCACGACGGCGGCGACAAGCATGGAAAGGGCCTCGCTTGGTTTCTCGGCGGATTCAGGAGGTCCGCCGGCTGGTTCCGTGGGTTCCGCTGGTTCCGTGGGTTCCGCCGGTGCCGTGGGTTCCGCCGGTTCCGGTGAAGACGTCGGCGAGCAGGTCCGTCGAGAGGACGAGCGCGCTCACGCAGACCGCGCCGAGCAGGCTGACGAACACCCCGGTGGGGTCGAGGGAGCCGGCCGCCGGGACGGAGCCCGGCCCGCCCGCGGCGAGGGCGGCGAGGAATCCGGCGGCGGTCGCCCCGAGGAGGACGGCGTTGCGGACGAGGTGCGCGGGGCCGACCCGGGTGCGGGAGGCGCCGAAGCAGGAGCAGGAGGTGTCGATCTTCCGGCGGAGGACCGAGACCAGGGCCGCGGTGAAGGCCGCGATCAGACCGAAGGAGACGGCGAAGGCCCAGGTGGTGAGGGCGGGCACCCAGACTGCGGCGGCCAGGACCGCCTCCAGGACGGGCACCGCCACCGCGACCGCGCCGGTCAGCCGCCGGGGCACGACCCGCATGTCCCGGACGGTCGCGCGGAACTCCCCGGGAGCGCGCGCCTTCCCGAGCGCGGAGGCGGCGAAGACGACGGCCACGACGCACCGGAGGGCGAGGATCAGGGAGTCGGTCACGGTCTTTCCTCCGTCGGATGGGCCGGCCGGGACCCTCCCCGGGCCGCGCGGGGCGACCTGGGGAGGGTGGTTTCACCGATGGGCGCGAAAGGCGCGGTCAGCAGTCGCCCGGGTAGGACTTGGTGACGCAGGTGGGCGCCGCGGCGCAGTTCCAGGAACAGCAGACCTTGACGTAGAGCGTGGAGCCGGAGCACCAGCTGCTGCCGCCCGCGGGGCAGGCGCAGTACGCCTCGGCGCTCTCCTCGCGGAGAACGCGTCCGAGTACACGGTCCGCCATGCCGACAATTGCCTTGACCATTGGATCCCTCACAAAGTGAAGACGGATTTTTCGGGTCGTGCAAACGTTCACGAGAACTCGCGGTCCGCAACCTACCCGCCGCTCCGAATAAATGTCTAGACCAGCTTCGATCTTCGCGTCCTCCATGTGAGAACCCCGAGGTCAGGGGCTGTAAATCAGCCACCGCGAACCTGCCCCGAACCATCCGGAATGATCACCCCCATATGGACCGACCACTTCCGATAGCACGTGCACATGGCCGAAATCATTCGCTGGCTTGTCGGCGAAATTCGGCCACACCCGGCCATTCCCCCCGTAGGCTCCGCAGTCATGACGACCAAGCACCACGACCGACACGACCTCGCCGCGATCGCCGCCGACCTCGCCCCCACCGGGGTGCTGCGGGCCTCCATCAACCTCGGGAACCCGGTGCTCGCCCAGGGCACGCCGGAGGCGCCCGCCGGCATCACCGTCGACCTCGCCCGGGAGATCGGCCGACGGCTCGGACTCCCCGTGGAGACGCTCTGCTTCGACGCGGCGCGCAAGTCGTTCGAGGCGATGACGGACGGCCGCGCCGACCTGTGCTTCCTCGCCGTGGACCCGGCCCGGGAGAAGGAGGTCGCGTTCACCGCCCCGTACGTCGTCATCGAGGGCGTCTACGCGGTCCCCCGGGACTCGCCGCTCACCACCGTCGAGGACATCGACACCCCCGGCGTCCGCGTCGGCGTCAAACAGGGCTCGGCGTACGACCTCCACCTCACCCGCGCCCTCGCCCACGCCACCGTCGTCCGGGGCGCGGAGGGCGTCGACACCTTCCGCACCCTGGACCTGGAGGCCGGCGCGGGCATCCGCCAGCCGATGGCCGCCTATGTCGCCGCCCACCCCGAAGTCCGCCTGATCGACGGCCGGTTCATGGAGATCCGGCAGGCGGTGGGCACCACGACGGACAGGGCGCCGGAGACGGTCGCGTACCTCCGCTCCCTCATCGAGGAGCTGAAGAGGAACGGCTTCGTCGCCGACGCCCTGCGCCGCTCGGACCAGGACCCGGCCCTGGTCGCGCCCTGACTACTCAGCCAGCAGCGCCAGCAGTTCGGCCTCGCGCGCCGGGCTGAGCCCGGCCCGGCGCTCCCGGTCGAGCCCCTGCTCCCGCTCCCAGGCCAGCGTGTCGGCGATCACCTCGTGACGCGGCCGCTGCCGGAGCCCGGCGGCGGCCGCGGCGGCACCCGAACGCGCCTGGAAGCCGCTCCAGTCCTCCGCCACGATCCACAGCGGCAGCGACTCGGGCCCCATGAACTCCGTCACGCCCTGCTCCAGGAGCCACGCGGACCCGGCCGGCACCACGGGCCCGCGGTGCCCGGCGGCCCGGCGGGACAGCTCGATCCACTCGCCGAGCGGCACGTTCGGCCCCACCGTGTCGTACGCGCCGGTCAGCCCCTTCTCGGCCGAGTCCAGGATCCAGTCGACGAGGTCCCGCACGTCGACGACGCGGGTGGGCAGCCCGGGCTCGTCCGGCACGAGCAGCGGCGCCTCCGGGTCCCGGGCGGCCCGGGCCGCCCAGTAGCCGGTGCGGCAGCTGACGTCGCCGGGCCCGCCGATGAGCCCGGCCCGGGCGACGAGCAGCCGGTCCCCGACGGCGGCGGCCGACGCCCGCTCGCAGGCGGCCTTCGCCTCCCCGTACAACTCACGGTCGACCTCGTCGAGTTCGGTCGGCGTCATGAGCGGGGCGGACTCGTCGGCCCCGATCTCGGCCTGCGAGGCGTACACGTTCCCCGACGACACGTACGTCCAGTGCCGGGCCCGCTCCCCGAGCGCCGCCAGCGCCGCCTTCACGAACCCCGGCTGCCACGACACCTCGACCACGGCGTCCCACTCCCGGTCGAGCAGCCCGTCGTACGCCCCCGGCTCCCGCCGGTCCGCCACCACCAGCCGGGCCCCCTCCGCCACCTCCCCGCTCTCCCCCCGCGCCAGACACGTCACCGCGTGCCCCCGCGCCAACGCCCGCCGCGAAACCTCGCGCCCCACCCAAGCCGTCCCACCCAGCACCAGAATCTCCATGACCCCAGTCGACCACCGAACCCCCCGCCCCGAGACAGCAGTTCGCCGTCGGCGCACGAAATGCGCCGACGGCGAACGAACGGTTCCGGCGACGACTCAGAACAGGCCCTTGAACCCGTTCCAGCCACTGCTGCCGATCAGCACCCGGGTGCCGTACGTACCGGCTCCGGTGGAGGCGTACCGCCACAGCTTCCCGGCGGTGTCACGCGCCAGCAGATCGGCCTTTCCGTCCCCGGACAGATCCCCGACACCGACCAGCGCGGAATACCCGCCCCAGCCACCACCGACCTTCACCCGGGCGGACACACCACCGGTAGAGGTCCCGTAGTACCGCCACAGCACACCGGCCGAGTCCACCCCGAGCAGATCACCCCGCCCGTCACCGTTCAGATCCCCGGCACCGACAAGCTTCCTGTACAGCTTCCAGTTCGTCCCGATGCGGACGCGGGCCTTGAGGCTGTGGGTGGCGGTCCCACCGTAGAAGTACACATCCCCGGTCGACGCCTGCCGCACGACGAGATCGGCGTACCCGTCCCCGTTCACGTCCCCGGGCGAGGTGAGCACGTCGTACCCGCCCCAGCCCGAACCCACGAGCGTGTACGGCGACGAAGCCGTCAGCACCTTCCCGCAACCCGGCCGATACGCCCGCAGCTGGTCCCCCACCCGCGCATACACATCCGCACACCGGTCACCATTCAGATCCCCGACCGGAACGAAGAGGCTGGTGGTCGCGAACTTGTTCCCCACCCCCGCGATCCGAGCCGACACCCCACCGGTACCGGTACCCCGGTACAGCGACATCGCCCCGTAGGTGTCCATGACCAGCAGGTCACCGAACCCGTCGTCGCCGGCCATGTCCCGCCGCACGGCGGCCGCACCGGAGACGGCGAGGGCCCCGGAGGCGGTCAGGTCGGCGCCCTGCCCGTCGGCGGGCTTGGCGATGAGGGACCACACGTGGGCGCCGTTGGCGACGTACTTCCCGGCGGCGTCCTTGCCGTCCCAGGCGGGCGCGACGATGCCACGTCCCTCGCCGGTGAGGGTCCGGACGGTCTTGCCCGTGGCCTTGTTCTTGAGGACCAGCGTCCACTGAACGGGCTTCGAGACCCACCACCGCGGCTTCCACACCGCCGACTTGACGTTGACGGCGGTGGCGACGGACGAGTCGGTCACGGTGGCCCGGCTGGTGGCTCCGCCGAGACCGACGACGCGGATCGCCTGCTGGGGGTCGACGAAGGCGACGGCGCCGCCGAGGCGGTCGACGGTCCAGCCCTGGTTGTAGTTCGGCAGGCCGGGCATCGGAGTGCCGAGCGTACGGGTGACGGGCGCGCCGGACCGGACGTCGGTCACGTCCATCCGGTCGCCGCCGGGCGCATAGCTCGTGTAGGTGAGGAAACCGTCGCCGAGGACCGCCCGGCTGGTGGGGGCGAACGGGAAGCGGACGGTCTTCTTCGTCTCACGGTTGTACACGACGGCCGACCTGTGGTCGCCGCAGAGCCCGTACATCCACGGGCCGACGACGTCGAGGCCGAAGACGCCGCAGTCGGTACCGAAGTCGGCCGTGGCGACCTGCGCGCCCGTGCGCAGGTCGACCGCCGAGACCGAGTCGTTCGCCGTGGTGGCGGTCCAGAGCCGTGTGCCCCACAGCGCCTGGTTCGTGTTGTTCGAGACGAAGGTCTTGCCGGTCTCGATGTCGGCGACGACGGAGCGGGTCTCGTAGTTCTCGCTCGCGAGGAAGTGGACGTAGCGCCCGCTCGCGCCGATCAGCAGGCTCGGCCGCAGCCTGCGGGTGGTGTCCAGCTTGACCGTGCGGGTGGTCCCGCCGACGCCGGTCGTGGTCACCTGGAGCTTGATGACGCAGTCGCCGCAGAAGGGTTCGGTGCGGGACGGCGGGACGTCCTCGGTGAGGAGCGTGACGAGGCGGCCGTCGCCCGTGTCGAGCCACCGCGTCGAGGAGACGAGTCTCGTCGTGGTGGTCGGCGGACAGTTCGCGGCGGTGCCGCTGATCGCGTCGCAGCTCCAGCGCCGGGTGGCCGTCCTCGGCTCCGTGAGGGAGACGTCGTAGCGGACGAGCTCCCGCTTCGGGGCGTCGGTGTGCTCGGTGGTGAGGCGGCCGGCGGCGAGGGTCAGGCCGGTCCGCTGGACCGGCTTCGGCGGCGTGCTCAGCACCTGCGCGGTGACCGGCGTGCCGGTGGCGGCGTCGAGGGTGACGCGCCGGACGCCCCAGTGGGTGGAGTCGGTGCCGCCGACGACGTACAGGGTGCCGTCCGGGGCCCTCCGCAGGTCCTCGGCGGTGGCGGCGAGGACACCCAGGTCCCGGGCGGCGCCGGTCGTGACGTTGACCGCCTTGAGAACACGCGGGGCGTAGGGGTCGCCGACGTGGCCGACGATCCACTCGCCGAGGAGGGCGATCCTGCCTGCTCCGTAGGTGCCGCCGGGCAGGGCGACGGTCTTGCCGGGCGCCGAGGGGTCGGCGCGCAGGACGACATGGGCCTGGTCGGTGGCGTAGTCGCCGTACAGGGCGATCCGTTCCGCGCTGAGCGCGGCCTTCGGGGTGCCGGGGAAGGCGGGCACGGACGCCAGCGGCTTGAGCGTCGCGGCGGCGAAGTCGACGAGGCCGATGGCACTGCCCTGGTCGGCCCGCGTGTAGCGGACGACCGCGCCCGCGCCGTCGAAGGCCAGTACCTCCGGGCGGCCGGTGATGGCCTCGCCCGTCGTGATGTCGGTGTCCGCCGCGCCCTCGCCGAGGCCCAGCAGGCTCAGGGTGACGGCCCCGCCCTCGCTGTCGGTGCGGTAGGAGAGCAGCCGGTTCGTGCCGAAGGCGCGCAGCCAGGTGTGACCCTCGGGCCGGGCCCGGGTGAGGAGGCTGCCGGTGGCGAAGTCGTACACGGTCGCCTCTGCCGCGTCGCCGTGGTAGCCGAAGCAGCCGACCCGGTCGCCGAAGTAGGCGAGGCGGTCGGAGGAGTCGCAGAAGTCGCGCAGCTCCACCCGCCCGTCCGCCAGGCTCTGCCAGCGCAGCCGCCCGGTCGCCGGGTCGGCGGTCTGCACGCCGCTGCCGGCGCCGAAGAGCTGCTGCTGCGGCGGGGTGACGCTCGGCGGCGCCGGGATCGTCACCTCGTACGGACTGGTGGAGGCGGCCACGGCCCCCGGCGCGGTGACGGCCGAGAGGCCGGTGAGGCCCAGCGCTGCGCTCAACGCGAGCGCGACGGCTCTACGAACGGACAAGAAAGGGGTTCCCCTCGTGCGTGAAGTCGATGACGACAGTGCGTGTGGAGGGGTGCGGAAGACGTCGTACGCGGATGGGCGCACGCTCCGGGCCGAGGGTGCCGGCCCGATAGCCCCCCACCTGCCGGCAGCGGGATCGTACAGCCGCGCGAAACACCGCCGCCACCACGTATCTCCGCCACCCGAAAACCCACCCGGGCGGCCCTGGAAAAGCCCCCTCACAGCCCCGTGAAGCCCCCTCCGCCACGACCTCACCCCGCCCCCGGGGGCCGTGGGTCGCGGCCCCGCGGAACGCCCGTCCACCCCCCTCCCAGAGCCTCCACCACCACCCCCAACACCC
This sequence comes from Streptomyces sp. NRRL F-5727, assembly GCF_000719555.1. Classification (GTDB taxonomy): domain Bacteria; phylum Actinomycetota; class Actinomycetes; order Streptomycetales; family Streptomycetaceae; genus Streptomyces. The sequence goes on from NZ_JOGX01000045.1 coordinate 24,085, forward strand.
GCCCTGACCTGGGCATTTGAGTCCCCTCCCCCTACCCTGGAAGTCACGTCGAGGGGAGATCCACATGGAGCAGACGGTGCCGACGACGGACCGGAACATCCGCACGGTCGAGGACGTCCTGACACTGCTGGACGGGCTGTTCGCGCCCGGGGCCGACCGGTGGACGGAGGGCGGCGCCGCATGGTGGGACGGCTTCTACGCGGACCGGGAGCGGCCGGTGCCGTTCTTCGTCCCGAAGCCGGACGAGAACCTGGCGGCGTACGCGGAACGGGGCCTGCTCACGGGCGCCGGCCGCGCCCTCGACCTGGGCTGCGGCCCGGCCCGGAACGCCCTGTACCTCGCCTCGCTCGGCTACGAGGTGGACGCGGTCGACCTCTCGGCGACGGCGATCGGCTGGGCGCAGGAGCGGGCCCGCGAGAACGGCGTCGACACCATCCGCTTCACCTGCGGCAACGCCTTCGCGCCCGGCACCGTCGAGGGCCCGTACGACCTCGTCTACGACTCCGGCTGCCTCCACCACCTCCCCCCGCACCGCCGCGTCAGCTACCTGGCCCTCCTGGACCGCGTCCTCGCCCCCGGCGGCCACTTCGCCCTGACGGCCTTCGCGGCGGGCGAGGGCGGCATGGGCTCGGAGCGCCCCGACGCCGACTTCTACCGCGCGGGCGCCCTGGAAGGCGGCCTCGCCTACACGGACACGGACCTCCGCGCCCTCTTCGCCGACGACCTGGACACGGTGGAGCTGCGCCGCATGCGCGACGAACCCGCCGACTCCCCCCACTTCGGCAGGAGCTTCCTCTGGACGGCGCTCTTCCGCCGCCCGTAGAACAGGGAGGAGGGCGCCGAACCCGCGGGCGAGACGGTACCGCCCGCCCCTACCCTGCCCCCATGGGAGTCAGAAGGTCCTCGTACGTGTGCCTGCCGTGCCGGGGCTCGTACAAGCAGGGGTCCGAGCACGGGCACGAGCACCGGTGTCCGCGGTGCGGGGAGCCGATGATCGGCGTCGGGACGGCGTTCCAGCCGCCGAGGCGGCGGGACGACGAGGGGTGGCGGGTGCTCTCCGTGCTGCTGCACGCGGGCGTACGGTTCCACACCAGCTGCTGCCAGGGCTGCGGCCCCGGCTACCGTCCCCGCACCCTCGCCGAGGTGAAGGCCCGTGTCGCGTACGCCCGCCGTACGGCCGTGCCGCTCGCCGAGGCGCTCGTACGCCCCGTCGTCTGAGGGCCGGGAACGCGCCGAGGGCGGCACCCCCTTCGCAGGGGGTGCCGCCCTCGGCGTTTCGCGTTCAGCGATGAACCACCGATCCGTCAGGATCAGAAGTCCATGTCACCGCCCGGCATGCCGCCGCCGGCCGGGGCCGCGGCCTTCTCCGGCTTGTCGGCGATGACGGCCTCGGTGGTGAGGAAGAGCGCGGCGATCGACGCGGCGTTCTGCAGCGCGGAGCGCGTCACCTTGGCCGGGTCGATGATGCCCTCGGCGACCAGGTCGACGTACTCGCCGGTCGCGGCGTTGAGGCCGTGACCCGGGGTGAGGTTGCGGACCTTCTCGACCACGACGCCGCCCTCCAGGCCGGCGTTGACCGCGATCTGCTTGATCGGGGCCTCCAGGGCGAGCTTGACGATCGCGGCACCGGTGGCCTCGTCGCCGTCCAGCTCCAGCTTCTCGAAGACGCTGGAAGCCTGGAGCAGGGCCACGCCACCGCCGGCGACGATGCCCTCCTCGACGGCCGCCTTGGCGTTGCGCACGGCGTCCTCGATGCGGTGCTTGCGCTCCTTGAGCTCGACCTCGGTCGCGGCACCGGCCTTGATGACCGCCACGCCGCCGGCGAGCTTCGCGAGGCGCTCCTGGAGCTTCTCGCGGTCGTAGTCGGAGTCGCTGTTCTCGATCTCGGCGCGGATCTGGTTCACGCGGCCCGCGACCTGCTCGCTGTCACCGGCACCGTCGACGATGGTGGTCTCGTCCTTGGTGATGACGACCTTGCGGGCGCGGCCCAGCAGGTCGAGACCGGCCGACTCCAGCTTGAGGCCGACCTCCTCGGAGATGACCGTGCCGCCGGTGAGGATGGCGATGTCCTGGAGCATGGCCTTGCGGCGGTCGCCGAAGCCCGGGGCCTTGACCGCGACGGAGCGGAAGGTGCCGCGGATCTTGTTGACGACCAGGGTCGACAGGGCCTCGCCCTCGACGTCCTCGGCGATGATCAGCAGCGGCTTGCCCGACTGCATGACCTTCTCCAGGAGCGGGAGGAGGTCCTTCACGGAGGAGATCTTGGAGTTGACGATGAGGATGTACGGGTCCTCGAGCGCGGCCTCCATGCGCTCCATGTCGGTCGCGAAGTACGCCGAGATGTAGCCCTTGTCGAAGCGCATGCCCTCGGTGAGCTCGAGCTCGAGACCGAAGGTCTGCGACTCCTCGACGGTGATGACGCCTTCCTTGCCGACCTTGTCCATCGCCTCGGCGATGAGCTCGCCGATCTGCGTGTCGGCGGCGGAGATGGAGGCGGTGGAGGCGATCTGCTCCTTCGTCTCGACCTCCTTCGCCTGGTCGAGCAGGGCGCCGGAGACGGCCTCGACGGCCTTCTCGATGCCGCGCTTGAGGGCCATCGGGTTGGCGCCGGCGGCGACGTTGCGGAGGCCCTCGCGGACGAGCGCCTGGGCGAGGACCGTGGCGGTGGTCGTACCGTCGCCGGCGACGTCGTCCGTCTTCTTGGCGACTTCCTTGACCAGCTCGGCGCCGATCTTCTCGTACGGGTCCTCGAGCTCGATCTCCTTGGCGATGGAGACACCATCGTTGGTGATCGTGGGGGCGCCCCACTTCTTCTCGAGGACGACGTTACGGCCCTTGGGGCCGAGGGTGACCTTGACGGCGTCAGCGAGCTGGTTCATGCCGCGCTCGAGACCGCGCCGGGCCTCCTCGTCGAACGCGATGATCTTGGCCATGTGAAGTGGTCCTCCCGGACATGGGGTGGATAACGCTCCAGGACCGCGCCGACGCCCGCGACGGACGGCCTCCGCGTTCCGCGTGGTTCCTTGCCCCACCCGGGTCGGCGGCCTCGCCGTGCTCGGTCCTCGTAGCACTCTCACCTTCCGAGTGCTAACGCCAATGATTAGCACTCGACCCATGCGAGTGCAAGCGACTCTCGTGGATCGGGCAGTGGAGCGGGCGGCGGATCGGGCGGCGGATCGGGCGGCGGATCGGGCGATGGATCGGGCGATGGATCGGGCAGCGCCTCGGGCAGCGCCTCGGGCAGCTCCGCGCCGGAGCGGCGAGACGCTCCAGGGAACGCGTGAGGGGCCCGCATCCCTGGGGATGCGGGCCCCTCGACGACGAGACGTCGGTGGCCGATCGCGCCGCGCCTCAGGCGGTCACCTTGACCATGTCCGCCTGCGGACCCTTCTGACCCTGCGAGATCTCGAACTCGACTCGCTGGCCCTCTTCGAGGCTGCGGTACCCATCCATCTGGATGGCGCTGTAGTGGACGAAAACATCCGCACCACCGTCGACCGCGATGAAGCCGTAGCCCTTCTCCGCGTTGAACCACTTGACGGTGCCCTGAGCCATGCCTAACTCCCCTATTACGTACTGGCCCTTGAGCGGACCCGCACTTCACGGACCCGGGTCAGAACCTGCGCCGGAACGCGTCGACCGCCGCTGAATGTATCTGTCCAACTGCCCTCCGCAACAGGGCAATCGACCGAGAATTCTGGAGGGCGCGGAAAGGGGGATCGGGAAGAAATCCTGGAATTGCGGGGCAAGTCGGGCCGGGCGAAAGGCGCATAAGGGGCAGACTGCGCACGCTTTTCGGCCGCTTGTTGTCGCATTCTTGTCAGGTCCGAGGCCGCTCTCATATGCGTCCGGCATGAGCGGCGGAGGGGACTTCCCCAACTCTACCGCGCTCAACCATGCAGAATTGCCCCCTCCGCTTTCTCTCGCGGAAGGGGCAATTCTGTAGCGAAAGCTACCAACAGGTAGGGGTCAGCAGCCGCCGGCCACCGCGGGGATGATCGAGACGCCCGCGCCGTCCGGCGTGGCGGTCTCCAGGCCCTGCTCGAAGCGCACGTCGTCGTCGTTGACGTAGACGTTGACGAAGCGGCGCAGCTTGCCCTGGTCGTCGAGGACGCGGGCGGCGATGCCGGTGTGGTTCTTCTCCAGGTCGGCGATGACCTCGGCGAGGGTCGCGCCCTCGGCGGCGACCTCGGCCTGCCCGCCGGTGTAGGTACGGAGGATGGTGGGGATGCGGACGTTCACGGCCATGGCTGTCGTGGTGCCTCTCTGAGTCAGTGGGCCAGGCCCGCGTCGCGGAACGCGTCCAGGCTCGGGCGGATGGTGGCGGTCGCCTGAGAACTGTCGGCCACGGCGTCCAGGGTCTTGAGCCCGTCACCGGTGTTGAGGACGACGGTGGTGAGGTCCGGGTCGATGACACCGGCCTCGACGAGCTTGCGCGCCACGCCCACGGTCACGCCGCCGGCCGTCTCGGCGAAGATGCCCTCGGTCCGGGCGAGCAGCTTGATCGCGTCCACGACCTGCTCGTCGTTCACGTCCTCCACCGCGCCGCCGGTGCGGCGGGCGATGTCGAGGACGTACGGGCCGTCGGCCGGGTTGCCGATCGCGAGGGACTTGGCGATGGTGTTCGGCTTCTGGGGGCGGACCACGTCGTGGCCGGCCTTGAAGGCCGCCGACACCGGGGAGCAGCCCTCCGCCTGGGCGCCGAAGATCTTGTACGGCTTGTCCTCGACCAGGCCCAGCTTGACGAGCTCCTGGAGCCCCTTGTCGATCTTGGTGAGCTGGGAGCCGGAGGCGATCGGGATGACCAGCTGGTCGGGGATGACCCAGCCGAGCTGCTCGCAGATCTCGTACGCGAGCGTCTTGGAGCCCTCGCCGTAGTACGGCCGCAGGTTGACGTTCACGAAGCCCCAGCCCTCGCCGAGCGGGTCGCCGATGAGCTCCGAGCAGAAGCGGTTGACGTCGTCGTAGTTGCCCTCGATGGCGACGAGGTCACCGCCGTAGACACCGGCCATGACGACCTTGCCCTGCTCCAGGTCGTGCGGGATGAAGACGCAGGAGCGGAAGCCGGCGCGGGCGGCGGCGGCGCCGACGGCGCCGGCCAGGTTGCCGGTGGAGGAGCAGGAGAGGGTGGTGAAGCCGAAGGCGCGGGCGGCCTCGATGGCCTGGGCGACGACCCGGTCCTTGAAGGAGTGGGTCGGGTTGCCGGAGTCGTCCTTGACGAAGAGCTTGCCGGGGGCGACGCCGATCTCCCGGGCGAGGTTGTCGGCCTTGACGAGCGGGGTCCAGCCGGGGTTCAGGTTCGGCTTCTCGGCGACGTCGGCCGGGACGGGCAGCAGGGGCGCGTACCGCCAGATGTTCGCGGGGCCCGCCTCGATCCGCTTCCGCAGCTCCTCGGGGTCGCCGGCCGGCAGGTCGTAGGCCACTTCGAGGGGGCCGAAACACAGCTCACAGGCGAAGATCGGGCCGAGGGCGAAGACCTCGCCGCACTCGCGGCAGGAGAGTCCGGACGCGGGGCCGAGATCGACGGTGGAGGCAGTGGTGTCGGCAGCGGCGGTTGCGGGTGCGACGGTGTTTACAGCCATGGAGGCGAGGCCCTTTCTCCTCATCTTTCCCATGACGAATTGTTCGCCATGAGACGGATTTGGCACCTTCCCTAGCCGGTGGCCTCGCTGGAGTACGAGTGACCGACTGGAGGGTTGCCGGGGCTTCAACGGGCCGTATCCCTCTGCCCCTCTGGATGAGCGGTATTCGATTGTGGGACGCGGGTGGGACCCCGACATGCATCGGGCCTCCGCGTTGTTCAAGACTGTAACCGAAGGCTTCGAAGGTGGAGACGGACGTCCGATCCGCGAGATGGAGATCACGTTGCTGGAAGAAGTGGAGCGCTGGCTGACCCGGCGGTCCTGGTCCGTGTCCGACCGGCCCCTCGAACGGGTGCTCGCCGCCAAGCGGGGGACGACGGTCAGCGTGGTGCTGCCCGCGCTGAACGAGGAGGCGACCGTCGGGGACATCGTCAGCGTGATCCGGCGCGAGCTGATGACCGAGGCGGTACCGCTCGTCGACGAGCTGGTGGTGATCGACTCGGGCTCCACGGACCGCACGGCCGAGGTCGCGGCGGCGGCCGGCGCGCGGGTGGTCGCCCGGGACGACATACTCCCCCGGATCCCGGCCGTCCCGGGCAAGGGCGAGGTCCTGTGGCGCTCACTCATGGTGACGAGCGGGGACGTGGTCTGCTTCGTCGACGCGGACCTGCGGGACTTCTCCGCGGACTTCGTCACGGGGATCGTCGGCCCGCTGCTCACCGACCCGGACGTCGACTTCGTCAAGGCGATGTACGACCGCCCCTTCGGCGACACGCCAGGTCAAGGAGGGCGGGTGACGGAGCTGGTGGCGCGCCCGCTGCTCAATCTGCACTGGCCGCGGCTGGCCGGCTTCGTCCAGCCGCTGGGCGGCGAGTACGCGGCGCGCCGCTCGCTGCTCGAACGGCTCCCCTTCCCCGTCGGTTACGGAGTGGAGCTGGGCCTCCTCGTCGACGCGCTGCACACGGTGGGCCTGGACGCGCTCGCGCAGGTGGACGTGGGGGTGCGCAAGCACCGGCACCAGGACGGGCAGGCGCTGGGCCGAATGGCGGCGGCGATCTACCGGACGGCGCAGCTGCGGCTCTCCCGGGGCCATCTCGTCCGCCCCCGGCTCACCCAGTTCGAGCGGGGCGCGGCGGGCTTCGAACCGCGGACGTACGCGGTGGACACGGAGGAGCGCCCGCCGATGGCCGGGATAGCGGAGTACGCGCAGCGGCGCGTGGCCTGAGCGGGGCGCGGCGGGGGCGCGCTCGGGATGCGCTGGGGGCGCGGTCGAGGCGCGGTCCGGGCGCGAGCGGGGCCCGGTCGAGGAGGAGGCGCACCGCCGCGTGGCGTAACGCCCACAGATAGTGCGCTTTGCCTACATTGCCCTTTTATGCGCTTCGTACGATCTCACCCCGCCCGGGTGCTCGCGGCGGGACTCCTCGCCGCGACCGCCCTCTCGCCGGCGGCGGCCGGACCGGCCGCCGCCGATGTCGTCGAACCCTTCGGGCAGCGGTACCAGGAGTCCCTGTACGGCGACTTCACCACCGCCGGCAACACCGTCATGGGCTGCCCGACCGCCCCCGCCGACCTGGCGGCCCGCTGCGCCGCCGCCACGAAGGGCGAGGGCGCCGACAACAACAACACCTTCGTGATGCGGCGCCTCGACACCGACGGCAGCGGCGGCGGATACGGCTCCAGCACCGGCCGGGTCCGGATCCCCGAGGGCGCCGAGGTGGCCTACGCGCGCCTCTACTGGGGCGGCAACGACGGCACGTACCGGGGCCCCAGCGGGGCGGCGCTGAAGCGCTGCGACATCTCCGGCGCGGACGTCGAGCGCTCCCCCGGCGACCCGGCGACCACGGCCCCGCTGCTCACGGTCGGCGGGAAGCCGGCCGCGCGGGTCTCGATCGACAGCATGGTCGTCGACCCGGCCGATACCAGCGGACCGCACTACTACACGGGCGAGTCCGACGTGACCGCCGCCTTCGCGGCCGTCTCGGGGACGAGCGCGCCGGTGGCGGTCGGCGTGGGCGGGGTGTGGGCGCCGAACGGCAAGGGCTGCGTCGCCGGCTGGTCCCTCACCGTCGTCTACCGCTTCCCGGGCCCGGACCCGGTGAAGGCGCCCGGGCGGCGCTCCGTCCACGTCTACGGCGGGCACGTGCTGCAGCGCTCGACCTCCCCGGCCACCACGATCACGGTGGACGGCTTCCACCGCTCCCCGGGGAAGGCGCGGGCGAGCGTGACGGCGTACGAGGGCGACTGGAACACGCCCGGCGACAGGTTCCTGGTGGACGGGAAGAACGTCACCGAGACCCACACGGGCAACAGCGACAACTTCTTCGTCGGCGAGGACGACGGCGCGGTCGCCCCGGACCTCGTCAACAACCTCTCCCTCGACGCCAAGGAGTTCGACGTCCCGGAGGGCGCGATCCCGGTCGGCGCGACCTCGGCGGAGCTGACCTTCTCCACCGACGGCGACACCTACGTCCCCTCCGGTCTGGCCTTCTCGGTGCCGGTGCCGGACCTGGAGGTCACCAAGACGGCGCACCCGCGCACGGTGCGGCCGGGCGACACCCTCACGTACACGATCACCGCGAAGAACACCAGCGGGCTCGACCACCCGAACGCCTCCTTCGCCGACGACCTGACCGACACCCTCGACGACGCCGACTACGCGGGCGACGCGCAGGCGGACCTCGGGAAGCTCACGTACGAGAAGCGGCGGATCGGCTGGAGCGGCGACATCCCGGCCGGGAAGACGGCCACGGTGACGTACTCGGTGAAGGTGAAGGACCCGGTCACCGGCGACGGGAAGCTCCGCAACGCCGTCGAGGTGGCCTCCCCGCGCTCCAACTGCGGCGCGGGCAGCGAGGACCCGGCGTGCGCGGTGGCGCCGGTGGTGGAGACGCCGTCGCCGTCCCCGTCCCCGTCCTCCTCGTCGCCGACCCCGACCCCGACCCCGACCCCGACGGTCGACCCGACGACGGCAACCCCGACCCCCTCCACCCCGGACCCGACCACCCCCTCCCCCTCCGTGACGACCACCGTGGCCCCGGCACCCGGCCCCGGCACCGGCACCGGCTCCACGGGAGGCGGCGGCTCGATGGCCGAGACCGGAAGCAGCGGGGAGCGGCTGTGGCTGCTCGGCGCGCTGGCGGTCGTCCTCGCGGCGACGGGCCTGGTGGCGAAGGCGGCGATGCGCGGCCGACGCGGCTGACACGGCTGACCTGCGGCGCGACGCAGCGTGGCCGGATCGACGCGTCTCGTATACGTACGTTTGAGCGTTTACGGGACGGGCTAGGTTCGCCACATGGTTTCCGTACTCGTGGCATCCAACCGGGGCCCCGTCTCGTACACGCTCGGTGACGACGGCACGCTCTCCTCCCGCAGGGGCGGGGGCGGCCTCGTCTCCGGCCTGAGCGCCGTGGACTCGCAGGACAGCCTCTGGGTGTGCGCGGCGCTCGGCGACGGCGACCGCGAGGCCGTCCGGCGCGGCGTCGCCGAGCCCGGCGTGCGGATGCTGGACATCGACCCGGAGGTGTACGCCGACGCGTACAACGGCATCGCGAACTCGATGCTCTGGTTCCTCCACCACCACCTGTACGACATCCCGCGCGAGCCCGTCTTCGACGCGGAGTTCCGCCGCCGCTGGGAGTCGTACCGCGCCTACAACCGCGCCTTCGCCGAGGCGCTGGCCGCCGAGGCCGGCGAGGGCGCGGCGGTCCTGGTGCAGGACTACCACCTGGCGCTGGTCCCCGGGATGCTCCGCGAGCTCCGCCCCGACCTCAGGATCGGCCACTTCACGCACACACCGTGGGTGTCGTCGGAGTACCTGCGGATGGTGCCGGACGACATCGTCGAGGAGCTGCTGTGGGGCATGCTCGGCGCGGACGAGCTCGGTTTCCACACCTGGGGATGGGCGTCGCACTTCATCGGCTGCTGCTCCCAGCGCGACGACTCCACCGGCATGGCGCAGGGCGTCTGGCCGAGCGGCGACCCCTGGTACGGGGTGGAGTGGCGGCGGTACGGCGTCGGGAAGGGCCGCACCCGGGTCCAGGTGTACGCGCTCGGCGTCGACGGCGACGAGCTGCGGGCCCTGGCCCACCGCCCCGAGGTCGACGACCGGCTGGCGCGGCTCCGCGCGGAGGTCGGGGACCGGAAGACCATCGTCCGCGTCGACCGCACCGAACTCTCCAAGAACATCCTCCGCGGCCTGCTCGCCTACCGCGAACTGCTCACCACGCACCCCGAGTGGCGGGACAGGGTCGTCCACCTGGCCTCCGCCTACCCCTCCCGGCAGGACCTGGAGTCGTACCGCGCGTACACGGCCTCGGTCGTCGCACTCGCCGAGGAGATCAACGCCGAGTTCGGCACGGCCGACTGGCAGCCGGTCCTGGTCTCGGTGGAGGACGACTTCCCCCGCTCCCTGGCGGCCTACCGCCTCGCCGACGTGGCCCTGGTCAACCCGGTCCGCGACGGCATGAACCTGGTCGCGAAGGAGATACCGGTGGTCTCCGACGCCGGCTGCGCCCTGGTCCTGTCGACGGGCGCCGGCGCCCACCAGGAGCTGCGCGCGGACGCCCTCACCGTCAACCCCTACGACGTCTCCGCGACCGCCGAGGCCCTCCACCAGGCCCTGACCATGCCCCCCGACGAACGCGCCGCCCGCACGGCCCGCCTGGCCGAAGCGGCCACCGCCCTCCCGCCCCAGCGCTGGTTCCTCGACCAGCTGAAGGCCCTCCGCGACCCGTCCTAGACGCGCACGCCTCAAGCCCTGACCGACGAAACGGCGCGCCCCGCGCGGATCGCCAGGAGCAGGGGTACGACTGCGAGCAGCTCCCCCAGGGCCCCCGCCCACAGGGCCGTACGGGTGCCCGCGTACTGGCCGACCAGTCCGCCCGCGAGGGCGCCCAGGGGCATGCAGCCCCAGACCACGAAGCGGAAGGTGGCCGTCACTCGGCCGAGGAGGGGACCGGGGCTACGCCGCTGACGGAGGGTCACCGAGGTGATCCTGAAGGTCATGAAGGCGGTCCAGCCGAGACCCTGGAGCACGCAGGCCACCGCGTACCGCCCGTCCGCGTGGAAGAACGGCAGCGCCGCCGCCCAGAGCAGCCCGCTCACCACCACCGAGGCGCACATCGCGCCGGTCTCGCCCAGGCGGGTGGCGATCCGGGACGTGAGGAGACTGCCGAGGAAGCCTCCGACCGCCTCCGCCGTGAAGACGAGACCGCACAGGAACGGCGAGAGTCCGAGGTCGCCCGCGAGGAGCACGAGCAGCATCGAACTTCCCACCGTGCCGCAGAGATTGGAGATCGCCGCGGTGAGCGTGAGGGCCCTCAGCAGGGGGTCGCGGAAGACGAACCGCAGCCCTTCGGCGATCTCGTCTCGCAGCCGGGCCCCCGGGCTCGGCTCAGGGCGCGGGTCGGGGCGGCGGATCCGGGTGAGCAGGAACGCGGAGGCGAGGAAGCTGAGCGCGTCGACGGCGATCGCCACCGGGGCCGTCACCGCTGCGATCAGTGCCCCGCCCACCCCGGGGCCGCCCGCAGCCGTGACCGAACGGGACGCCTCCAGGGCCACGTTCGCCTCCACGAGCCGTTCGTCGTCGACGAGTTGGGGCAGATGGCTCTGGTACGCGACGTCGAAGAAGGCCGTGAGGACCGACAGGCCGAAGCCCACGCCGTACAGCTGAGGGAGCGTCAGCACGTCGAGCCAGGCGGCGACCGGCAGGCTGCCGAGGAGTACGGCCCTGCCGAGATCACCCACGATCATCACGCGGCGCCTGCGCATCCGGTCCACCCAGGCACCGGCCGGCAGCCCCACGAGCAGGAAACCCAGGTACTCGCACATCACGAGCAGTCCGGCCTCGAAGGGCGAGGCGCCGAGTGGGCCGATCGCCACCAGCGGCAGGGCGAGGACGGTGACGGCCGTGCCGGCCTGGCTCAGGGTGTCGCCGATCCACAGCCGCCGGAAGTCCGGCAGCCGGAAGAGGCGGGGAGGGGAGTCGAGGGAGGTGCTCATGTCGGCGAACACCATCACCCACCGTCTCCGCCGACCATTGTTTTAGTCTGGGCTAAAAGCTCAGAAGGGGGACGGGGCATGGGAGACATACGGTTCGGGGTCGACGACCTGGGCCGGCTCAGGTTCGCGATCTCACCTCTCTGGGAGACCGTCGCCGCCCTGCGCGCCACCACCGACCCGGGCGGTCACGCCGTTCATCTCCCCTGGCTCAAGAAGGCGTTGGGCGCCGACACGGAGGCGGCGCGGCGCGCCCTCCTCCCGCACCTCACGGAGCTTCCCGCCCTCGCCCCTCCCCCGCGCTGCCCGCTCGCCGAGATCGAGGAGGAACTCCCCGCTCTCGCGGGCCCCCCGGAGCTCGCCTCGTCCGTACGCGCCTGGTGGGAGGCGGGGGTGCGACCGCACTGGCCCCGGATCCGGGCCGTACTGGAGGCCGATCTCGCCTACCGCACCCGGCAGTTGTCGGAGGACGGCATCCAGGAGGTCCTGACCCGTCTCCACCCGCGCCTGCGCTGGGCGGAGGACCGCCTCGCCTCGGCCGACCTGCCCGCCGGGACGCTCGCCCTGGACGGCCGCGGGGTCACCCTCGCCCCGAGCGCCTTCGCGGCCCGCTGCGTCCTGCTCCCCGCGCGCGGCGGCACCCCGCCGTGCCTGGTCTATCCCGCCCGGGCCGTCGGCACCCTGTGGGAGCGGCGCGAGGAGACCGGCGACGCCCTCGCACGGCTCCTCGGCCGCAGCCGGGCACTCCTCCTGAGCGGCACGAGCACCCCGTCCACCACCACCGCCCTTGCCCACCGCACCGGCCTCAGTCCCGGCGCCGTCTCCCAGCACCTGGCCGTCCTGCGGGACGCCGGCCTGGTGACGGGACACCGCTACCGACGCGAGGTCTACTACCGGGCGAGCGAGCTGGGCGCCTCCCTCCTCGACGCCTGAGGGCGCTACGAGACCGGGCCGGCCCCCTCCCGCCCTTCGCGCCGTTCGCGGCCCCAGGCCGCGAGGGGTTCCAGGGCGTCGTTGAGGCGGATGCCGTCCTTGGTGAGCCCGTACTCGACGCGCGGCGGGACCTCGTCGTACGAGACGCGGCGGACGATGCCGTCCGCCTCCATCTCCCGCAGGTGCGAGGCGAGGACCTTCTCCGTGATGCCCGGCACCATCCGCCGCAGCTCCCCGAAGCGCCGCTCGGGCCCGTCGTGGAGGGCCCACAGGATGAGCACCTTCCACTTCCCGCCGATCACCTCCATGGCGGTGTCGATGCCGCAGACGTGCCCGCCGTCGTCGTCCCCGGGCCGGTTGACCGTCGCCATGCCACCCTCCTGACCTGCTCGCTCACCTCAGGGTAACCACCCACTCCGAAGTAGGTACTTGAGCAGCTCAGAGCCCTGCCACAGCCTTGAGGGCATGACAGCGAACCCCCTCCCCCGAACCCCCGTCACCCTCCTCGGCCTCGGCGCGATGGGCACCGCCCTCGCCCGCACCTGGCTCGCGGCCGGCCACCCGCTCACCGTCTGGAACCGCACCGCCGCCCGCGCGCGGGCGCTGGCCGCCGACGGCGCGACGGCGGCGGCGACCCCCGCCGAAGCGGTCGCCGCGAGCACCCTCGTGATCGTCTGCCTCCTGGACGACGCCTCGGTCGAAGCCGCCCTGGAGACCACCGACCTCACCGGCAAGGACGTCGTCAACCTGACCACGACGACCCCGGCCCAGGCCAGGGCCCGGGCGGCCTGGGCCGAATCCCGCGGCGCCCGCTACCTGGACGGCGGCATCATGGCCGTCCCGCCGATGATCGGCGTCCCGGAAGCGGGCGGCTACGTCTTCTACAGCGGCAGCGAGGACCTCTTCACCACCCACGCCCCGGCCCTCTCCGTCCCCGCCGGCACCCGCTACGTCGGCACCGACCCGGGCCACGCGGCCCTCCACGACGTGGCCCTGCTCAGCGCCATGTACGGCATGTTCGCCGGCGCGGCCCACGCCTTCGCCCTGATCCGCAAGGAGGACATCGACCCGGCCGCCCTGGCCCCGCTCCTCACCGAATGGCTCACCGCCATGGCCGCCCCCCACATCGCCCAGACCGCCGACCAGCTGGCCACCGGCGACTACACCACCAACGTGGTCAGCAACCTCGCCATGCAGACCGCCGGCACCCCCACCTTCCTCGCCACCGCCGCCGACCAGGGCGTCAGCCCCGAACTCCTCACCCCCTACTTCGCCCTCATGCGCCGCCGCCTGGCCGAAGGCGACCCGGCGGAGGACCTGACGGGCGTGGTGGACCTGCTGCTGCGCTGACCGCGGTCCCGCCACGTTGCCCCGGTGATTCGGTTCCGTTAATCGGTGACGACCCCTCCTCCCGGAGGGGTTTCTCGTGGCACACTCGCGGCGATCGTTCCCCCAGGCGATCCGTACACCCTCAACGGAACCACGCGAACCATGCGGCACACCCCCCGCATGTGAGCGAAGGGATCGCAATACACGTGAAGAAGATTGTCGTGGGCATGACCCTCGGGTCGGCGCTCACCGCACTCCTCGCCGCGGGGCTCACCCCCGCCGCCGCGCAGGAGGCCGGGGACTCCGCTCCGTCCGGCAGCAGCGCGCACCGGTCGGACAACCGGCCCGGGCCGCTCACCAAGCAGCGCACCGAGCTGCGTGAGAGGGCGATCGATCTGGTCGCCAAGGGCAAGGCGAAGGCGAACGCCCGGGGCGTCGTCGAGGTCGCGCCCGGGAAGTTCGCCGAGACCGAGACGACCACCGCCGTGCGGCAGGAGAAGATCCTCACGATCCTCTCCGAGTTCGGCGACCAGGGGTCGGGGAAGCTCGGCACCACGCCCGGACCGCTGCACAACCAGATACCCCGGCCGGACCGGACCACGGACAACTCCAACGCCTGGGCGCCCGACTTCAACAAGGCGTACTACGAGAACCTCTTCAACGGCTCCGGCGAGTCGATGAAGACGTACTACGAGAAGCTGTCGAACGGCGCCTACTCCGTCTCCAACGTCGTCGAGGACTGGGTCAAGGTCCCCGGCAACGCCTCCACCTACGGCGACAACGCCGTGGAGGACAACGGCGGTTCGTGGGCCTTCATCCAGGACACCGGCAACGCCTGGTGGGACGCGCAGATCGCGGCCGGCAAGACGCCCGCCGAGATCGACGCCTACCTCGCCCAGTTCGACGTCTGGGACCGCAACGACTGGGACCACGACGGCAACTTCGACGAGGCCGACGGCTACATCGACCACTTCCAGGCCGTCCACGCCGGCATGGGCGAGGACGCCGGCGGCGGCGCCCAGGGCGAGGACGCCATCTGGTCGCACCGCTGGTACGTCAACGGCGACGACTACGGGCTGACCGGGCCCGAGGTCGCCGGTACGCAGAACAAGGCCGGCGGCGCCCGCATCGGCCAGTCCAGGTACTGGCTCGGCGACTACACCACCGAAGGCGAGAACGGCGGACTCGGCGTCTTCTGCCACGAGTTCGGCCACGACCTCGGCCTGCCGGACTACTACGACACCGACGGCGGCGAGAACTCCACCGCCTTCTGGACCCTGATGAGCTCCGGCTCCTGGCTCGGCCACGGCTCCGCCGCCAACGCCGGCATCGGCACCCACCCGGGTCTGATGGGCGCCGAGGAGAAGCTCTTCCTCGGCTGGCTCGACTACGTCGACGCGCCGCTCGGCACCACCGGCAGCCACACCCTGAGCCCGGCCGCCCTCCAGCAGGCCGGCAAGGCGCAGGCCGTCCGCGTCGCGCTCCCGGACAAGGCCGCCAGCACCACCTACGCCACCCCGACCTCCGGCGCGAACGCCTGGTGGACCGGGTCGGCGGACGGCCTCAACCAGGCCCTCACCCGCTCCGTCCCGGCCGCCCCGCGCGTCACCGTGAAGGCGAACGCCTGGTACGAGATCGAGGCGGACTACGACTACCTCTTCGCCGAGTACTCCCTCGACGGCGGGGCGAACTGGCTCCGGGCCGGCGCGGCCGTCGACGGCTCCTCGGCCGGCAAGTGGACGACCCTGCGGTTCTCGTACGACGCCGCCGGACAGCCGTCCCTCTTCCGCTTCCGCTACCAGACGGACGGCGGCGTGCACCTCGCCGGCGCCTTCCTGGACGACATCTCGCTGTCCAGCGGCGGTACGACCCTGATCACGGACGACGTGGAGCAGGGGGCCAACGGCTGGACCGCGCAGGGCCGCTGGAAGGTCTCCACCGGCACCGAGTCCGCCACCTACCCGCAGTACTACCTGGTGGAGAACCGCGAGTACGTCGGCGCCGACGCGCTCCTCGCCGAGGGCCCGTACCAGTTCAGCAAGCCGCTGACCGCCCCCGACTGGGTCGAGTACTTCCGCTACCAGAACGGCATGCTCGTCTGGTACGTCGACCGGTCCTACGACGACAACAACGTCAGCAACCACCCCGGCGGCGGCTCGGCCATGGCCGTCGACGCCCGCCCGACGCCGTTCAGGTACCCCAACGGCGCCGCGCCCAGCAACCGCCGCCAGCCCTTCGACGCCACCTTCGGTCTGGAGGCCACGGACGCCACCTGCCTCCACACCGAGGTCCTGGCCGGCAAGGGCAAGCAGCAGACCGTCGAGACCCTCGCAGCCTGCGCCCCGTCGGTGCCCGGCATCCCGGTCTTCGACGACACGGACCCGAACGCCTACTACGACACCTCGGCGCCGCAGGCCAGCGTCAAGGTCGCCGGACACGGCGTGAAGGTCACCGTCACCGGGGACGCCGGCGACGACCTGACGATCACCGTGGCCAACCCGGCCGCGCACTGATCGCACCACCGCGAGGGCGGTACGGGACGGGCTCAGCCCTCCCGTACCGCCCTCGCCAGTTCCCCGAGGAACGCGACGACGCCCGCCGGGCCGTCCACCGCGAGGTCGGCGCGCCCGGCCAGCTCCGGGACCTCCGTCGAGCCGGAGCAGACGAGCAGCCCGGGCAGGCCGTCGCCGCGCAGCTTCTCGACGGCGGCGAAGGCCGGCAGGTCGCCGAGGTCGTCCCCGGCGTACAGCACGGACCCGGCGCCCTTCTCCCGTACGAACTCCGCCAGCGCGACGCCCTTGTCCATGCCCGGGGGCCGCAGCTCCAGGACGAGCCGGCCGGGCTCCAGGACGAGGCCGTGCGCGGCGGCCAGCCCGCCCAGCGGGCCCTTCAGGGCCTCGAAGGCGCCCTGCGGGTCCTGGGCGCGGCGGGTGTGGACGGCGACCGCCCGGCCCTTCTCCTCGATCCAGACGCCGGGCCAGGCGCCGTGCCGGTCGAGGAAGCCGGGGAGTTCGGCGCGGACAGTGGCGACCCCGGGGTGCGGGGCGGCGGCCGTGACGGTGCCGGTGTCGGCGTCCCAGCGTTCGGCCCCGTAGTGGCCGAGGACGGTGAGGCGGTCGAGGCCGGGGACCCCGGCGAGCCCGCCGTGGCGGACGGCGACCCCGGCCGGGCGGCCGGTGACGATGACGACGGCCGCCAGGTGCGGGGCCAGGGCTGCGAGCGCGGGGACGGCGCCGGGGTGGGCGCGGGCCCGCTCGGGGTCGGGGACGATCTCGGCGAGCGTCCCGTCGAAGTCGAGGGCGACGACGGCCTCGGAGGGGCGCGCGAGGAGCGCGTCCAGGCCGTCGCGGCCGGCGGGTGTGGCCGGGTGCGGAAGGCTGCTGACCATACGGCCGACCCTACCGACGGACGCGGCACCCGTCAGCGTGGCCGGACTCACCGCCCCCGAGGGGTTTACCGCCGCCGCTGCCTCTCCTCCCGGACCCGGCGCAGCCGGTTGACCGTGACCGGGTCGTGGGCGAGGGCGCGCGGGTCGTCGAGGAGGGCGTTGAGGAGCTGGTAGTAGCGGGTCGGCGAGAGGCCGAGGCCCTCGCGGACGGCCCGCTCCTTGGCGCCCGGGCCGGGCCAGGAGCGGCGCTCGACGGCGAGCACGGCCCGCTCCCGCTCCCCGAGCCCGCTGCTGCCGTCCTCCGGCGTCTCTTCGGTCATACGACCAACTTATATAAGGGCGCTACCGGGCCACAGGCGGCGCTACTCCGCCGCCTCCGCCGCCGTCGCCGTGCGGGCGATGGCGCCGAGGACGTCGCCGGGGCGGCCGGCGGGGGTGACGGCCTTGCCGATGTCGGCCTTGATGGTCTCGCTGACCTTGGCCCAGGAGGTCTTGCCGACGGGCGGCAGCTGGGCGGTGGGCAGCGCCTTCAGGAACTCGCGCAGGCCCGCGTGCTCGGCGTCGCTCTCCATGCGGGTGGAGGCGGTGACGGTGACGGGCAGCAGGTCGTTGTCGCCGGCGAACTTCAGCACGTTCTCGTCGCTGAAGACGAAGTCGAGGAAGGTGCCTATCTCCTTGCGGTGGCCGTTCTGCTTGAAGCCCATGATCCAGTCGGCGACGCCCATGGTGGCCTTGGCCGGGCCGTCGACGCCGGGGAGCGGGGCCTGGCCGACCTTGACGCCCTGCTTGGCGGCCTCCTGGACGAGCGAGGGGTGGCCGTTGAGCATGCCGACCTCGCCGCGGGCGAAGGCGGCGAAGGCGGCCTTGCGGTTGAGCTTGCCGGGGGCGACGGGGCCGGTGAGGCCCTGGCCGACGAGCTCGTCCTTCAGCCAGGTGAAGGTCTCGACGTTGGCCGTGGAGTCGACGGCGTACCGGTCGGAGTCGTCGGTCCAGCCACCGCCGGCGGCGAGCAGCCACATCAGGGACTCGGCCTGGGCCTCCTCGGGGCCGAGGGGGAGGGCGAAGGGGGTGCGGACGCCGTCCTCCTTGAGCTTCCGCGCGGCCTCGGCCAGCTCGTCCCAGGTGGTGGGGGGCTCGATGCCGGCCTTGTCGAAGAGCTCGGCGTTGTAGAAGAGGGGGCGGGTGGAGGCGACGAACGGCAGCCCGTACTGGGTGCGGTCGTGCTCGCCGGCCTCGGCGAGGGCGGGGACGAAGTTGGCCTGCACCGGGATGGTGAGGAGTTCGTCGGCGGAGTAGAGCTGTCCGGCCGCGGCGTAGTCGGCGTAGGCGCCGATCTGGGCGACGTCGGGGGCCTGGCCGGCCTTCACCATCTCGGCGACCTTGCGGTCGACGTCGTCCCAGGACTCGATCTGCACCTGGACCTTGATGCCCGGGTGGGCGCTCTGGAAGGCGGTGACGAGGTCGTCCCAGTACTTCTTGGTGGTGGTGCCGCCGGTGAGGTCGTAGTCGGCGGCGACCAGGCGCAGGGTCACGTCGCCGCCGTCACCGCCGAGGGTGCCGCAGCCGGCGACCGTGGCGGTCAGGCCCAGGGCGGCGGCGGCCGCGGTCAGTCCAAGGAATCGTCGCCGCTCCACGGCTTCATCCACCTTTTGCTCGTCGTTGAGCAGCAGTGAGCTGCAAATTCTTCTGGGGCAGGGTCCGAAAGTGTCCCCCACCCAGAGGAAGAGGTCTACACCAGTCGGGTATCCCTTCCGCAACTCAGGGGGGACCTTCACCACAAACCCCCCACACCCCGGGCTCGAATTTGTATCCGAGCGCAACAATCCTCGGCAGTGGACTAGACCTTTAGGGCGGTCTCGCGCGAGACTGTCCCCTGTGAGACACGTCATCGCCCTGGATGTGGGCGGCACCGGCATGAAGGCCGCCCTCGTCGGGGCGGACGGCACCCTGCTCCACGAGGCCCGCCGCGCCACCGGGCGCCGCCGCGGCCCCGAGGCCGTGGTGGAGACCATCCTCGGCTTCGCCGAAGAGCTCCGCGCCCTCGGCCAGGAGCGGTACGGCGAGCCCGCCGCGGCCGCCGGAGTCGCCGTCCCCGGCATCGTCGACGCCGAGAACGGCATCGCCGTCTACGCCGCCAACCTCGGCTGGCGCGACGTTCCCATGCGCGAACTCCTCAGCGCCCGGCTCGGCGGCATCCCCGTCGCCCTCGGCCACGACGTGCGCACCGGCGGCCTCGCCGAGGGCCGCATCGGCGCCGGCAACGGCGCCGACCGCTTCCTCTTCGTCCCCCTCGGCACCGGCATCGCCGGCGCCATCGGCATCGGCGACCGCATCGAGGCCGGCGCCCACGGCTACGCCGGAGAGATCGGCCACATCGTCGTCCGCCCCGGCGGCACCGACTGCGGCTGCGGCCAGCGCGGCTGCCTGGAGCGGTACGCCTCCGCCTCCGCCGTCTCCCTCGCCTGGGCCGAGGCGTCCGGCGACCCCGAAGCGGACGCCGCCGACTGCGCCAAGGCGGTCGAGTCCGGCGACCCCGTCGCCGCACGGGTCTGGCAGGAGGCGGTGGACGCCCTCGCCGACGGCCTGGTCACCGCGCTCACCCTGCTGGACCCCCGCACGCTCGTCATCGGTGGCGGTCTGGCCGAGGCCGGGGAAACCTTGTTCACACCCCTTCGGGCCGCGGTGGAGGCACGCGTGACCTTCCAGAAGCTGCCCGCCATCGTCCCGGCGGCCCTCGGGGACACCGCCGGATGCCTGGGCGCGGGCCTCCTCGCCTGGGACCTGCTCGCCGACCAGCACCCCACCGACCCGGAGGTCTCCGCCTGATGTCCGATCACAAGGTTCTCGCCGGCGCACGCGTCGTGCTGCCCACCGGGATCGTCGAGAACGGACGCGTGATCGTCGACGGCGGCCGCATCGCCGGCTCCGCGCCGGAGGGCGCCCCGGTGCTCGACCTCGCCGGCCACTGGCTGGTGCCCGGCTTCGTCGACATGCACAACCACGGCGGCGGCGGCGCCTCCTTCACGTCCGGCACCGTGGACGAGGTCCTCAAGGGCGTCCACACCCACCGGCTGCACGGCACCACCACCGTCGTCGCCTCCTTCGTCACCGGCGACATGGACTTCCTCACCGCCCGGGCCGGCCTGCTCTCCGAGCTCGCCGAGCAGGGCGAGATCGCCGGCCTCCACTTCGAGGGCCCGTTCATCTCCCCCTGCCGCAAGGGCGCCCACGACGAGACGCTGCTGCGCGACCCGCACCCGGCCGACGTCCGCAAGCTGATCGACGCCGCCCGCGGCCGGGCCAAGATGGTCACCCTCGCGACCGAGCTGCCCGGCGGCATCGACTCCGTACGCCTCCTGGCCGAGCACGGCGTCATCGCCGCCGTCGGCCACACCGACGCCAGCTACGAGCAGACCGTCGAGGCCATCGACGCCGGCGCCACCGTCGCCACCCACCTCTACAACGCGATGCCCGGCCTCGGCCACCGCGCGCCCGGCCCGATCGCCGCCCTCCTGGAGGACGAGCGGATCACCGTCGAGCTCATCAACGACGGCACCCACCTCCACCCGGCCGCCCTGGAGCTCGCCTTCCACCACGCCGGCGCCGAGCGCGTCGCCCTCATCACCGACGCCATGGACGCGGCGGGCTTCGGCGACGGCCGCTACATGCTCGGCCCGCTGGAGGTCGAGGTGAAGGACAGCGTGGCCCGCCTCGTCGAGGGCGGCTCCATCGCCGGCTCCACCCTCACCCTCGACCGCGCCTTCAAGCGCGCCGCCACCGTCGACCGGCTCCCCGTCGAGTCCGTCGTCCAGGCCATCTCCGCCAACCCGGCCCGCCTCCTCGGCGTCTACGACCGGGTCGGCTCGCTGGAGCCCGGCAAGGACGCCGACATCGTCGTCCTCGACGACGCCTTCGACGTGAAGGGCGTCATGCGCAAGGGCGAGTGGATCGTCGCCCCACAGGGCGTCGCCGCCCGGGTCCCCCAGAACGCCTGACCTCCCGGAGGCACTGACATCCCGCCTGATCAGGGCGGAAACGGGACGGCGAACGGTCCGGGGTCTGGGCCGATCGCCGTTCCTTTGGCATGATCGCGCTGTCTCCACAGGTCTTACCGGAAGTACGGGGGGTGGACAGGTGATTCTCACGGTCACCCTCAACACGGCGCTGGACGTCACCTACGAGGTCCCCGCCCTCGTCCCGCACGCGAGCCACCGCGTCGCCCGCAGCGCCGAACGGCCCGGCGGCAAGGGCGTCAACGTGGCCCGGGTGCTCGCCGCGCTCGGCCACGAGACCGTCGTCACCGGCTTCGCCGGCGGCCCCACCGGCGACCGGCTCCGCGAGCTGCTCGCCCCCGTCCCCGGGCTGACCGACGCGCTCGTCGCCACCGAGGCCGCCACCCGGCGCACGCTCGCCGTCGTCGACACCGGCGCCGGGGACGCCACCCAGTTCAACGAGGCCGGCGCCGCCGTCACCGCCGCCGAGTGGACCGCCTTCCGGGAGCGGTACGCGGAGCTGCTCACCGGCGCCGCCGCCGTCGCCCTCTGCGGCAGCCTCCCGCCGGGCGTCCACGTCGGCGCCTACGCCGAGCTGATCCGTACGGCCCGCGCCGCCGGCGTCCCGGTCCTCCTCGACACCGCCGGGGAACCGCTCCGCCGCGGCATCGCCGCCCGCCCCGACCTCGTGAAGCCCAACGCCGACGAACTCGCCGGCCTGACCGGCTCCCGGGACCCGCACCGCGCCACCCAGGACGCCCGCCGCCGCGGCGCCCACGCCGTCGTCACGTCCCTCGGCCCCGACGGCCTCCTCGCCGCCACCCCCGACGGCCTCTGGCACGCGGCCCCTCCGGCCCCGGTCCACGGCAACCCCACGGGAGCCGGCGACTCGGTCGTCGCCGCCCTCCTCGCGGGCCTGGTCGACGCCACCCCCTGGCCGGACCGCCTGACCCACGCGACCGCCCTCTCGGCGGCCACGGTCGCGGCCCCGGTGGCCGGCGAATACGACCCGCAGGTCCTCGCCGACCTCCTCCCGAAGATCCGCGTCACGACCGCTTCGGCGGGGTGACCTCCAGCCAGTCCAGCAGCACGTCGCACTGGTTGCCGGCCTCGCACGAGATCTTGATCTCGTTCTCGCCCTTCTGGAGCTCGACCGGCGCCCAGGTGGTCTGCCAGTTCTTCTCCAGGTTCGGGTCCGTGGAGTGGATGAAGTTCTTCAGGCCGATCGGCTGGGAGTTCGGCTTGCCGTTGACCGTCAGCGTGGCGTTGGCGTCCACCGCGGGGATCGCGTACCGGACCGTGAGGGCGTAGTTGCCGCCCTCGGGCATGGTCGCCTTCCAGGTGACCGACGAGCCCTGGGCGTTGAATCCCGCCACGTAGGCGCCGTCCGCGCCCTCCGCGCCCTTGACGTCCTTGGCGAGCGTGGCGCTGCCGCTGAGCGTGAGCGTGGCCGCGTCCTGCTTCGGCAGGGGGGCCTTGGTGGGCTCGTCCGTGGGTTCCGTGGAGGGGGTGGGCTCCTGGCTCGCGGTCGCCGGGGCCGAGGCGGTCGGGTTGCCGCCGGCCGTCTGGTCCTTCTTGTCGCTCTGGTTGCCGATGATCGCCGCCGTGATGCCGGCGACGACGACCGCGACGACCGCGACCGCGCCGATCAGCAGGCCCTTGGTGTTGGGCCCGCGGCCACCGCCGCGCGGGGCCTGCGGGGGCGGGGTGTGGCGGGGCGGCTGGGCGCCGCCGTAGGTCTCGGGCGCCGCGTACTGCGGGTGCGGCTGGCCGTACGCCGCCTGCTGCTGCGGCGGCACGTACGGCTGGGCCGGCTGCTGCCCGTACTGGCGCTCGCCGACCGTCCTGACCTGGTTGTACGAAGTACGGGGAACGCCCGGCTGGGCGTGCGCGGGGCCTGGGTAGCCGTAGCCGCCGCCCTGGGGGGCGCGGCCGCCGGCCGCTGCCTGTCCGTCCGCGTACAGGTAGCCGAACGGATCGTCGTCCTCGGGCTTGTTCGCGCCGTCGTTACCGGCAGCCATCCGGGTCATCCTCTCCATGCTCGCCAGCCGTCGCCGACCCGGCGAGCCTACCCCGAACGAATGAACCCGCCGTGCCGGGAAGGATCATCCCGCCCGGCGGTGCACCTTCGCACGGGACCGCTTCTCCACGTACATCCGCTGGTCGGCGGAGTTGAGGACCTCTTCGACGGTCATCCCGCACTCGGCCCAGCCGATGCCGAAACTGGCCCCGACCCGGACCGCGCGGCCGTCCACCCGGATGGGCGGGATGATCGCGTTCCGCAGCCGGACGGCGAGGTCGGCGGCGTCGGCGGCACCGAGACCGTCGGCGAGGACGACGAACTCGTCACCGCCCAGACGGGCGACGGTGTCACCGTCCCTGACGCCGGTGGTGAGCCGCCGGGCCACCTCGATGAGGACGGCGTCGCCGGTGTGGTGCCCGAAGCGGTCGTTGATCGACTTGAAGCCGTCGAGGTCGCAGAAGAGGACGGCGAGCCCCTTGGTGCCGTCGTCGGTGTCGCCGCCGGTCGGCGCGACCGTGTGCACGTGGTGGTCGTACGCCCCGCCGCCGGCCTGCTCGAAGCCGAAGCCGTGCTCGTGCTCGTGCTCGTACTCGTAGCCGTCCTGGGCGAGCGGCAGCGGATCGGGGCCGTAGCCGAATCCGGCGTCGGGGCCGGGCCCCTGGTAGGCGCCGGTGTGCGCGGGGCGCTCGCAGAGCCGGGCGGAGAGCCGGGAGCGCAGCTCGGCGCTGTTGGGCAGGCCGGTGAGGGCGTCGTGGGAGGCGCGGTGGGCGAGCTGGAGCTCGTGCCGCTTGCGCTCCTCGATGTCCTCGACGTGGGTGAGGAGGAAGCGGGGCCCGTCGGCGGCGTCGGCGACCACCGAGTTCCGCAGGGAGACCCAGACGTAGGTGCCGTCGCGCCGGCCGAGCCGCAGCTCGGCCCGGCCGCCCTCGGCGGAGGTGCGGAGCAGGGTGCCGATGTCCTCGGGGTGGACGAGGTCGGCGAAGGAGTAGCGGCGCATCACGGAGGCGGGGCGGCCGAGGAGCCGGCAGAGGGCGTCGTTGGTGCGCAGGAGCCGGCCGTGCTGGTCGCCGCCGAGCTCGGCGATGGCCATGCCGGAGGGGGCGTACTCGAACGCCTGCCGGAAGGATTCCTCACTGGCGCGGAGGGCCTGCTGCTCGCGCTCCAGGCGGATGAGGGCGCGCTGCATGTTGGAGCGGAGCCGGGCGTTGCTGATCGCGATGGCGGACTGGGAGGCGTACATCTGGAGGGCTTCCTGCCCCCAGGGTCCCGGGTGCCGGCCGTTGCGCGGGCGGTCGACGGATATGACGCCGAGGAGTTCCCGGCCGGTGCCGGAGGCGTACATGGGGGCGTAGAGGCGGTCGTGCGGGTGCCACTCGTCCTCGAAGCGGGGGGCGGGGCCGTCGGTGTGCCACTGGGGGACGTCGTCGTCCATCAGGACCCAGCCCTCGGTGTGCGGGATGAACCGCAGGTCGCCCCAGGGGACGCCCATGGAGAGCCGGCGGTCCCACGCCTCGCGGGAGCCGACGCGGCCGGTGATGAGGGCTTCGGCGGCGGGGTCCCCGGCGAAGGCGGCGACGACCAGGTCACCGTCGGGCCGGACCAGGTTGACGCAGGCCAGCTGGTAGTTGAGGCCGGCGACGACACCGTCGGCGACGGTCTGCAGGGTGTCCGCCAGGCTGCGGGCGGTGTTGAGGTCCGCCACGACCTGATGCAGCTGTCGCAGGGTCGAGAGACGGACGTAAGGCTCCGACTCGGTCTCCATCGCTCGCTCTCCCCGAGACCTCGACAGCAACTCCAGGGTTCTCATCGGCTTCGTGCTGTACTGTCCCCGCCACTGAATCACAGCGAGCTGCGCACCCGGTACACAGGGTCAGCAAATAGTGCTCTCTGTGACTCAAGTCACAGCATTGTGTGGCGGAATCCGGCGGGTCGGGAGTGACCGGCGCGACGGCCCGTGACCTCGATGCCCGCGGGCGGGACGGCGCCCGGGTGACCCGGTCCTAGGTCCCGCGCCGGGCGCCGGCCTGGTCCCCCGGCCCGATGCGGCCCGCGCGGGGCCGGGGCTAGCGTGCCGGTGTGCTGCAGATGACCCCGCCCTCGCCGCCCGTCACGGACCTCGCCATACCTCATGCTGAGGGGGTGAGCGACGACGAGTTCCGGGCGGCCATGTCCCGCCTCGCGGCCGGCGTGGTCCTGGTGACCGCGCACGATCCCGACGACGGCCCGCGCGGCGAGGACGTCGGCATGACGGCCACCGCGTTCCTCTCGGTCTCGCTGGACCCGCCGCTGGTCCTGGTCAGCCTGCGCAACGGCTCCCGCATGGACGACCTGCTGGAGGAGGTCCCGGTCTGGGCGGTGTCGGTGCTGGCGGAGAGCCAGCGGCACGTCGCCGGGCGGTTCGCGATGAAGGGCCGTGTCTCGGACCGGCTGCTCTTCGCCGACCTGCCGTACACGCGGGGCGAGGCGAGCGGGGCGCCGCTGCTCGGCGGGGCGCTCACCACCCTGGAGTGCCGCACGGAGAGCCGGGTGGTGGCGGGCGACCACACCCTGGTGATCGGCCGGGTCCTCTCGGTCGGCCTGCCGTCGCCGGACGGCGAGCCCCTCACGTACTTCCGCGGCCGCTACCGCCGCCTGGGCTGACCCCCCGGGGCGCCCGTCAGCGGGGCCCGTCAGCCCCAGTCGCGGCCCTGCCGGCCGCGCTTGGTCTCGGCGCGCTGCTTCTTCTCGCGCAGCCGGCGCTCGTTGATGCCGCGGGGGATGCGGGTCGCCCGGCGGGGCTTCGGCGGCGGGGCCGTCGCCTCGGCGAGCAGCGCCGCGAGGCGGACGGCGGCCACCTCACGGTTGCGCCACTGGGAGCGGTGCTCCGAGGCCCGTACGGTCAGCACGCCGTCCACCAGCCGGGAGGCGAGCCGGTCCAGGGCGCGGGACTTCCACACCTCGGGCAGCGCCTCGGTCGCGGCGAGGTCGAACCGCAGCTCGACGCGGGAGTCGGAGGTGTTCACGTGCTGCCCGCCGGGACCCGAGGAGCGCGTGAAACGCCACTGGAGCTCGGCCTCGGGGAGCGAGACGGAGCCGCGGATCTGATACGGACCTGACATGCCCTCCATGTTCCCCGCGAGGGGTCCCGACCGTCATCCTGTTTTCACGCATCCGGGAACCGCCGGGCGGTCTGCCGCGTTTCTCCGGGCGAACGACCACGTGAGCATCACGATGAAAGGGACTTCCATGGCAGTGAGCCTCGCCAAGGGCGGCAACGTCTCCCTCACCAAGGAGGCGCCGGGTCTGACCGCCGTCACCGTGGGCCTCGGCTGGGACGTCCGCACGACGACCGGCACCGACTTCGACCTGGACGCCTCCGCCATCGGCGTCGACGCCGCCGGCAAGGTCGCCTCGGACGCCCACTTCGTCTTCTTCAACAACAAGTCGACCCCGGACCAGACCATCGTCCACACGGGTGACAACCGCACCGGCGAGGGCGGCGGCGACGACGAGCAGATCAACGTCAACCTCGCGGGCCTCCCGGCCACCGTCGACAAGATCGTCTTCCCGGTCTCCATCTACGACGCGGTCTCCCGCGCGCAGAACTTCGGCCAGGTCCGCAACGCCTACATCCGCATCATCAACCAGGCCGGCGGCGCCGAGATCGCCCGCTACGACCTCTCCGAGGACGCCGCCGTCGAGACCGCCATGGTCTTCGGCGAGCTGTACCGGAACGGCGCCGAGTGGAAGTTCCGCGCGGTCGGCCAGGGCTACGCCTCCGGCCTGGAGGGCATCGCCCGCGACTTCGGCGTGAACCTCTGACCCACGGCCCCGGACGCCGTCGAGCCCCGGCCGTCCTCGGACCGCCGGGGCTCTACCCTGACCGGGTGATCGTCGAGACCCTCGCGCCCCGGGCCCTGGAGGACGGCGCCGCCCTCCCCGGCCCGCTGCTCACCGAACTCACCGCGCTGTACGCCTCGAACCGGGAGTTCCAGCAGCTCAGCGGCGACTTCCCGGATCCGGACGCGATCCGCCCCGAGCAGGTCGCGGCCGCCCTCGCCGACGAACTGGCCCAGCCCTCCGCCGAGGTGCTGCTGGCCCGCTCCGAGGGCCGGCTCGTCGCCGTCGCCGTGACCCTCGGCCACCACCCCGACCCGGCCGACCCCGACCCGTGGCTCGGGCTGCTGATGGTCCACGCGGACGAGCACCGCGCCGGCTTCGGCCGCCGCCTCGCCGCCCACGTCGAGGACGGCTTCCGCGCCGAAGGCCGTACCGGTCTCAGGCTGGCCGTCCTGGAGAACAACCAGAAGGCCCTCGCCTTCTGGACCTCCCTCGGGTACGAGGAGACCGCCCGTCGCCCCGACCTGGCGCACGGCCGCCCCTGTGTGGTGCTGCGCAAGAGCCTCCGGGGCTCGTAGGCCCTGGCCTAGGTCCTGTCGTCAAACTCCCGTCGTCGCCCGAAGGGCGGCCCCGCGGCGTCAGGTGCGTGCTCTCGGCGTGCCGGGTGGAAGTCCTCGTACTG
>NZ_JOGX01000046.1 GCF_000719555.1 Streptomyces sp. NRRL F-5727
GACGCCCGGAGCGGGGCCGCCGCCGCGCTGCCAGCCGTCGCGGTAGGCGGCCATCCGGTCGCGTACCTGCTCGGGCGTCCGCTCCGGCGCGCCGGGGGCGGGGGGCGCCGGGGCGGGGGCCGGGGCGGGCACCTCCCGCAGCTGCGGGACGAGGCTCGCCTGCCGGACGCGGCGGGGCAGTCCGGTGTCGGCGTCGACGCTTCGGGCGCGGTCGGGCGGCGACTGCGGCGGTACGGCGTGGCCTCCGCGCGGCCGCAGGGCGGTCACACCCGCCGGTACGGACTCCGGTACGGCCTCCGGTACGGGTACGGGCGCGGGCGCGGTGTCCGGAACGGGCGCGGGGACGGCCGCGGGGCGCGGCAGAGGCTGCGGTCTGCCCGGTGGCGGCGGGGTGAGGGGGGTACGCGCGGCCTCCGGTGCGGCGGCGGGGGCGCCGGCGAGGGCCTTCGGAGCGGTCGCGGGGGCACGGAGGGGGTCCGGTGGGCCGGCGAAGCGGCGTGCCTCCGCGCGGTGGGCCTCGGCCTGCTCGCGGGCGGCACGCTCCTCGCCCGGCGCGGCGGTCCCCGCGTCGGCGGTGTCCGCGACCGGCGGGAGGGCGCCCTGGAGGAGGTCGGTGGGCAGCAGGACGACGGCGGTGGTGCCGCCGTACGGGGAGGGCCGCAGATGGACCTTGATGCCGTGCCGGGAGGAGAGGCGGCTGACGACGAAGAGGCCGAGCCGGTCGCTGTCGAAGAGGTCGAGGGCCTCGGACCGGTCGATGCGGGCGTTGGCCTCGGCGAGGCTCTCCTTGCCCATGCCGAGTCCCCGGTCCTCGATCTCCAGGGCGTAGCCGTTGCCGACGGGTTCGCCGCTGACCCGGACCTTGGTGTGGGGCGGGGAGAACTGGGCGGCGTTCTCGATGAGTTCGGCGAGGAGGTGGGTGAGGTCGGCGACGGCGCCGCCCGCGACGGCGGTCTCAGGGAGCCGGCGCACCTCCACGCGCGTGTAGTCCTCGATCTCGGAGACGGCGGCGCGAACGACGTTGGTCAGCGGCACCGGCATGCGCCAGGCGCGTCCGGGGGCGGCGCCGGAGAGGATGATCAGGCTCTCAGCGTGCCGTCGCATCCGGGTGGTGAGGTGGTCGAGGCGGAAGAGGTCGCCGAGTTCGCCGGGGTCGTCGGCGCGCCGCTCCATGCTGTCCAGGAGGTTGAGCTGGCGGTGGACGAGGACCTGGCTGCGGCGGGCGAGGTTGACGAAGACGCCGGAGATGCCGCTGGCGAGTTCGGCGCGTTCGACGGCCGCGGAGAGGGCGGCCCGGTGGACGGTGGTGAGGGCTTCGCCGACCTGGCCGATCTCGTCCTGCGGCACGGGTCCCGGCGGGGCCTCGGCCTGGACGTCGATCTCCTCGCCCGCGCGGAGCCGGCTCATGGCGGCGGGGAGTTTGCGCCGGGCGATGCCGAGGGCGGTGTTGCGGAGGCTGACGAGTTCGACGACGAGGCCGCGGCCGATCCGGACCGAGATGACGAGGGAGGCGGCGACGGCGGCGAGGCCGAGGACGACGGCGGCGCCGGCCGGGCTGAGGATGCCGCCGGCGAAGGGGCCGGTGTCGTCGGCCGTGGCGGCGCGCGCGTCGCTCTCGACGGCGGCGAGCCCGGTGCGTACGGCGGCGAGGGCGGCGTCCCAGTCGGCGGAGGGCGCGGCCTGGGCGGCGGGCCGGCCGTCGGCGGCGGCGGCGACCCGGTCCTCGGCGGCGGTGAGCCGGGTGTGGTCGGTGCCGGCGGCGAGCCGGCGCCAGGCGTCCCGCCCGGCCGGCGGCAGGTCGGCCGTGGCGGAGGCGAGGAGGGTGCGGCGGGTCTCCACGGCGCCGGTGAAGGCGCGTTGGCGGGCGGCGGTCAGCCGGCCGGTGAGGTGGGCGGAGCCGAGGAGGGCGTCCTCGCGGGCGAGCATCTCGGAGGCGCGGGCGAGTTCGAGGAGCACGCGCGCGTGGGAGCCCTGGCCGGTGTCCTGGATGCCGCTGAGGGCTCCGCCGACGGCGAAGCCGGCCGAGACCGCGGTGGTGTACTCCGCGTAGACCCGGTCCCACTCACCGCGGCCGTCGGCGGCGGCAGTACGCATCCGGGTGAGGCCCTGCGCCTCGCGGACGAAGGCGCCGACGCGGTCGGCGACGTCGGGGGGCAGGTCTCCGGAGTCGCCGACGGTGTGGCCGTCGCCGAGCCGGAGCCGGGCGACGGCCTCGTCGGTGCGGCGGATCCGGTCCTTCAGTTCGGCGGCGCGGCCGGCGCCCGGGGCGGCGATCTGCCGCAGGGCGGCGCGGCGTTCCTCCTGGAGGGCGGCGACGGCGCCGGACACCGGACCGCGGATGTCGTCGTCGACGCGCTGGAGCTGGCGGATCCGGGCCATGTCCTGGGCGGTGGTGACGGTGGCGAAGCCCCAGAGGGCGAGGAGCGAGACGACGGGGACCATGAGGAGCGAGACGATCTTGGCGCGCACGGTACGGGGCCGCAGACCGCGTCGCCGGGAGCCCTCGGCGGGCGCGGCGCCGGTGTCGCTCCCGGGGTCCTCCGCCGGGGCGTCGGCGTCGGCGTCGGCCGGGGTGTCCGGTCCGGCGTCGGCGGGGCGCGGTTCCGGTTCGTCGGCGGGCGGCCCGGCGTGCGCGCGGCGCCCGCGTGCGGTCGCCGGCGGCGCGGGCGCCACGGCGTCCTGGTTCTTGCGGGGAGTTCGCATGGGCTCCTCGTTCCGGCTGGGTGGGGAGGGTCGGGGATCCGGAAGGCGGGTGGGGGGACGGAAGGGGGCGGCGGACGGGTGGTCAGGGGCCGGGTGGCCAAGGCCGGGTGGCCAAGGCGGGGCGGCCAGGGCCGGGTGGCCAGGGCGGAGTGGTCAGGGGGTCGGTGTGCGGAGGGGGTCCCGGCCGGCGCGGAAGCCGGGCGGGGCCACGTCGACCGCGCGCTCGTCCGGTTCGGTGAGGCGTTCGGCGGAGGCGTACGCGGCCCGTTCCCGGGCCGTCGGGGAGAGGGCCACGAAGGCCGAGGTGATGAAGAGGTACGAGCCGAGGCCGACGGCGAGCGGGAAGATGAACTGCATGACGGTGGCGCCGGGAAGGTCCGCCGAGGAGGGGACGACGTCGACGCGGACCGCGAACATGCCCGTGTAGTGCATGCTGCTGACGGCCGCTCCCATGACGAGGGAGGCGAGCGCGACCGCGATCGGGGCGTGGATGTTGAGGGCCGCCCAGAGGGCCGCGG
The DNA here is from genome assembly GCF_000719555.1 of Streptomyces sp. NRRL F-5727. GTDB lineage: Bacteria > Actinomycetota > Actinomycetes > Streptomycetales > Streptomycetaceae > Streptomyces. The sequence continues at coordinate 3,222 of NZ_JOGX01000046.1, forward strand.
TGGCCGCGACGACCGCGATGGCGACCGAGAGGGCGACGAGCAGGGGGTCGTAGTGGACGGTGCCGTGGAGACGGAGCGCGGCCATGCCCATGTAGTGCATGCTCGCGACGCCGATCCCGGTCGTCAGGCCGCCGATCAGAAGCGATCGCACGCGGTCGCGTCCGTACCCGACGGCGAACACGCCGACGCCCACGACGCCCATCGCGATGAGGAGGCTGAGGATGGTGAGCGGCACGTTGTAGCGGATGTCGGTGCCGGCGACGCCGAAGCCGAGCATCGCCACGAAGTGCATCGTCCAGATGCCGGTGCCGATCGCGGAGGCGGCGGTGAGCAGCCAGTTCCGACGCGACCGGCCGGTCGCGTCGAGCGCGCGCACGGTGCAGCGCAGCCCCAGGGCGGCGCCGATGCAGGCCATCGCGTACGACAGCACAGGTGTCAGCCAGCCGAAGGTGGCGTGGTCCAGGTGTCCCATGACCCGGGGACGCTAGTGCGCACGTGGGGGCGCACAGGGGGCGCATTTCGAAAGCTGCTGGAATATGACGGAGAGAAGTACCAGATCGATCGGACGACGTTCGAACGTGCACACAGAACGTTCACACCCCGGGGTGGGCGATCATGAGCGTATGAGCGATGACCCCACAGATGTCCGAGCGTTCTTCGCCACCCGCGCGGCCGACTGGGACAGCCGGTTCCCCGACGACGGCCCCGCCTACGCCGCCGCCGTCGCCGAGCTCGGGCTGCGCCCCGGCGACGCCGTGCTCGACGCGGGCTGCGGCACCGGCCGGGCGCTGCCCCCGCTGCGTACCGCCGTCGGCCCGTCGGGCACGGTCGTCGGCGCCGACCTCACCCCGGAGATGCTGGCCGAGGCGGTACGCGCCGGTCGGCGCGGCCCCGGGGGCGCCGGGGCCCTGCTCCTGGCCGACGTCGGCCGGCTGCCGCTCCGGGACGGCGGACTCGACGCGGTCTTCGGCGCGGGCCTCGTCTCCCACCTGGCCGACCCGGTCGCCGGCCTCCGCGAACTCGCCCGGGTGGTGCGGCCCGGCGGCCGCCTCGCGCTCTTCCACCCCATCGGGCGGGCCGCCCTCGCCGCCCGGCACGGCCGGCAGATCACCCCGGACGACCTGCGGGCCGAGCCCCGGCTGCGCCCGGCCCTCGCCGAGGCCGGCTGGCGGCTCGTCTCGTACGTGGACGAGGACGCCCGCTACCTCGCCCTGGCCGTCCGCGAGGGCTGAGCGCCGGGATCACCGCCCTCTTCGAGGAGCGGCGCCACGCGCTGACGGTCGAGCGCGGCCACGGCAGCGTGGAGCTCTCCCAGGACGGCCCCTCCTCCGACGGCGACACCGTCACCGCGACCGCCGTGCCCGCGCCCGGCTACGTCTTCACCGACTGGCTGGCCGACGGCGAGCCGGACGGCGGCGGCTAGGAGAACGCCGAGGGCGAGACCGCCGTCACCTTCGAGGAGACCGGCCACACCCAGACCGCCGTCCTCGCCCGCGTCGCCGGCCATCCGGACGCGGAGCCCGGCTACGGCTCCGGCGCCGCCGCCCGCTCCTTCCGCTCGCCGGACCGGCCCCCCAACGCCCCCTTCTGTCCCGGCACTTCACTGTCTACCGTGGAAGTGCCGGGCAGCCCTGCCCGGGGAAAGGCGGCCGGCCGTGGCACGGATAGCGGAACGCATGCGCAAGCTCCTCCCCTCCGCCCGACGCGCGTCCGGGAGCGAGGCCGCCCCACCCCCGGCCCGCTCCGGGCGCCAGGGCCGCAACCTCTTCGAGGCCGCGGCCGTCTATGTGGCCGCCTGCGCCGAGAACGACCAGGACCGGATGGACGAGGCCGTCACCTGGGTGGACCCGGGCCAGCTCACCTTCGGCGTCAACGAGCTGGCCTGCCGCGCCGTGCTCACCCTCGCCCGGGAGCGCAACCAGACGCCCGAGACCGTCGCCCGCTCCCTGCTCGGCGTCAAGGAGCGCTGAGTCTCACACGCCGGGGACCCTCGACGCGCGGGTTACTCACTGGTTAAGGTGCGCCGACGATCCGATGGGCAGCGAGATGGGGAGGGTGCCGTGGCGGCGACGGAACCGGCGGCGGGCGAGGACTCGCTCTACGTGCTGACCGCGTGCCTGCTCACGCCCGCGCAGTTCCCGAGCGTGCTCGGCGACGACTACCCGGCGGCCTGCGCCGCGCTCGGCCTCGAACCGTACGAGGCCGGGTACGGGCTCGTCTTCGGCCAGGACGGGCTCGGCGCCCGCTGGACGGTCGTCATCGACGACGTGTCGCTGGTCGCGGTCGCCATCGCCTCCTGGGACTGCGGCATGGCCTACGACCTCTCGCCCGACGAGGAGTCCGTCGTCGCCGGACTGCCCGGCTGGCCGCTCGCCGTCGCCACCCGGGCTCCCGGCCTCCCCGACCCGCACGACCCCGAGCCGGAGGACGGCGACCCCGCCCCGCTGGCACCGCCCAGCGGGGACGCCTGGGGCCCCGCGCAGCGGCGGCTCGGCGCCGACGAGGTGGCCCGGCACTGGCAGGAGTGGCGCGGGCAGATCGAGCCGGGACCCGCGGCCGACCGGCCGGCCGAGACCGCGCAGGGCGAGCCGACCGGCCCGTACGCGCAGGTGCGCCGCGCGCTGGACGAGCTGCGCGGCTATCTGAAGGAGCCGCCGCCGGTCGGCCGGGTGCGGTCCGGCTTCGCCGGGGAGGGCGCGCGGATGCTCCGCGCCGACGGCCCCGGCTGGTCACTCGTGGCCCGCACCGACGACATGGCCTTCGTCCTGCTCGACGACTATCCGCGCGAGGTGCTGCCGGTGGCCCGGGGTGCCCGGCTGCCCGCTCTCCTCGAAGGGCTCGACGCACTCGCCGTACGCCCCTCCTGAGGCGGTGCGCCGGCGGGCTCAGACCCGGTCGAGCGGGCGGTGTGGTTCGGCCGGCAGCTCGACGGCGACCGGGTCGCCGGGGCGGACCTCGCCGCCGGCCAGCACGATGCCCATGATCCCGGCCTTGCGGACGACCTCGCCGTCGGCGTCCCGGCCCACGACCTGCTTGAGCAGGCCGTGGCTGAAGTCGTCGATCTGGGCGCACGGGTTGCGCAGACCGGTGACCTCGACGACGGCCTCGGCGCCGAGGCGGAGGAGGGTGCCGGTGGGCAGGGCGAGCAGGTCGATGCCGCGGGTCGTGACGTTCTCGCCGAGGTCTCCCGGGGCCACCTCGAAGCCGGCCTCGGCGACCTCGTCGAAGAGCTCGGACTGGATGAGGTGGACCTGCCGCAGGTTCGGCTGGGTCGGGTCCTGGGCCACCCGGGAGCGGTGCTTGACGGTGACGCCGGCGTGGACGTCGCCCTCGACACCGAGCCCGGCGAGGAGCGTGATCGAGGCGCGGTTGGGCTTGCTGAAGGAGTAGGTGCCGTTGCTGCTGACCGTGGTGACGGTGCCGTCGCCCATGTGGGAGACCCCCCTGGTTCTCTGCGGTGCCGGCTGACTCGTTCGACCCTACTCCGGGCGTCGTGCCTGCTCCTCGCGGAGGGTGGCGCCCACCTCGTGGAGGTGACCGAGGGCCTGCCGGTAGGAGTCGACGAAGCCGGTCTCGGTGTACGGGATGCCCAGGGCCCGGCAGTGCGCGCGGACGGCGGGCTGGGCGAGCCGCAGGTGGGGGCGGGGCATCGACGGGAAGAGGTGGTGCTCGACCTGGTAGTTGAGGCCGCCGAGGAACCAGTCGGTGAGGGCGCCGCCCCGGATGTTCCGGGAGGTCAGCACCTGCCGGCGCAGATGGCCCCAGCTCTCGCCGTCCTCGTGCTGGTCGGGCCGGTCCATGCCCTTGTGGTTGGGGGCGAAGGCCATGCCGAGGTGGACGCCGAGCAGCATCTGGTGGACGAGCGCGAAGACCAGCGCCTGGAGCGGCGTGAGGGCGGTGAGGAGCAGCGCCGCGTACCCGGCGAAGTGGAGCAGCAGCAGGGCGCCCTCGGTGAGGCGCTCGCGCCGGGTGCGGTACGGGCCGTCCTTGGCGAGCAGGGCCTGGACGCCGTACAGCTTGAGCGCGAGGCCCTCCAGGGTGGTCAGCGGGAAGAACAGCAGGGCCTGGTGGCGGGTGAGGAAGCCGCGCAGGCCGGTGCGGCCGGCGGTCTGGTGCTCGGCGAAGACGAGGACGTCGGCGGCGACGTCCGGGTCCTTGTCGAGGTGGTTGGGGTGGGCGTGGTGCCGGTTGTGCTTGTCGTTCCACCACTCGCGGCTCATGCCGAGGAGCAGGTTGGCGTGGACGAGCTGGACGGCGCGCCCGGCCCGGCGGTCCGCGGTGACCTGGGAGTGCCCGGCGTCGTGGGCGGTGAAGGCGGCGCGGGCCGAGAGCACCGCGAGGGGCACCGCGAGCAGGACGGACCACCAGGTCGGGCCGGCCAGGAGGAGGCCGCCGACGACGGCGGCGATCCCGAGGAGGGTGAGGGCGATGTCCCGGGCGTACCAGCCGGGACGGTGGTCGAGCAGCCCCTGGTCCCTCACCGTGCGCAGGAGCGGGGAGAACTCGCTGCCGCCGCGCCGCGGCCGGGCGACGGGCGCCGGTGCGGGGGCGGGGGCGATGGCCTGGGACATGGAGGGGCTCCGGCTTCTGTGAGGCGGGGGCGGCTGCCGTCCGCACCGAGGGGGCGGCGGCGGTCTTCACGGTAGGGATCGGTGACGGTCCGGAACCATGGCGTCACCACCCGGCCCGCGGCGGGGGCGGGCCGGGGCCCGGGGGTGGGGCGTTCCCCACCCCCGATTCGGGGGCTGTGCACATGTGTCGGGCGTCACGCACGGATGGGCGTGGTCGGCGGCACGCGTGAGGTAGGGTCGGCCGCTCGGTCTCACCGGCAGTCATATGTGGGGAATGTGTTGACGTCGTCGTTCCGGTCCTCCGGCTCCGCTCCCGAAGCCTCCGTGCCGTGCTCCGGCCAGGCCGTACCGGCCGCCGTGTTCCTCCCCGCCGATCCGCCCCGGGCGGGCCGGATCGCCCTCTGGTCGCCCGACGGCGCACCCCTCACCGCCCCGCCGGGGGCGGTGGCGGGCGAGATCACGGTGGTGGACGCCGCGGAGCTCCAGCCCGTCCCCGTCCCCGCGTTCCTCCTGTCGGTACGGGACGCCCTGCCGCTGCTCGCCCGCGCCCGGCTCGCCGGGGGCGCCGACCCGGCGGCCGCCTTCTGGGGCGGTGCGGCCCTGCTCGCCCTGGACCTCACGGCGCGCGGACTGCTGCTGCCCGGTGTGACGGCGGCGGGTCACGACGGCTGGCGGGCGGGGCCGTTGGGGCCCGGGGAGCTGGACCGGCTGCGGACGCTCGCCGCGTCGATGCCGCCGACCGCGCACGCCGTCCCGCTGGGCCCGGCGGAGGAGCCGGACGGGCCGGAGGACTGGCTGCTGCCGGAGCCCGAGGCGCTGCTGCGCGCCTTCCTGGACGCCGTCGCCGACACCCTCCCCCGTACCCCGGCCGCGGAACTCGCCGCCGGCGGGCCCGCGTTCGCCGCCGAGGAGCCGCAGCCGGTCACCGAACTGCGCGCGTGGGCCGCCGACCTGGCGGCCGGTCACGACGCGGGGGTACGGCTGTCACTCCGGCTGGAACTGTCCGGATCCGGCGCCGGCTCCGGTGCGCCGGAGGTCCCTTCGTTCCGTGCCGTGCTCCAGCTGCACTCCGCCGCCGATCCGACGGTGGTCGTGGACGCGGCCGACGCCTGGTCGGGCGCCGGGCCGGCGGCGGCGTCGCTCGGGCCGCGCGCCCGGATGGACGCCCTGCTCGCGCTGCGGCGGGCCGCGCGCGCCTGGCCGGCGCTCGCCCCGCTGCTCGCGGCGGCCGTGCCGGACGCGATGGAGCTGGCCGACGAGGAGGTCGTCGAGCTGCTGGGGCCGGCGTCCCGCGCGCTCGCCGCGACCGGCATGCAGGTCCACTGGCCGCGCGAGCTGACGGACCGGCTGACCGCGCGGGCGGTCGTCGGACCGGTCGAGCCGGAGGTCGGGACGGAATCCGGGTGGAGCGACGGACCCGCCGAGCCCTGGGGGGCCGGTGGCGGTCTGCCGTCCTTCCTCTCCGCCGACGCGCTGCTCGCCTTCAACTGGCGCTTCTCCCTGGGCGACCAGGAGCTGACGCGGGCCGAACTGGACCGGCTCGCCGAGGCGGGGCGGCCGCTCGTCCGGCTGCGCGACCGGTGGGTCCTGGTGGATCCGGCGGAGGTGCTGCGCGCCCGGGAGCGGCAGGACCGCAAGCTGTCGCCCGTCGACGCGCTCGCCGCCGTCCTCACCGGCAGCACGGAGGTCGACGGCCGCCCGTTCGAGGTGGTCGCGACCGGGCCGCTGGAGCGGCTGCGCGAGCGGCTCGCCGACCCCGAGGGCGGGGCCCGCGAGGTCCCGCAGCCCGCCGCGCTCGCCGCCACCCTCCGCGACTACCAGCTGCGCGGGCTCAACTGGCTGCACCGGATGACCTCGCTCGGTCTCGGCGGCTGTCTCGCCGACGACATGGGCCTGGGCAAGACCATCACCCTCATCGCGCTCCACCTGCACCGGCAGGGCGAGCCGGCCACCGCGGGCCCGACGCTCGTCGTCTGCCCGACCTCGCTGATGGGCAACTGGCAGCGGGAGTTCGAACGGTTCGCGCCCGGCACGCGCGTGCGCCGCTTCCACGGCACCACGCGCGACCTCGACGGGCTCGCGGACGGGGACGTCGTCCTCACCACGTACGGCACCATGCGGCTCGACGCCGAGCGGCTCGCCGCCCGTCCGTGGGGGCTGCTCGTGGCGGACGAGGCGCAGCACGTGAAGAACCCGTACTCGGCGACGGCCCGCCGGCTGCGCACGATCGGCGCACGCGCGCGCGTGGCGCTGTCCGGCACGCCGGTGGAGAACAACCTCTCCGAGCTGTGGGCCATCCTCGACTGGACGACCCCCGGGCTGCTCGGCGGGCTCGGCGCCTTCCGCCGCCGGTACGCCGCCGCCGTCGAGGGCGGTACGGACCCGGCCGCGGCGGAGCGGCTCGGCGCGCTGGTCCGTCCCTTCCTGCTGCGCCGCCGCAAGTCCGATCCGGGGATCGCGCCGGAGCTGCCGCCCAAGACCGAGACCGACCGGGCCGTCTCGCTGACACCGGAACAGGCCGGTCTCTACGAGGCGGTGGTGCGGGAGAACCTGCTGCAGATCGCGGCGGCCGAGGGCATGGCGCGGCGCGGGCTCGTGGTGAAGCTGCTGACCTCGCTGAAGCAGATCTGCAACCACCCGGCGCAGTACCTGAAGGAGGAGCGGCCCCGGATCGCGGGCCGTTCGGGGAAGCTGGAGCTCCTCGACGAACTCCTCGACACGATCCTCGCCGAGGGGGCGAGCACCCTGGTCTTCACCCAGTACGTGGGGATGGCCAGGCTGCTGGAGGCGCATCTGGCGGAGCGCGGGGTGCGGACGCAGTTCCTGCACGGCGGTACCCCGGTCGCCGAGCGGGAGGCGATGGTCGCCCGCTTCCAGGACGGCGAGGTGCCGGTCTTCCTGCTGTCGCTGAAGGCGGCGGGGACGGGGCTCAACCTGACCCGGGCCGAGCACGTGGTGCACTACGACCGCTGGTGGAACCCGGCCGTGGAGGCGCAGGCCACCGACCGGGCGTACCGGATCGGGCAGACGCGTCCGGTGCAGGTGCACCGGATCGTCGCCGAGGGGACCGTCGAGGACCGGATCGCCGCGATGCTCGACCGCAAGCGCGAGCTGGCGGACGCGGTGCTGGGCACCTCGGGGGACACGCCGGCGGAGCTGACCGAACTGACCGACGCGGAACTGGCGGAGCTGGTCCGGCTGCGCGGGGACGGGGACGGACGATGAGCGAGTACGGGACGGGCCACGAGGCCGAGGAACTGACCATCGCGGCGCCGCCGCCGGTGCGCGGCGGGGCGTTCACCCGCACCTGGTGGGGCCGGGCGTGGCTGAAGGCGCTGGAGGACACGGCGCTCGACGGCCGGCAGGTGAAGGCGGGGCGGGCGCACGCGCGGGCGGGGGCCGTCGGCGCGGTGTCGGTGCGGCCGGGGCGGATCACCGCCGTCGTGCAGGACCGCGACGGCACGGCGTACCGCAGCGACGTGCTGGTGCGCACGCTGACGGACGAGGAGTGGGACCGGCTGCTCGACCTCGCCGTCGACAGCGCCGGGCACATCGCCGCGCTGCTCGACCACGAGATGCCGCCGCACCTGGTGGAGGACGCGGCGGCGGTCGGCGTCGAACTGCTGCCCGGCATCGGCGACCTGGAGCCGGAGTGCGGCTGCGAGGCGTGGGACCACTGCCCGCACACGGTGGCGCTCTGCCATCAGATGGCGCGGATCCTGGACGAGGACCCGTTCGCGCTGCTGCTGATGCGGGGGCGGGGGCAGCGGGCGGTCGTGGACGCGCTCCAGGAGCGCAGCGCCGCCCGCGCGGGCGGCGGGGCCCCGTCGCCGGACGCGCCGCCGGCCGCCGGGGCGGGGGACGGGCCGGCCGGGGTGTCGGCGGCGGAGGCGTACGCGCTGCGGGACATCCTGCCGCCGCTGCCGGCCGTGCCGGTGCCGGAGGCCGGGCCCGGGGAGCCGCCGTCGCTGGACACGGAGACGGATCCGGAGCCGGGTGTGGAGCCGGCCGCGCTGGAGTTCCTGGCGGCCGACACGGCGGCCCGGGCCCATCGGCTGCTGACGGAGCTGCTGGCCGGGCGGGCGGCCCCGGCGGGCGGGCCGGCGGGGGACCTGACGGTCTCCGAGGACGCGGTCCGGCTCGCGGCCGGGGGTCCGCCGGCGTGGGTGGCGGCGCGTCTGGCGTCCCGTACCGGGCGGTCGCGGGCGGGGCTCGACGCCGCCACGCGCGCGTGGCGGTGGGGCGGGGCCGCGGCCCTCGCCGTACTGGAGGAGTCCTGGACCCCCGACGAGGAGGCCCTGGCGCGGGCCGCGGCGCGGCTCGCCGACGCGTGGGAGGACGGCGAACGCCCGGAGCTGAGCCGGTCGGGGGCGCGCTGGACGGCGGCGGGCGCGCGGGCGCAGCTGCGGCTCGGCGAGGACGGCCGCTGGTGGCCCTTCCGGCGGGACGGGGACGGCTGGTCCCCGGCGGGTCCGGCCGACCGGGATCCGGCGGCGGCGCTGTCGACGGCGACGGGCGAGATCGAGAGCGAGGGCGAGGGCGAGGGCGAGCGGAAGGAGTAGCGGAAGGGCGCGCGGGGGGCGCGCGCTCCGGCTCCGGCCGCCTTTCGGAATGACCGGTAAAAAGCCCTGCCCTGATCAGTTGTTGTCATTTTTGAGATGCATTTCCGCCCTGTTATAGGGCCAGTTTGATTGATAGAACCCTTCCTTCCATCGAGGTCACACGCCAATCCCGAACTGACTATGCTCCGCAGATGTGTTGCGCCGCGCTCACAGCGAGTCATGAACGCTGGGAGCGGGCGCCTAGACGGAGCACGGCCACAGGGAGACGCGGGCATCGACGCGTGGGCGAAGGAACCCCGAAGCGGTCCCGTTCGAGCACGCGTGCGTGATCGATCGCATGTTCACTTTTTCCTGCCGGTACGTCGCGCCACTTCAGTCCTCTCCTATTCCAGACGCTGAGGGAAACCGTTGATGGTTCGCGCAGGTTCAACATCCAGAGCCAGGCCCGGTGCGGTGGCTCCGGTGTGGCTCGTCCCGCCGGGGGTCCTGGCCGCACTCTTCGCCATAGGGCTGCTCTTCGCGCCTGCGCAGATACGGACGCCGGTGGCCTGGTACGGCTTCGCGGCGGTCTCCCTCACCGTCGGCAGCACCGCGCTGACCGTGCGCCTGGCGCGGGCGGCCGAGGCGGCCCGGCACACCCGCACGGTGCAGGCCGCGCAGCAGGCCCACGCGGAGCGCGAGAACGCGCTGCTCGCGCGTCTCGCCGACCAGCGGACCACCACCGTCTGGCTGGCCGAGGAGCTGCTGCCGGCCGCCGTCGCCCGGCTCCAGAAGGGCGACGCGGCCTCGGAGATCGTGAACTCCGTCCGGTTCGGCGACCACCTCGACGACGGGTTCACCGACGCGCTCAGGGGAGCGCTGCGGACCCTGCTGGAGGCGGTGGAGGCCGAGGAGAACACCCGGGACTCGTCCCAGCGGGCGCTCGTGGCCGTCGCGCGCCGCGTCCAGGCGATCGTGCACCAGCTCGCCAAGGACCTGCGGGAGATGCAGATCGTGCACGGCACGGACCTCGTGCTCGCGCGCGGTCTCCAGGACGTCGACCACCGCAACGCCCTCATCGGCCGCCTCGCGGCCAGCATCGCCGTCCTCGGCGACGCCCGCCCCGGCCGCCAGTGGTCGAAGCCCATCCCGCTCTACGACGTGCTGCGTGGCGCCATGTCGCGCATCGTGGACTACCCGCGGGTCAAGCTCCAGTCGGTCACGGAGGCGGCGGTCATCGGCCCCGGCGCCGAGCCGCTGATCCACCTGCTCGCCGAACTCCTCGACAACGCCACGTCGTTCTCGCCGCCGCACACCCCCGTGGAGGTGAGCGCCGTCGAGGTGCCCTCGGGCATCGCGATCGAGATCGAGGACCGCGGCGTCGGCCTCACCGAGGAGGTCCGGCACCGCATCAACCGCGTGATGACGGAGTCGGCGTCGGGCATGTTCCTGGCCGGTCTGGGCGAGGTGACGCAGCTCGGCCTGCCGGTGGTCAGCCGGCTGGCCCGCGAGCACGGCTGCGACGTCGACCTGCGTCCCTCCGCCTACGGAGGCGTACGGGCCGTGATCCTCGTACCCCGGCGCCTGATCACCACGGTGGAGAAGCCCGTCGTGAGAACCCCTGAGCCCGCCCGGAAGCGCGCGGCCGGACCGATCCGGCCGCTGCCGAAGCGCGGCACCCCGTCCGTCCCGCCGCCGGCCCCCGCACCCCTGCCCGTGCCGCCGCCGGCGCCCGCCCCCCTCCTTCCGTCGCTGGACGACGGAGCGGACCCGTTCATCGACGGGAAGACCCTCAACGGTCTGCCGCGCCGCCGCCGCGACACCCCCGTACCGACCCCGGTCGTCCGCACCGGCCCCGAGCCGGCCCCCGCCCCCCGCGCGTCCGCCCGCGAACCCGGGCTGATGTGGGAGGCGTTCAACGCCGACAAGCACGCGGGCACCGACTCCCCCACTCCGCACAGCAAGCCGTCTGATGAGGTCGAATAACATGCAGCCACTGCCCAACATCGACTGGATGCTCACCGAGCTCGTGGGCGGCGTTCCGCACGTACGGCACGTGGTCGTCCTCTCCTCGGACGGCCTGTGCATCGGCCAGGCCAACACCGCGTCCGACACCGCCGACGCGATCGCCGCCGCCTGTTCCGGCATCCAGAGCCTGGCCCGGGCCATCGCGCAGATGTTCCCGCACGGCAACGGCACGACCCACATGGTCGGGATCGAGGCCGACGGGGGCTACTTCTCCCTGATGGCGGCCGGCCCCGGCGCCTACCTCGCCGTCCTCGCCGACGAGGAGGTGGACGCGGGTCTGCTCGGCGCGCGCATGCGCGCGCTCGTGGTCAGGATCGGCCGGCACATGACCAGTCCGCCCCGTGAAGACGTCGTCCGGCAGGCGATGTGACCTCGGACAACCCCCATCCCTGGGACGAGGGCACCCCCGTACCGCTGTACGTCATCACCGGCGGCGAGGGCTCCTCGGCCAAGACCTTCGACCTCGTCACGCTCATCGCGACCAGGTCCGCACCGGAACCCTCGATGCAGCCCGAACAGGCGGCCATCCTCTCCATGTGCGAGTACCCGCTGTCGGTGGCCGAGGTGTCGGCCTACCTCAGCCTTCCGTTCAGCGTCGTCACCGTGCTGCTGTCCCAGCTCGTGGACGACGAACGCGTGGAGGCGATTGCACCCGTGCCCGTCGCGGCCTTCCCCGACCGCGGCCTATTGGAGGCGGTGATCCATGGACTACGGAGACTCTGACACGCTCAGGGCAGGACCGCGCGACACCGACCTGCTGCTGCCGCACGGCGCCAGGGGCGTCAAGGTCGTCGTCGTCGGCGGCTTCGGCGTCGGCAAGACGACGATGGTCGGAGCGGTCAGCGAGATCCCTCCGCTGACCACCGAGGAACAGATGACGCAGGCCGGCGTCGGGATCGACCACAATCCCGGCGCCTCCGGCAAGAGCACCACGACCGTCGCGATGGACTTCGGCCGGATCAGCATCAACGAGGAGCTGATCCTCTACCTGTTCGGGACCCCGGGGCAGGAGCGGTTCTGGTTCCTGTGGAACGGGATCTTCGAGGGCGCGCTCGGCGCCGTCGTCCTCGTCGACACCCGCAGGATCGAGGTCTGCTTCGAGGTCATCACGCGTCTGGAGGACCGCCGCGTCCCCTTCGTCGTGGCCGTCAACACCTTCCCCGAGGCCCCGCAGTACCCGCTACCAGAATTGCGCACGGCCCTGGCCCTCAGCGAGTCCGTCCCCCTCGTCACCTGTGACGCACGCGACCGGGCGTCCTGCCGGGACGCCCTGCTCTCGCTGATGGTCTACCTGTGCTCCATCGCCGCCCAGGAGACCGTATGACCCTCCCCGCCCACGAGCACGCCCCGCACGAGAGCGGGCTCGTCCCGCCACCCGGCTGCCCGGCCCACGCGGCCACCGGACCCGGCGGAGCGGCCCGTCTCTACGGCCCCGCCGCCGAGACGGACCCCATGGGCCTGTACGAGGAACTGCGCGCCGCCCACGGCCCGGTGGCGCCCGTCCTGCTCGACGGCGACGTCCGCGCCTGGCTGGTCCTCGGCTACAACGAGAACCGTGACGTGGCCACCCGCTCCACCCAGTTCTCCCGCGACCCGCGGGTCTGGCACGGCTGGAGCACCGGGGAGATCGACCCGGCCACCTCCCCGCTGATGCCGATGATCGGCTGGCGTCCCGACTGCGTCTGCGCGGACGGCGAGGAGCACCAGCGGCTGCGCAGCGCGGTCACCGCCTCGCTCGACCAGTTCGACCACCGGGGGATCCGGCGGCGCATCAACCGGTTCGCCCACGAGCTGATCGACACGTTCTGCGAGGACGGCGAGGCCGAGCTGGTCGACCGGTTCACCGAGCATCTGCCGATGCTCACCCTGATCCATCTGCTCGGCATGTCCGACGAGGCGGCGCCGAAGCTGGTCCAGGCGGCCCGGGACCTCTTCAAGGCCACCGAGACCTCGCTGGCGAGCAACGCGTTCGTGGTGGAGAGCCTGGAACAGCTCGTCCGGGACAAGCGCGACAAGCCGGGGCAGGACATCGCCTCCGCGCTGATGTCCCATCCGGCGGGCCTCACCGACGAGGAGGTGGTGCAGCACCTGCGGCTGATCCTGCTCGCCGGCTACGAGACCACCGCCAACCTGATGTCGAACGTGCTGCGGATGGTGGTGACCGATCCCCGGTTCCGCGGTTCGCTGGCCGGCGGGCAGATGACGCTGCCGGAGGCCGTCGAGCAGGTGCTGTGGGACGAGCCGCCGCTGATGGTCTGCCCGTCCCGGTACGCCAACGGGGACACCACGCTCGGCGGGCAGCGGATCATGGCGGGCGACATGCTGCTGCTCGGCCTGGCCGCGGGCAACATGGACCGGGCGGTCCGCCCGGACCCGGCGGCGCCCGTCCACCACAACCGCGCGCACCTGTCGTTCAGCGCGGGCAGTCACGAGTGTCCCGGTCAGGACGTCGGCCGCATCATCGCCGACACCGGCATCGACATCCTCCTCACCCGGCTGCCCGACATCGTGCTCGCGATCCCGGAGGAGGAGCTGAGCTGGCGCTCCTCCACCTGGGCGCGGCATCTGACGGCGCTGCCGGTCACCTTCGCCCCCCGCGCGCCGCGGACCCACCAGTTCGAGGCGCCGCTGCCGTCGGCCCCGCCGTCGCAGCTCCCCGGGATCCCCGCGCCGGCCCCGGCCCCGGTGGCGGTTCCGGAGGCGGTTCCGGCCGCCGTGCCCGGGCCGCGGTCGTCGTCGTGGTGGGACGGGCTGCTGCGGCTGCTGCGGCTGCGGTAGGCGGGTCATGGCTCGGCGTCGAGGCCGAGTCCCACGGCGGAGGGGGGTGTCGGCGTGTGCCGGCCGGCCCCCCTTCCGAACCAGTCGTCCGCGGTGGCGGGGGCCGGCAGGCGCTGTTCCGGGAAGGGCTGCTCGGTGGGGACGTACCGGGGGGCGCCGGTGTACCAGGCGTGCAGGCCGGAGAGGAAGCTGCACGCCCCGCCCAGCCAGGTGTCCAGCTCGGCCCGTTCGTCGTGGCTCAGCGCGGCGCGGCGGGCGAGCAGCGGGATGTCCTCCTCGCGGAGCTGTTCGAAGTCGCGCATGCGGGAGTTGACGAGGTGGACGGAGGCCGGCACCGCCTCGCGGAGGGGGATGCCGAGGGAGGTGCCGAGGACCACGACGAGGTTGTTCACGTCGTGTTCCTCGTGGACCTCCCGCTCGTAGGAGGCGATGTCGTTCGCCAGGCCCATGACGTCCATGAACGCGGCGGTGAGGCCGCGGACGGTCCGGCTGTGCCGGATCCGTTCGGGTATTCGGGCTCCGGTGGCGAGTTCGACGGAGTAGGGGGCGGTGTGGGCGGCGAAGCTCTCCCGCCGGAAGGGCGCGTAGTCGATGAGGTGGGGGACGCGGCCGGTGCGGCTGTTGGACAGCTCCTCCACGCCCGCGTCGATGTAGCGGGCCAGTGCCCGGCAGAACTCCTGGCGCCAGTGGTTCAGCCGGGGCGGGAAGAGGTGCCGCATGAGATCGGCGATGCCCCGCTCGACGGCGTTGACGGGCTCGGGCAGGCGGGCGCCCTCCTCGGGGCGCAGGAAGGCGTGGAGCCGGGCGGTGAAGTCGTGGGCGCCCTGGAGGTCGCTGGTCCGCTTGAAGGCGTGGGCGAAGTAGTCGTCCCAGGCGAGCGCCCAGATGTTGAACCGGTGGTTGAGCTGGAGGGCGGCGGGGCCGGCGTCGGGCAGCGTCCAGGCGGTGAGGAGGTCCACGGTCATCGCCCGGAACTGGGTCTGGGTCCAGATCGGACGGCGGTCGGACCGTCCGTCGCCGGCGTCCAGCATGCCCATCTCGCGGGCCCACGTCTCGCTCTCGGCCCGCAGGCCCGGCAGATGCGGGTTGACCCTGAGTGGGTGTGGCATCCACAACTCGGGGATTTCGACGGCATGCAGGGGCATGGTCGCTCCACCTCCTTCAGTCCTCGGAATCCGTTCGTATGTTGCCGCTGTCACGGGCGGCCGACAATTCCCGCCACGCGACGCTGCAAACCTGCCCGCCCGAACCGGCCCACAACCCCCGGATTCAACGACTCCGGATTCCGGTAACCCTGGCGTCTTGCTGGGCAGTTGTGTTCTCCTGAAGCGACGGAGCCCTCCGTGGAGGGCCGTTGGACGGCCTCCCGCGGGCGGGACGACCATGGCCTGTTCCGGCCGACAACGGCGGCCGCCGCCGGGCCCGTTCGGGCCGGGGCGTTCCCGGCCCTTCCATGATCCGGACGGTGCGGACCGGGTCAGCGTACGCCGCGCGGGCGGAACTGGACGCTGATCCGGGGACCGACGGCGCGGCTCGTCTTGGGCACGGCGTGGTCCCAGGTGCGCTGGCACGACCCGCCCATCACGACCAGGTCGCCGTGGCCGAGCGGAAGGCGGAGGGCGACCGGGCCGCCGCCGCGGGGGCGGAGCGCGAGGTCGCGGGGGTCGCCCAGGGAGAGGATGGCGACCAGGGTGTCGCGGGTCGAGGAGCGTCCGGTGCGGTCGCCGTGCCAGGCGACGCTGTCCCGGCCGTCGCGGTAGAGGCAGAGCCCCGCGGTGACGAACCCCTCCCCGAGCTCGTCCGCGTAGTGCGCGCCGAGGACCGCGCGGGCCTCGGCGAGGGCGGGGTGCGGCAGGGTCTCGCCCTCGCGGTAGGAGGCGAGGAGGCGGGGCACGGCGACGACGTCGTCGTACATCCGGCGCTCCTCGGCGCGCCACGGCACCCGTCCGACCAGCTCGCCGAAGAGCGCGTCCGCCCCCTGGAACCAGCCGGGCAGGTGGTCCACCCAGGCCCCGCCGGCCAGCGGGATCCGCCGCAGCCCGTCCAGGGGCCCCGGCCGGGGCTCGTCGCCCTGGTCGAAGAGGGACCCCTGGAAGCCGGGGAGGTCGGGTGGTGCGGCGGTCATGGTCTCAGCATACCCACACAACCGAACACGTGCTCGAATACGGCAGCGGGGGTGGCCCGGGTCATCCCGAGGTCCCGGAGAGCGCCCCGAGGAGCTTCCAGGTGCGGGCGCGGGCGTCCTCGCCGCCGAGGTCGGTGGCCGTGAGAACGACCTCGGTGGCGCCGGCCTCGAAGTAGCGGCGGACCTCGGCGGCGACGGTCTCCTCGTCGCCCAGCACCGCCAGGTCGGCGGCGCGGTCGGCGCCCGAGAGGTCGAGGACGCGGCGGTACGAGGGGATCCGCTCGTAGAGGGAGAGGGCGTCGGCGGCCCGCCGGCGCAGGCCGTCGGGGTCGGCCGTCACCACGCCGGGCACCAGGGCGACGATCCGGGGCGCGGGGCGGCCCGCCGCCTCCGCCGCCGAGGTCACGGCGGGGACGATGTGCTCGGCGAGGGCGCGCGGTCCGGCGAGGAACGGCAGGATGCCGTCCGCGAGCTCGCCGCTGACCCGCAGGGCCTGCGGACCCATCGCCGCCACCAGGACCGGCACCGGCGGCCGGGCGCCGGGCACGGCCCCCGGGTACGGGGTCGTCGCGGTGAGCAGCTCGCCGTGGAAGTCGGCCTCGCCGGTGTCCAGGAGCGGCCGCAGGGCGGTGAGGAACTCCCTGAGCAGGCCGATCGGCCGCTCGTACGCGAGGCCGAAGGCGGTCTCGGTGAGGTGCCGGGTGCCGAGGGCGAGCCCGAGGTGGTAGCGGCCGCCGGTGGCGGCCTGCGCCGTCTGGGCCTGGCTGGAGACGAGCAGCGGGTGGCGGCCGAAGACGGGGAGGGCGGCCGTCCCCACGTGCAGTCCGGGCACCTCGCGGCCGACGAGCGCGGCCAACATGGGCGAGTCGTACGCGAAGGACTGGCCGAACCACGCGGAGTGCAGTCCGGCGTCCCGGGCCTCGCGCGCGAGCCGTAAAGTCTCGTCGAGGGGGAGCTGCCGGCCGGTCGAGCTGAGTGTTACGCCAAGGGTCATGCAGTCGGCAACAGGCCGCACGTGTACGGGAATTCCCGGGTCCGGGCGGGCGCTGCGCGGCGACGCGCGCACGGCCCGGCCTCCCGCACGCGCGCGCGTGCCGGGATGATGGGGCCATGATGACCCTCTCCGAAGTGGACGCCCTGGCCGACCGCGCGCACGCCGGTCAGCTCGACAAGATCGGTGTCCCGTACGTGGAACACGTCCGGGCCGTCGCGGCGGGGCTCGCGCCGTTCGGGCCCGAGCTGACCATGGCCGGGCTCCTCCACGACGTCGTCGAGGACACGGCGTGGACGCCCGAGGGGCTGCGGGCCGCCGGGGTCCCCGACCGGGTCGTCCGGATCGTCGAGGCCGTCACCAACGAGCCGGACGGCTCGCCCACGACGTACGAGGAGAAGATCCGGCGGGTGGCGCGGGACCCCGACGCCACCCTGGTGAAGATCGCCGACAACGCGCACAACAGCCGCGCCGACCGCGCGGCGGGGCTGCCGCCGGAACAGCGGGAGCGGCTCGCCGCCAAGTACCGGGCGGCGCGGCGGGTGCTGTGGGCGGCGGCCGACCCCGCCCGGGTGGCGACCGTCCTCCGGATCGTCAACCCGGACCTGCTGCCCGAACTGACGGGGGCCTGAGCGGGGCCCGACCGGGTCTTGTGCCCGGGGGCTTCGCGGGGTCGGGCGCGGCAGCGGAGCAGCTCCGGCGGCGGGTGGGCGAGGAGGCCGGCCCAGAACTCCTCGCCGTACGGGCGCCCTTCCTCGGCGCCCTTCCTCGGCGGGCTTGGTGAGGCGGCTTCGTCAGGCGGCGGGGGGTGCCTCCGGTCCGGCCGTCGCCTGGAGGTCGGCGAGGAGCTCGGCCTGCCCGGCGAGGACGCCGGACAGGATGCCCCGGGCGACCGCGAGGAGCTCCGTCATGCGCGGGTCGGTCAGCGAGTAGTGGACGGCCGAGCCCTCGCGGCGGGCGACGACCAGGTTCGCGCGCCGCAGCACCGCGAGCTGCTGCGAGAGGTGGGCGGGCTCGACGGCGACCTCGGCGAGCAGCTCCGACACGGCGTGCTCGCGCAGGCTCAGCAGCTCCATGACGCGGATGCGTACGGGGTGGCCGAGCGTCTTGAAGAACTCGGCCTTCAGTTGGTAGAGCGGCGCGGTCCTGGTCATGGCGCGGTCAGACCTTCTTGACCACGCTCGACTTGAGCTGCATGGGTCCGAAGCCGTCGACCTTGCAGTCGATGTCGTGGCCGTCGACGCCGTCCACGAGCCGGATGTTGCGGACCTTGGTGCCGGCCTTGATGCCGGTGGGGCTGCCCTTGACCTTGAGGGTCTTGACGACGGTGACCGTGTCGCCGTCGGAGAGCACGTTGCCGACGGCGTCCTTGATCACCTTCGCGCCGCCGGTGTCGCCCTCGGCGGCCGCGGCCTCACCGGCGGCCGGCCACTCGTGGCCGCATTCGGGGCAGACCAGCAGGGCGCCCATCTCGTAGGTGTAGACGCCGGAGCATTCGGGGCAGGGAGGCAGGTTCTCGTTCACCCCTCGATCCTATGAGCGATGTGACCACTTGCGAAATTCGGCAACCCGGCGGGTCGGGGGCGGTCCGGGTCAGGCCGGGCCGACCACGATCAGCACATCCCCCTCGGTCCAGCGTCTGGTCTCGGTCTTCGGCGGGTTGAGACGGGGGCGGCGGGCGTCGCGGGGGCGGTAGCCGAGGGCGGCGGCGCCGTGGCGGGCGGCGGCGGTGACGAGGGCGGCGAAGGTGGCCTCGGTGCCGGGCGGGACGAAGTCGGTGGCGGGGCGGAGGCGGACGCCGTCGCCGGTGGGGGCGAAGAGGGTGTCGAAGGCGGCCGCGAGGTGCGGGTTCTGGGAGACCTGGGCCAGGAGGAGGGCGGCGAGCCGGCCGGTGACCACGAGGTCGGTGCGGGGCCCGGCGGGGGCCAGGGGGCGGTTGCGGGCGTCGGTGAGCTCGGCCACCGTGGCCAGGGACCGGCCCCGCTCCCGTTCCCGCGCCCGGAGGTGGAGGAGGGTGACGAGCGTGGGGGCGTCGGGGTGTCCGTCGTCGTCCGGACCGGCGAGGACGAGCACCTGGTCGTACGCCTCCGGTTCCGCCGGCCGCCCGGTGGTGTCGTCCCGCACCGCTGCCACGCCGGCCGCCGCGAGGCCCTCCGTCACGCGCTCGCCCCGGCGGTTCCAGCCCAGGACGAGCACCCGGCGCGCGGCGGCCGGCGACGGGGGCCGGGCGGGCCAGGCGGCCGCGGGGACGGCGGGCGCGGCGGGCAGGACGGTCGCCCGGTGGTCCTCGGCCAGGACCAGGAGGCCGTCGCCGGGGGCCAGCACGGTCCGCGCGGGCGGGTTGAGGTGCGGGGTGCCGTCCGCCCGTACGATCCCGACCGCGCAGGCGTCCGGGCAGGCGGCGGCCAGCTCGCCGTAGCGGCGGCCGGGCAGGCCGGGCGGCCGGAGGGTGTGGAGTTCGGCGCCCGCGAAGTCGAGCAGGTCCTCCAGGACGAGCGCGAGGCCGGGCTCCAGGACGCACTGGACGAGCAGCCGGGCCGCGAGGTCGTCGACGTCCAGGACGGTCGCGCCGGGCCCGGCGGCCAGCCGGGCGGCCGGGAGGTGGGCGCCGTCGCGGACCGCCGCCACGACCGGGACGGGGCAGCCCTCGCCCACCGTCGCCCGGAGCGCCAGGAGCGTCCTGACGACCTGGGCGTCGGCGCCGGGGCCGTCCGGCGGGAGGACGACCACCGCCCCGGCGGCGGCGGGGGTCACGCGGGCCAGCGCGGCCGGGTCGGCGGGACGGCCCCGGCGGCACACCAGCCGTACGCGCGTGCGGGACGGCAGCGCGTCGCGCGACTCCCGCTCCAGCTCCGCCTTGTCGCGGTCGGCGAGGACCACGACGGCGCCGTGCCCCCGCTGGGCGTGGGCGGCGAGGAGTTCCGCGACGACCGTGGGGGCCTGCTCGGACCAGCCGAGGACCAGGGTGTGGCCGCGTTCGACGACCGTGGTCTGGCCGCGTTCCAGTTCGGCGAGCCGGTCGGTGAGGGCGGTCGTGACGATCCCGACCAGGAAGGAGACGTACAGCAGGGAGACCAGGGCCAGGAAGACCGTGAGCGCGATCCGCAGCGGCGGCCCGACCTCGCCGCCGAGCCGGAGGGTCTGGCCGACCGTCCGCCAGACGGTGGCGGCCTTGCCCTGGAGGGTGTCCGGGGCCTTGCTGTCGGTCCACACCAGGAGGGCGCTGGCGGGGGCCACCAGGACCAGGCAGGCCACGGCCAGCCAGGCGACGAGGGCCGTCACCCCGCGCACCACGGTGCGGTCGACCCAGTACCGGGCCCTGGCCCGCGCCCCTGGCCATGCCGCCGGGCCGGGCCGGGGCGGTCCGGCCGCCCGGACGGCCGGTGCCGGACCGGGCCGGGTCCGGCGGGGCGCTCGCTGGGACGGGACCGTGGACTCGCGCTCCTTACGCACGGCAGCAGGGTGGCGGCGGTCCCGGCGCGAAACGCCGCCGACGCCCGGCGTTCATCCTTTCGGGCAGGCGCGCGGGAGGCACGCGTTCGATTCGTTCACCCGGCGCGCGCCGCGGTCGGAGGCACGGCGTGGGTCAACTGCGGAGGTAGGAGGCCCCGTTGAGGTCGAGGATGGTGCCGGAGGCCCATTCGGCGGCCGGGGAGGCGAGCCAGAGGACCGCCGCCGCGATCTCGTCGGCGTCCGCGACGCGGCCGAAGGGGCTCTGCGCACGGATCGCCTCGCCCTCGGGCCCCTCCAGGCGGGGCGCGACCCGTTCGGTGGCGAAGAAGCCGGGGGCGACCGAGGCTACGCCGATGCCGTGCGGGGCGAGGGAGACGGCGAGGGACTGGCCGAGCGCGTGGACGGCGGCCTTGGTGGCGCCGTAGGCGGGATGGTCCGGCTCGCCGCGGAAGGCGCCCCGGGAGCCGATGTTGACGATCCGTCCGCCCGTGCCCCGGTCGATCATCCGGCGGGCCACGAGGTGGCTGAGGTTGGCGGCGGCGAGCAGGTTCACGGCGACGTGCCGCTGCCAGAGCGCCGCCCACTCCTCGTACGGGGTCTCCGCGAGAGGGTGCGGGAGGTTCACGGCGGCGTTGTTCACGAGGACGTCGATGCCGCCGCCGGCGTCGCCGAGGGCCTCCGCCGCCTCGTCGACGACCCGGGCCGCACCGGCGGGGTCCGCGAGGTCGCCGGCGACCAGGACGTGTCCGGTGCCGTCGAGGGAGGCGAGGGTGGCCCGGGCCTCCTCGGCGCGCGTGCCGTAGTGGACGGCGACCCGGTCGCCGTTGGCCGCGAACGCGCGGGCGACCGCCCGGCCGAGCCCTCGCGAGGCGCCGCTGACGAGGACACGCCTTCCTGTGTCGGGCAGCTTCACCGCTGTGCCTTCCGGTCGGGGACGTACCGTACGGTCCGTCATTCTGCCCGCCGGAAGAGGGCGTTGGGCCCACGCGGGTCATCGCGCCGGGATGGCCGGAACCAGTGCCATCCTTTGGAAGGTTTTGTATCACTCCGGATATCGATCCGATCAGGGTGAGTTCCAGACCGATCAAGAACGCCTCTATAGTGCGGTCGTTCCGAACCTCCCTGTGCCTGCCTCACGAGAGTCCGGTAGATGTCGGCGTCGCCCACCCCGTTCCGCCCCGCCCTGATCGCCTCCGTGCTGACCGTCGCCGCGGGCGGTGCCCTCGTGGGCGCCGCGACGAGCGCCGCGCCGGCCGAAGTCCGCACCACACTCGCCTGGTTCGCGGTCTGCGGGGTACTCCTCCTGGCCGCGGCCGCCTTCGCCGTCACCTGGTACGCGCGCACCGCCCGCGGCCTCGCCAAGCGGGCCGAACGGCTCGCCGCCCAGGTCGCCTCCCAGGACACGTACGCCGCACAGCGCCAGGCCGCCTTCGAGCGCGAGGCCGCGGCCCTGAAGGAGCGCCACGAGGCCCAGGCCGCCGCCGAGGCCGCCGCGCACGCGGCCCGCGCCGACGAACTGGTCCGCACCCACCGCGCCGAGGCCGAGCGGATCGCCGCCGGCCACGCGGCCGCCGTCGCCGGACTGGAACAGCGGCTGCGCCGCGCCGAGTCCGCCCGCTCCGCCGCCCTCGCCGCCGCCGCCAACGCGGCCGGCCGGATGCAGGCCCTGGCGACGAGCATGATGGCCGACCTGCGCGAGATGGAACACCGGCACGCCGACGAGGACGTCCTCGCCGACCTCCTCCACCTCGACCACCGCACCGCCCAGGCGGGCCGGCTCGCCGACTCCGTCGCCGTCCTCACCGGCGCCCGCTCCGGCCGCCGCTGGGGCCGGCCCATCGTCATGGAGTCGATCCTGCGCGGCGCCATGGGCCGTATCTCCGGCTACCAGCGGGTCCGGCTGCACTCCGCCTGCGAGGCGGCCGTCGCCGGCCACGCCGCCGAGGGCGTCATGCACGCGCTGGCCGAACTCCTCGACAACGCCGCCAACTTCTCCCCGCCCAGCGCCGAGGTCCACGTCTACGTGGAGGAGGTCCCGGCGGGCGTCGTCATCACCGTCGAGGACAGCGGGCTGACCATGAGCGACGTCCAGCTGCGGCGCGCCGAGGCCGCCGTCGACGCGGCCACCCAGGACCTGGCCGGCCTCTCCGGCACCCGCCTCGGCCTCCACGTGGTCGGCCGGCTGGCCCGCAAGCACAACCTGTCCGTCTCCTTCCGGCCCTCCGCGCGCGGCGGCACCGGCGTCGTCATGATGATCCCCCAGGAGCTCGTCACCCGCGGCACCGAGGCGACCGCCGCGCCTGCCCCCGCGCGGGCCGCCGCCCCGCGCACCCCGCTCGCCCCGGCCGCCGCGCCCCGCCCCGTACCGGCGGCCGAGCCGGAGACCACCCACGAGACCGCGGCCGAGCCCACGGCGGAGGGCACGGCGGCCGGGATCCCGCTGCCGCGCCGGCGGCGCGGCCGGACCCTCGCCGCGCACCAGGAGGCCGGCGGCCGGGCACCCGCCGACCCGGCCCGCAAGGCCACGCCCCGCACCGGCGAAGCGGCCCGCGCCCGCTTCGGCGGCTTCCAGAGCGCCCTGCGCGGCACCGAGGGCAAGCCCGCCGAACCCCCCGCCACCCCCTCCTCCCCCGGGGCGGAACCGACCACGCCGTCCTCGAACGACCCCCATTCGGAAGGCAATCCGCGATGACCGGCACGACCACCGACGACAAGCTCAGCTGGCTCCTGGAGGGCCTGCTGGAACGGACCCCGGGCACCCGGCACGCGCTGGTGCTCTCCCGGGACGGCCTCAAGCTCTGCCGCACCTCCGGGCTCTCCGTCGACCAGGCCGACCAGCTCGCCGCCATCGCGGCGGGCATCCAGAGCCTGTCGCACGGGGCCTCGGTGGAGTTCGGCGACGGCACCGGCGGGGTCCGCTCCGCGATGGCCGAGTTCTACGGCGGCATCCTCTTCATCGTCGAGGCCGGGGAGGGCGCCCACCTCGCGCTCGTCGCCGACGAGGACGCCGACGCCGGGCTCGTCGGGCACAACATGACGGAGCTGGTCGAGCAGCTGGGTGAGCACCTCGTCGCGAGGCCGCGGGGATGAGCCGCCTCAGGCCGGGTCGCGACGACTCCCCCGACCGCCTCTACACGCTGACCGGCGGCCGCAGCCGCACCGGGTCCACCGCCTTCGACGTGGTGACCCTGGTGGTGGCCGAGAGCGATCCGGTGCCCGGCATGCAGTCCGAGCACGCCGCCATCCTGCGCATGTGCCGCTTCCCCACCGCCGTGGTGGAGGTCGCCGCCGGGCTCGGGCTGCCGGTGTCGATCACCAGGATCCTCCTGGCCGACCTGCACGACACCGGCCGGATCAGCGCGCGGCACCCGCGCCCCACCACCTCGTACCGCCTTCCCGATCACGACATCCTGGAGCAGGTGCTCGTTGGACTCCGCAATCTCTGAGCAGCGCCAGACCCTGAGCAGCACCGCCGACAACGGGCTGAAGATCGTCGTCGTCGGCGGTTTCGGGGTCGGCAAGACCACCCTGGTCCGCTCGGTCAGCGAGATCCGTCCGCTGAACACTGAGGAGACGATGTCGCAGGCCGGCGAGGGCATCGACGACACCGGGGGCGTGGCCGCCAAGACCGCCACCACCGTCGCCTTCGACTTCGGCCGGATCTCGCTCGACGCGCACAACGTGCTCTACCTGTTCGGCGCGCCCGGCCAGGAGCGGTTCTGGTTCCTGTGGGACCGGCTGTTCTCCGGGACGCTGGGCGCGGTCGTCCTCGTCGACACCCGCCGGATCGCGGACTCCTGGTACGCGGTCGACCGGCTGGAGCACCACGGCACCCCGTTCGTCGTCGCCTGCAACGACTTCGGCGGGACCGCGCACCCCGCCGCCGAGGTCCGCGACGCCCTGGACCTCCCCGACGAGGTCCCGCTGGTCTTCTGCGACGCCCGGTCCCGGGAGTCCAGCAAGCAGGTCCTCATCACGCTCGTCGAGCACCTGCGGGACGTCGTGGCCGCCGCCGCCCGCTGACCGCAAGTTCTTGCTGAAAGCCGTCGCA
Organism: Streptomyces sp. NRRL F-5727; assembly: GCF_000719555.1. GTDB lineage: Bacteria > Actinomycetota > Actinomycetes > Streptomycetales > Streptomycetaceae > Streptomyces. The sequence continues at coordinate 27,760 of NZ_JOGX01000046.1, forward strand.
AGATCTTGCCGGTGTCCGAGCGGGCCTGGTTGACTCCTCACACGTTCCACGACGGTGTGCCCGTGTGAGGAGAACCGATGAGCAGCGACTACGACGTCCTCGTCCTGGGAGGGTCCGGCGTCGACACGATCGTGTACGTCCCCGAGCTCCCGCTGCCGTACGCCGACAGCTACATGATCCGCCCCGGCATCGAGGCCCGCGCGGGCCAGACCGGGGACTTCGTCGCGCTGGGGACCACCGCGCTGGGGCTGCGCACCCACCACGTCGACCTGATCGGCGACGACGCCTTCGGCGATCTGGTGCGCGCCCTCCACCGCGACCGCGGCATCGACTTCACCGAGGTCCCGCAGGCCGGCGGCACCAAGCGGGCCGTCAACCTCGTGGGGCCGGACGGCCGTCGGCTCTCGCTCTACGACGACAGCCGCTCCCAGGAGTCGGACCGGCTCCCCGAGGACCTGGTGCGCAAGCTCGCGGCCGTCTCCCGGCACGCGCACGTCTCGATCACGTACCCCTGCGCCTTCGCGCTGCCGCAGCTCCACGAGGCGGGCCTCACCGTCTCGACGGACCTGCACAACTGGGACGGCGAGAACCCGTACCACGAGCCGTTCGCGTACGGCTCCGACATCGTCTTCGTGTCGGCCACGGCCCTGCCGGACCCGGTGGCGACCCTGCGCCGGGTGCTGGAGCGCGGCCGGGCGGAGGTGGCCGTCGCCACCGCCGGCGCGGAGGGCTCGTACCTGCTCACCCGCGACCGCAGGGACCCGCTGCACGTCCCGGCGGTCGCGCCGCGCGGGGCGGTCGTGGACTCCAACGGCGCGGGCGACGCCTACGCGGCCGGTTTCCTCTTCGGGCGGCTGACCGGCGAGCCGCCGGAGCGCTGCGCCCTGTACGGCGCGGTGGCCGGCGCCTTCGCCTGTACGGTGCCCGCCACCGGCAGCGACGCCATCGGCCGGGAGGCGCTGCTCGCCGAGGTCGCCGCGCTCAGCTGACGCCGGGCGCGGACAGCGCGCCGCCGACCGCCGCGTGGACGGCCCTCGCCAGGCGGGCGCCCCAGAGCGAGCGGGGTCCGGCGAAGGGTTCGGCGGGGCCGCCGGGCGCGGGGCGGAGGGCGAGGACGCAGACCGCGTCGGTCGGGGTGCCCGAGCAGTCGTGGCCCGCTTCGAGGAGCGCCTGCGTCTTGGCCTCGGTGGCGGTCGCCACGGCGTTGACGAGCGCGGCGTCGGTGAGCGGCGCGGGCACGGTGACGACGATGTTGATGGTGCCGGGGGCCTGGGGTCCGGGCACGGCCGGGCCGGGTGCCGCCGCCCAGCCCCGGACCTCGATCCCGGCGGTGGCCACCGCGTCGACGCCGCCGTCGCGGGCGGCTCCGCGTGCGGCGACCCGGGCGGCGGTCATCAGCCCCACGCCGGGGCCGTGGAGGCCGGCCCGCCGGGCGAGCCCGGCGAGGTGCGCCTCGGGGTCGGTGCGGGTGTAGCCGTGCGCGACCTGGACGTTCATCACCCAGGACCGCTCGCCGATCCCGCCGCCGAGCACCGCGCTGCTGACGGCCCGCCAGCCGGGCCCGTGGCGCCAGACCAGCGCCCCGAGCAGCTGACCGTCCTCGTCCCGCTCCCACAGCTCCGGAGCGTCCGGAAGGACCGGCAGGCCCGGTTCCACCACGGCGGTCACCGCTACGCGCTCCTCGCTCTCGGCCGTACGTCCCGGCGATCCTACAAACCGGTCGGCGGCGGAGGGGCGGCCGGGCTCCGTTCCGGTACGAGGGTGGCACCGAGGACCAGGCCCACCGCGATGGCGGTGACGACGAGGACGAGTTCCAGCAGGTCCGTGAAGCCGTCCACGACGTGCCCGCCGGCCAGCGTGGTCAGTCCGCGCATGCCGAGCGAGCCGACGGTGAGCGTGAAGAAGCCGGGCAGGACGAGCAGGAGCCGGGGTGGGCGCTCCGGGCCCCGGGACAGCAGCGTCGCCGCCGCCGCGAGCACCACCGCGGCGACGAAGGTGCCGCCGGTCTCCCCGATCAGCACGGTGGCCGCGGACAGCACGCCGACCGTCAGGTAGACGAGTGCCAGCAGGGGCCAGAGGAAGTGGCGGGGGATCGCGAAGGCGAGCACGGTTCCGGCGGTGAAGACCGTCCACGAGGCGAAGAGCACCCAGCGCGGCAGGTCGGCCTCGGCCGCCGTGTCGAACAGCGCCTCGGTGGAGGTCCCGGTGACGTACACCCCGATCAGCACGCCGACGCTCAGCTGGACCAGCAGGAAGCCCGCGTACACCAGCCGGATCGCGCCCGTCGAGATCAGCCCGGCGCCGAGTTCGGCGGCGGCGGCGCTCAGGTAGTCGCCGGGCACGAAGAAGAAGAGGGCGGGCAGCATCAGCAGCACCGGCCCGCCGTGCGCCGGATCGCCGGCGAACAGCCCGAGCGTGACGACCGAAACGGCCACTGAGGCGACCAGCGGCAGCACCCGGGCCAGCCGCGGGACCCGGTCGGACGCCACCACGAGGACGGCGGCGAGCGTCGCCAGGACGGCCGTGGTGCCCACCTCGTACCAGGTGGGCTGCATCAGCGGGGCGAAGCCCAGCGAGAAGAGCACGATCCCGAGCAGCTTCAGCCACCACGGGTACGGGGCCGGTGCCGCCTCGATCCGGTCCAGCCGGGCGCTCGCCTCCGCCGCTCCGGCCCGCCCGGCGCACACGTCGGCCACCAGCGGCTTCAGCGCCGCGATCCGGTCCAGCCGGGCCACCTCGGGAGCGGCTCGCACGATCACGGTCCGCGCCGGCGCGCCCGGCACCGCGACGGTCAGGGTGACGGCGTCCATGACGAGAAGCACGGACACGTCGGCGCCGAGCGCCCGACCGACCGCCGGGACCTCGCGCGCGATCAGCTCGGCGCCCTCGCCGGAGGTGCGCAGCAGCAGTCCGGTGAGCCGGGCCAGGAAGCCGGTGACCGGCTCGGTGCCGTCCGCCGCCGGCTCCTCCGGTGCGCCCTCGGGTCGCGCCACGGCCGCCTCCTCGGATACAGGGTGACGAGCGATCAGCATCCCCCACCCGGCGGCACCCGGCATCCGGCGCCTGCGCCGCGGCCCCCCGCCCCGCGGCCCCTTCACCCGAACGGCCGTCCCGGCCTGCGGCGCCGTCCCCCGTCGCACAGCGTGGTCCGCATCACGTCGATTCCCCCTGGAGGAGGGCCCATGGCATCGATGGACGTCCCGGCCGATCTGCCGAAACCGCGCGCGGAGGCGCGGCCGGTCGCCCCGCCCACGATCACGTGGGTGACGCTGGCCCTGATGACCACCGCGTCGGTGGCGAGCCTGCGCGCCGCGCCGACGATGGCCGTCTACGGCCTGGCCTGCGTCTTCCTCTACCTGGTGCCGGCCATCGTGTTCCTGCTGCCGACGGCCCTGGTCTCCGCCGAGCTGGCCTCCGGCTGGTCGGGCGGTGTCTACCGCTGGGTGGCCGAGGGGCTGTCGAAGCCGCTCGGCTTCCTCGCGGTGTGGTGCCAGTTCGCGATGACGATCTTCTACTATCCGAGCCTGCTGGCCTTCGTGGCCTCGACGATCGCCTTCGTGATCGATCCCTCGCTCGCCTCGAACGGCGTCTACACGGCGATCGTCATCATGGTCCTGTACTGGACCGGCGTCTGGGTCTCCTCGCGCGGCACCAAGGCCCTCGCCGGACTCTCCTCCTGGGGCCTGATCATCGGCACGCTGGTGCCCGGCACCATCCTCGTCGTGCTCGGCATGGTCTTCCTCGGGCAGGGCAACCCGTCGGCGGCGCCGATGGACGCCGACCACCTGCTGCCGCAGTGGACCGGCCTCGCGAGCCTCGTCCTGATCGTGAACAACTTCCTGTCGTACTCGGGGATGGAGATGAACGCGGTGCACGTCTCCTCGCTGAAGAACCCGGCGAAGGAGTACCCCAAGTCGATGTTCCTGGCCATGGGCCTGGTGCTGCTGATCTTCATCCTGCCGGCGCTGGCGATCAGCTGGGTCGTCCCGGCGGACCAGCTCAGCCTCACGGCCGGCGTCATGCAGGCGTTCGACGCGTTCTTCTCGTACTTCCACGTGGGGTGGATGACCCCGATCGCGGCCGTCATGCTGATCTCCGCCTCCCTCGGCGGCATGCTGACCTGGCTGGCCGGCCCGTCCAAGGGCCTCCTGGAGATCTCCCGCAGCGAGGGCTACCTGCCGCCGTTCCTGCAGAAGCTCAACAAGTACGGCATCCAGCAGAACATCCTCGTCACCCAGGGCATCGTCACCTCGGTCATCGCCCTCGGCTACGCGCTGATCCCGAACGTCTCCAGCGTGTACTGGATCTTCTCGACCATCACCACGCAGGTCTACCTCATCGTGTACCTGCTGATGTTCGTCGCCGCGATGCGCCTGCGGAAGCTCCAGCCGGACCACCCGCGCGGCTACCGGGCGCCCGCCCTCGGCCTCATCTGCTCGGTCGGACTGCTCGCCTCGCTCGCCGCCCTGTTCATCGGCTTCGTCCCGCCCTCGCAGTTCGGCAGCGGCAGCGTCCTGTCGTACGTCGTCATCGTCGGCGGCGGCCTGGTGATCCTCGGACTGCTCATCCCCTGGGCGTTCCTGAAACTGCGCAAGCCCAGCTGGCGCACGGCCGAGGCCGCCGCCACGGACGAGGGAGACGCCGCATGAGCCCGACCCGCTTCGCCTCGGAGCACAAGGTGATCTACTGGGGCGCGATCGTGATCCTGGTCGGCCTGCTGATCGCCGGTCTCGTCCGGTACAGCAGCTTCAAGCGGACCGAGGAGACCAGCCAGAAGGCCCAGCAGCTCAGCGAGGAGCTGGTGAAGGCGGGCTACCCCGCCCCCGACCAGGAGACCGTCGAGCGGCTGCTCGGCACCGACGGCGGCCCGGTCTGCGAGAACCCCGGCGAAGCCCTCAAGAAGGCGCTGTACCGGCTCCAGCAGCTCACCACCGGAGCCCCCGGCCCGGGCAACCGTCCGGTCATCGCCGACTCCAAGGCCGTCGACGTCGAGCGGATCGTCCTCCAGGTCTACTGCCCCGACGAGGTGGACGAGTTCGACGAGGCCGTCGACGACCTCAAGACCGACGACACCGTCAAGCGCTGACGGAGCGCGCGGCCCCGGCGCTCAGGGGGTGTCGGGGGCCGTGCGGACCGGGAAGCTGAAGGTGCGGCCCTGCTCCTTCAGCCACGGCAGCACCTCCCGCAGCGCCGTCACGCTCTGCGAGCGGTCGCCGCCGCCGTCGTGGAAGAGGATGGTCGGACCGTTGGACAGCTCGTTCTTGACGGTCGCCACGATGGCGGCGGCGCCGGGCCGTTCGAAGTCCTTGGTGTCCACGTTCCACCCCAGCGGCCGCATCCCGGCGGCCGCGGCTATCTTCCGGCTGTCCGGGGTGAACGCCCCGCCCGGGGCGCGGTAGTACTGCACCTCCACCCCGCCGGCGGCCTCCTCGATCAGCTTCCGCGCGTCGAGGATCTGCTGCTTCTGGTACGCGACGGGCTTGCGGTCCATCGTCGTGTCGTGGGTCATGGTGTGGTCGCAGAGCCGGTGTCCCTCGGCCACCACGCGCTTGACCAGGTCGGGGTGCTGCTTCGCCTGCGGGCCGATCATGCAGAACACGGCCTTGACGTCGTTCTCCTTCAGGATGTCGAGCATCTTCGGCGTCCACCGCGGGTCGGGACCGTCGTCGATGGTGATGTTGACGGCCCGTCCGCCCGCCTCGGCCGCGTGGGCGATCCCCTCCGGCACCCGGACCGCGGGCTTCGCCGGCCGGGCGGGCTCCGCGTTCCGCTGGGCCGGCACCCCCGGCCGGGCCGCGGCCCCTCCGCCCGGGGCGGCGGCGCTCTCGCCGTCCCCGCCCACCAGCGCCGTCGCGCCCCACGCGGCCAGGCTGATGCCGACCGCCGATGCCAACACGGCCACGTGCGCGGTGTACTTGCCCATCCGGCGCATGCGCCCTCCGATCCTCGCGTTCCCGATGCGGCCCCGCGTCCTCCGACGCGCTCCCGGGGGAGAGGACGAAACATGCCCCGAACAGGTTTCACTCATTCGGCGGATGTGACAGAGGTACCGTTCGGTTGCGATTCCGCTGCCGTTCGGATGGTGCGCCGGACGGGCTTCCGGTGCAGACTGTGCATCACACCTGGTCGAGATCCCCCCTGGAGGCCGGAAGAGTGAGCGGCGGCAGCGGCGGACGACGCCTGACCGGCAGGGTCTCGCCCGTGCGCACCTCGACCGTGTTCCGGTCCGCGGAGCTCCGCGCCCGGCGCCGGCGCGCGGACGGCGCGATTCCGCTCGACGCCCCCGGCGCCGAGGAACGGCTCGCCTGGCTCAACGCCGCGACCACCCGCATCGGCACCACCCTGGACCTGGAGAGCACCGCCCGGGAGCTGGCCGAGTTCACCGTCCCGGGCTTCGCCGACGGCGCCGCCGTCGACATCCTGGAGAGCGTCCTGCACGGCGAGGAGGGCTCCCGCTGGACCGGCACGGGAGTCCCCCCGATGCGGGCGGTGGCGCTCTCCGCCGTCGACACCATGAGCACCCTGGAGGCCGTCCCGGTCGGCGAGACCTATGTGCGCGACCAGAAGCGGCACGAGACCCTGCTCCACCGGTACTGCCTGCGGCGCGGCGAGCCCGTCATGGTCGCCCGGATGCGCGAGGAGGACTTCGCCCGCGTCGCCCCCACCGCGAGCGGCGCGGCGAAGATGCGCGCGCTGGGCGTGCACAGCTATCTCGCGGTGCCGCTGATCGCCCGCGGGCTGCTGCTCGGCAGCGCCGACTTCGTCCGCGGCGCGGGCAGCCCGCCCTTCTCCCCCACCGACCTGGTCCTCGCCGAGCAGCTGGCCTCGCGCGCCGCCGTCTTCATCGACAACGCCCGGCTGTACGGCCGGGAGCGCGAGCACGTCGTGTCGCTCCAGCGCACGCTGCTGCCCCGGGCCACCCCGGTCACCCCGGGCCTGCGGGTGCGCGGCGAGTACGCGCCCTCGGCGGCCCGTCACACGGTCGGCGGAGACTGGTACGACGTGATGTCGCTGCCCGGCGGCCGTACGGCGCTGATGGCGGGCGACGTGATGGGCCAGGGGCTGCCCGCCGCCGCCACCATGGGGCGGCTCCGGGCCGTCGCCCGCACCCTGATGACCCTGGACATGGCGCCCGAGCGGGTCCTGGCCCGGCTCGACCTCGCCACCCGCGACCTGGAGGACGACCAGGTCGCCACCTTCCTCTGCGCGGTCTACGACCCTGCGGACTCCTCCGTCACGCTGGCCGGTGCGGGCCATCTGCCGCCGCTGCTGCTCGACGGGCGCGGCGGGGCCGGGTTCGTCGGGCTGCCGGCCGGGGCGCCGCTGGGCGCCGGGGTGATCCCGTACGACCCGGTCACGGTCACCGTGCCGGACGGCGGCGCGCTCGTGCTGTTCACCGACGGGCTGGTGAAGGCGCGCGGCGCCGACCTGGAGGAGCAGCTGGACCGGCTGCGGACGGCGGCGCTCGCGCTGCCGCCGGCCGCGCTGGAGGACGGCGGGCTGATCGCGGCGGCGCCGGCGGGGCCCGGCCGGTTCGACGAGGCGGTGCTGCTGACCGCGCGGGCGGTACCGCTCGGCACGGAGACCGGGCTGCGGGTGTGGCCGCTCTCCGGCGACGGCAGGGCCGCCTCCGAGGCCCGCCGCCTCGTCACCCGCCAGCTCGCGGAATGGGGCCTGGACGACCTCGCCGACGTGTGCGAGCTGGTCGTCTCGGAGCTGGTCGGCAACGCCCTGCGGTACGGGAACGGGCCGGGCGAGCTGCGGCTGCTGCGCGGCGAGCGGCTGGTCGTCGAGGTGTCGGACACCGGCCCCGACCTGCCGCAGATCCAGCACGCCGACCTCAGCGACGAGGGCGGCCGCGGTCTCCAGCTGGTCAACATGCTGTGCCGCCGCTGGGGCTCCTGCCGCACCCCCGGCGGCAAGGTCGTCTGGGCCGAGCAGAACCTTCCCTCCTGAGCCGTGCGCCGGGGCCGCCCGGTCCGCCCGCGGCCGGGTGGGGAGGATCTTCGTCGTGCTAAGAAGGCCGGATGACGCTCACACAGGGCCGGCGGGTGCGCCTCGCGGTCGATCTGAGGGTGGCCGGGACGGTCACGGTGGCCGGCGACCCGGCCGAGGAGCCGGCGGCGGTGGCCGGGGCGCTGCTGGTCGGGGCGGGGACGGAGGGGGTCGTCGAGCGGGTCGACGAGCCGGAGGAGTCCCGGCCGGACCCCGAGGCGGCGGAGTACGAGCGCCTGGTCTCGCTGCTCGACGCGTTCGGCGCCCAGATGCCGCCGGCGAGCCGGGAGCGGGCGGAGGAGCAGGCGCGGGCGCTGGAGCCGGCGTGGGAGGCGTACCGGAACCGGCGGCCGGTCGTCACGGCGCGGGTCCGGCTGGACGGCGGGCTGGTCCTGGAGCGGGTCCACGCCTCCGTGCTGACCGTCGTCTGAGGCGCGTCCCGGCCGGCGGAGCCGGGCACCATAGCAGGACGGACCGTCCTTCCTGACGAAGTTCGAACACTCTCCACAGTCGGACGAATCCGTACGGTAGTCATGGGGCCAGGGAGGAAACACCTTGGTCTTCAGTCTGATCCGTCGCCGCGCGGCCGCCCCCGCCGGCGCCGCATGCCCCTACTCGGCCGCCGCCGCGGCCCCCGCCGTCGTCCCGCCGCCGGCCGTTCCGCGCGAGCCGGAGCGGGTGGACCGGCGGCAGGCGGAGGAGTTCGTCCGGCAGTTCCACGACGAGTCCCCGGGCGCGGGGGACGCGGACGCCCGGGTCCGCCGGGTGCGGGCCGAGATCGCCCGTACCGGCACCTACGAGCACACGCCCGAGGAGCTGGCCTACGGCGCCCGGGTCGCCTGGCGCAACGCGGCCCGGTGCATCGGACGGCTCTACTGGAGCAGTCTCGTCGTGCGGGACCTGCGCGGGGTGTCGTCCGCCGACGGCATCGCGGCCGCCTGCGCCGAGCACCTGCGGGCGGCGGAGAACGGCGGGCGGATCCGCCCGGTCCTCACCGTCTTCGCCCCGGACCGGCCCGGCCGCCCCGCGCCCCGGATCGTCAACGACCAGCTGGTCCGGTACGCGGGCCACCGCACTCCGTCCGGCCGCTGGATCGGCGATCCGCGCGCGGCGGCGACCACGGCGCTCGCCCGCGAACTGGGCTGGAAGCGGGAGGAGGAGCCCTTCCAGGTGCTGCCGCTGATGGTGCGGGAGCGGCCCGACGCCCGCCCGGAGTGGTACGAGCTGCCGGACGGCGCCGTGCGGGAGGTGCCGCTGCGCCACCCCGAGCACGCCTGGTTCGCGGGGCTCGGGCTGCGCTGGTACGCGGTGCCGGCGATCAGCGACATGGTCCTGGAGATCGGCGGGGTGCGGTATCCGGCGGCGCCGTTCAACGGCTGGTACATGGGCACCGAGATAGGCGCCCGGAACCTGGCCGACGCGGACCGGTACGACCTGCTGCCGCTGGTCGCGGAGAAACTGGGCCTGGACCGCTCCTCGGAGCGGACGCTGTGGCGGGACCGGGCGCTGGTGGAGCTGAACGTGGCGGTGCTGCACTCCTTCCAGGAGGCCGGGGTGACCATGGCGGACCACCACACCGAGTCCGAGCGGTTCCTGAAGCACATCGCGCGGGAGCGGCGGCACGGCCGGGCGACGCCGGCCGACTGGAGCTGGATCGTCCCGCCCCTGTCGGGCGCGGCCACGCCGGTCTTCCACCGCTACTACGACCCGGTCGACCCGTCGCTGCGCCCGGCGTTCGTCCCCCGGCAGGGGTAGGCCGGGAGGGGGACGGGGTCAGTACCGTCCGCCGCCCGTACGGTTCCCGCGGCCGCCCCGGCGGGGGCGGCGGCCCTGGCGGGGGCCTTCGGAGTCGGTGGCGCCGCCGGCGGCCTCCGGCGAGGAGAACAGCACCGGGACGGCCGGACCGGAGGCGGCCTGGGCCGCGGTCCGCGGCTCGGGCACGCGCTCCGGTCTCCGGGTCTCGGCGGGGCTCGCCGCCCGCGCCACGATCCGGGCGTGGGTGATCAGCGGGGCGCACGCCTCGCAGATCTCGGCGAGCGTCCAGACCTCGCCGACGGCCGGGTTGTGGATGAGGACGAGCAGGGTGCGGCCGGAGCACAGGGCCCGGGCCTGGTGGTGGCGGCAGCCGGCTCCGCCGCAGGCGCACGAGGCGTTCGGCCGCGGGGTCGCCAGCCGGGCGTGGGCCCGCACGTGCTCGGCGGCGAAGGCGCGCAGCGCGCGCACGTCCTTGGAGCGGTCCGGCATGCGGCAGCCCGCGGTGGTGCAGCTGACCCGCGCCGAGTGGTCGTGGTGGCCGGTGAGGCGAATCGTCCAGGTCCTGCCTGGCACACGGGATCCGAGTGGCATGCTCAACGCACACAAGTCCGTTCGGGAGAGGAGGCGTTCGGTCTCTGTTTACCCCGAAGACCGGGGCTCGACGCGTCCTCCCCGGCGTGTCAGACGGTGTCGTCACCCTTCCCGTCCCGTGGCCGCAGGGCCGCGGCGCCGAGGACCGCCGCCCAGATGGCGAGCGGGGTCACCGGCCAGTAGAACCTCAGCTCGCCGTCGCTGACGCAGCTGACCCCCCAGATCACGGTCATGACCAGGAGGCCGCCCAGCCAGTGGCGCCACTCCGCGTACCACTCGGCGCGCTCCTCGCGCTCGCGCTCCTCGCGGCCGGGCACGGGTGCGGGCAGGTCGGCGGTGAGGACCTCGAGTTCGCCGGCGGTACGGGCGCGCAGGGCGGCCTCGACGCGGGCGGCGTGCTCGTGCGGCTGGAGCCGTCCCTCGGCGAGGGCGGCGGCGAGGATGTCGACGGCGGCGTCGCGCTCCCGGTCGGAGACGCGCCGTTCGGAGGGGCGCGACTCCGGACCGCGTTTCTCCGGGGCGGCGTCCCGCTTCCGCAGCGGGTCGGCGGGGCGGTCGGGCTGGTGGTCCATGTGCTCCCCCATTCGTTAGAATACGACCGTATCCTAAAGTGCGGAGCGTGACGATGCCCAGGACCGTCGACCGGTCGGAACAGCGCCGCCAGATCGGCGCGGCCCTGCTGCGCCTGGCCGGCGAGGAAGGGCTCGACCAGGTGAGCGTGCGGACGGTGGCGGCGGCGAGCGGCCGCTCCCCCGGCGCGGTCCAGAAGTACTTCCGCAGCAAGGAGGAGCTGCTCCTGTTCGCCTCCGAGCTGGCCGGGGAGCGGATCGAGCGGCGGATGGGCACGGTCGACCCGGCGCTGCCGCTGCGGTCGGCGCTGCGCGAACTGATCCTGGCCACCCTGCCACTGGACCAGGAGCGCCGCGCCGAGGCGGCCGCGCAGCTGGCCTTCGCGGTCCACGCCGCGCACCACCCCCGGCTGGCCGAGGTCCGGCAGCGCGTCGACCAGGCGCTCCGCGACGCCCTCACCCACCGGCTCGCCGACGCCGGCAGCCCGCTGCCCGGGCCGGCCGCCGACGCCCTCATCGCCGTCTCCGACGGCCTGGCGCTGCGCCTGCTGTACTCGCCCGACGAGGCCCCACCCCTGCTCGCCGCGCTCGACCGGGCCCTCGAAGCCCTGGCGCCGGCCGGCTGACCCTCCGGGCGCCCACCGCTCAGAGGGAGGCCAGCAGGCCGTCCAGCGGGGCCGGTACGCGGGCGAGGTCGAGGGCCTCGACCAGCACGCGTCCGTAGCGGATCTTCCGGCCCGAGGTGGTGCCGAGGAAGCGGCGCATCCGCAGCAGCGGGCTGCGGTCGCGCTGGGCGGGCTGGTTCAGGAAGGTGCGCAGGGCACGCCCCTCGCCCTCGGCGTCGACCAGCTCGCCGACCCGGTCCACGCCGAGGGCGCGGATCAGCTCGTCCTCCAGGTCGGCGACGCAGACGAAGAAGGCGTCCGGGTCGGCCCCGGCGGCGGCCAGGCCGCGCGCGTAGTGGGAGCGTTCGGCGTCGTCGCAGAGGCCGGTGAGGCGCAGCCCGAGGCCGGACGGGCCGAGCAGGCGGGCGTGGCGGGCGGCGTTGGTGGCCCCGTTCATGGACAGCACGCAGACGCCCTCGGCGGCGAGGTCACGGCCGCGGCGTTCGGCCAGCGCCTCGACGGCCGCGACGTCGCTGCGGCCTTCGAGGAGCACCACGGTGCGGACGGGGAGGCGGGCGGCGAGGTCGCGCGCGGCGTCGCCGGGTCCGCCGGCCGCCCAGGCGGCGACCTCGGCCCGGAAGGCGTCCATGTCGGTCATGACAGGAGTCTCGGCGCTCGGCGGCCGGGACGGTACCGGTTTTCGGGGCGCGACGGCGCGGCTCCCCGCCGGGTCAGTAGCGCAGGGCGGTGGGGACCGAGGCGGTGACGGTGCCGGAGAGCTTGTGGGTGCTGCGGGCGGTGCCGTCGCCCGGTTTGCCGGCCGGCACGTCGGAGATGGTGACGACGACCGTGTCGACCAGCTTGCCGTCGCCGTCCTTGAACTCCACCTGCACCGCGAACGAGCGGGTCTTGTCGTCGGTGTTGTTCACGGTGACCGGGACGGTGGTGCGGCCGTCGGCGTCGGTGCCGGGGTCGCCGAGCGTCACCGCGTCCTTGGCGTCGACGCCGTCCTTGACCTCGGACAGCTGCTGCTTGGCCTGGTCGGCGGCCTTCCGGGCGGCGTCCGAGAGTCCCTCGGCGGCGGACTCGACCGCGGAGGCGGCCTCGCTGACCGCCCCCGAGACGGGGTTGTCGACCTCGTCCGAGCAGGCCGCCGTGCCCATCAGGACGGCTCCCGCCAGCAGGCCGCCGGCGGCGCCCCGTACCCAGCGTCCGGTCATGTCGTGGTCTCCCTCGGCTCGCATGCGGTCGTCGGCCCCAGTCAACGGCAGCGCCCGGCGACCCGCATCCCGGGGGCGTGTCACACGGCGTCGCCCCGCAGGGCGGGCAGCAGGGTGGTGCGGGCCCATTCCAGGAAGGGGCCCTGGTGGGCGCCGCCGATCTGGACGAGCGCGAGGTCGGTGAAGCCTGCCTCGCGGTAGGCGTCGGCGGCCTTCACCACCGCGCCGGGGTCGTCGCCGCAGGGGATCGCTTCGGCCACGTCCTCGGGTTCGATGTGGGCGGACGCCTGGGCGAAGCTCGCCGGCAGCGGCAGCTCGGGGTTGACCCGCCAGCCGCCGAGCGCCCAGCGGAACTGCTCGTACGCGCGGGCGACGGCGGCGTCGCGGTCGGTGTCGTAGCAGAGGGCGAGCTGTCCGATCCTGGGCTTGCCCGCGCCGCCGTGGCGGTCGAAGTCCTCGGTCAGCTCCCGGCGCGGTTCGACGGCGACGAGGAGGTCGGCGCGGCGGCCGGCGAGCGCGCTGGAGCGGGGGCCGGAGGCGGCGATGCCGATCGGCGGCGGCCGGTCGGGCAGGTCCCAGAGGCGGGCGGCGGTCACGTCGAAGTGCCGCCCGTGGTGGTTCACGTACTCCCCGGTGAAGAGGGCGCGGATGATGTCCACGGCCTCCTCCAGGCGCTCCAGGCGGACGCGGGCGGTGGGCCAGCCCGTGCCGGTGACGTGCTCGTTGAGGTTCTCGCCGGAGCCGAGGCCCAGCCGGAAGCGGCCCTCGGAGAGGAGCTGGAGCGTCGCCGCCTTCTGCGCGACGACGGCCGGGTGGTAGCGGAAGGTCGGGCAGGTCACGAAGGTCATCAGCGGGATGCGGGAGGTGGCCTGGGCCGCGGCGCCGAGCACGCTCCACGCGTACGGGGCGTGTCCCTGGGCATCGAGCCAGGGGAAGGAGTGGTCGGAGATCACGGAGAAGTCGAAACCGACGCGTTCGGCCTCGACCACGTGGTCGACCAGCTCACGCGGGCCCGCCTGCTCGGTCATCATCGTGTAGCCGAAGTTCGTCATGCGCGGCGCCTTGCCGGGGGCGCCGGTTCGTAAACGGGTTCCGGCCGGCGGGCGGCGGAGAGCCCCCGGCGGCGGGCCGCCGGGGGCTCGGGTCACTCCTGGAGGGGTGTCGCGGCGACCGTGACGGGGCCGACGACGGTGAGGGGTATCCGGACGTTCTCGCAGAAGCGGCGCACCTTGGACAGCACGCTGAGCGAGGCGGGGGTGGGGTCGGCGGTGGAGAGCTGGACCCGGACGTGCCGGGGCCGGTGGGCGTGGGCCAGTGCCTGGGCCTCCAGGTCGGCCGCGGAGCGGCTGGTGTGGGCGAGGTCGCCGGGGAGCGACAGGTGCAGGACGCCTTCCTCGAAGGCGTGGCCGATGAGCATGACCGCCTCCTTCCGTCGTACGCCGTCCCACCGCCCGGAGGCGGCGGGACGGACGGTTTCCGTCAAGGCGTTGTGCCGGCACGCAAGCACCAGGCTGGCAGACGCGGACCGTGTCCGCACCCGCACCGCCCGCAGCCACCGGACCGGCGGGGCGGGCGAACCCGCTGGTCGGGGCGGGTCCGCGGGTCAGTGGGACACGGTGGCCTCCGGTCCGGTCCGGCCGGTCGGGGTGTCGTCGAGGAAGCCGCCCGACTGGTGCTGCCAGAGCTTGGCGTACGCGCCGTCGGCGGCGAGGAGTTCGTGGTGGTCGCCCTGCTCGACGATCCGGCCGCGGTCGAGGACGACGAGCCGGTCCATGCCGGCGACGGTGGAGAGCCGGTGGGCCACGACGAGCGCGGTCCGGCCCTCCATGAGGCGCCACAGCGCGTCCTGGACGAGGAGTTCGCTCTCGGAGTCGAGGGCGCTGGTCGCCTCGTCGAGGAGGAGGATCGGCGCGTCGCGGAGGATCGCCCGGGCGAGCGCGACGCGCTGCCGCTGCCCGCCGGAGAGCTTCACCCCGCGCTCCCCGACCAGGGTGTCGAAGCCGTCGGGCAGCGCGTCGGCGAACTCGGTGACGTGGGCGGCCTCGGCGGCCCGGCGGATCTCGGCGTCGGTGGCCCCGGGGCGCGCGAAGGCGATGTTCTCCCTGAGGGTGCGGTGGAACATCGCCGGATCCTGCGGTACGGAGGCGATGAGGCCGCGGAGGTCGGACTGGCGCATGCGGCTGATGTCCTGACCGCCGATCAGGATCCGGCCGCCGTCGACGTCGGTCATCCGCAGCAGCAGCCGGGTGAGGGTGGTCTTGCCGCCGCCGGAGCGGCCGACGAAGCCGACCTTGGTGCCGCCGGGCACGTCCAGGTCGAGCCCCTCGAACAGCGGCTTCGCGCCCCGGTGGGCGAAGTGCACTCCCTCGAAGCGGACGTGTCCGGCCGGGCCGGCGAGCGGCTCGGGGGCGGGCGGGTCCACGACGGTCGGCGGTTCGAGGAGGAGTTCGGTGAACTGGGCGGCCTCCGTCATGGAGCTCTCCAGCCGCCGGTAGATCTGGTTGAACTCGAACATGATGCGGGTGGCGTTGGCGTAGTACGTGAACGCCACGATGATCGCCTCCACGCCTTGCTCCCCCGCCCCGAGCATCAGGGCGAGCACCAGCCCGAGGACGTTGGTGACGACGGAGAGCGGCGCGACGAGGGTGTCGATGCGCAGGTTGCCGTAGTCCCAGGAGCGCAGGGTGATCCGGCGCGACTCCGCGACGCGGGACCGGTGTTCGACGGCCTCCCGCTCCTCGGCGGCGAAGGAGCGGACGGTGTCCATGTTCATCAGCACGTCGGCGACGTGCCCCGACACCCGGGCGATAGCCTCCTCGCGCTCGGCGACGATGACCTGCCGGCGGCGGATCAGCGGCACCACGCACACGGCGGTGAGCGCGATCATGACCAGCAGGCCGACGACGAGCAGCGGGTCGTACTGCCACAGCACGACCGAGGCGAACAGGAGCGGGACGAGGCTGCCCATGATCTGGAAGGTCAGGGTGTCGACGAAGTCCTCGAAGCGGGAGGCGAAGCTGATGACCCGCTTGGTGAGGGAGCCCGCGAAGTTGTCGTGGAAGAACGCCGCGTCCTTGGCGAAGAGTTCGTCCATGCCGACGACGTAGAGGTGCTCGATGCCGCGGGCGTCGAGCCGGTTGAGGCAGTGGAGTCCGACCCGCCACAGCGCCTCGCCGAGGAGCAGCACGGCGGCGAAGGCGAGGGCGTAGGGCAGGACCGAGTCGAGGGTGGTGGGGCCGCCGTCGGCGACCCGGCCGACGAGCTTGGCGACCACGAGGGGCGCGAGGTAGTTGATGCCGATGTTCCCGAGGGCCGGGAGCAGCAGCGCGGGCACGGCCACCCGTCGCAGCCGCAGCAGTTCTCCCCCGTAATGGCGGAGCGCGAGGCGGACGGGGCCTTCGCCCGGCCCGCCGCCGCGTTGTTCTGACGTTCCCATCACGACCTTCCGTCGTCGTTCCGACACATACGGTGACGGAGTGTGGCGGAGGACGGACCGGGCGGTCCACGGATTTTCCGGGCGACCCGGGAGCGGACGGGCCGCGTGCGGGGGGCGCGGGCCGCGGGGCTCAGCCGCGCAGCGCGGCGGTGAAGGCGGCGAGCTCGCGCACGACCCGGTCCGGGTCCTCCCAGTACACGACGTGCCCGGCGCCCTCGTGGACGAGGAACCGGGAGTCGGGGATCGCGTCGAGGATCAGCTGCTGGTCCGAACGGGTGAGCACCGGGTCGCGGTCGCCCCAGACGACGAGGGTCGGGACGAGGATCCCGGTGAGCGTGGCCGCGAGGTCGGTCTCCAGGAGTCCGCGCAGGACCTCGCGCCAGACCCGGGCCGGGGCCTTCAGGCTCTCGTCGACGATGGTCTCCAGGAAGCCGGGCGCCACCCGGCCGGCGAGCCCGCGGGTGAACTCGGCGGCGAAGGCGCGGTCCACCGGGTCCCGCAGGGCCTGGACGGTCTCCCACAGGCCGGTGACGCCGGGCTTGTCCGCGAGCAGGGCCGGGACGCCGAGGAGGACGAGCCCGGCGACCCGGTCGGGCCGCCGGCCGGCGACGATCCGGGCCTGGACCCCGCCGCTGGAGCCGCCGACGAGGACGGCCCGCTCGATGCCGAGGTGGTCGAGGAAGGCGACGAGGTCGTCGGCGAAGTCCTCCGGGAGGTACCCCTCCGCCGGCTTGTCCGCGTCGCCGTGGCCGCGCTGGGTCGGCGCGTAGGCGTGCAGGGCGGACGGCATGGCCCGCAGCATCGGCTCGAAGGTCCACCAGGAGTCGGCGTAGCCGTGGACGAGGACGAGCGGCGGCCCGCTCCCTGGACGCCCGGCCTCCGCGTAGGGGAGCGTCGGGCGCCCGTCGCCGAGGACGGCGCGGTGCACGGCGACGGCGGCCATCGGCGCCCTCCTGTCTCTCCCGACCCAGCGTAGGAACGCTTGCCCTGGCCCTCAACACGGGACCGGCCCCGGCAGGCATGCGGCGGGCCGTTCCGGGGCAGCCGCGCTGTGCGCCCGGCACCCGATGCCGCGCCGCCGCCCCCAGGAGGCAGCCGTGACGCCCTTCCGGATCCGCTCCAGGGAACTTCCCCCGCCCGGACCGCCGGCCACCCCGCCGACGGTCTCCCCCGCCGGCACCGTCGAGGGCTCGCCGGTCCGCTCGTACACCGAGTGGGATCCCCTGGAGGAGGTCGTGGTGGGCCGGGTCGACGGCGCCACGATCCCCTCCCGCCATCCGGCGGTCCAGTGCAACCTCCCGCCGTGGGCGGCCCGGCTCCAGGGTGCCGCCGCCGGGTTCCGCTACCCGCGGGCGCTCGTCGGGAGGGCCGAGGAGGAGGTCGAGGGCTTCGTCGCCCTCCTGGAGTCCCTCGGGGTGACGGTCCGGCGGCCGGACCCCGTCCCCCACCGGCGGCGGTTCGCCACCCCGGAGTGGTCCTCCCGCGGCTTCAGCAGCGCCTGCCCCCGGGACGGCCTGCTCGTCGTCGGCGACGAGATCATCGAGACCCCCATGGCGTGGCCCTGCCGGTACTTCGAGACGCACGCGTACCGCAGGCTGTTGAAGGAGTACTTCCGCCGCGGGGCCCGCTGGACGGCGGCGCCCCGGCCGCAGCTGACGGACGAGCTCTTCGACCCGTCGTACCGGGTGCCCGGGCCCGACGAGCCGGTGCGTCACCTGGTGACGGAGTTCGAGCCGGTGTTCGACGCCGCCGACTTCGTCCGGGCGGGACGGGACCTGTTCGTGACGCGCAGCAACGTCACCAACCGCATGGGCATCGACTGGCTGCGCCGGCACCTGGGTCCGGAGTACCGCATCCACGAGATCGAGAGCCGCTGCCGGACCCCGATGCACATCGACACCACGTTCCTGCCGCTCGCCCCGGGCCGTGCCCTGGTGAACCCGGAGTACGTCGACCCCGACCGGCTGCCGCCGGTGCTGGACTCCTGGGAGATCCTGACGGCGCCCGAGCCCGACCCCCTGCCGGAACGGCTGCTGCGGCTCACGTCGATGTGCGGCACCTGGCTGAGCATGAACGTGCTGATGCTGGACGAGACGAGGGTCGTCGCGGAACGGCACCACACGCGGACCCTGCGCGCCCTGGAAAGCTGGGGATTCGAGCCGGTCCCCTGCGACCTCATGCATTACGCGCCGTTCGGCGGCTCCTTCCACTGCGCCACGCTCGACGTCCGGCGGAAAGGCCCGGAACCGCCCGGTGCCTTGTGATGCCTTTTCGGTCCGCTTTCTTCCGGGCCGCCGTGCCCTGCGTGTTCACATGGCCGCGAGGACGCGCGTGCGCGACCATACGGACGCGCCGTCGTGCGGAATTCCGGCCGGCGGCGGGAAAGACAGCGAGCACACAGGAAGAAGGCCGTACGTGACCGGCAGCGAGAGCGAGAACCCGGCAATCTCCTCCCCCACCCCCAAGGACACCCGGCCCCGGACCAACCGGGACTGGTGGCCGAACCAGCTGGACCTCTCCGTACTCCATCGGAACGATCCGCAGGCCGACCCCCTCGACAAGGACTTCGACTACGCGAAGGAGTTCGCGGGCCTCGACGTCGAGGCGCTGAAGCGGGACGTCATCGCCCTGATGACGGATTCGCAGGAATGGTGGCCCGCCGACTACGGCCACTACGGTCCTTTCTTCATCCGGATGAGCTGGCACGCGGCGGGCACCTACCGCATCGCCGACGGCCGGGGCGGCGGCGGAAGCGGCGCGCAGCGATTCGCGCCGCTGAACAGCTGGCCGGACAACGCGAGCCTGGACAAGGCGCGCCGTCTTCTCTGGCCGGTCAAGCAGAAGTACGGACAGAAGATCTCCTGGGCCGATCTTCTGGTCTTCGCCGGTAACTGCGCGATGGAATCCATGGGATTCAGGACCTTCGGTTTCGGATTCGGCCGCGAGGACATCTGGGAGCCGGAGGAGATCTTCTGGGGCCCCGAGGACACCTGGCTGGGCGACGAGCGCTACGCCGGCGACCGGGAGCTGACGGGGCCGCTCGGGGCGGTCCAGATGGGCCTCATCTACGTCAACCCGGAGGGCCCGAACGGGAACCCCGACCCGCTGGCCGCCGCCCGCGACATCCGGGAGACCTTCGGCCGGATGGCGATGAACGACGAGGAGACCGTCGCGCTCATCGTCGGCGGCCACACCTTCGGCAAGTGCCACGGGGCCGTGAGCCCCGAGTTCATCGGCCCGGAGCCGGAGGCGGCGCCGATCGAGCAGATGGGCCTCGGCTGGAAGAACGCGTCCGGCACGGGCGTCGGCGGCGACGCCCTCACCAGCGGTCTGGAGGGCGCCTGGACGAACCAGCCGACCCGGTGGGACAACGGCTACCTCGACAACCTCTTCCGGTACGAGTGGGAGCTGACCACCAGCCCCGCCGGCGCGCAGCAGTGGAAGCCCACCGACCCGGCCGCCCAGGACACCGTCCCGGACGCGCACGACCCGTCGAAGCGGCACGCGCCGATGATGCTGACGACCGATCTGTCGCTGCGGATGGACCCGGTGTACGAGCCGATCGCCCGCCGCTTCCACGAGAACCCGGAGCAGCTCGCGGAGGCGTACGCCAAAGCCTGGTACAAGCTGCTGCACCGCGACATGGGGCCGCTGTCGCGGTACCTCGGCCCGTGGATCCCGGAGCCGCAGCTGTGGCAGGACCCGGTGCCGCCGGTCGACCACGGGCTGGTCTCGGACGAGGACATCGCCGCCCTCAAGGAGCGGATCCTCTCCTCGGGGCTGAGCGTGCCCCAGCTGGTCACCACCGCCTGGGCGTCGGCGGCGAGCTTCCGGGGCACCGACAAGCGGGGCGGCGCCAACGGGGCGCGGATCCGGCTCGCGCCGCAGAAGGACTGGGCGGTCAACGACCTGCCGGAGGTGGCCGAGACGCTCAGCACCCTGGAGACGATCCAGCGGGAGTTCGCGGCCGGCCGGAGCGACGACACCCGGATCTCGCTGGCCGACCTGATCGTGCTGGGCGGCTGCGCGGCGGTCGAGCGGGCCGCGACGGACGCCGGGCACCCGGTGACCGTGCCGTTCGCGCCCGGTCGCACGGACGCCTCCCAGGAGCAGACCGACGTGGAGTCGTTCGCGGTCCTCGAACCGCGCGCCGACGGCTTCCGCAACTACGTGCGGCCGGGCGAGAAGCTGTCGCCGGAGACGCTGCTGCTCGACCGGGCCGCCATGCTGACGCTGACGGCTCCGGAGATGACGGCGCTGATCGGCGGCATGCGGGCGCTCGACACCGGGCACGGCGGGGTGCGCCACGGCGTGTTCACCGACCGTCCGGGCAGCCTGACCACCGACTTCTTCGTCAACGTGCTGGACATGGGGACGGAGTGGAAGGTCTCGGAGTCCGACGAGAACGTCTACGAGGGCCGGGACCGGGCCACCGGCGAGCTGAGGTGGACGGGCACCGCCGTGGACCTGGTCTTCGGCTCCCACGCCCAGCTGCGGGCCCTGTCGGAGGTGTACGCCGCCCGGGACGCGGGCGCGAAGTTCGTCCGCGACTTCGTCGCCGCCTGGTCGAAGGTGATGGAGCTGGACCGCTTCGACCTGCGCTGAGGCACGCCGCCCGCGCCGGGTCCGTCCGGGCACGGGCCGGCGCCCGGACGGTCGTGCTGCGGCCGTCCGGGCGCCGGAGTCCTGCGGAGTGCGGTGGAGGTGACGTCAGGTGGAGATCTCGGGGAGCAGCCCGGTGACCGGCGCGGCCTGGTCGGTGAGCTGGTGGAGCTGGTGGAGTTCGTTGATCCGGCTCAGCCCGCCGAGCTGCTCGCCGACGCCGGGGTAGGTGGCGCGGGCCTCCTCCGTCATGCCGGTGGTGGCGAGGTTGTCGAGTTCGGCGATGGGGCTGATCGGCGGTCCGAGCGGGCTCGCGGGGGCCGCGACGGCCTGTGTGGCGGCACCGCCGAGGCAGGAGAACGCGGCGGCGACGGCGAGGACCGAGGAGATGCGTCGAGGTGAGGTCACACCCTCACAACGGAACGTTCCGCCGGGGGACACGCGGCGGGCCGCGGCGTCCTCCGAACGGGCCACCGCTCCCCCGGCCGCCGGACCGGCCCACCGGCCGGGGACCGCGCTGTAGGCTGGCCGCCCGAACCAGGCCGACCCGCGTGCGGAGGGCAGTTGACCGAGCTCGTGCGCGGCACCCCCGGACTCGTACGGGCGGTCAACGACCGCGCCGCCCTCCATCTGCTGCTCCGTCAGGGGCCGCTCACCCGCCCCGAGATCAGCCGGCTCACCGGCCTGTCCAAGCCGACCGCCTCGCAGGTCCTGGCGCGCCTCGAAGGCGCGGGTCTGGTGGTGGGCAACGGGCTGCGCACCGGGCTGCCGGGCCGGGTGCCGGAGACGTACCGGGTCAATCCGGCGGCGGCCTACGCGACGGCCGTGGACGTGACGCCGGAGTGGATCGCGGTGCGGGCCGCGGACATCACCGGCACGGTGCTCGGCGAGGCGGAGGCGCCCGCGCCGGCCGGGGGCGGCCGGGAGGCGCTGGTGGCGGCGCTGCGCGGGGCGCTGGCCCGGGTGCCGACGCCGGAGCCGCCGAGGCGGGTGGTGGTCGGGGTGCAGGGCGCGGTGGACCCGACGACCGGCCGGCTCGCCCACGCCAGCGAGGAGGACATGGCGGCCTGGTTCTTCCCGGACGTGGAGCGGACGCTCGGCGCGGAGCTCGGGGTGCCGGTCCGGATCGAGAACGACGTCAATCTCGCGGCGGTCGCCGAGCGGACGCACGCGGCGGCCGGCTGCCCCGACTTCGTCCTGCTGTGGGCGGACGAGGGCCTGGGCGCGGCGCTCGTCCTGGACGGGCGGCTGCACCGCGGCCACTTCGGCGGCGCGGGCGAGGTCGGCTATCTGCCGCTGCCCGGCGCGCCGACCGCCCGCGAGGCCGGCGGCCCCTACGGGCGCCACGGCTACCAGGAGCTGGCGGGCGGGGACGCCGTACGGGAGCTGCTGCACGCGCACGGGGTGCCGGGCGCGGACTTCGCGGAGGCGGTCACGGAGGCGGTGCGCCGGGCCGGGTACGGGGCGGACGCGCCGCCCGTGGGCGAGGAGGCCGAGGCGGCGCGGGCCGGGCTCGGGCGGGTGGCGGCCCGGCTCGCGGCCGGTCTCGCGTCGATCGTCACCGTCGTGGACCCCGGGCTCGTCGTCCTCGCGGGCCGGCTCTGCGCGGCGGGCGGTGAGCCGCTGCGCGCGCTGGTCGAGCGCGAGCTGCGGGTCCTCGCCCACTCCCGGGCCCGGATCCGGCTGTCGGGGGTGCCCGGGAACCCGGTGCTGGCGGGGGCGCTCGACCTGGCGCTGACGGCCGCCCGCGAGGAGGTCTTCGGCGGGCCGCCGCCGGTCGGCGGCGGCCCGGTCCTCTGACGCCGGCTCAGCGGCGGGGGAACCAGCCCTTGCGGTCGGGTGCCGCGGCGGGCGCCTGCCAGGGGCTCGCGGGGACGGCCCCGGGGAAGAGGGGGCCCGTGCGCGGCTGCACCCGCTTGAGGCGGGCGGTCCACGGTCCGTCCGCCATCTCGAACTGGACGACGAGCGGGCCCTCGGGCAGCGGCACCTTCTCGCGCCGCCGGCCGATCTCGTTGACCACGTTCTCGTCGCGCGGGAGCACGGCGGGGTCCTCGTGCCCGGCCAGTTCGAAGACGTTGACGATGAGGTTGTCGTCGCCCCGGTAGTGGATCGCGAGGTCGGCGACGCCCCCGGTGTGCAGCACCACGTCGGGGCCCCGGAACTCCGCCTCCTGCTCGGTCAGCCGCCGGGCCGAGGCGAGCGGCACGACCTCCACCCGCCACGAGCCCTCGGCCTCCAGCCGGAGCCGCAGGGTGCCGCTGGCGGGGACGGTGGTGAGCACCCGGCCGAAGTAGCGGTCCTCGGTGCTGTTGACCAGGTTGTCCGTCTCCTTGTTGCGCTTGTCGAGGACGTTCAGACCCGTGTAGCCCGCGTGGGGCACGTCCAGCTGGACGATGACGGGGCCGGGCGGCAGCCCGTCCACCGTGATCACGTCGTTGTCGCGTCCGGTCTCGACGTACGGGGCGAACACCGGCCCGTACGCCCACACGTCGTCCTGGGCGGGCGCCACGGGCGGTACGTATGCGGCGGGCGCGGGAGCGGCAGGCGCCGGCGCGGGCGGCGGGGGCGCGAAGCCCGGTGCGGGGGCCGGGGC
>NZ_JOGX01000047.1 GCF_000719555.1 Streptomyces sp. NRRL F-5727
GCCCCGCACACCCCCTCCGCCCCTCCCCCGCTCGCCGACGTGCACCAGGCGGGCGCCGAGCTGCTGGCCGGGCTTCGGGTGCGGGAGCCCCGGCTGCTGCTCTCCGAGCGGGACGTGCGGCGGCTGGCGCCCGACGTGACGGTCTGGCTGGAGCGCGGGGCGGACCCGGCGGCCGTGAGCCGCACGCTCGGCACGGGGCTTCCGCGCGACCTCGCCAGTCCGGCGGGGCTGCTCGCCCATCGTCTGAAGGTCCTCCTGCCGCCGCCGCTCCCGGCCGGGCCGCCACCGCCCGCCGTCCCGGCGCCCCGCGTCGTCTGCGAGGACTGCGAACGGCCCTTCCCGGCGTCGGTGACGGCACCCGGGCGGTGCCGGGAGTGTCAGGAGGAGGCTCGGCTTGACCCTCACGCGGCGTGAGGCTGAAGGGTGGGCCGCATGAGCGACAGGAACCACTACGACGCCTTCGAGATGAGCCCGGTCCCCACGCCCGGGCCGGACGCCGTGCCGCCGGAGCCGTTCCACGGCATCTACGGCATGCCGTCCTTCGTCACCGTCCCCACCACCGATCTCGCGGAGTCCGTGGACTTCTGGACCCGGGGGCTCGGCTTCTTCGAGCTGTTCGGCATCCCCGGCGTCCTCGTGCACCTGCGCCGGTGGGCCTTCCCGGACGTGCTGCTCGTCGTGGCGGAGAGCGTCCCCGACGAGCCGCCGGCCATGGGCTACAGCTCCGCCGGCGTGCTCGGACAGGTCGACCGCAGGTCTGCCTGGGCCGCCGCTTCGCGACCGACCCGCAGTTCGCCGCCCACTACGACGGCGTCCGCCCCGGCCTCGCCACCTGGTTCCACCACGCCATCGACGCCGACGCCCGCACCCACGGCCTGGACCCGGCCACCGCGACCTGGCGGTGAGGGCGCGGCCACCTAGCATCACCCGCATGGCGACGTTCGTACACCTCGCGCCGGCCGCCCACGGGGCGCGGATACGGCGGAGCGGGATCAAGGCCCTCGGCAGGGGGCGCGGCAGCGGGCTCGGGGACGGGCGGGGCGTGTACCTGTTCCCCGTCCTGTCCTCGTACACCCTCACCCACCAGTGGCTGCGGGAGCTGGCCCGCCGCCCCGGGCCGCGCGGACTCGTCGCCGTCCACGTGCGGCTGCCGGACGGGGAGCCGGTGACCGTGGGCCGGTACGCCCAGCGGGAGCCGGCGGAGACGACCGCCGCCGAAGCGGTGCGCCGCATCCGGGAGTTGGGGGACGGGGCGCTCGGGTGGGAGGTGTTTCTGCCGCGGGCGGTCGCGCGGGCCGAGGTCCGGCAGGTGCGGGCGGTACGGCAGGTCGCCGGGTGGCGGTACTTCCCCGGGGCGCACGGCGTCACGCCCTGCGTCTGCGCGGGGTGCGTGGTGCCGGGCGAGTACGGCTCCCGGCGGCTGCGCGAACGGCGGCCCCACCCGGAGGACGGCCCCGCCCCGGCCTCCCGCGTGCTGCTCGCGCGGATCGCCGGCGCCGAGGCCCGGGGGGACACGGCCGCGCTGCGCGAGGCCCTGCGCTGGTTCCGGCTGCGCCGGCGCGGGCCGGTGGAGCGGCTGGCGTCGCTCGCGGGGCACCCGGACACCGGGGTCCGGCAGGGACTCGCGCGGGCGGTGGCCCGCTGGACCACTCCCGGGACGGACGAGCTGCTGCGGGAGCTGGCGGGCGACGCCGTGACCGACGTACGGCAGACCGTCGCCGAGGCGGTCGCCCACCGGCGTACCGAAGCCGCCGCGGCCCTCATCGCCGGTCTCGGCCGCGACCCGTCCCCCGCCGTCCGCGACGCCGCCGTCGAAGGTCTGGTCGCCTGGGGAACGCCCGAGACGGAGGCCGTGCTGGCGCTGCTGGCGGACGATCCGGATCCCTCCGTGCGTACGACCGTGGCGCTGCTCACGGAGGAGTGAGCACGGCGCGGGTGCGCACCAGCCGGCCGGGCGTGGGCGGGCCGCGGCCAGTCGGGAGACGCGGGCCGGAGGGGGCCGGGGAAGCGGGCCGCACGGGGTGGTGTCCGCTCAGCGAACTCCCTTGACCGGATTCAGGTCTTGACTGGACATCATCATGTCACTGAGCATTCAGCACGCGCACACCCACCGCAGGGATCCCCATCACTCCCCTGCGATGCACCGTACCGCCGCACCACTCGCACAGCTCCAACGCCTCGCGTCACCCACGCCGCGGGGCGCTCGCACGTTCCGTCCCATCCCCGTTCGGAATCCGGAGCCCCCACATGAGACTCTCCGCGAGAATCGCCGCGCTGGCAGGTTCGTCGGCGCTCGTCCTCGGCGCCCTCGCCGGTGCCGCGCCGGCCACCGCGGCGCCCGCCGGTGCCACCGCCGCGCCCGACATCCCGGTCGCCAGCGTGAAGCAGCACCTGGCCGACCTGCAGTCCATCGCCACCGCCAACGGCGGCAACCGCGCGCACGGCCGGCCCGGCTACAAGGCGTCCATCGACTTCGTGAAGGCCAAGCTGGACGCGGTCGGATTCACCACGACCGTCCAGCAGTTCACGTACAACGGCACCACCGGCTACAACCTGATCGCCGACTGGCCCGGCGGCGACCCGAACCAGGTCGTCATGGCCGGCTCGCACCTCGACTCGGTGTCCTCGGGGCCGGGCATCAACGACAACGGCTCCGGCTCGGCCGCCGTCCTGGAGGCCGCGCTCACCGTGGCCCGCACCGGCTACCAGCCCACCAAGCACCTGCGGTTCGGCTGGTGGGGCGCGGAGGAGCTGGGCCTGGTCGGGTCGAAGTACTACGTGAACAACCTGCCCACGACCGAACGCTCGAAGCTGAAGGGCTACCTCAACTTCGACATGATCGGCTCGCCGAACCCGGGCTACTTCGTCTACGACGACGACCCGGTGATCGAGCAGACCTTCAAGGACTACTTCGCCGGCATCGGGGTCCCGACCGAGATCGAGACCGAGGGCGACGGCCGCTCCGACCACGCCTCGTTCAAGAACGTCGGCATCCCGGTCGGCGGTCTCTTCACCGGCGCGAGCCGGGTCAAGACCAGCGCCCAGGTGTCGAAGTGGGGCGGTACGGCGACGGCCTTCGACCGCTGCTACCACTCCTCCTGCGACACCACCGCGAACATCAACGACACGGCCCTGGACCGCAACAGCGACGCCGTCGCCCACGCGCTGTGGACCCTGTCCGGCACCACCACGACCCCGCCCACCGGCACGGTCTTCGAGAACACCGCCGACGTCTCGATCCCGGACAACGGCGCCGCGGTGACCTCCTCGGTCGACGTCACCGGCCGCACGGGCAACGCGCCCAGCAACCTCGCCGTCGGCGTGAACATCGTCCACACCTACGTCGGTGACCTGGTCGTCGACCTCGTCGCCCCCGACGGCTCGGTCTACAACCTGCACAACCGCTCCGGCGGCAGCGCCGACAACATCAACCAGACCTACACCGTGAACGCCTCGTCCGAGGTCGCCAACGGCACCTGGAAGCTCCGCGTCCAGGACAAGGCGTCCGTCGACACCGGGTACGTCAACAGCTTCAAGCTGACGTTCCCGTAAGCCCGTCAGCCCCCCGGGGCACAAGAACCACCCGGGTGGGTCGGTGATCAGAGACCCCGACCCACCCGGGCCACCACGCTTCCCGCTACTTCGCCGCGTTCGCCGCGTCCACCAGCGCCTGCGGCGTCACCGCTCCGACGTAGACCTTGCCGTCGTCCGTCATCAGCGCGTTGACGATCTTGGTCTTGAAGACCGTGCCGGAGCCGAACTTCCCGCTGACCTTGTCGCCGAGCGAGTCCAGGAAGCCCTGGACCTCCTTCGGCGCCTCGTCCGTCTTCGGGGCCGGCGCGCCGGAGTCGAAGCGGGCGATGGTCGTCCAGCCCTCCCCGATGACGTTCATCTCGCCCTTGTCGCCGCCCGCGAGACCGCCGCCGAGGCCCTCGCCGAGAGCGCCGCCGAGGCCGAAGTCCCCGAACTCCTCCTCCAGGTCCTTGCCGGCGTCCCGGTGCGACTTCTCGATGTCGTCGCCCTCGGTGACCTTCGCGCCCTCCGGGACGGTGAAGTCGAACTCCGAGGCCGCCGGCTTGCCGAAGTCGACCTTGGTGAAGCCCGCGTCGACGACCGGCTTGCCGCCGCTCGTGGAGTCCAGGGTGAACTTCAGCGGGGTGCCGGTGGCCGCGTCGACCGCGATCGTGACCGAGTCGACGGTCGAGCCCTGCTGCTTCGGCTCGATCACCAGCCGGTACGCGTCCCGTCCGGCCACCTTCGCGGTGCCGCCGACCGTGACGGAGGTGGTGTCGCCGGCGGCCTTCAGGACCTCGTCGGCGAGCTGCTTGGGGCTGGCCGGGAGCTCCTGCCCGGGGGCCTCGCCGGCCTCCTCGACGCCCTTCTCGTGGAAGACCTCGCCGGAGCGGGAGTCGTACGCCCACACCTCGTCGCCGTTGTGGACGATGCTGTACTGCTCCTTGCCGTCGAGCAGCGTCAGCTTCTGGCGGTCCGGGCCGTCGGCGGCGATCTTCAGCGTGTGGGTGCCGGAGACGAGCTTGGTGAGCTGCGCGGACGGGTCGGCCGAGCCCTCACCGCCGGCGGCGCCGCCCGCGATCCCGCCGAGCAGTCCGTCGAAGGCCGGCAGGCCGAGGTCCGTGGAGACCTTGAAGGTGCCGGACAGGGTCTGGGTGTCCGAGGCCGCGATCTTCTCGATGAGCTGCTGGGCGGTGATCTCCGGCAGGTCCGGGTCCCCGGACGCGGCGAGCGCCGGGACCAGTCCGATGGTCGCGGCGGCGATTCCGGCCACCGCGACCGGGACGACGTACCGGCTCGTCTTTCGCTGTGCTGCCATGGTCTCTGATCCCTCCGTGCCCTGGCGGACTGCTTGTCTCGATGTCTCCATCTCACCAGGACGGGCGCCGGGAATCGTCAGCCCGGGGGAGCAACCTCGTGTACCCCTCCGGGATGACATCCCCTAGGGAGGGTCAGCCGGCGCGGTGGACCACCGCGTCGCACAGCTCCTGGAGGGCGGCCTTCGCGTAGCCGTCGGGCAGCGGCGCCAGCATGGCCCTGGCCTCCTCCGCGTACCGCACGGTGTCCCGGCGGGCCTGCTCCAGGGCGGGGTGGACGCGGAGCCGGCGGAGCGCCTCGGCGTGCCGGGCGTCGTCGCTGAGGTCGCCGTCGATCAGGGCGACGAGCTCCAGGTCCTCGGGGCGGCCGTGGGCGGCCGCGGCGGCCCGCAGGCGGAGGACCGGGAGGGTGGGGACGCCCTCGCGGAGGTCGGTGCCGGGGGTCTTGCCGGACTCGTGGCCCTCGGAGGCGATGTCGAGGACGTCGTCGGCGAGCTGGAAGGCGACGCCGAGCCGCTCGCCGTACTGCGTGAGGATGTCGACGACGGACTCGTCGGCGCCGGACATCATGGCGCCGAAGCGGCAGGAGACGGCGACGAGGGAGCCGGTCTTGCCGCCGAGGACGTCGAGGTAGTGGTCGACGGGGTCGCGGCCGTCGACGGGCCCGGCGGTCTCCAGGATCTGGCCGGTGACGAGCCGCTCGAACGCCTCGGCCTGGATCCGGACGGCGTCGGGGCCGAGGTCCGCGAGGGTGTGCGAGGCGCGGGCGAAGAGGAAGTCACCGGTGAGGACGGCGAGCGAGTTGCCCCAGCGGCTGTTCGCGCTGGGCACGCCCCTGCGGACGGCGGCCTCGTCCATGACGTCGTCGTGGTAGAGCGTGGCCAGGTGGGTGAGCTCCACGACGACGGCGGCGGGTACGACGCCGGGCGCGTAGGGGTCGCCGAACTGGGCGGCGAGCATCACGAGCAGCGGCCGGAACCGCTTGCCGCCGGCGAGCACCAGGTGCTGCGCGGCCTCGGTGATGAAGGGGACATCGCTCTTGGTGGCGTCGAGGAGGCCGGCCTCGACGGCCGCCAACCCGGTCTGGACATCGGCCTCAAGAGCCTGGTCCCGCACGCTAAGACCGAACGGCCCGACGACGGTCACGAGGGGGTCTCCTGTCTGCTGACGCCTGCTGACGATCACATGGCGACGATCACATGGTTGCGGGGGTGATCACACGGTGTTCGTGGTCACACGGATTGTCGATGTGTCGCTGGGATTCACTCAAGCCAGCGTATCCGGTCACGTTTAGATCACCGTGGGCGCCTTCCCGTCACCCCCGGTATGTTCGTGATCAGCTGATACGACATGGAGTGTACGAATTGTCCAGAGCGGCGATCGACAGGGACAGCGGGGAGCGGCCGCCCCACGGGACGCCCGGGCCTTCCCGGGCCTCCCCGCGGCTCGCCGACCGCACCCCGGCCCGTACCGGACGGTCCCGCGGGGCGGGATCCCGCACCGCCCGCAGGGTCCCGGTCGCCCGCGGGATCGCCCGCGGCCGTTACTCCATGGCGGTACCGACCACCGCCTACTCCATGGCGGTGCCGACCACCGCCGTGACCCCGTCCCGCCCCGGCCCGGTCAGCGCCGGCACCGGCACCTGCCGCCCGCCCTTCCTCCTCATGGCCCCGGCGCCCCGGACGCGCCGCACCACGCACCCCGTCCACTGAGGTGACCTGATGACGAAGATCCGTACCGACTTCCCGTACGAGACCCGCCACGAGGACATCCGCATCCCGCTGCCCGACGGCACCCGGCTGTACGCGCGCGTGTGGCGCCCGCTCACCGACGAGCCCGTCCCCGCCCTCCTGGAGTACCTCCCCTACCGGCTCACCGACTGGACCGCGCCCCGCGACTGGCAGCGCCACCCCTGGTACGCGGGCCACGGCTACGCCTCCGTACGGGTCGACGTCCGCGGCCACGGCAACAGCGAGGGCCTGCCCGGCGACGAGTACGACGCCGTCGAGCTCGCCGACGGCGTCGCCGTCGTGAACTGGCTCGCCGAGCAGGAGTGGTGCACCGGCCGGGTCGGCATGTTCGGCATCTCCTGGGGCGGCTTCAACAGCCTCCAGATCGCCGCGCTCGCCCCCGAGCCCCTGAAGGCGGTCGTCACCGTCTGCTCCACCGACGACCGCTACGACAACGACGTCCACTACATGGGCGGCTCCGTCCTCGGCGTCGACATGCACGCCTGGGCCGCCACCATGCTCGCCTTCGTCTGCCGCCCGCCCGACCCCCGGTACGCGGGCGAGGAGTGGCGGGAGCTGTGGCTGCGCCGCCTGGAGGCCGTCGAGCCGTTCGTCCACACCTGGCTCTCCCACCAGACCCGGGACGACTACTGGAAGCACGGCAGCGTCTGCGAGGACTACCCGGCGATCCGGGCCGCCGTCCTCGCCGTCGGCGGCTGGCACGACCCGTACCGCGACACCGTCCTCCGGCTGGTCGAGCACCTCCCCCAGGACCGGGTCCGCGGCATCATCGGCCCCTGGTCGCACCAGTACCCCGACCGCGGCCTGCCGCCCGGCCCCGCCATCGGCTTCCTCCAGGAGACCCTCCGCTGGTGGGACCACCACCTCAAGGACGCGCCGAACGACGTCATGGCCGAACCGCTGCTCCGCGCCTGGATCAGCGACTCCCACCCGCCGGCCACGGTCTACGAGGAGCTGCCCGGCCGCTGGGCCGCCGACCCGTCCTGGCCGTCCCCGAACGTCACCCCCGTCACGTACGGCTTCGGCGGCGAGCCCGTCGTCGTCTCCTCGCCGCAGCAGACCGGCATCGACGCGGGCCGCTTCTTCCCCTTCGGCAACGACGCCGACCTGCCGCCCGACCAGCGCGACGAGGACGCCCACTCGGCCTGCTTCGACTTCCCCGTGCCACAGGACGGCGCCCCCATCGAGATCCTCGGCCGCCCCTCCGTCGAGGTCCGCCTGGCGGCCGCGGCGGCGACCGGGCAGGTCGTCGCCCGGCTCTGCGACATCGCCCCCGACGGCTCCTCCACCCTCGTCACCCGCGGCGCGCTCAACCTCTCCGCCCGCTACGGCCGCGACCGGGCCGTGGACGCGCAGCCCGGCGCGTGGGAGACGTGCCGCTTCGAGCTGAACGGCATCGGGCACGCCTTCCCGCCCGGCCACCGGGTCCGGCTCGCGCTGTCGTCCGCGTACTGGCCGTGGATCTGGCCGCAGCCCGACGCGGCCGGCTTCACCCTCGACCCCGCCGGCTCCTCCCTCACCCTTCCGGTCCGCGCCCGTACGGAGGACACGGTCACCTTCGAGGAGCCCGAACAGTCCCCGCCGCTCGGCGTGTCGTCCCCCGGCACCCTGGACGAGTCGCGCCCCGAACGGCTGGTGCTCCGGGACGTCGCCAAGGGCGAGTGGACGCTGCAGGTGGACCCGAAGTACGGCGGCACGCGCGTGTACCCGGACGGCCTGGAGTACACGGAGGACGCCGTGGACACGTACACGATCGCCGAGGACGACCCGCTCTCCGCCCGCGCCGGCTCGGAGTGGCACATCCGGCTCCACCGGCCGGAACTCGCCTGGGACGTCACGATCGACACCCGCTCGGAGATCAGCTGCGACGCGGACGCCTTCCACACCTCCGACGAGGTGGTGTGCAAGGAGGGCGGCGAGGTCGTCTTCCACCGCACCTGGGAAAAGCGGATCCCCCGCACGGCGGGCTGAACCCGGGGCCGTACGGGGGACCTTGGCGTACCGCCTAGCCGTTGACCCTGCGGCGGCGGGCGACGAACAGCGCACCCGCGCCGAGCACCACGGCCGCACCGGCGGCGGCGCCGAGCTGCGGCAGCGTGTCGTTCGCACCGGTCGCGGCGAGCTGCCCGCCGGTGGTCACCGGCGTGTTCGAGGAACCGCCCTGCTGGGTGGTGTTCGAGGTGGCGGCCGGGGCCGGGGTGGACGTCGACGGGGACGGCGCCGGGGTGGGCTCGTCCGTCGGCTCCTGCGTCGGCGTCGGCTCGGCCTCCTCGCCGCCGGTGACGTCGAACCAGGTGACGACGACCTCGTCGCTGATGCCGCAGGAGCCGTCCTCGTTCCAGTACATCGCCGGGGAGTTCAGCGTGCCCAGGTTCGCCGGGGTGTCGCCGTCGACGGTGACCCGCAGCTTGACCTCGGAGGTGTGGCCCTTGTCGATCGCGCCGAACTCGGCGGCGTCGAACTCCTCGGTGATCTCGGTCCACTCCAGGACGTCCTTGGAGGACCACTCGATCGTGGGCCGGTCGACCGGGTCGTGCAGGTCCTCGCGGTCGCGCGGCTTCCCGTCCTCGTCCAGGCCGTCGAAGAGCGCGGCGCCCGGGAACGCCTGGACGTCGTCCAGGTCGCGGTCCGAGACGTTGGACAGGGACAGCGTGAAGATCCCGCTGCCGCCGGCCTCGATCTTCTCCGGACCGGTCAGGGAGAAGGAGAGCGAGGCGTCCTCCTTGCACCCCTCCTGGATCGACTTCCAGAACTCCAGCTCCTCCTCGGCCTGGGCGAGCTCGTCCTCGGCGGTCTCCAGCTCCGTGCCGAGCCGCGAGTACTCCCGGACCATCGCCACCCGGGCGTCGTCCCAGGCCGTGTCGGCGGCGTCGAAGCGCTCCTTGGCGGTCTGCTCGGCGGCCTTGGCCGCGTCCCGCGCCTTCCCCGCGTCCTCGACGGCCTTCGCGGCGTCGGTCTTCTGCTGCTCGGTGGCGTTCGGGTCCGCGTTCACCCTGGTGAGCTCGGCCTCGGCCGCGGTCAGCGCCGTGACGGCCGTGGCCGTGGCGGCCTTGGCGTCGTCGTACGCCTTCTTCGCGTCGTCGTACTCGGCCTGCACGGCCGGGTCGATCTTGTCGTCTTCGAGGTCCTGCAGCAGCTTCGCGCGCCGCTCCTCGAGGTCGTCGACCTTGGCCTGGGCGGCCTCGACGGCCGCCTCCAGCTCCTCGAGGGTCGGAGCGTCGTCGTCCTCGGCGTCGGCGGTGCCGGCCGTCTGCTTCTGGGTCGGCTTCGGGGTGTCCGCGACGGCCGGGCCGGCGGAGAGGAACACGACCGGCGTCGTGACGGCTGCTGCCACGGCGGTCGCGAGAATGCGGCGGATCTTCACGTGGGGACCTTTTCCTGGTCAGGGAAGAAAGAGAGCGGCGACGCGCGCCCGCGGGCACTTCACGCGGGGGCGACGCCGTGCTGATCGTATGGCCGCGACAGGCCCGCCGACAGAGACGTTTTCCCAGCTCGGACGGACCGTCGCCGCCACCGGGCGGACATATCCAGCCAACCGGCGCAGTTGCCCACGGAGCCCCCGGTTTCTCTGTGATCCATGTCATCCTCGCCCGGCGGCCCGCCCCGTAACGTGTCCCTCACCCATCATCGAAAGCGAGGCACGCACCGATGCCCGAGCACAGCCCGCTCGACCTGGCCGAGGGCGACCCCTTCGGCGCGCACAACCTCCCGTACGGCGTCTTCACCACCGCCGACGAGCCGGGCCGCCGCCGGCTCGGCGTCCGGATCGGCGGGTACGTGCTGGACGCGGGGGCCGCGGCGCTCGCGCTCGGCTCCCCGTACGCCTCCCTCCTCGCGCAGCCGAGCCTCGACGCGCTGCTGGCCGCCGGGCGGACCGCCTGGCGGGACGTCCGCCGCGCGCTGACGGCCTGGGTGACGGTCCCGGCGCACCGCCCCGAGATCGAGCCGCTGCTGCACCCGCTGGACGCGGTGACGCTGCACCTGCCGTACACGGTCGCGGACTACGTGGACTTCTACGCGAGCGAGCACCACGCCACCAACGTGGGCCGCATGTTCCGCCCGGACGGCGAGCCGCTGACGCCCAACTGGAAGCACCTGCCGATCGGTTACCACGGCCGGGCGGGCACGGTCGTGGTCTCCGGCACGGACGTGGTGCGGCCGTCGGGCCAGCGGAAGACGCCCGCCGACGCGGCGCCGGTCTTCGGCCCGTCGGTGAAGCTGGACATCGAGGCGGAGGTCGGCTTCCTCGTCGGCACCCCGTCGGAGCTGGGCCGGCCGGTGCCGCTCGGTGCCTTCCGGGACCACGTCTTCGGTCTGACGCTGCTGAACGACTGGTCGGCGCGGGACGTGCAGGCGTGGGAGTACGTGCCGCTCGGCCCGTTCCTCGGCAAGTCGTTCCAGACCTCGGTGTCGGCGTGGGTGACGCCCCTGGAGGCGCTGGACGCGGCCCGTACCGCGCCGCCGGCCCGGGACTTCCCGCTCCTCCCCTACCTGGACGACGCGGCGGAGGAGGAGCCGGGCGGCTTCGACGTGCGGATCTCCGTGGAGATCAACGGCGAGGTGGTGGCGGAGCCGCCGTTCTCCACCATGTACTGGACGGCCGCGCAGCAGCTCGCCCACATGACGGTGAACGGCGCCTCCCTCCGCACCGGTGACCTGTACGGCTCCGGTACGGTCTCCGGCCCCGAGGTGGGTCAGCGCGGCTCGCTCCTGGAGCTGACCTGGAACGGCCGGGACGCCCTCGAACTCGCGGGCGGCAAGCGGACGTTCCTGGAGGACGGCGACGAGGTCGTGCTGACCGCGTGGGCGCCCGGCCCGGACGGCACCCGGGTGGGCCTGGGCGAGGTGCGGGGCCGGATCGCCCCGGCGGTCTAGCCGACCCTCCACAGGGCGGGGACGTTCGGCGGCTCCCAGCCGGCCTGGGCGGTGTGCGCCTGGAGGCACGCATAGCCCAGGCCGCCGTAGGTGACGCGGTCCCCCGCCGCGTACGTCCGTCCGGCGGTCCACGTGCCGCCGGGCGGGGCGGTGGTCGCCGTGGCCGTCGACGTCGGCCCCGGGTCCTGCGGCACGTCGAGGACGAAGTCGAACGCGGCCTCGCGTCCCCCGCCCGCGTCCCGGACGGTCATCAGCAGCCGCGGGTCGAAGATCGTGTCCGTGGTGTTCCGGGGCTCGTTCGGGAAGTACAGCTGGGTGGTGAGCACCGGCCGCCCCGGCGCCTGCACCTTCACGTGGAGGTGGCGGGTGCGTCCGGGGTACAGGCCGGGGACGATCGTGGTCAGCCGGAACGACCCGTCGGCGGCGGTGAACTGGTGCCCGCGGAACCTGTATCCGGTGTTGTCGTACGCCCCGTTGACGTCCGCCTGCCAGAAGTCCAGCAGGACCCCGGAGATCGGCCGGCAGGCCCGCCCGAACACGTAACCGCTGACGGTGAGCCGCGTCCCGGGACCGTCCTGCATCGCGCTGCGCAGCGGCGAGGCGGGCTTGAAGTAGGGGCCTTCCGTCTGCGGCGGGGTGGGGTCGTCGCCGTCGTCGCAGGCCGGGGTGAGCGCGGGGGCCTCGTCGCCGGTCAGGGTGCGGGCGAGGGCGGGGACGCCCATGAGCACGGCGGGCGCGGCCATGCCGGCCGCGAGCGCGGCCCGCAGCACGGCCTTGCGGGTGACGTGCCCGGTGCTGGTCTCGCTGTCCATGTGCCTGGCTCCTCGGGTGGGGGGCTGGGGTCGGCACGAACCTACGAGCCCCGGCCGTCGTCCTCGATGGACGGAACGGGCCGGTCGTGGTGTTTTCGGAAGCCCCCCGGAGTGCAGCCCACCTCCCGCCGGAAGAAGCGGCAGAAGTACGCGGGATCGCCGAACCCCACCCGCGCGGCCACCTGCCGCACCGACAACGAGGTGGCCACCAGCAGCCGTTGGGCCTCCCGCACCCGGGCCTCCCGCAGCAGCGCGGCGGGCGTGCGGCCGGTGGCGGCGCGTACGGTCTCGTTCAGGTACCCGGCGGACACGCCGAGCCGCCCCGCGCACTCCCGTACGGACAGCCCTTCGGCCGCTGCCCGGCCGGCGAGCTCCAGGAACTCCCCGGCGAGCCCCCGCGGCGGTGCCACGGCCCGCCCGCCGGGCATCCGGGCGGCCCGCACGAGCAGCACGTGCAGCAGCGACCGCAGCACCCCGGCGAAGCCGTCGTCGCCGCGCCGGTACTCGTCGGCCAGCTCGTCCATGAGCAGGGAGGTCCGGGCGTGCGCCGCCGGGTCGAGGTCCACCCAGGGCCGCTCCCCGAGCCGCCGCAGCAGCTCCTCGTCGCCCGCCCCGCCGACCAGGAACTCCGGCGTGAAGAGCACGAGCGACCCGTCGAGGCCGCGCACCCCCTCCCACCGGTGCACCTGCCCGGGAAGGATCACCCCGAGCTGCGGCGGCCGCACGGCGTACCGCTCGGTGTCGAGCACGTGGACCCCCGTGCCCGCGACGACGTGCACGATCTCGTAGAAGGTGTGCCGGTGCGGGTAGTCGGCCCGGGACATGGGCCCCATCGCGTCGAACCCTCCGGCGGCGAAGGGCACTTGATCGGGCAGCCGCACCTCCAGCCGGTGCACCGGCGGCTCCCCCGCCCGCGGCGCGGCACAGGGCGCACCGGGGAGGACCGTGGTCCCGCGCATCCACCCCTCCCGACCGTACGGACCGACTGGTACAGACCATTTCCCGGTCCCACGATCCCATGCCGCCCGGGCCCTGTCAGGAGGCCCGGGCGTCACCGCGCGTAGCCACCCCTCTGGGCCAGTCCCGGGTGCGGGTGGGGGGTGGGCGTTCGATGCTCCTCACGGCGGCTCTGGGGAGGAGGCGCCCCCGAACCGGCGCCTGGTGGGCGCTTCCCCCATGCGAGGAGTACACCCCGATGTCCGCACGACCCCGTCCCCTGATGGCCGCGTTCGCGCTGGCCGCCTCCGTCGCGCTGGCCCTGGGCGCCGCCGCCCCGGCCGTCTCGGCCGCCCCGGTCGCTCCCGTCGCCGGCGGCGACCACGGCTGGCCCCATCCGGACCTGGCGAAGACGTACGAGGCCACCAAGAAGTACGAGGACGAGCAGCAGGCCATCGCCGACGGCTTCCTGCGCACGGACATGTGCGTCGAGGACACCAGCCCCGAGAAGCTCGGCGGGATGGGGTACCACTACGTCAACCCGGCCAACGTCGGCTCGAACGACCCCACCCGGCCGGCGGCCGTGCTGTACGAGAAGAACCACGAGACCGGGAAGCGCGAGCTGGTCGCCGTCGAGTGGGTGATCCCGAACACCGGGCAGCCGGTGGCCCCGCGGATCTTCGACCGGCCCTTCGACGGACCCGCCGTGATCGAGGGCGTCGGCGACGTCTACACGCTGCACGCCTGGATCCACAAGAAGAACCCGGCCGGCCTCTTCACCCCGTACAACCCGCGGGTGCACTGCGTCTGCCCGGAGGACGCGCCCATGGCGTAGGCACGCGGAAGGGCCCGGCTCGCCCCCGAGCCGGGCCCTGTCCACGGGGGTTCAGCGGACGAAGACGCTCGCCTGGCTCGCCAGGTCCAGGAAGTACTGCGGCGCGAGGCCGAGGACCAGGGTGACGACCACGCCCGCCGTGATGGTGAGCGTCGTCAGGACCGACGGCACGGCGACCGTGGGGCCGTCCGCCTTCGGCTCGCTGAAGAACATCAGCACGATCACCCGGATGTAGAAGAACGCCGCCACCGCCGAGGCGATGACGCCGACCACCACGAGCGCGCCCGCGCCGCCCTCCGCCGCCGCCTTGAACACCGCGAACTTGCCGGAGAAGCCGGAGGTCAGCGGGATGCCGGCGAAGGCCAGCAGGAAGACCGCGAAGACCGCCGCGACCAGCGGCGAACGCCGGCCGAGCCCGGCCCACTTGGACAGGTGGGTGGCCTCGCCGCCCGCGTCCCGCACCAGCGTGACGACGGCGAACGCGCCGATCGTCACGAAGGAGTAGGCGCCCAGGTAGAACAGGACCGACGAGATGCCGCTCGGCGTCGCCGCGATGACACCCGCGAGCAGGAAGCCCGCGTGCGCGATCGACGAGTAGGCGAGCAGCCGCTTGATGTCGGTCTGGGTGATGGCGACGACCGCACCGCCGAGCATCGTGACGATCGCGACGCCCCACATGACCGGCCGCCAGTCCCAGGTGAGCCCGGGCAGCACCACGTACAGCAGGCGGAGCAGCGCGCCGAAGGCGGCGACCTTGGTGGCGGCGGCCATGAAGCCGGTCACCGGGGTCGGGGCGCCCTGGTAGACGTCCGGGGTCCACATGTGGAACGGGACGGCGCCGACCTTGAAGAGCAGGCCCATGAGGACCAGGGCGAAGCCGATGAGCAGCAGCACGTCGTTGCCCATCGTCTGGGCGAGCGCCGGGTTCACGGAGGCGACCGCGCCGTCGACGACGTCGGCGATGGCGGCGTACGAGACGGAGCCCGCGTAGCCGTACAGCAGGGCGATCCCGAAGAGCAGGAAGGCCGAGGAGAAGGCGCCGAGCAGGAAGTACTTGACGGCCGCCTCCTGCGACATCAGCCGCTTGCGGCGGGCGAGGGCGCACAGCAGGTAGAGCGGGAGGGAGAAGACCTCCAGCGCGATGAACAGGGTCAGGAGGTCGTTGGCGGCCGGGAAGACCAGCATGCCGGCGATCGCGAAGAGCGCGAGCGGGAAGACCTCGGTGGTGGTGAAGCCGGCCTTGACGGCCGCCTTCTCGTGGTCGCTGCCGGGGACGGCGGCGGCCTCGGCGGCGAAGGAGTCGACCCTGTGGCCGTGGTCGGCCGGGTCGAGCCTGCGCTCGGCGAAGGTGAAGACGGCGACGATCGAGGCGAGCAGGATCGTGCCCTGGAGGAAGAGGGCCGGGCCGTCGACCGCGATGGCGCCCATGGCCGCGATGCGGGCCTTGGTGGTGCCGTAGCCGCCGGCCGCGAGCCCGACGACGGCGGCGAACGCGGCCACGAGGGCGAGCACGGAGAGGAAGAGCTGGCCGAGGTAGCGGCCCTTGCGGGGCACGAACGCCTCGACGAGGACGCTGACGACCGCCGCGCCGACCACGATCAGCACCGGGGCGAGCTGGGTGTACTCGATCTTCGGCGCCGGGATCTTGTTCAGCGGCTCGGCAGCCGTCGTCCACAGGCTGTGGACAGCGAGGGCGTTCACTTGGCCGCCTCCACGTTCTGGACGGGAACTTCGGGCTGGGGGTCCGTCCGCTGCACGTCCGACATCGTGTGCCGGACCGCCGGGTTGACCACGTCCGTCAGCGGCTTCGGGAAGACGCCGAGGAAGAGCAGGACGGCGATGAGCGGGGCGACCACCGCCAGCTCGCGCGGCCGCAGGTCCGGCATCGCGCGCACCTCCTCCTTCACCGGGCCCGTCATCGTCCGCTGGTAGAGGACGAGGACGTACAGCGCGGCGAGGACGATGCCGGTGGTGGCGACGATCCCGGCCACCGGGTAGCGGGCGAAGGTGCCCACCAGGACCAGGAACTCGCTGACGAACGGCGCGAGTCCGGGCAGCGACAGGGTCGCGAGACCGCCGATCAGGAAGGTCCCGGCGAGGACCGGGGCGACCTTCTGCACACCGCCGTAGTCGGCGATGAGCCGCGAGCCGCGCCGGGAGATCAGGAAGCCGGCGACCAGCATCAGCGCGGCGGTGGAGATGCCGTGGTTGACCATGTAGAGCGTGGCGCCCGACTGGCCCTGGCTGGTCATCGCGAAGATGCCCAGGATGATGAAGCCGAAGTGGGAGATCGACGCGTAGGCCACCAGGCGCTTGATGTCCCGCTGGCCGACCGCGAGCAGCGCCCCGTACACGATGCTGATCAGGGCGAGGACGATGATCGCGGGCGTGGCCCACTTCGACGCCTCCGGGAAGAGCCCGAGGCAGAAGCGGAGCATCGCGAACGTGCCGACCTTGTCGACCACCGCGGTGATGAGGACGGCGACCGGCGCGGTCGCCTCCCCCATCGCGTTCGGCAGCCAGGTGTGCAGCGGCCACAGCGGCGCCTTCACCGCGAAGGCGAAGAAGAAGCCGAGGAAGAGCAGCCGCTCCGTGTTGGTCGCCATCTCCAGCGAGCCGTTCGCCCGCGCCTCCGCGATCTCGGTGAGCGAGAAGTTCCCCGCGACCACGTAGAGCCCGATGACCGCGGCCAGCATGATGAGGCCGCCGACCAGGTTGTAGAGCAGGAACTTGACCGCCGCGTACGAGCGCTGCGCCGCCGCGTTCTCGTCGGTGCCGCTGTGCGCGCGGTCGCCGAAGCCGCCGATGAGGAAGTACATCGGGATGAGCATGGCTTCGAACAGGATGTAGAAGAGGAAGACGTCGGTGGCCTCGAAGGAGAGGATCACCATCGCCTCGACCATGAGGATCAGGGCGAAGAAGCCCTGCGTCGGCCGCCACCGCTTGGAGTGGGTCTCCAGGGGGTCGGCGTCGTGCCAGCCGGCCAGGACGATGAACGGGATCAGCAGCGCGGTCAGCGCGATCAGCGCCACCCCGATGCCGTCGACACCGAGCTCGTACCGCACCCCGAAGTCCTTGATCCAGGAGTGGGATTCGGTGAGCTGGTAGCGGTCGCCGCCCGGTTCGAAGCGGGCGAAGACGACCCCGGCCAGCACCAGCGTGACCAGCGAGACGGTCAGCGCCAGCCATTTGGCGGCGGTGCGGCGGGCGGCGGGCACGGCGGCGGTGAGGATCGCACCGACCGCCGGCACCGCTGCCGTCGCCGTCAGAAGGGGAAAGGACATCGGCGTCACACCGCCCTCATCAGCAGGGTCGCGGCGATGAGGATCGCCGTACCGCCGAACATGGAGACCGCGTACGAGCGGACATAGCCGTTCTGGAGCTTGCGCAGCCGGCCGGAGAGCCCGCCGACGCCGGCCGCCGTGCCGTTGACCACGCCGTCCACGAGCGTGTGGTCGACGTAGACCAGCGAGCGGGTCAGGTGGGTGCCGCCGGTGACGAAGACGGCGTGGTTGAAGTCGTCCTGGAGCAGGTCGCGGCGGGCGGCCCGGGTGAGCAGCGAGCCGCGCGGGGCGACCACCGGGACGGGCCGGCGCCCGTACTGGAGGTAGGCGAGGCCGACGCCGATCACCATGACGGCGACGGTCGCGGCGGTGACGGTCGCCGCGCTGATCGGCGGGTGGCCGTGCGCGTACCCGGTGACCGGCTCCAGCCACTCGACGAAGCCGGCGAACTCGAAGAAGGCACCCGCGGCGACCGACCCGACGGCCAGCAGGACCATGGGGATGACCATGGACCTGGGCGACTCGTGCGGGTGCGGCGGGTTGCCGTCGGCGTCGTCCTGCCAGCGCTTCTCGCCGAAGAAGGTCATCAGCATCACGCGGGTCATGTAGTACGCGGTGATGGCGGCGCCGAGCAGGGTGACCGCGCCGAGGATCCAGCCCTCGGTGCCGCCCTTGGCGAAGGCCGCCTCGATGATCTTGTCCTTGGAGAAGAAGCCGGACAGGCCGGGGAAGCCGATGATGGCGAGGTAGCCGAGACCGAAGGTGACGAAGGTGACCGGCATGTACTTCCGCAGGCCGCCGTACTTCCGCATGTCGACCTCGTCGTTCATGCCGTGCATGACCGAACCGGCGCCGAGGAACAGCCCGGCCTTGAAGAAGCCGTGGGTCACCAGGTGCATGATCGCGAAGACGTAGCCGATCGGGCCGAGGCCGGCCGCCAGGATCATGTAGCCGATCTGCGACATCGTCGACCCGGCGAGGGCCTTCTTGATGTCGTCCTTCGCGCAACCGACGATCGCACCGAAGAGCAGCGTGACCGCGCCGACGATGGTGACGACGAGCTGCGCGTCCGGCGCCGCGTTGAAGATGTCGGCGGAGCGGACGATCAGGTACACACCGGCGGTGACCATGGTGGCCGCGTGGATGAGGGCCGAGACCGGGGTCGGGCCCTCCATCGCGTCCCCGAGCCAGGACTGCAGCGGCACCTGGGCCGACTTGCCGCACGCCGCGAGCAGCAGCATCAGGCCGATCGCCGTCAGCTTGCCCTCCGAGGTCTCCCCGGCCGAGGCGAGCACGGGGCCGAAGGCGAAGGTGCCGAAGGTGGTGAACATCAGCATGATCGCGATCGACAGGCCCATGTCGCCGACCCGGTTGACCAGGAACGCCTTCTTCGCGGCGGTCGCCGCGCTGGGCTTGTGCTGCCAGAAGCCGATGAGCAGGTACGAGGCGAGGCCGACGCCCTCCCAGCCGAAGTACAGCAGCAGGTAGTTGTCGGCGAGGACCAGCAGCAGCATCGCCGCGACGAACAGGTTCAGGTAGCCGAAGAAGCGGCGGCGCCGCTCGTCGTGCTCCATGTACCCGATCGAGTAGACGTGGATGAGCGTGCCCACGCCGGTGATCAGCAGCACGAAGGTCATCGACAGCTGGTCGAGCTGGAAGGCGATGTCCGCCTGGAAGCCCTCGACGGGGATCCAGGTGTACAGGTGCTGGTGCATCGCCCGGTCCTCGGCGCCCTTGCCGAGCATGTCGGCGAAGAGCGCGAGACCGATGACGAAGGAGACGGCCGCGAGGAGCGTGCCGAGCCAGTGCCCGGTCTTGTCGAGCCGGCGGCCGCCGCACAGCAGGACGGCCGCTCCGAGCAGGGGCGCCGCGATGAGCAGCGCAATCAGGTTGTCCACGGTTCAGCCCCTCACAGCTTCATCAGGCTGGCGTCGTCGACCGAGGCCGAGTGGCGGGATCGGAAGACGGACACGATGATCGCGAGCCCGACGACGACCTCCGCGGCGGCCACGACCATCGTGAAGAAGGCGATGATCTGGCCGTCGAGGTTGCCGTGCATCCGGGAGAAGGCGACGAACGCGAGGTTGCAGGCGTTGAGCATCAGCTCCACGCACATGAAGACCACGATCGCGTTCCGCCGGATCAGCACCCCGACCGCACCGATGGTGAACAACAGGGCGGCGAGGTACAGGTAGTTGACGGGATTCACCGGCCGGCCTCCTCTTCTTCCCGGTCGCGTCCGAGCCGCTCCGCGGAGCGCTGCTCCAGGGCCTTGAGATCGGCGAGCGCCTCCGTCGACACGTCCCGCACCTGGCCCCGCTTGCGCAGGGTGGAGATGACGGTGAGCTCGGACGGGGTGCCGTCGGGCAGCAGGCCCGCGATGTCCACCGCGTTGTGCCGGGCGTAGACGCCGGGGGCGGGCAGCGGCGGCAGGTGCTTGCCCTCGCGGACGCGCTGCTCGGCCAGCTCGCGCTGGGTCCGGGCCCGCTCGGTGCGCTCCCGGTGGGTGAGGAGCATCGC
The DNA here is from genome assembly GCF_000719555.1 of Streptomyces sp. NRRL F-5727. Taxonomy (GTDB): domain Bacteria; phylum Actinomycetota; class Actinomycetes; order Streptomycetales; family Streptomycetaceae; genus Streptomyces. The sequence continues at coordinate 19,843 of NZ_JOGX01000047.1, forward strand.
GCCGACGGAGGCGGTGATCAGCAGGGCGCCGGTGATCTCGAAGGCGAAGACGTACTTGGTGAAGATGAGGGCCGCCAGGCCCTCCACGTTCCCCCCGTGGGCGGCGTTCGCCGCGCCGAGGCCGGTGAACTCGGTCAGTGCCGCGTTCCCGATCCCGGCGACGAGCAGGACGCCGAAGCCGAGGCCGCAGGCGGCGGCCCACCAGCGCTGGCCCTTGATGGTCTCCTTCAGCGAGTCCGCGGCCGTGACACCGACCAGCATGACGACGAAGAGGAAGAGCATCATGATCGCGCCCGTGTAGACGACGATCTGCACGATGCCGAGGAAGTACGCGCCGTTGGCCAGGTAGAAGACCGCGAGGACGATCATCGTGCCGGCCAGGCACAGGGCCGAGTGCACGGCCTTCCTCATGAGGACGGTGCACAGCGCGCCGACGACGGCGACGGTACCGAGCACCCAGAACTGGAACGCCTCGCCGGTGGAGGTGGCGTAGGCCGCGAGCGCGCTCATCGGCCGACCACCTTCCCCGACGCGGGCTCGTTGTCGCCGAAGGTCGACTCGCCCTCCTGCGGGCCCTCCCCCTTGGACACGGCGACCTGGCGCTCGGTACCGGGCGCGGCCTCGGTGACGAGGCCCCGGTAGTAGTCCTGCTCGGTCATGCCGGGGAAGATCGCGTGCGGGGTGTCGACCATGCGGTCGTCGAGGCCCGCGAGCAGCTGCTCCTTGGTGTAGATCAGGTTCTCGCGGGAGGAGTCGGCCAGCTCGAACTCGTTGGTCATCGTCAGCGCGCGGGTGGGGCACGCCTCGATGCACAGCCCGCACAGGATGCAGCGGGCGTAGTTGATCTGGTAGACGCGGCCGTACCGCTCGCCGGGCGAGTAGCGCTCCTCGTCCGTGTTGTCCGCGCCCTCCACGTAGATGGCGTCGGCGGGACAGGCCCAGGCGCACAGCTCGCAGCCGACGCACTTCTCCAGGCCGTCCGGGTGGCGGTTGAGCTGGTGCCGGCCGTGGAAGCGGGGTGCCGTCGTCTTCTGCTGCTCCGGGTACTGCTCGGTCAGCCGCTTCTTGAACATGGCCTTGAAGGTCACGCCGAAGCCGGCCACCGGATTCTGGAAGTCAGACACGATCCGTCCCCCTTTCGTCACTCTCGGTAGCAGTATCGGGGCCACCACTGACAACGAGGTCCCGCTGGTGTCGGGGCCTGCGCCGGGGCACGGGCGGCAGGGTCTGTCCGGGCTTGGGCGGTACGGGGAAGCCGCCGGCCATCGGGTCGAAGGCCGGCTCGGCGGCGGGCCCGGCGGCGGTGGCCTTCGCCTTCTTGTCGCGGAACAGGTCGGCGACGAAGGAGAGCAGCAGCACGACGAGGACGGCACCGGCCACGTACAGCACGATGTTGGTGAAGGCGATGTTCTCGTTGCGCAGCGCCCGGACGGTGGCGACCAGCATCAGCCAGACCACGGAGACCGGGATGAGCACCTTCCAGCCGAGCTTCATCAGCTGGTCGTAGCGGACGCGGGGCAGGGTGCCGCGGAGCCAGATGAAGAAGAACAGCAGCAGCTGCACCTTGAGGACGAACCACAGCATCGGCCACCAGCCGTGGTTGGCGCCCTCCCAGAAGGTGGAGACCGGGTACGGGGCCCGCCAGCCGCCCAGGAAGAGGGTCACCGACACGGCGGAGACCGTCACCATGTTCACGTACTCGGCGAGCATGAACATCGCGAACTTGATGGACGAGTACTCGGTGTTGAAGCCGCCGACGAGGTCGCCCTCGGACTCCGGCATGTCGAAGGGGGCGCGGTTCGTCTCGCCGACCATCGTCACGATGTAGATGAGGAAGGACACCGGCAGCAGGATGATGAACCAGCGGTCCTGCTGGGCCTCGACGATCGCCGAGGTGGACATCGACCCCGAGTAGAGGAAGACGGAGGCGAAGGCCGCGCCCATGGCGATCTCGTACGAGATCATCTGCGCGCAGGAGCGCAGACCGCCGAGGAGCGGGTACGTGGAGCCGGACGACCAGCCGGCGAGCACGATGCCGTAGATGCCGACGGAGGCGACCGCGAGGATGTACAGCATCGCGATCGGCAGGTCGGTGAGCTGCATCGTGGTGCGCTGGCCGAAGATCGACACCTCGTTGCCGGCCGGGCCGAAGGGGATCACGGCGATGGCCATGAAGGCGGGGATGGCGGCGACGATCGGGGCCAGGACGTAGACGACCTTGTCGGCCCGCTTGACGATCACGTCCTCCTTGAGCATCAGCTTGATGCCGTCCGCGAGGGACTGGAGGAGGCCCCAGGGGCCGTGCCGGTTGGGGCCGATGCGCAGCTGCATCCAGGCGACGACCTTGCGCTCCCAGACGATGGAGAAGAGCACGGTCACCATCAGGAACGCGAAGCAGAAGACGGCCTTGATCGCGACGAGCCACCAGGGGTCCGTCCCGAACATGGACAGGTCCTCGGCGGCGAGGAGGGTGTTCACGCCTGCACCTCCGTCGAAGGGGTGGCCGGGCCGATGCGGACCAGGTCGCCGGGGCGGGCGCCGGTGCCGGCGAGGACGCCGTGGCCGGCCGAGTTCAGCGGGAGCCAGACGACCCGGTCGGGCATCTCGGTGACCTGGAGGGGGAAGGCGACCGCGCCGGCGGGGCCGGTGACTTCGAGGAGGTCGCCGTCCTTGACGCCGGTGTCGGCCGCGGTGCCGGCGGAGAGCCGGGCGACGGCCGCGTGGCGGGTGCCGGCGAGGGCCTCGTCGCCCTCCTGGAGCCTGCCGAGGTCGAGCAGGAGCCGGTGGCCCGCGAGGACGGCCTCGCCGTCGCCGGGCCGGGGCGCCGGGACCGCGTGCGCGCTGGGCTCGGAGGCCCGCTCCTCGGTCCAGCGGCCGAGCCGGTCCAGTTCGCGCCGGGCCGCCTTCAGGTCGGGCAGGGCGAGGTGGGCGTCCATGGCGTCGGCGAGCATGTGGAGCACGCGCGCGTCGGTGGGAGCGAGCGTCCTCGTCATCTGCTCGGGCTTGAGCGCGGCCTCGAACATCCGGACGCGGCCTTCCCAGTTGAGGAAGGTGCCGGGCTTCTCGGCGACGGCGGCGACCGGCAGGACGACGTCGGCGCGCTCGGTGACGGCGCCGGGGCGCAGTTCGAGGGAGACGACGAAGGCCGCGTCGAGGGCCTCACGCGCGCGTGCCGGGTCGGGCAGGTCGTCGACGTCGACGCCGCCGACCAGCAGCCCGGCGAGTTCGCCGCCGGCGGCGGCCTCCAGGATCTGGCCGGTGTCGCGGCCGTACCCGTGCGGGAGTTCGCGGACGCCCCAGGCGGCGGCGACCTCCTCACGCGCGCGGGGGTCGGTCGCGGGGCGGCCGCCGGGCAGCAGGCTCGGCAGCGCGCCGGCCTCGATCGCGCCGCGCTCGCCGGCCCGGCGCGGGATCCACACGAGCCGCGCGCCGGTGGCGGCGGAGGCCCGCAGCGCGGCGGTGAGCGCGCCGGGCACCCCGGCGAGCCGCTCGCCGACGGCGATGACGGCGCCCTCCTGGCGCAGGGCCTCGGAGGCGGCCCAGCCGGTGGAGTCGAGGCCGACCCGGGAGGTGAGGGCGTCGAGCCATTCGGCCTCGGTGCCGGGGGCGGCGGGCAGCAGGGTGCCGCCGGCCTTCTCCAGGCCGCGGGTGGCGTGGGTGGCGACGGCGTACGTCTTCTGCCCGTGCTTGCGCCATGCCTTGCGGAGCCGCAGGAAGACGCCGGGGGCCTCCTCCTCGGACTCCAGGCCGACGAGCAGCACCGTCGGCGCGGCTTCGAGCGAGGTGTACGTGACCCCGCTGCCGTCCAGGTCGCGTCCGCGTCCGGCGACGTGAGCGGCCAGGAAGTCGGCCTCCTCGCCGGAGTGGATCCGGGCCCGGAAGTCGACGTCGTTGGTGTCGAGGGCGACCCGGGCGAACTTGGCGTAGGCGTAGGCGTCCTCGACGGTGAGCCTGCCGCCGGCGAGGACGCCGGTGCGGCCGCGGACGAGCCCGCGGGCGGCGGCCTCCAGCGCCTCCGGCCAGGAGGCCGGTTCGAGGACGCCCCGCGCGTTCCGCACGAGGGGGGTGGTCAGCCGGTCGCGCTGCTGCGCGTACCGGAAGCCGAACCGGCCCTTGTCGCAGATCCACTCCTCGTTGACCTCGGGGTCGTCCTGCGCGAGCCGGCGCATGACCTTGCCGCGCCGGTGGTCGGTGCGGGTGGCGCAGCCGCCGGCGCAGTGCTCGCACACCGAGGGCGAGGAGACCAGGTCGAAGGGGCGGGAGCGGAAGCGGTACGCCGCCGAGGTCAGCGCGCCCACCGGGCAGATCTGGATGGTGTTGCCGGAGAAGTACGACTCGAAGGGGTCGCCCTCGCCGGTGCCGACCTGCTGGAGCGCGCCGCGCTCGATCAGTTCGATCATCGGGTCGCCGGCGACCTGGTTGGAGAAGCGGGTGCAGCGGGCGCAGAGCACGCACCGCTCGCGGTCGAGCAGCACCTGGGTGGAAATCGGGACCGGCTTCTCGTAGGTCCGCTTGACGCCCTCGAAGCGGGAGTCGGCCTGGCCGTGGGACATGGCCTGGTTCTGCAGGGGGCACTCGCCGCCCTTGTCGCAGACCGGGCAGTCCAGCGGGTGGTTGATGAGCAGCAGCTCCATCACGCCGTGCTGGGCCTTCTCGGCGACCGGCGAGGTCAGCTGCGACTTCACCACCATGCCGTCGGTGCAGGTGATGGTGCAGGAGGCCATCGGCTTGCGCTGGCCCTCGACCTCGACGATGCACTGGCGGCAGGCGCCGGCGGGGTCGAGGAGGGGGTGGTCGCAGAAGCGGGGGATCTCGATGCCGAGCTGTTCGGCGGCGCGGATGACCAGGGTCCCCTTGGGGACGGAGATCTCGGCGCCGTCGATGGTCAGCGTGACGAGGTCCTCCGGGGGTACGGCCGGGCTGCCGCCGCCCGCGGCACCGGGCGTGGTGACGGTCATGCGGTCACCTCCTTGTGGTTGTCCGCCCAGGCGGTCGACTTGGCCGGGTCGAAGGGGCAGCCCTTGCCCGTGATGTGCTGCTCGTACTCCTCGCGGAAGTACTTCAGCGAGGAGAAGATCGGCGAGGCGGCGCCGTCGCCGAGGGCGCAGAACGACTTGCCGTTGATGTTGTCGGCGATGTCGTTCAGCTTGTCGAGGTCGGACATGACGCCCTTGCCTGCCTCGATGTCGCGGAGGAGCTGGACGAGCCAGTAGGTGCCCTCGCGGCAGGGGGTGCACTTGCCGCAGGACTCGTGGGCGTAGAACTCGGTCCAGCGGGTGACGGCCCGGACGACGCAGGTGGTCTCGTCGAAGCACTGGAGGGCCTTGGTGCCGAGCATGGAGCCGGCGGCGCCGACGCCCTCGTAGTCGAGGGGCACGTCGAGGTGCTCCTCGGTGAACATGGGCGTGGAGGAGCCGCCGGGGGTCCAGAACTTGAGCCGGTGTCCGGGGCGCATGCCGCCGCTCATGTCGAGGAGCTGGCGCAGGGTGATGCCGAGGGGGGCCTCGTACTGGCCGGGCGAGGCGACGTGCCCGCTCAGCGAGTAGAGCGTGAAGCCGGGGGACTTCTCGCTGCCCATCGAGGTGAACCAGTCCTTGCCGCGGTGGAGGATCGCGGGAACGGAGGCGATGGACTCGACGTTGTTCACCACGGTGGGGCAGGCGTAGAGGCCGGCGACCGCGGGGAAGGGGGGCCGCAGCCGGGGCTGGCCGCGGCGGCCTTCGAGGGAGTCGAGGAGGGCGGTCTCCTCGCCGCAGATGTACGCGCCGGCGCCGGCGTGCACGGTGAGTTCGACGTCGAGTCCGCTGCCGAGGATGTTCGTGCCGAGGTAGCCGGCCCGGTACGCCTCGCGGACCGCCTCGTGGAGGCGGCGGAGGACGGGGACGACCTCGCCGCGCAGGTAGATGAAGGCGTGGCTGGAGCGGATCGCGTAGCAGGCGATCACGATGCCCTCGATGAGGGAGTGCGGGTTGGCGAAGAGGAGGGGGATGTCCTTGCAGGTGCCGGGCTCGGACTCGTCGGCGTTGACGACGAGGTAGTGCGGCTTGCCGTCGCCCTGCGGGATGAACTGCCACTTCATGCCGGTGGGGAAGCCGGCGCCGCCGCGTCCGCGGAGCCCGGAGTCCTTCACGTAGGCGATGAGGTCGTCGGGGCTCATGGCGAGGGCCTTGCGCAGGCCGCGGTAGCCGTCGTGGCGTTCGTACGTCTCCAGGGTCCAGGAGTCGGGCTGGTCCCAGAAGGCGGAGAGCACCGGGGAGAGGAGCTTCTCGGGGCTGCTGGAGTTGATCTCGGCGGCCAACGTCATCACTCTCCCTCCTGACCGGCTGACTCGCCGCGCGGATGGACGATTCGGGTGTGCTGGGGGGTCTCGCCCTTGGCCAGGCGGAGGCCGACGAGGGAGGCGGGGCCGGCGCCGCCGGTGGCCGCGACGGCGCCGGGGCGCTCGTCGGGGAAGCCGGCGAGGATCCGGGCGGTCTCCTTGAAGGTGCAGAGGGGGGCGCCGCGGGTGGGTTCGACGGTGCGGCCCGCGCGGAGGTCGTCGACCATCTTCTTGGCCGACTCGGGGGTCTGGTTGTCGAAGAACTCCCAGTTGACCATCACGACGGGCGCGAAGTCGCAGGCCGCGTTGCACTCGATGTGCTCGAGCGTGATCTTCCCGTCCTCGGTGGTCTCGTCGTTGCCGACGCCGAGGTGCTCCTTGAGCTCCTCGAAGATGGCGTCGCCGCCCATGACCGCGCAGAGGGTGTTGGTGCAGACGCCGACCTGGTAGTCGCCGGACGGCTTGCGGCGGTACATCGTGTAGAAGGTGGCGACGGCGGTGACCTCGGCGGTGGTCAGGCCGAGCATGTCGGCGCAGAAGGCCATGCCGGTACGGGTGACGTGGCCCTCCTCCGACTGCACGAGGTGCAGCATCGGCAGGAGCGCGGAGCGGGAGCCGGGGTAGCGGTCGATGATCGCCTTCGCGTCCTCCTCCAGCCGGGCCCGGACGTCGTCCGGGTAGGCGGGGGCGGGAAGCTGGGGCATCCCGAGGCTGACGTTCCCGCTCGTCGGGGTCTGTGTCATCGGTCGACGCCTCCCATCACGGGGTCGATGGAGGCGACGGCGACGATGACGTCGGCGACCTGGCCGCCCTCGCACATCGCGGCCATGGCCTGGAGGTTGGTGAAGGACGGGTCGCGGAAGTGGACCCGGAAGGGGCGGGTGCCGCCGTCGGAGACCACGTGCACGCCGAGCTCGCCCTTGGGGGACTCGACGGCCGTGTACGCCTGGCCGGCCGGGACCCGGAAGCCCTCGGTGACCAGCTTGAAGTGGTGGATCAGGGCCTCCATGGAGGTGCCCATGATCTTCTTGATGTGGTCGAGGGAGTTGCCGAGGCCGTCGGGGCCGAGGGCGAGCTGGGCGGGCCAGGCGATCTTCTTGTCGCCCACCATGACCGGGCCGGGCTCCAGCCGGTCGAGGCACTGCTCGACGATCCGCAGCGACTGGCGCATCTCCTCCAGGCGGACGAGGAAGCGGCCGTAGGCGTCGCAGGTGTCGGCGGTGGGGACCTCGAAGTCGTAGTTCTCGTAGCCGCAGTACGGGTCGGTCTTCCGCAGGTCGTGCGGGAGGCCCGCCGACCGGAGGATCGGTCCGGTGGCGCCGAGGGCCAGGCAGCCGGTGAGGTCGAGGTAGCCGACGTCCTGCATGCGGGCCTTGAAGATGGGGTTGCCGGTGGCGAGCTTGTCGTACTCCGGCAGGTTCTTCTTCATGGTCTTCACGAACTCGCGCACGGCGTCGACGCCGCCGGGCGGGAGGTCCTGGGCGAGGCCGCCGGGCCGGATGTAGGCGTGGTTCATGCGCAGGCCGGTGATCAGCTCGTACAGGTCCAGGATCATCTCGCGGTCCCGGAAGCCGTAGATCATGATCGTGGTGGCGCCGAGCTCCATGCCGCCGGTGGCGATGCACACCAGGTGCGAGGAGAGCCGGTTGAGCTCCATGAGGAGGACCCGGATGACGCTGGCCCGGTCCGGGATCTGGTCGGTGATGCCGAGCAGCTTCTCCACGCCGAGGCAGTACGCCGTCTCGTTGTAGAACGAGGTGAGGTAGTCCATGCGCGTGACGAAGGTGGTGCCCTGCGTCCAGGTCCGGTACTCGAGGTTCTTCTCGATGCCGGTGTGGAGGTAGCCGATGCCGCAGCGGGCCTCGGTGACGGTCTCGCCGTCGATCTCCAGGATGAGCCGGAGCACGCCGTGGGTGGACGGGTGCTGGGGGCCCATGTTGACGACGATCCGCTCGTCGTCGGCCTTCGCCGCGGACTGGACGACCTCGTCCCAGTCGCCGCCGGTGACCGTGTAGACCGCCCCCTCGGTCGTTTCGCGGGGGCTGGATGCGGTGCTGTTCACGAGTACGACCTCCGCTGGTCCGGAGCCGGGATCTGGGCGCCCTTGTACTCGACGGCGATGCCGCCGAGCGGATAGTCCTTGCGCTGCGGGTGGCCCTGCCAGTCGTCCGGCATCATGATCCGGGTGAGGGCCTGGTGGCCTTCGAAGACGATTCCGAAGAAGTCGTACGTCTCGCGCTCGTGCCAGTCGTTCGTCGGGTAGACGGCGGTCAGCGACGGGATCCGCGGGTCCTCGTCGGGGGCCGAGACCTCCAGCCGGATCAGCCGCCCGTGGGTGAGCGACCGCAGGTGGTAGACGGCGTGCAGCTCGCGGCCCTTGTCGCCCGGGTAGTGGACGCCGGAGACGCCGGTGCACAGCTCGAAGCGGAGCGCCGGGTCGTCGCGGAGCGTGCGGGCGACCCGGACGAGGTGCTCGCGCTCGATGTGGAAGGTGAGCTCGCCGCGGTCGACGACCGTCTTCTCGATGGCGTTCTCGGGGACGAGCCCCTGCTCCTCCAGGGCGCCTTCGAGCTCGTCCGCGACCTCGTCGAACCAGCCGCCGTAGGGGCGGGCGGCCGCGCCGGGGAGGCGGATGGAGCGGACGAGGCCGCCGTAGCCGGAGGTGTCGCCGCCGTTGTTCGCGCCGAACATGCCGCGCTGGAGCCGTACCTCCTCCCCGTGCTCACCGCGCTGGCCGGGCAGGTTCTGCTCGGACAGCTCCTTCTCGGGGTTCGGGGTTTCGTCGCTCAACGGAGCAGACCCTTCATCTCGATGGTCGGCAGCGCCTTGAGCGCCGCCTCCTCCGCCTCGCGGGCCGCCTCCTCGGCGTTCACGCCGAGCTTGGACGTCTGGATCTTCTGGTGGAGCTTGAGGATCGCGTCCATCAGCATCTCCGGGCGCGGCGGGCAGCCCGGCAGGTAGATGTCGACCGGCACGATGTGGTCGACGCCCTGCACGATGGCGTAGTTGTTGAACATGCCGCCCGAGGAGGCGCAGACGCCCATGGAGATGACCCACTTGGGGTTGGGCATCTGGTCGTAGACCTGCCGCAGGACGGGCGCCATCTTCTGGCTGACCCGGCCGGCGACGATCATCAGGTCGGCCTGGCGCGGGGAGCCGCGGAAGACCTCCATGCCGAAGCGGGCGAGGTCGTAGCGGCCGGCGCCGGTCGTCATCATCTCGATGGCGCAGCAGGCGAGGCCGAAGGTCGCGGGGAAGACGGATGCCTTCCGGACCCAGCCCGCGGCCTGCTCGACGGTGGTCAGCAGGAAACCGCTGGGCAGCTTCTCTTCGAGTCCCATGGGTGCTCCTCAGCCCCTCAGTCCCATTCCAGGCCGCCGCGCCGCCACACGTAGGCGTAGGCGACGAAGACGGTGAGCACGAAGAGCAGCATCTCCACGAGCCCGAAAAGCCCCAGGGCGTCGAAGGTGACGGCCCAGGGGTAGAGGAAGACGATCTCGATGTCGAAGACGATGAAGAGCATCGCCGTCAGGTAGTACTTGATGGGGAAGCGGCCTCCCCCGGCGGGAGTGGGCGTCGGCTCGATGCCGCACTCGTACGCCTCAAGTTTCGCCCTGTTGTACCGCTTTGGCCCGATTAGCGTGGCCATGACCACGGAGAAGATCGCAAACCCCGCTCCCAGGGCACCGAGCACGAGGATGGGCGCGTACGCATTCACGCTCCTCGCTCCTTCCAGTCGTCCTTGACCGTTGGACCGCACTGTCGGCTCGCGGAGCCCCGCGGCGACCTCCGGGAAGATCGCCCACATGTGAGGCAGTTCACAAGCCCGACGTCCGCGTATCTTAAGCCCGCCCCTCTGTGATCTGCGACACGGGGGTCACCAACGGATTTGTGATCTCCACCACCTGACGAAGGATCATGAAGTCGGATGAGCGGTGATCATGTCGCGTGAAGCGCCCAGGTGATCACCAGGTGTGACATTCGGACCGGAAATCGCTGGTCGGAACGGGTGGCGCTCTATCAAGAGATGGAGCGTGCAAGCAAATTGGCAGTGGACGCGTCCGGGTGATATAGGCATCGGCGTCGCCCGTCCGAGGGGCCGGAGGGACCGAAGTGGACGCCTCGGCTCCGTGTGCACGCGTTCACGAGACGGCGATGTGACCTGCGTCACGCTGCCGGAGTCGAAAAAGAACGGGGCTTGGCCATCGGCTTCAAGAGGTGGTAAGCGAAGGGCAATTCGGGCATCTCATCGAAAACACGTGATCAAGGGCGCAATGAGCCGTGCCCGTTTTGCCCGTTACGGCGTCAATAAGGGCGCCAAGGAAGCGGATTAGACGGTTCCGGTCGTAACTGTGGCGCAACCCACGTTTCTTGAAGGGAACCGTGAAGCCCTGATAGCGGTTGTACCCATGTCCCACACCGCTCACATACCCAGCCACCGGAAGCCCCGCCGCAGCGCCTCGAAGCTCGCGCTCCGCGCCGGAGTTGCCGGTGGCGTCCTCAGCACCATCGCGGTGGCCGGTGCTGCCGGCCCGGCGAACGCCGAGCCGGTGACCGAGACCATTGAGATGCCCACGCTGGGATCGCTCGGCACTGACCTCTCCAGCGCCGTGGCCGCCTCCGCCGAGGCGTCCCAGCAGGAGGCCCTCGACCAGAGCCTGGAGGCCCAGGAGGCCGCCGCCCTGGAGAAGGCCGCCAAGGAGGCCAAGAAGGCCAAGGCCGAGGCCGACCGCAAGGCCGAGGCCGAGCGCGCCGAGAAGGCCCGCCAGGAGGCCGAGGCGAAGGCCGAGCGCGAGCGCGCCGAGGCCGAGGCCCGCGCCGAGGCTCAGGCCCGCGCCTCCCGCGACGCCGCCCGCACCCAGCTGTCCACCACCTCGGCGTCGGACTCGGGCTCGGACTCCTCCTCGTCCTCGGACTCGGACTCCTCGTCCTCCTCCACCTCCGAGTCGACCCAGGTCACGTCCGGCTCCGCCGCCGCGATCGTCGCCTTCGCCAAGGCGCAGGTCGGCGACGCGTACGTCTCCGGCGGCACCGGCCCCAACTCCTGGGACTGCTCCGGCCTCGTCCAGGCCGCCTACCGCGCGGCCGGCATCGACCTGCCCCGCATCTCGTACGACCAGTCGAGCATGGGCACGTCCGTCTCGCTGAGCAACCTCCAGCCGGGCGACATCCTCTACTGGGGCAGCCGCAGCGGCTCGTACCACGTCGCCATCTACGTCGGCGGCGGCAAGTACGTCGGCGCGCAGAACCCGTCCACGGGCGTCGTCGAGCGCTCCCTGGACTGGGACACGCCGTCGGGCGCCGTCCGCATCCTCTGATCCCCGCGATCGGAGCCGTACGAAAGGGCCGTCACTCCTCGGGGGAGCGACGGCCCTTCGGCGTTCCGCGGCCGGTCAGGCCTTCGGGGCGACCTTCGAGAGGCCGTTGATGATGCGGTCCATCGCGTCGCCGCCGGTCGGGTCGGTGAGGTTCGCCAGCATCTTGAGCGTGAACTTCATCAGGACGGGGTGGGTCAGGCCGCGCTGGGTCGCGATCTTCATGACCTTCGGGTTGCCGATGAGCTTCACGAAGGCGCGGCCCAGGGCGTAGTAGCCGCCGTAGGTGTCCTTGAGGATGCGGGGGTAGCTCTGGAGGGCCAGTTCGCGCTGGGCGGGGGTCGCGCGGGCGTGGGCCTGGACGATGACGTCGGCGGCGATCTGGCCGGACTCCATCGCGTAGGCGATGCCCTCGCCGTTGAACGGGTTGACCAGGCCGCCCGCGTCGCCGACGAGCAGCAGGCCCTTCGTGTAGTGCGGCTGGCGGTTGAACGCCATCGGGAGGGCCGCGCCGCGGATCGGCGTCGTCATGTTGTCGGGGGTGAAGCCCCAGTCCTCCGGCATCGACGCGCACCACGCCTTCAGCACCTCGCGCCAGTCCAGCTCGCGGAAGGCGGAGGAGGAGTTGAGGATGCCGAGGCCGACGTTGGACGTGCCGTCGCCCATGCCGAAGATCCAGCCGTAGCCGGGGAGGAGACGGTCCTCGGCGCCGCGCTTGTCCCACAGCTCCAGCCACGACTCCAGGTAGTCGTCGTCGTGCCGCGGGGTGGTGAAGTACGTGCGGACGGCGACGCCCATCGGGCGGTCCTCGCGCCGGTGCAGGCCCATCGCGAGGGAGAGGCGGGTCGAGTTGCCGTCGGCGGCGACGACCAGCGGCGCGTGGAAGGTGACCTCGGTCTTCTCCTCGCCGAGCCTGGCGTGGACGCCGGTGATGCGGCCGGTGCGGTCGTCGACGACCGGGGCGCCGACGTTGCAGCGCTCGTAGAGACGGGCGCCGGCCTTCTGCGCCTGCCGCGCCAGCATCTCGTCGAAGTCGTCGCGCTTGCGGACGAGTCCGTAGTCCGGGTACGAGGCGAGGTCCGGCCAGTCCAGCTGGAGCCGGACGCCGCCGCCGATGATCCGCAGGCCCTTGTTGCGGAGCCAGCCGGCCTCTTCGGAGATGTCGATGCCCATCGAGACGAGCTGCTTGGTGGCGCGCGGGGTGAGGCCGTCGCCGCAGACCTTCTCCCGCGGGAACGCCGTCTTCTCCAGGAGCAGCACGTCGAGGCCGGCCTTGGCCAGGTAGTACGCGGTGGTGGAGCCGGCCGGGCCCGCCCCGACGACGATCACATCTGCGCTGTGCTCGGAGAGGGGCTTCTCGGTCACGGCGAATCTCCCGAAAGGTCGGCGAAGAGGGTCGTAGGGAAGTCTAGGCCGGGGGGCCCGTGACGGACCGTCGCGGGGCGCGGGGTGCGTCCCTTCGCCGCACCTCCCGTGCGGGGCGGCGCCCGCGGGCCCTCCGTATGGGCAGGCGTCCCACCGCGGGCCCTCCGTATGGGCAGGCGTCCCGCCGCGGACCCTCCGTGTGGGCAGGCGTTCCGCAGGGCTGGGGGTACCCCCTGGACGAAGTCCTTGGGGGAGGGTGGGCACACGGAACGGCGCGCCCGGCCGCGCCCAGGCTTTCTGCGCCTGAACCCGCACCCCTGGTACGGCGCCGTACGGGTGCGGGTCCAGGCCCGGGGCGCGGAGGCACCGCTGAGGGTGCCGTTCCGTTGTGCCCACCCTCCCCCAAGCTCTCGGCTTCGCTCGAGCAGGGGGGACCCCCATCGCCCCAGCGGAACGCCTGCCCACAACGGAGCGGCGGCGGCCGCCCGCAGCGGGCGCCATGGCGCCCGGCGCGGGGGTGGGCGGGCGCCTCGCTGGAACGAACGACGGGACGGCGGCGGCCGACCGTATCGGGGTGCCACGGCCTCCGGGGGCACCGCGCCGGGTCAGGGGTGTTTGTAGCCTCGGTGGAGGGCGACGATGCCGCCGGTCAGGTTGCGGTAGGCGACCTTGGACCAGCCCGCCTTCTGGAGGAGGGCCGCCAGCGTGGGCTGGTCCGGCCAGGACTGGATGGACTCGGCGAGGTAGACGTACGCGTCGGGGTTGGAGGAGACCGCCCGCGCCACCGGCGGCAGCGCGCGCATCAGGTACTCCTCGTACACCGTGCGGAACGGGCCCCACGTCGGGTGGGAGAACTCGCAGATCACGACCCGGCCGCCGGGCTTCGTCACCCGGTAGAGCTCGCGCAGCGCCTGTTCGGTGTCCTGGATGTTCCGGAGGCCGAAGGAGATGGTGACCGCGTCGAAGACGTCGTCCCGGAAGGGCAGCTTCGTGCCGTCGCCCGCCGTGAACGGCATCCACGGGTGCCGCTGCTTGCCGACGCGCAGCATGCCGAGCGAGAAGTCGCACGGGACGACGTACGCGCCCGCCCGCGCGAAGGGCTGCGAGGAGGTGGCGGTGCCGGCGGCGAGGTCGAGGATCTTCTGCGCGGGGCGCGCGTCGACCGCCTTCGCGACCTCCTTGCGCCAGCGGCGGTCCTGGCCGAGCGAGAGCACGTCGTTGGTGAGGTCGTAGTTGGCCGCCACGTCGTCGAACATGGAGGCGACTTCGTGCGGCTGTTTGTCCAGGTTGGCTCGGGTCACGGAACCCATTCAAGCAGCCGCCGGAATCTCTCCCCGTACCGCTTCAACCTTTCGGGCCCGGGCGTGCTCAAGGACGGTCGGGAGCGCTCTTCGGGAGCGCGGTTCGGGAGCGAGGAGAGCAGGGGTGCGGTGGCAGTGTCGACTGTTGAGGTGAGAGCTGTGGGGGCGGACGTGGCGACGGCCGCCGGGTTCGAGGAGTTCGCGCGCGCCGCGCAGCAGCGGCTGTACCGGACGGCGTACCTGCTCTGCGGGGACGCGGAGGGCGCGCGGGACCTGACCCAGACCACGCTCGCGAAGCTGTACCAGCACTGGCGGCGGGCGGGCGCGGCCGAGCATCCGCACGCGTACGCGAAGACCGTGCTGACGCGGACGTTCCTGGCGGAGCGGCGGCGCCGGCTGCGGGATCTGCTCGTGCTCACCCGGGCCGGCGGCAGCACCGTGCCGGAGGCCGCCCCCGACCACGCCGACCTGCGCGTGACGCTGCTCGCGGCGCTCGCCGAGCTGCCGCCCCGGGCGCGGGCGATGGTCGTGCTGCGCTACTGGGACGACCAGAGCGTGGCCTCCGTCGCGACGCTGCTGCGGTGCAGCGAGGCCACCGTCAAGAGCCAGTGCTCGCGCTCCCTCGCCCGACTCCGTACGCGCCTGGCGGACGCCGGGCTCTCCCTGACAGGAAGTTGAGGTCCGCCGTGGAGGACAACCACGACAGCGTTCTGCTGCGCGACGCCCTGGACCGGACGGCGGACGGGCTGCCGCCGCTGCCCGACCTCGTACCGCTCGCGGTGCGCGAGGGGCGCCGGCGCCGGGCCCGCTCCCGGCTCGCGGTCGGTGCGGCCGCCTTCGCCGTGGTCACGGCGGGAGCCGTCGGCCTGACGCTGCTGCCGGGGTCCGGTCCCGGTGTCCCGGCGCCGGCCGCCTCGGCCGTCCGCGAGACGCGGCTGACCGGGGCCGACTGGGTCCGCCGCGAGAAGTACCAGGAGGAGATGGCCCAGCTGCTGCAGCAGCGGCTGCCGCGGAAGGTCACCCGCGTCCGGCCCGTGGGCGACGGCGGCGACCCGGTGAGCGAGTACCTGATCGAGGCGGGCGGCGAGAGCTTCCGCATGGTCGTGTCGGTGCGGCGGCCCGGGACCGGCGAGGTCGAGCCGGGCCCGCACGCCATGGGTGACATCGGGACGCTGCGGCTCGGGCCGGTCAGCAGCCTGGGCGGCAGGGTGCTGGTGGGATACACGTACAAGGACGCCGACGTCAGCCTCGTCGTGTACGACGGGAAGAACGGGGAGGCGCCGGTGACGGCGACCGACCTGTTCGCCGTCACCGAGCACTGGCGCTTCCCGGCGATGGTGGAGTGGGCGTACGCGTATCGGATGGAGGCGAACGATCCGCCGCTCGACCCGGTCAGCCCGCCCCCGGTGGGCCCCGACGGACCTTCCGCCGTCGTGGGCCTTCAGCGGGCCCGGTAGACCAGCCGCCCGTCGATGACCGTCGCCACGCAGGTCGACGCGCCCCGGCGGACCAGGGCCGTCGCGTCGGGGACGTCGAAGACGGCGAAGCGGGCCGGGCCGCCGGGGGCCGGGCGCGGCAGCAGGATCAGGGGGGCCGGGGAGAGGGACGGGGGGCCCGGGAGGGTGTCGGGGCGGCGGCCGGTCGCGAGGCCGGCGCGGCGGACCGCGTCGGCGGCGGCGCGGGTGCGGAGTTCGCCCGCCACCGCGACCGTGCCGTGGGCCAGCATCCGCTGGACGCCCCGGCGGGCGCTGGCGCCGAGGCGGGCCGGGTCGGCGCGGAAGAGCTCCGCGGCCCGCTCCCCCGTGATAGGCGCGGTGCCGAACTCGTCGGCCTCGCGCGGGTCCGGGTGGTAGGTGCGCTCCAGGAGCTCGGGGGCGTACGGGTTGAGCAGGCCGGGCAGCAGGATGCCCGGCCAGCGGCGGAGGCGGGCGTCCTGGTGGGCCTCCGCCAGTTCCTCGTACGGGCCGACGGCGGCGATCGTCGCGCCGTCGACGAGGACGGCGAGCTCCGGGGAGGCTTCGGCGGCGTGGAGGGTGAGCACCTGGGTGTCCCGGGTCAGTTGGCGTCGAGGAGCTTGAGCTCCGGGTGCGCCGTGCCGCCCTCGATGGCGACGGACGAGATGTGCGAGGCGACGCGGTCGTCGACCGGGTCGTTCGCCGGGTCGTCGTGGACGGCCAGGTGCTCGTAGGTCGTGGAGCGCTGGGCGGGGACGCGGCCGGCCTTGCGGATCAGGTCGATGATCTCCAGGCGGTTGGAGCGGTGCCTGGCACCGGCGGAGGAGACGACGTTCTCCTCCAGCATGATCGAGCCGAGGTCGTCGGCGCCGTAGTGCAGGGAGAGCTGGCCGACCTCCTTGCCCGTGGTCAGCCAGGAGCCCTGGATGTGGGCCACGTTGTCGAGGAAGAGCCGCGCGACGGCGATCATGCGCAGGTACTCGAAGAGGGTGGCCTGCGTGCGGCCCTTGAGGTGGTTGTTCTCGGGCTGGTACGTGTACGGGATGAAGGCCCGGAAGCCGCCCGTCCGGTCCTGCACCTCGCGGATCATCCGCAGGTGCTCGATCCGCTCGGCGTTGGTCTCGCCGGTGCCCATCAGCATGGTGGAGGTGGACTCGACGCCCAGCTTGTGGGCGATCTCCATGATCTCCAGCCAGCGCTCGCCGGACTCCTTGAGCGGTGCGATGGCCTTGCGCGGCCGCTCGGGGAGCAGTTCGGCGCCGGCACCGGCGAAGGAGTCGAGGCCGGCGGCGTGGATGCGGGTGATGGCCTCCTCGACGGAGACGCCGGAGATGCGGGCCATGTGCTCGACCTCGGAGGCGCCGAGGGAGTGGATGACGAGCTGCGGGAAGTCCTTCTTGATGGCGGCGAAGTGCTTCTCGTAGTACTCGACGCCGTAGTCCGGGTGGTGGCCGCCCTGGAACATGATCTGCGTGCCGCCGAGTTCGACGGTCTCCGCGCAGCGGCGCAGGATGTCGTCGAGGTCCCGGGTCCAGCCCTTCTTGGTGTCCTTGGGGGCGGCGTAGAAGGCGCAGAACTTGCAGGCCGTGACGCAGACGTTGGTGTAGTTGATGTTCCGCTCGATGATGTACGTCGCGATGTGCTCGGTACCGGCGTAGCGGCGGCGGCGCACGGCGTCGGCGGCCGCGCCGAGGGCGTGCAGGGGCGCCGAACGGTACAGGTCGAGCGCCTCCTCGGGGGTGATGCGACCGCCTGCGGCGGCACGGTCGAGAACAGACTGGAGCTCGGCCTTCTCGGTCACCGTTTCGTCCCTTTCGGAGGGTTGCTGACAGACCGAACCAGCGTACGCCAGCGGGGGTGGGCCGCCGGGGCGGGGTCCGGGTCGGAGTGAATTTCCGATGAACGTTCTCCCGCGCGATTCCCGGGGTGGAATGGGAAGGCACGGATACGGGCCGCGGCCGCCCCGGCCCCGGGAAATGCGGGCGGGAATTGCCGGGCGGCGGCGGGCCGGGTGCCTATGCGGCGGACTATGCGGCGGGGGCGGGTGGCTATGCGACGAGGTCGGGTAGCTATGCGGCGCAGGTCGGGTGCGTATGCGGCGCAGGTCGGGTGCGTATGCGGCAAGGCGCCTATTCCGGCGGCAGCAGTTCGACCGTCACATCGGCCGGAAATCCGGTCGTCGGGCCGGTGCGGCGGGCGAACTCGCGTACTCCGGCGAGTTGCTCGGGACCGAAGCGGAAGTCGAGCGTGCGGAAGTAGCGCTCCAGGAGCCGGGCGTCGAATGACTCCCAGCGGGCGGCCTGTTCGGCGACCTTGGCGACCTCGTCGAGGGAGAGGTCGCGGGAGGCGAGGAAGGCCCGGTGGACGTCGTGGACGGTCTCCGGTTCGCGCGCCAGGTACTCCTTGCGGGCGGCCCAGACGGCGAAGACGAAGGGCAGTCCCGTCCACTCCTTCCACATCAGGCCGAGGTCGTGGACCTGGAGCCCGAGCCGGGGCGCGTCGTGCAGCGAGGCGCGCAGGGCGGCGTCGCCGATGAGGACCGCCGCCTCGGCCTCCTGCATCATCAGCCCCAGGTCGGGCGGGCAGGTGAAGTACGCGGGCTCGACCCCGTACCGCTCCGCGAGCAGCAGCTGGGCGAGCCGCACCGAGGTCCGGGAGGTGGAGCCGAGCGCGACGCGGGCGCCGTCCAGCTCCTCCAGGGGGCGCTGGGAGACGATCACGCAGGACATGACAGGGCCGTCGCAGCCGACGGCGATGTCGGGGAGCGCGACCAGCCGGTCGGCGTGCCGCAGGTACTCGACGAGGGTGATGGGGCCGATGTCGAGGTCGCCGCGGACGAGCCGCTCGCTCAGCTTCTCCGGGGTGTCCTTGGTCAGCTCCAGATCGAGGAGCGTCCCGGTCCTGGCGAGCCCCCAGTAGAGGGGCAGGCAGTTCAGGAACTGGATGTGCCCGACGCGGGGCCGGCTGCGCTGGTGCTCGTCGTTCGCATTGTCCACATCGCGAGGCTAGCCGCGTCTCGTACGGTGGACATCGCCGGGGGAGATCCGGGCCCGTCACCGGCGTGGCGCGTCAGCGCCTTAGGGCCGGAGTCAAACATGCGGGTGACGTGATCTTTCCCTCTATCGCGTCGCACACGCTGCGTGCTACGCTCGACGCAAGTTGCAGTTTGGTTTCCCTTGCAGTACAGAGCCTGCGGAGCATGTGACCCGCAGGCTTTTGTAGTTTTCAGACTTCTTTGCAGGTTCTGGAGCAGGGCGACCCTTTGGCCCATAGGAGGGCTCATGGCTACCGGAACCGTCAAGTGGTTCAACGCTGAAAAGGGCTTTGGCTTCATCGCCCAGGAAGGCGGCGGCCCGGATGTCTTCGTCCACTACTCCGCGATCAACGCGAACGGCTTCCGTTCCCTGGAGGAGAACCAGGCGGTGAGCTTCGACGTCACCCAGGGCCCGAAGGGTCCGCAGGCGGAGAACGTCACCGCGATCTGAACGCCGTAGTGGCGATCGAGATCTTCTAGAGCAGTACCCAAGGAGCCCCGCTCCGTGCCGCCTGCCGGCACGAGCGGGGCTCCTGCCCGTTTTCGGGCCCCCGGGGGTTTCAGGGGCTTCCGGGCCCCGGGGCTTCCGGGGTTTTCAGGCCCCCCCGGGGCGGGCTTCCGAGGCGGGCTTCCGGGGCTGTCAGCAGTTCGGGATGACGGTTCCGTTGTTGTCGCGGGCCTCGTCGTTCCCCCAGCGGGACAGGTAGTAGGCGGAGACGTACGCGCCGTAGCCGTTCTTGCCGGCGTAGACGGTGTCGAGGTCGGTGCGGAGCCACCAGTGGTTGTAGTTGCCGGAGGCGTCGCGGATCTCCTGGCCCCAGACCTTGCAGTAGACGTAGTTCGTGCCCGCGTTCAGGACGCCCTGGGGGTCGTTGGTGTTGGCGGCCGCGTAGCCGGTGGCGTTGGCGAAGGTGTCCACCCAGTACTTTCCGCCGCCCCCGCCGGAGCAGCCGTTGTCGCTGGTCAGGTGCTTGGAGCCGTACGAGCCGGGGTAGGGCGCGAGGGAGACGCCGTTGATCACGATGGTCTGGCCGACGCCGTTGTAGAGCTGCTCGTAGTGGATGTGGGCGCCGGAGCTGTTGCCGGTGGAGCCGGTGGTGCCGATCTGCTGGCCCTGGGAGACGGCGGCGCCGTTCGCGACCGAGTAGGCGTTCAGGTGGAAGTAGTACGTCTTCCAGCCGCCGCCGTGGTCGATCACGATGTAGTTCCCGGCGCCGGTCGGCTGCGAGTAGCGGTAGGCGGTGCCGGAGGCCGAGGCCAGGACCGGGGCGCCGGCGGTGGCGCCGCCGTCGGAGCGGACGAAGTCCAGGGCCTGGCGGACCTCGGCGGAGTGGTGGCTGTAGGTCCACTTCTGGCCGCAGGCGAACGGGGCCTTGAAGAGCGGCGCGGCGTGGGCGGTGCCGGCCGTGCCCAGGACCGTGAGGAGGCCGGCGAGGAGCGCGAGCAGGGCGCCGAGGGCGGGGACGCGGGCGAAGCTGCGGGCGGAGCTGCGGGAGGTCTTCCGGGCTCTCTTCCGGGCCGGGGTCGGCGCTGTGGTCCGAGTCGTACGCGGGTGACGCATGTGTCCTCCGTGACGTGAGGTGACAGGGGTTTACGCGCGTTGACCGACCACAGGGTGCCGGAAGTCCCGGCGCCGGAGTAGCCCGCGTACGCCACATGCGGAGCGGCCCCGATACGTACGCTGGACACATGACCGAACGGAAACCGCCGGGCGTCAGCTTCGAGTCCTTCGTCGACAAGCAGATCCGGGAGGCGACCGAGCGCGGGGAGTTCCGCGAGCTCCCCGGCTTCGGGAAGCCCCTCCAGGACGACGCCGCGCCCTATGACGAGCTGTGGTGGGTCAAGCGGAAGCTGCACCGGGAGGGCGTGGCGGTCCTGCCGCCCGCGCTCCAGCTGCGCAAGGACGCCGAGGACGCGGCCGCGGCGGTCGCGGAGGCCCGCTCCGAGAGCCAGGTCCGGCGGATCCTCGGCGAGATCAACACCAAGATCGCGGAAGCCCTGCGCCGCCCGCCGGCCGGTCCGCCGCTGAACCTGACGCCCTTCGACGTCGAGGCGGAGCTGGCCCGGTGGCGGGCGGCGCGCGACCCCAAGGGGGCGTGATGAACAGTGCCGGCCTGCTGCTCGACTCCTTCGGCCGGATCCGGGAGGCCGTCCACGCGGCCGTGAAGGGCCTCGGCGAGGACGAGCTCGCCGCCCGGATCGACCCGGACGCCAACTCGATCGCCTGGCTCGTCTGGCACCTCACCCGCATCCAGGACGACCACCTGGCGGGCGCCTTCGGTACGGAGCAGCTGTGGCGCTCCGACGGCTGGCGGGACCGCTTCGGCCTGCCGTTCCCGCCCGCGGCGACCGGTTACGGTCACACGTCCACGCAGGTCGGGGCCGTACGGGCACCGGCGGCGCTGCTGCTCGGCTATCACGACGCGGTGCACGACCGGACGGCCTCGCTGCTGGCGCCGGTGACGAACGCGGACCTGGACCGGGTGGTGGACACGGCCTGGGACCCGCCGGTGACGCTGGGCGTCCGGCTGGTGTCGGTGATCGCGGAGGACCTGCAGCACGCGGGGCAGGCGGGGTACGTGCGGGGGGTGGTGGAGCGGACGGGCGGGTGAGGGGCGCGGGTGGTGGCGGGTGGGTAACCTGTCCGGCCCCGGCGCGGGTTGACGGTCACTCGATCGAACGAATCGGCGATCTTCCGTACAACCACTCGACCCGATCGCGAGTCTGACCCTGCACGGCACGCCCCGTGCCGGGTCTTCTCGTGGGGGTCTCCTTGCAGTTCCGCACCACCCGTCCGCGTCTCGCCGCGGCCGTCACCGCCGTCCTCGCCGTCACCGCGCTCGGCGCGGGCACGCTCGCCACGGCGCCGGCCGCCTTCGCGGCCACCTCGGGTGCCGTCTCGGCCACGCAGGCCGACGCGCTTCCGGTCTTCCCGGCCGGGTCCAGCGTCATGGGAGGCGGCCCGACCGGCTTCCTCACGTACGGAGACGCCGGCCTGACGTGGACGCCGTACGACGGCGGCGCCGCGACCCCCATCGACCTCGCCGCGTACGACAACGGCGGCTGGGCGCCGACCGGAAGCGACGTGGTCGCCATCGGCAACCACGGCAGCTTCCCCCAGATGACCGCCGTCACCTTGCGGGACATGGCCGCCCCGGAGACGCCCGTCCTCGACATCGACCTCGGCGCGCTGGACGCGAACTTCGTGGCCGTGCTGGGCCCGAAGAGCGTGCTCGCGCAGGCGACGAAGAGCGACGGTACGGCGGAGCTGATCGTCGTGACCCAGGACGGCGCCACGCCGTCCACCCGCAAGATCTCCGGTCTTCCCGCCGACGCCGACCGGTTCGTCACCAACGCCGCCGTCCAGGGCGACCGGATCCTCGTCGGGTACGAGACCGGCCCCGAGGAGGCGCGGACCGGCGCCCGGGCCGTGATCGACCTCGCGGCGGGGACCGCCGTCGAGACGTACGCGTCCGGCACGTCCGGCGTGTTCGGTGGCGGCCCCAGCGCGCTGATGTTCTCCGGCTCCCACGTGGCCTGGACGGAGTGGCAGAGCGGCTCCGGCCAGACCGTCGTGTCCGTCGAGCGCGCCACGGGCGTCCGCAAGACGACCGTCATGGGTCCCGACGACGAGTACCGCGCCGTGCTGGTCGGTGACTGGCTGGTGTACGGCAACGACTGGCGGCCCGGCCTGGCCGTGTCCCTGACGGACGGCCGGACCGTCGAGCTCTCGGAAACCGCCACGGGCATCGTCACGCGCGGCGACGGCAGCGCGCTGCTGAGCGGCCGCACGGCCACGGGCGGCTCCGGGCTGTTCCGGCTCGACCCGCGGACCGGCGAGGCCCCGGCCGTCACCAAGACGGCGGAGATGGACCCGGAGCCACTCGCGATCGAGCAGGTCCACATCCCCGACAGCGTGAATCTCGACAGCACCGGCGGCAAGGCCACCCTGGCGTGGACGCTGTCGCGGCCCGACGTCGAAATGAGCATCGTGCTCACCCACACCGCCACCGGCCGGGAGTTCCACGGGTACGTGCCGGCGCCCGCCAGCGGCACCCGCTTCTCCTTCACGTGGGACGGCGTCCTCGACGACCGCACGGACGGGCCGAACGGCGAGTACGCGGTCGAGGCGTACGCGATGCGGGCCGACGGGGTCGGCGAGCCCGTCTACCAGGGCTGGCTGACGAGCATCCAGCGCACCGCCAACCCGCACGACTTCACCGACAACGGCTCCACCGACGTCCTCGTCCGGGACGCCGCCGGCGTGCTGTGGCGCGACGACCTGCGCGACCGACCGGTGAACGGGCAGGTCAAGACGATGGCCGACCCCGCCCGGATCGGCTCCGGGTGGAACACGTACAAGCAGATCGAGGCCGTCGGGAACATCGGCGGCAGCGCGACCGGCGACCTCGTCGCCCTCGACGGCTCGGGCGTGCTCTGGTCGTACGCCGGGAAGGGCGACGGCACCTTCGCCACCCGCGTGCAGGTCGGCGGCGGCTGGGGCGTCTACAACAAGCTCACCGGCGGCTCCGACCTCGACGGGGACGGGCGGTCCGACCTGCTCGCCACCGACACCTCCGGGGTGCTGTGGTTCTACAAGGGCACCGGCGACCTCGCCAAGCCGTTCGCGACCCGCGTCCGCGTCGGCGGCGGCTGGGGGATCTACAACCAGCTCACGGCCGTCGGGAACATCGCCGGCACCGCCGCCGGTGACCTCGTCGCCCGCGACACGTCCGGTGTCCTCTGGCTCTACCAGGGCAACGGCACGGGCAACTTCCTCACCCGTACCAAGATCGGCGGCGGCTGGGGTGCCTTCAGCCAGCTCGTCGGCGCCGGGGACGTCGACAGCGACGGGCGGCCGGACCTGATCGCGTACGGGGCGGGCGGCACGTACGTCTACCACGCGAACGGGACCGTCACCGGGACCTTCACCCGCCTCAACACCGATCTGTACGCGGGTGAGGGCACCAAGTTCACCAGCGTCGCCTAGCCACACCGGCGACACCCGGCACCACCGAGTTACCCGGCCGGCCGCGCGAGCGGCCGGCCGCACACCGGGCCCCCTCGGCGAAGACCTCTACCGACCGCCGGCTACTGATCCCCGGCCCTCACGCACGTCCCTCACGCACCGCCCCCATGACGTCCCTCACGAAGGGGAGCACAGTGAACCACCGCATCACCGGGCGCCGGCTCGCCGCCGCCCTCGTCACCCTGGCCACGGTCACGGCGGTGACCGGCACCCTCGTCACCGCCCCGGCGATGGCCGCCCCCGCCGGCGCGACCGCCGAGCGGTGCGTGCCGTCCGCGGCCGGGCTGCTGCCGGTCGGCGCCGAGGTCGTGGCCGCGGGCGCCTACGGCTACCTCACGAGCTGCACCGACGAGAACGGCGAGCAGCGGCTGAGCCTGCACAAGCCGGACGGCACGATCACGTCGTACGGCGACACGCAGGCGTACGACAGCGGCTCCGACTGGATCGTGACGCGGAACGAGAGGGGCGTCACCGCCCACAACCCGCTCACCGGGGCGTACGCCAACCACACCCTGAGCGGCGAACTGGCCGGTGTGGCCTACGACGTCGCCTACGAGAGCCGCCCGACCGCCGACGGCCTGGGCCGCGAGCTGTGGCAGCTGACGCACACCAACGGCGTCGTCAGCAAGCTCAAGCTGTCGAACCTCTTCAAGGGCGAGCGCGAGACCGCGCACAAGGTCGTGGCGGCGGGCCGGGACGCGGACGGGCGGCCCACCGTCCTCATCATGGGCCAGGGCGAGCACGACGTGAACGGGCACTGGGAGCCCCACTCCTGGAGCGTCGTGATCCCCGTGCCCACCGGCTCGGTGGTGCCCTACGGGTACGGCCCCGGCTGGGACTGGGACGCCGCGACGGTGACGGGCGCCCTCACCCCGAAGTACAAGGCGACCGTCACGCGGGCGACGGACGGCGGGCACACCCTGACCGCGACGGTCATCGGCACCACCACCGTCAAGCGCGTCCCGCTCACCGACATCCAGGGCGTGCCGGTCCTCGCCGGGATCGTCGGCGACACGGCCTTCTACGCCGCCCGGCGCGACCCGTCCGCCGGACGCGACGTCCTGACGCCGCTGTACGCGCGGAACCTCGCCACGGGCGGAGCCCCGTACAAGGTCCTGGAGAACTTCTCCTCCGTCGCCCGCCACAGCGACGGCAGCCTCGTCGTACGCGGCGCGACGGCCTCCACCGACGGCGTGTTCCGCATCGGCCGGAACGGCGACCTGACGCCCGAACTCGTCGCCGACACCGGCGCGGTCGTGGCGCTGAAGGTCGTCGCCTCGTCCGTGCCCGCGACGGCGAACCTGGAGAAGGCCGGGACGAGCGTCCCGATGTCGGTCGACCTGTCCCGCGCCGACGCGGACGTGCAGCTCACGCTCACCCACAACCGCACCGGCAAGAAGCTCACCACCCACATGATCCCGCCGGTGCACGGGGAGCCCCGCTTCGCGTACTCCTGGAACGGGATCATCGACGGGATCAGCGCCCCGAACGGCGCCTACACCTGGCAGATCACCGCCAAGGGCGCCGACGGCACCAGCGCGGCGCCGGTCACCGGGACCCTCACGGTGTCCCGCTCGGCCAACCTGCACGACGTCAACGACAACGGCTCCACGGACGTCCTCGCCCGGGACGCCGCCGGCGTGCTGTGGCGGGACGACCTGTACGACTGGCCGGTGGGCGGCCAGGTGAAGCCGGCCAAGCGGACGAGGATCGGCACCGGCTGGAACACGTACAAGAAGATCGAGGCCGCCGGGACCATCGACGGCGGCGCGACCGCCGACCTGATCGCCGTCGACGGCTCGGGCGTGCTCTGGTCCTACACCGGCAAGGGCGACAGCACCTTCCACACCCGGGTGCGGGTCGGCGGCGGCTGGGGCGTCTACACCCAGCTGGCGGCGGGCTCGGACTGGCAGACGGCGGACCGCTCCTCGGACCTGTTCGCCGCCGACACCTCCGGCGTCCTCTGGTACTACCGGGCCACCGGCAACCCGGCCAAGCCGTACTTCCCGCGGATCCGGGTGGGCGGCGGCTGGGGCGTCTACAACCAGATCACGGCCGTCGGGAACATCGTCGGCGACGTGGGCGGCGAACTGGTCGCCCGCGACAAGGACGGCGTCCTCTGGCTCTACCAGTCCAACGGCTTCTCCTTCCTCCCGCGCGTCCGGATCGGCGGCGGCTGGGGCGGTTTCAGCCAGCTCGTCGGCGCGGGCGACGTCACCAACGACGGGCGCCCGGACCTGATCGCGTACGGAACGGGCGGCACGTACGTCTACCGCTCGAACGGCACGACGAGCGGGGCGTTCACGCGACAGACGACGTCGCTGTACGCGGGCGAGGGCGGCAAGTTCACAAGCGTGTCGTGAGCCGGTGTCCCGCCCGGGCGGGTTTACGGCGATTCGACCGGAAGTCGACTTGACGCACTGACGAACTGACGAATCAACTCCGAACGGTCGTACAACCTTGAAGGGTTGTCGCGAGTCCTGTGGGCGTGGCGTAGGGACGCCACGCCCACAGCGCGTTCGGGAGGAATCCCCTTGAACCACCCCAGCTCCGCCGGCCGGCGACGCCTCACCGGCGCCGTCGCCCTCGTCCTCGCCCTGACGGCCGGCGCGGCCGTGACCGCCTCGCCTGCTCTCGCGGCGCCGCGGGCGGCCACGACCGCCCCCACCGCCGCCGAGGAGCAGGCGGGCCTTCCCGCCCTCGGCACCACCGAGTGGCTGGACGGCGGCGGACCGACCGGATTCCTGACCGGGGTGAACCCCCTCAGCGGCCCCACCGGCCCCTTCCGCTGGTACCGGGCCGGGGACGGGACCCCGGTCACCCTGCCGCAGCCGTACGGCGACAGCTACCCCAAGGCGGGCGGGAGCAGCGACCGGGTCGCGGTGCGGACCCAGCCGAGCGTCTACCGGATCCTCGACATGGCGGCCGGCACCTCCACCGACATCGACACCGCCTTTCTCGGGGGCTCGCACCTCGAGCTGCTCGCCGACGACACGCTCGTGCTGGAGCAGATCGACCGCGACACCCGCGTGAGCACCCTGCACCTCGTCTCCCGGCCTGCCGGCACCGTGGTGCACCACCGGATCACGGGCCTGCCCGCCGACGCGTCCGTCGACCAGGTCGTGCACTCCTCCCCGGGGATCCTCGCCGTCCAGTACTGGGGAACGGTCGGCGGGACGAAGGACGACCGCCTGGCCGTCGTGGACCTGGCGACGGGGAAGGTCGTCGAGGACCGGCCGACGCCCCGCTTCTACCCCAACAGCGGCATCGCGGTCACGGCCGACCACCTGGCCTGGTCCGAGTGGGGCCCCGACGGCATCGTGACCCTGGTGACGGCCCGCCGGGGCGAGACCGGGACGACGCGGCACGCCTCCTTCCGGCCCGACGGCGGCTTCGTCCCGGTCTCCCTGCTCGGGGACTGGCTGGTGTACGGCCAGGGTGAGAAGGCGGTCGCGGCCGTCTCCCTCATCGACGGCACCACCGTGGGCGGTCTCCTCACGAACAGCGTCTCGGATCTGGTCCGCGCCGGCGACGACCTGCTGGCACAGGGCAACACGGCGGAGCACGGCGGAGGCGTGTACCGGATCGCCCTCGGCCCGGACGGCCGGCCGGCCGCCACCCGGGCGGCGGCCGGCGGACCCACCGCGCCCGCCGTCGTCGTGGACGAGCAGACGCCCGCCACCGCGGGCTTCGGCACGGCCGGGGCCAAGGCCGCGCTGCGCTGGCGGTTCGACCGGAGCGACCTGACGGTGGACCTGGTGGTCCGGCACAAGGCGACGGGCAGGACCTGGACGTCCTCCCAACCCCTGCAGGGGACGGACACCGAGGCCCTGTTCACCTGGGACGGGACCTTGGGGAGCGGGACCTACGGCGGCGGGATCGCCGCCTACAACGGCGCCTACGAGTGGAAGCTGACCACCACGGCGTACGGCCCCGTCACGACCGAGCGGACCGGCACCCTGACCGTCGCGAGCGGCACCGCCCCGCACGACTACTCGGACAGCGGCACCCCCGACCTGCTCGTGCGCGACGGCCTGGGCCGCCTCGTCTCCTACGACGTACGGCAGATCACCACCTCCCCGCAGGACGACTGGGAGCGCACCGACCGCGGTGGCGGCTGGCACGTGTACGACCGGCTGGTCTCCGCCGGGAACCTCGACGCGTCGCCGTACGCGGACGTCCTGGCCCGCCGCAAGGACACCGGCGACCTGTGGCTGTACCCGGGCACGGGCCACTCCCTCGCCAAGCCCCTCCGGGTCGGCGGCGGCTGGAACGCGTACGACAAGCTGGCGGCCGGCTCCGACGTGACCGGCGACGGCCGCCCCGACCTGGTCGCCACCGACAGGACCGGCGTCGCGTGGCTGTACAAGGCCACCGGCGTCGGCTCCAAGCCGTTCGCGCCGCGCGTCCGCATCGGCGGCGGGTGGAACACGTACGACCTCCTCACCGCCCCCGGCGACCTCGGTGGCGCCAAGACGGGTGACCTGCTCGCCCGTGACCGCTCCGGCGTCCTGTGGCTGTACCTCGGCAAGGGCGACGGCACCTTCGCGCCGCGCGTCCGGGTCGGCGGCGGCTGGGGCGTCTACGGCCAGGTGGTCAACATCGGCGACGCGGACCGGGACGGTCGCGCCGACCTCATCGCGGAGAGCGGCGGCGACACCAGGCTGCTCACCGTCTACAAGGGCACGGGGGACTGGCGGGCCCCGTTCGGCCGGCCCACGACGCTCAACATCCCCGTGCCGTACACCTCCCCGTACGGCACCGGCCCCGTCGTCTTCTGATCCTCCTCCACCTCTGGGAACCCCGTGAAGCAGCACCACCGCACCACCCGCCGCCTCGCCACCGCCGTCGCCGCCATCCTCGCGGTGACGGCCGGCGGTATGACCGTGCCGGCGTTCGCGGCCGGGCCCGCGGTCCCGACCGTCTCCGCACAGGCAACCGCGGAGACGGTCGCGCCGCTGACCGTCCCGGCCGACTCGGTGCTCGTCAGCGCGGGCAGAACCGGCATCCTGACGAGCACAGGCCGGTACGACGAAACCGTCTACCGCTGGACGCGCCTCTCCGACGGCGTCACCACCCAGCTCCCCGCCGGGCCCCACTGGGGCAGCCCGGGCACCGACCTCGTCGGCTCCCTGAGCGGTTCGGTGTACACGCTCACGGACATGAGCGGCACGCGGGAACCGGTCGTGATCGACCTGTCCGGTCTCGACGCGTCCGGCACCACGGAAGGCGTGCGGCGGATCGTCGGTACCACGCTCGTCGTGCTGAGGCGGGTGAACGGGCGCTTGGAGAACCACCTGGTCTCCCTGGCGGACGGCCGGCTCGTCGACCACAGGATCGACACCCCGCTGAACGCGTACACCACCTACGACGACACGTACGACGCCGGACCCGGGCTGCTCGTCACCGCCTACTCCCCGCAGGAGCCCGGCTCTTCCAGTCGCCTCGCCGTCGTGGACGTGGCGACCGGCGCGCTCACGGAGACGTACGACTACAGGTCGGCTCTCCTGTCCTCCGGCGTCAGGCACGTCGCCCTCACGGGCGACCGGCTGACGTGGATCGACGAGAGCAGGCCCCCCACGCTGACCTCCGTGGTCCGGGGCACGCAGGACGTGGAGCGCGTGGTCCTGAACAACGCCTCCGCCGACGGCTACACCGACACGGCGATCCGGACGCTCGGCGACTGGGCGCTGTACTCCCGGCCCGGCGGCGGCGACGCGCTCTACCCCGACCCCCTCCACGCACTCACCGCACGTCCCCTGGCCGGCGGCGACTCCTACCCCCTCCTGGACCACATGTCGTCCAGCGCGTACGACGCGGACGGCGGCCTGCTCGTGCTCGGCGGCACCCTCGCCCAGGGCGAGGGGTTGTACCGGATCGCCCTAGACCCGGCGACCGGCAGGCCCGCCGCCACGCTCCTGCGCAGCCTCGGCCGGCCCACCGCGCTCACGGTCCTGGAAGAGCAGCCGCCGCCCTCGGGCACCATCGACTTCGACCGCGCGGGCGGGCAGCTGCGGCCGTCCTGGACGTTCAGCCGGTCCAACGCGGTGTCGAAGCTGACGCTGACCCACACGGCGTCCGGCAGGTCCGTCGACGTGCCCGGCGTCGACCACGCGGCCTACGCCCCGTTCCCCTGGAACGGCCGGTTCGCCGACGGTCTTCCGGCGTACAACGGCGCCTACACGTGGAAGATGACCGCCACGCCCGCCAACGGCATCGGTCCGACCGTCACACGCACGGGCACCTTCACCCTCAAGCGCGCTCCCCGCCCGCACGACTTCGACGGCAACGGCAGCCCCGACCTGCTCGTCCGCTCCTTCGGCTCGCTGAGCATGTTCGACGCGGGGCAGGCCCGGACGCTCGGCTCGTGGCAGGACGTGACCGAGACGCGGATCGGGGCGGGCTGGGACACCTACGACCGGATCGCCGCCACCGGGAACCTCGGCGGCACCGCGGCCGGAGACCTGGTGGCCCGTGACAGGACCGGTGTCCTCTGGTTCTACGAGGGCAAGGCCGCCCCCAAGACCCCCTTCGGTACCCGGATCCGGGTCGGCGCCGGCTGGCAGGTGTACGACAAGCTCGCCGGGGGCTCCGACCTGACCGGCGACGGACGCAACGACCTCCTCGCCACCGACAAGACCGGCGTCCTCTGGCTCTACCCCGGCACCGGCAGCGCCACCAAGCCCTTCGCCTGTGGCTCTACCTCGGCAAGGGCGACGGCACCTTCGCACCCCGGACGAAGATCGGCAGCGGCTGGGGGGCGTTCAAGACCCTCGTCGGCGCCGGTGACGTGGACGGCGACGGCCGGATCGACCTCCTCGCGCACCAGGAGCCCACCGGCACCTATCCCCAGCTGCACATCTACCGCGGCACCGGCCGGTGGCAGGCCCCCTTCGCCGCCGCCGAGACCACTGTCCCCCGCAACGCGTACTGGTCCGGCGACGTCTTCTGACCGTCACCGCGCCGTCGCCTCCCACCTCATTCCCCGAAAGCAGACCCCGCCCGTGATCCCCCAGGGACGCACCACCCGGCGACGGCTCTCCGCCGCCGTCGCCACCGCCCTCGCCATGGCCGCCGTGACCGCCGCGACCGCACCGGTCCTCGTCTCCCCGGCCGTCGCGGCGGTGCCCGCCGCCTCGACGTCCGACGTGCCGGCGACCCCTCTCCCCGTACCGTCCGGCACGACCGTGCTCGCCGCCGGTCCGAGCGGCTTCCTGACATCCCGCCCGGAGGGCACGGCCACCGTCCACACGTGGATCCGGACGGACGGCACCCAGGTCCGCCTCCCGGCGGGTCGGTACGCCGGAAACCAGGGCACCGACCTCGTCGTGCGCGTCGACGGCGCGAAGCACACCTACCTCGACCTGTCGGAGGGCACGGGCACGGAGGTCGTCTCGTACGAGACGACCTCTTTCACCGGCACCCCCGCCGTCCTGCTGCACCAGGGCACCCGGCTCGTCACCCGCACGTTTCCGACCTCGACCGCGGGACCGGAGCTGCACATCGTCGGCAAGGACGCCGAGGGCCGGAACGTCGACCGGGCCGTGCCGGGTGTCCCCGCCGACGAGCTGGTCGGCATCGAGAGCGCCGGACCGGACACGCTCCTCGTCCGCTACTACGCCAACACCGGCGGCGTGCGGAGCCAGCGGCTGTCCGTCGTGGACGTGGCCTCGGCGTCGGTCGTGGAGACGTACGACCAC
The DNA here is from genome assembly GCF_000719555.1 of Streptomyces sp. NRRL F-5727. Taxonomy (GTDB): domain Bacteria; phylum Actinomycetota; class Actinomycetes; order Streptomycetales; family Streptomycetaceae; genus Streptomyces. Next base: position 51,360 of record NZ_JOGX01000047.1, read on the forward strand.
GTCTACGGGCGGGACACCGTCCTGCCCGCCGCCGCCTCCGCCGCCCACCTGGCCTGGCTGGAGCCGGCGACCGCCCCGTACCCGACGGTCCTGGCCACCGCACGGCGCGGCGAGCCCCAGATCAGCCGCACCGACCTGCCGCTTCCGGGGGACGCGGAGACAACCGGCCGACTGACCGTACGGGTCGTCGGCGACTGGGTCGTGTACGCCGCGCTCGGCGGCGGCACCGCCCCGCGCACCGAGGCCCTGCACGAGGTGACGGCCCGTTCGCTGACGACCGGCGCGACAGTGCCGCTCCTCGCGCACGCCTCGGCCCTGGTCTCCGCCCCGGACGGCGCCCTGCTCGCCTCCGGCGGGACCCTCGCCCAGGGCGAGGGCGTGTACCGGATCGCGCCCGGCGCGACCGACGACGCCCCGCCCGCCGTCACCCTTCAGGCGACCACCGGCATCTCCACCGCCCTGACCCTCACCACCGAGAACGCGCCCGCCGGCACGGTCGACCTGGACCGCGCGGGCGGCACGCTGAAGCCCTCATGGACGCTGAACCGGCACAACGCCGAGGTCCGGCTGACCGTCCGGCACACCGCGACGGGCCGCTCGTGGAACTCCCCGGCCCTGGCGCCCCGGCCGTCCGCCCAGCCGTTCGCCTTCACCTGGAACGGCTCCTTCGACGGCAAGTACCCGGCGTTCAACGGCGCCTACACGTGGACGATGACGGCGAAGCCGGCCAACGGCATCGGCCCGGCGCTCGTCCGCACCGGCTCCTTCACCGTCACCCGGGCGGTCCGCCCGCACGACTTCGACGACAACGGCAGCCCCGACCTGCTCGTCCGTGACGCCCAGGGCCGCCTGGCGCTGTACGAGGGCCGCCAGTACCTCGCGAGCCGGCGGGAGACCGACCCGCCGTCCCTGCCGCCGACCCCGCTCGGCACCGGCTGGAACGCGTACGACCGGATCACCGCCACCGGCGACCTCGGCGGCGCCCGCCACGGCGACCTCCTCGGCCGCGACACGACCGGCGTCCTCTGGCTCCACCAGGGCAACGGCAAGGGCCTGGCGCCCCGCGTCCGGATCGGCGGCGGCTGGCAGGTGTACGACCAGCTCGCGGCGGGCCCCGACCTGACCGGCGACGGACGCAACGACCTCCTCGCCACCGACAAGACCGGCGTCCTCTGGCTCTACCCCGGCACCGGCAGCGCCACCAAGCCCTTCGGCACCCCGGACGAAGATCGGCCCCAGCTGGAACAGCTTCCCGGTGCTGATCGGCATCGGCGACGCGTTCCCGCGCGACGGCATCGGCGACCTGGCCGGCATGTACACGAGCGAGTCCTGGCGCCTGTACGGCGGCACCGGGGACTGGCGCGCGCCCTTCACCTACCCCCGGGACGCCGGCTCGCAGACCCTGCTCCCCTACGCCCGCCCCACCGACGTCTACTGACCACCTCCCCATCTTCTGGAGCATCCATGAGATTCACTCCGCGCCGCCTCGCCACGGCCGCCGCCGTCGCGCTCGCCGTCACCGCCGGAGTCCTGACCGCCCCGGCGGTCGCGGCAGGACTGCCGGTCGCCGCGGCGGGTTCGGGTGAGAGCACCGGTACGCAGCAGGAGGTCCCGGTGATCCAGGACGGGGGCACCCTGTACGGCTCCGGCACGTCGGGGTTCCTGACGTGGCACTCCACCGACGGCGTCAGCTCGTCCGTCTGGACCCGGTACGCAGACGGCTCCACCACGGCCCTGCCGCACGGCACCGGCCCCCACAGGCCCCTCCGGGGCACCGACGTGGTCGTCAAGGTCGACGGGCTGGTCCATACCTTCCTGGACATGGGCACGGACGCCGAACCCGTCGTCATGGACCTCGGGACCCTCGGCCCGGGCTACCAGGCGGGGTACCCGGTCGGGCCCGCCGCCCTGGTGACGCTGTGGTCCGACCCGTCGGGCCGCGAGGAGGTGCGCCTCGTCACCGCGACGGCGGAGGGACTGCGCGCGAAGCCGGTCACCGGGCTTCCCGCCGGGGCGGACATCACCTCCTTGTCCGCGCCCTCCCCCGGGACCGTCCTGGTGAGGTACGCGGACCCCGCCGAAGCGACCGCCACCTCCCGCATCGCCCTCGTCGACACCGCCCGGGCCGAGCGGGTGGTGGACGTGGCCCCCGCCCACCCGACCGGCTCCGTCGCCGTGTCCCCGACCCACCTCGCCTGGGTCGAGCAGCCGACGAGCTCCACGGCCACCGTGGTCGTCATGGACCGGGGCGCCACCCCGGCCACCGCCCTGCGCATCCCCCTGACGAAGGCGTCGGGCGTGAAGGTCCAGCTGATCGACGGCTGGGTGCTGTACGGCCAGGGCGGCCACGACCTGTCGTACGCGACCCCGAATCCGCTGTACGGCGTCACCGCCCGGTCCCTGACCGGCGCAACGTCGCTCAAGCTCCTCGACACCTACACGGCGGCCACGGCGGGCCCGGACAGCACCGTGCTCGTGCAGGGCGGCACCCTCGCCGCGGGCGAGGGCATGTACCGGATCGCCCCGGGACCGGACGGCATACCGGTGGCGCAGCAGGTGGCGAGCACCGGCCGGTCCACCGCGGTGACGCTGCTGAGCAGCGACGTCCCGGCCGTCCTGGACTTCGACAAGCAGAACCCCGCGCTCCTGTCCTGGCACCTCGCCGACATCGACGTCGCCGCGGCCGTCACCCTCACCCATGTGGCGACCGGGCAGAGCGTCCAGCACCGGCTCTACTCCGACCACGGCATCACGGAGTTGACGTGGGGAGGCGAGGTCGCCGACCGTGTGCCCGGCTACAACGGTGCCTGGACCTGGCGGCTGACCGCCAAGCCGAACAACGGCATCGGCCCGACCCTCGACGTGACCGGCTCCTTCCGCGTCCAGCGCGCCGCCGTCCCGCACGACTTCGACGACAACGGCCTCCCCGACGTCCTGAGCCTCTCCGAGAACGGCACGTTCACGCGGAACACCGTCGTCGGCGCCGGCCCCACCACCGCCTGGACGGCCCTCTACCACCCGTCGAACGTCCTGGGCACCGGCTGGCACGTGTACGACCGGATCGTCCCCACCGCGAACGTCGGCGGGAACGCCCACGCCGACATCCTGACCCGCGACCGCGCCGGCGTGCTCTGGCTCCACCAGGGCACCGGCACGGGCCTGGCCCACCGCGTCAAGGTCGGCGGCGGCTGGCAGATCTACGACCAGCTCACCTCGGCCGCCGACCTCACCGGCGACGGCCGCACCGATCTGGTCGCCACCGACAAGGCCGGCGTCCTGTGGCTGTACAAGGGCACCGGCGACGCCGCCAAGCCGTTCGCACCGCGCACGCGCGTCGGCGGCGGCTGGAACACCTACGACAAGATCGCGGCGGTCGGGAACCTCGCCGGCGCCCCCGCCGGCGACCTCGTCGCCCGCGACCGCGACGGCGCCCTGTGGCTCTACCTCGGCAAGGGCGACGGCACCTTCGCCGCCCGCACCCGCATCGGCGGCGGCTGGGGCGGATTCACCCAGATCATCGGCGTCGGCGACCAGAACCGCGACGGCCGCGGCGACCTCATGGCGGTGGACGGGCAGACCCACCCGTCCCTCTACCGCGGCACCGGCGACTGGAGGAAGCCCCTGGCGGCTCGCCAGCACATGTACGACTACTACCTTCCCCACGGCGTCTACTACTGAGGCACGACCGAGGTCAGCGGGACGGTCGCCCAGACCGTCTTGCCGACCTGACGGTCCTTGACGTCCCAGGTGGTGGTGAGGGTGGCTACGAGGAGGAGTCCGTAGCCGCCCTCGTCGGGCTCCCGGGCCGGTAACGGCCGGCGCTCGCCGCGCGGGTCGGAGAGTTCGACCGTCACGTGGTCGCCCGTGCGCTCCATGCGGAGCTCGAAGTCCCGGCCCGGGACCCGGCCGTGCTGGAGCGCGCTGTTCGCCGGCTCGGCCACCACCAGTTCCGCCGCCTCCGCCGCGTCACCCGTCGCGCCCCACTCCCGCAGCTGGTGCGCCGCGAGCAGACGCGCCAGACGCGCGCCCCGGGGCGTGGGGCTCGGACGCAGCGCGCACTCCGGTGCGCGCTCGCTTCCTTGAGGGGTGATGTCCGGCTTCATGCCGTCGAGAGTGGCCCCGCCGCCCTCCGCGCAGCTCCGAGGACGGCGAGTGCGTCGAGGTCGCCGCTCACCCCACCCTCGTCCATGTCCGTGGCTCCAAGGTCCCCCACGGCCCCCAGCTCGCCCTCTCCCCCGCCTCCTGGGCGACCTTCGTCGAGGTCACCACGCAGGCGTAGGGCCGTCGCCCCTTCCGAGGGCCTCCCTGAGCGTCGGCCAGGGGGGCTCTCCGTCGTCCAGGACGTCGAGGAGGACGTCCAGGACCTCGGGCGGCAGGGACTCCTTGTGGCCGGCCACGTCCGCGACGGGGATCAGGACGACCGCGTCCGGGTCGAGGACGGTGTCCAGGACGCCGTGCGGGACCGGAAGGACCTCGATCCAGTCGTTGCCGTGCTCGTCCACGACGGACATGGGGTTGAGGCGCAGGACGGGGTGCTGGAGGCCGAGGCGGAGGCTGAGGAGGCGCCGGGAGGGCGGTTTCGTCTTGCGGTACGCGTACACGATGTCGCCGGGTGCGGGTCGCATACGGCCAGGGTCGGGCCCCGCGGTGGCGGAGGGAAGAACTCCAGCCGTCCGGGCCCGGCTCGTTTCGGCCACTTCAAACACGGCCCCGTAACAACGTCTTGACGTCGATTCAGATGCTGATCGCACTGGGCTACTCTGTGGCCCATGCAGGGGGAACTGGAAAACGACTCTAGTTTGCGCGGCAGCGGCGCGATGCCGCTCGACGCGGACGACCCGCGCCGGATCGGCGCCTTCCGCCTGCTCGGCGTGCTCGGGTCCGGCGGGATGGGGCGGGTCTACCTGGGCGCCGTGCCGGGGACGTACGCGGCGGTCAAGCGGGTGCTGCCGACGCTCGCCGAGGACAAGGACTTCCTGAGCCACTTCGGGCACGAGCTGGACAACCTGGCGCGGCTGCCCGCCGGGGCCAGTACGAAGCTCCTCGCGAGCGACCGGCTCGCCAAGCCGCCGTGGTTCGCGACCGAGTTCATCCCGGGCGTGACGCTCAACGACGCGCTGCGGCTCAACAACGGGCCGCTGCCGGCCGACGCGCTGTGGCGGCTGCTGCGGGAGGCGGCGGCGGCGCTGCGGACGGTGCACGCGGCCGAGATGGTGCACCGGGACCTCAAGCCGTCCAACGTGATGCTCACCGGGAGCGGGCTCTCGCTCATCGACTTCGGCGTGGCCCGGGCGGCCGACCAGAGCCGGCTCACCAAGACCGGGATGATCATCGGGACGCCCGCCTACATGGCACCCGAACAGGCCGTCGCCGACAAGCAGTTGACCGGGGCGGCGGACGTCTTCGCGCTCGGCAGTCTGGTCCTGTACGCGGCGAACGGACGGCCTCCGTTCGGCGACGGGTCCGGGCACGACCTGCTCTACCGGGTGGTGCACGGCGAGCCCGACTTCGGGCGGCTCGCCGAGACGGACCCCGACCTCGCCGACCTCGTCCGCACCTGCCTGGCCAAGGACCCCGAGGACCGGCCGACGGCGACCGAGCTCGTCGGGCACGCGGACGCGCGGGCCGCCGGGGTGGACTGGCCGGAGCCGGTGACCGCGCGGATCGCCGCGCGGACCGCCTTCGCGGCCGGGGCGCCGACCGCCGAGGCGCTGGCCGAGCTGGAGGCCGCCGACCCGTCGAAGGACGTCGCCACGGCCCCGCTGACCCCGCAGCCGCCGGTCCCCCCGCCCGCCGACACCGCGTACGCCATCGACGGGAGGCCGACAGACAGGCCCGGCCACCGGCGGCGGAACCGGATCGTCATGATGGCCGTGCCCGTCGTGATCACCACCGGCACGACGCTGACGCTGACCCTGGGCCCGTACGAGCTCGGCCGCGCGGGCGCGGAAGGACGCCCCTCCGCCTCCCCGACGGCCGTGCTCTCCCCCTCCGTACAACCGCCGTCCTCGGCCGCGCCCGGGGCGAAGCCGTCGCCGTCCTCCGCCAAGCCGTCCGCCACGAAGCCCTCGGCCCCGGCGGGCTCGACGCCCCCCGGGGCGCCCCCACCGCCGCCGCCCGCCGACGGGGGCGGAGCCGTCACGGGCGGGGGTGGCGGGGGCTCGTCCACCACGACCGGCGGGGGCGGGAGCGGCGGCACGTCGTCGTCCGGCGGCTCTACCGGCACCTCCGGCGGGACGACCTCCGGCGGGTCGGCCTCCACCTCCGGCGGCTCGACCTCCGGCGGCTCGTCCTCGACCTCCGGCGGGACGACCACCACCCGGCCGACGACCACCGCGCCCCGCCCCACCACGGCCGCGCCCAAGCCGACGGCGACGTCCGGCGGGGGCGGTTCGGGGCCCTCGGGGACGTACTCGCTGGAGAACGCGACGAGCGGCAACTGCCTGGCGGAGAACGACCAGGGGTACGCCGTCGTCGTCAACGTCATGGCGTGCGGCTCCAAGCCCGAGACGACCTCCTACGCCTGGACCTACCGCTCCAACGGGGACGGCACCTTCCGGCTGGTCAACAAGAGGTCCGGCAAGTGCCTCCAGTTCACCAGCGCCATCGACGCCTCCACCGCCGCCTGCAACGGCGCGAGCAACCAGTCCTGGAAGTTCGGCACCTCCACGTCGTCCGGGCGCCAGGTGAAGAACGTGGGCAGCGGCCAGTGCCTGACGTCCAGCACCTTCGTCATCGGCTACGCCTGCCAGACGTCATACGCAACGCAGTTCTGGAGGAACATCGGCGCGCTAAGTTGACCCCATGAGGGGGAAGTTGCTGGAGGGCCGGTACCTGCTGGCCGAGCAGGTCGGGGCGGGCGGCATGGGCGTCGTCCGCAGGGCCCGGGACGAGCGGCTCGGGCGGACCGTCGCCGTGAAGCTGCTCGCCGTGCCCGAGGGCACGGCGGAGGCCGACCGCGACCGGCTCTTCGCGCTCTTCCGGCGCGAGGCGCGGGCCGCGGCCGTCCTGGAGAGCTCCTTCATCGTCACCCTGTACGACCACGGGACCGCCCGCGACGACGAGACCGGGCAGGACATCCCGTACCTGGTCATGCCGCTGCTCCAGGGGCGGACGCTCGCCGCCCTGCTGCGCGCCGAGGGGCCGCTCCCGCCGGGCACCGCCGCCCGGCTCGGCGCGCAGGTGTGCCGCGCGCTCGCCGTCGCCCACCGGGGCGGGGTGGTGCACCGGGACATCAAGCCGGGAAACGTCTTCCTCACCGACGAGGGCATGGTGAAGGTCCTCGACTTCGGCGTGGCCACCTTCGTCGACGCCACCACCCACCGGCTGACCCGCACCGGCGACGGGCCGATCGGGACGGCGCTCTACATGGCGCCGGAGCGCTTCCGGGAGGGGCCGGAGGACCCCCGCGGCGACCTCTACTCGCTGGGCTGCGTGCTGTACGAACTCCTCACCGGCCGGCCGCCGTTCACCTCCGGCAGCGTGGCCGCGCTCATCCACCACCACCTCCACGAACCCCCCGTCCCGGTCGAGGAGCGCCGCCCCGACCTGCCGCCGCCGCTCTCCGAACTGATCAACGGACTCCTCGCGAAGGACCCCGAGTCCCGACCGCACGCGGAGAAGGCGGCGGACCGCCTGGAGGCGCTGGCGAGCCTGCCGCCGGCATCGGCCGACGCGGGCGCCGCGGCGGCGCCCGCCGCCCCCGCCACCCCCACCACCACCTCCTACGTCATCGCGCCTCCCGTACCCCCCGCGCCTCCCGCCACCCCGGACGGGACACCGGCCGCCACCCCGGACGGGACACCGGCCAGGGGCCGGCTCTCCCGCCGGGGGCTCCTCTCCGCCGTGGCCGCCGTCGCGGCCGGCGGGGGCGGTGCGGCCTGGGGGCTGATCGAAGCCCTCGGCAGGGACGACGAGGGCGCGCGGGGCGAGGGGCCCGGCAAGGGCGGCGCGTCCGGCGCGCCCGGCCCCGCCGCGTACGACATCCCCCGCGGCACCGCCGCCGACTCGCGCGGACCGGCGCCGGCCCCGGCCGAGGCGCGCCAGGGCGGCGAGGTGACCGTGCTCGGCACCCTGCCGCCGCAGTACAGCCCGCTGACGTACGCGCCGCTGACGCCGAGCGTCGCCCAGCTGCGGCTGCTCCTCTTCCGCGCGCTCACCGGCTACCGGCGCACGGAGAACGGGCAGCTCCTCGTCGGTGACCTCGCGACCGACCCGGGACGGACCGAGGACGCGGGCCTGACCTGGACGTTCACGCTGAAGGAGGGCGTGCGGTACGAGGACGGCTCCGCCGTCGTCGCCGCCGACCTGGTCCGCGCGCACGAGCGCGTGCTGAGGGACGAGGACGGCAGGGAGGAGACGGGGCGCGTGAACGCCTTCGCCGCCCTCCTCGAAGCCGTGGTCGAGAACGTCGAGGCGCGCGACGCCCGCACGGTCGTCTACCGCCTGCGGAAGGCGGACACCGGCTTCCCCCACCTCCTCGCCGGCCCGCCGGGGACACCCGTGCCGCCGGGCGACGCGCGCAAGGGCACCAAGGCGGCGCCCCGGCTCGCCTGCGGCCCGTACAGGATCGAGAAGAGCCCGGAGGTGGACGGGGACGAGGCCCCGGTCCTGGCCCGGAACCCGCACTGGGACGCGGCGACGGACCCGATCCGCCGCGCCTTCCCGGACCGGTACCGCTTCGAGATCCCGGAGGCCACGGACGACGAACTCGCCCGGCAGATCGCGTCCTCCCCGGCCACCCGTCCGGCCATCGCCCTCGACGAGGGCGTCGCCGCCTCGTCGTCCGCCTCGCCGTCCCCCTCGGGCCTGCGCACCGAGCGGACGGGCGACGGCCGTCTCCTGGTCTACGTGGTCAACACGCGGGCGGTGAGGGACAACGCCGTACGCCAGGCACTGGTCCAGGCGTTCCCGCGCCGGGACGTCATCACCGCCCACGTCCGCGACGCGGAAGCCGACATCCTCGTCCCCCAGACGCGGCTGCTGACGCCCGGCATCCGCGGTCACCGCCCGGACGGCACGACCGGGCGGACCGGGGCGGCCGACAACGGCGACCCGCAGCGGGCGCGGGCGACGCTGGAGGCCGCCGGCCGGACGGGATACCGGCTCACCATCGCGTACTCGGAGACCGACACGGCGGACCAGCTCCGGGCGGAGGCCCTCGCCGCCGGGCTGGACGAGGCGGGCTTCCGGGCGACGGCGACGGAGCGGGAGAGCGCGGCCTTCAAGGGGAACGGCGAGGTCGCCGGGGACGCCACCGTCCACCTCTTCGCCGCCGCCGTCGCCCCGAACTCCCCCGACCCGTCGAAGTCCCTCCGCTTCCTCTTCGACACCCGCCTCCCGGACGGCTACCGCTTCGGCCGCTTCGACGACGCCGCCCTGCACGAGGCCATCGACCGGGCCTCGCGGACGGAGGACAGCGCCGCCCAGGCCCGCGCCTGGGCCGCCGTGGACGACCTCCTCGCCGACCAGGGGGTGGTGATCCCGGTGGCCCGCTGGGAGTGGCACCTGCCGCACGGGGCGGGCCTCGAGGGCGTCACGAAGGACGCCCTCGGCCTCTCCCTGGCGACGGCCTACGTGACGACGGGCTGAGCGGCCGTGAAGACCGGCACCGCGATCCCGTCCTCGCCCGTGCGGAAGGCGACCGCGAGCGCCATGTCCACGCGGAGGTCCGGCTCCGGCACGCCCACCACCTCCGTCATCATGCGGGGACCCTCCGCCAGGTCCACCACCGCCGCCACGTAGGGGACCCGGGCGCCGAAGGGCGGGAGGTCGTTGCGGTGGACGACGGACCAGGTGTGGAGGGTGGCGCGGCCGGAGGCGGGCTCCCAGGTCACGTCCTCGCTCCAGCAGTGGGGGCAGAACTCGCGGGGGTAGTGGTGGGGGCGGGCGCAGGCGCGGCAGCGGCGGATCAGGAGGCGGCCCTCGGCGGCGGCGTCCCAGTAGGGGCGGGTGAAGGCGTCGATGTCCGGGGTGGCCGTCATCAGAAGAGTCCGATCGCGGAGTCGAGGGACCAGGTCTGCCAGGACATCGCGAAGAGGGCCACCAGGGAGATCAGCGCCATCATCGCGTTCTGCCCCTGCTCGGCCCAGTCGTGGATCATCAGGACGAGGTAGAGGAGGTTGAGGAGGAGGCCGCCGGCGAGGGCGATCGGGGTGAGGAAGCCGGTGACCAGGCCGAGGCCGAGGGCGAGTTCGGCGTAGACGACGACGTACGCCATCAGCCTGGGGCGGGGGGCGACGACCGTCTCGAAGCCGGTGCGCACCGCCGTCCACCGGTGTCTGCCGGCCACGTCCGCCGCCCAGGCGATGCCCGTGCCGCGCTCGAACCAGCCCTTGCGGTCCTTGTGGCGCCAGCTCTCCAGCCACCACAGGCCGAGGCCGATGCGGAGGACGGCGAGCCATTCGGCGCCGGTGAGCCAGACGGTCTGCATGGGCGGTCCTCCTCGGCGTACCGTACAGATCTGACGGTACGTCAGATCAATGGGCCCAGTTCAGCGCAGCGCCCCCGCCCTCCGCAAGGGGTCGGCCGCACCCCGTCCGGCGTGACCGTTTCGCAACCGAAATCCGTCGCGACCGAGACCCACTGCGTGTACACGTCATTACGCTCAGCATTCATGGTCACCACCCCCCAAGAGCCGGTGTACGTCATCGGCGCCGGCCCCGGCGGGCTCGCGGTCGCCGCCACCCTGCGCGCCCGCGGCGTCCGCGCCGTCGTCCTGGAGAAGTCCGGGGCCGTCGGCACCTCCTGGCGCGGCCACTACGACCGGCTGCGGCTGCACACCACCCGGCGCCTCTCCGGGCTGCCCGGACTGCGGATCCCCCGCGCGTACGGCCGCTGGGTCGCCCGCGCCGACCTGGTCCGCTACCTGGAGGCGTACGCCGAGAAGCACGAGCTGGACGTCGTCACCGGCGTCGAGGTGCACCGGATCGAGCGCGCGGAGGACGGCACCGGCGGCTGGGTGCTGCACGCGACCGGCGGGCGGCGGCTGACCGGCCGGGCCGTCGTCGTGGCCACCGGCTTCAACCACACCCCGAGCGTGCCGGCCTGGCCCGGGCTCGACACGTACGAGGGCGACCTCGTGCACGCCCGCGAGTACCGCAACCCGGAGCCGTACGCCGGGAAGGACGTGCTGGTCGTCGGCATCGGCAACACCGGCGCCGAGATCGCCGCCGACCTCGCCGAGGGCGGTGCGGGCCGGGTCCGGATCGCCGTCCGCACCGCCCCGCACATCCTCCGCCGCACCACGGCCGGCTGGCCCGCCCAGCGCAGCGGCATCCTCGTCCGGCGGCTGCCGGTCGGCCTGGTGGACCTGATGGGCCGCGGCCTCGCCCGCTTCGTCTCCCCCGACCTCACCCCGTACGGACTGCCCCGCCCGACCGCCGGCCTCGCCAGCCGCGTCCGCGACGGCGCCATCGCCGTCCAGGACGTCGGCCTCGTCGCCGCCCTCCGGGCCGGCAAGGTCGAGGTCGTGCCCGCCGTCGAGGCCCTGGACGGCCGCGAGGTGGTCCTCGCCGACGGCACCCGCATCACCCCCGACGCCCTGATAGCCGCCACCGGCTACCGCCGCGCCCTCGAACCCCTCGTCGGCCACCTCGACGTCCTCGACGCCCGCGGCCGCCCGATCGTCCGCGGCGCCCACAGCCCGCGGCACGCTCCCGGGCTCTACTTCACCGGCTTCACCAACCCCATCAGCGGGATGCTGAGGGAACTGGCCATGGACGCGGAGCGGATCGCGCGGCGAATCGCGCGCACGAAGCCGAAGCCGAAGCAGGAGCAGAGGCAGGAGCAGAGGCAGAGGCAGGAGCAGAAGTAGAAGTAGAAGCAGAAGCAGAAGCAGAAGCAGCCTCTCTCTCCTTCGAGACCCCGCCACCCGGCGGGGTCTTCGTGCTTCCTCCGCACCGGCCCATTCCTGACTGGGCGTCAGTTCTGTAATCTGACTAAGCGTCAGGTCACTTGTCCGGGACGCGTCCTGCACGGAAGGGCGGAGCGCAACCATGCTTGGATCGACTCACGGCACCTTCACCAGCGGTCTGCGCGCCCGCGTGGAAGCCTGCGGGGAGACGCCCCGCACCGCCGTCCACGGGCACGCCGCCGCGCCCGGCGACCGGGACGTCAGCGGGCGGGCGCTGCACGCCGAGGTCCCCGACCTCGACCGCTTCTTCCGGCCCCGGTCGGTCGCCGTCGTCGGCGCCTCCGACGCCGAGGGGCGGCCCAACACCGGGATCACCCGGCAGCTGCTCGCCTGGGCCGGGCGGGTCGGCGCGGAGCTGATCCCCGTGCACCCGACCCGTACCGCCGTCTTCGGCCTCGACTGCGTGCCGTCCGTGAAGGACCTGGCCGGGCCCGTGGACCTGGCCGTCCTGCTGGTCGCCGATCCGCTGCCCGTCGTGGAGGAGCTGGGCGAGGCCGGGGTGCGGTTCGCGGTCGCCTTCGCCTCCGGCTTCGCCGAGACCGGCGCCGACGGGGCCGCCGCGCAGCAGCGGCTCGCCGAGGCCGTGCGCCGCACCGGCATCCGGCTCCTCGGGCCGAACACCAACCTCAACGCCTTCGAGCGCTTCCGCGACGACCTCGACGGCCCCGCCGTCGCCCTCATCACCCAGTCCGGGCACCAGGGCCGGCCCGTCTTCACCCTGCAGGAGCTGGGCGTCCGGCTCTCCCACTGGGCGCCGACCGGCAACGAGGCCGACCTGGAGACCGCCGACTTCCTCTCGTACTTCGCCTCCCTCCCGGAGGTCGGCGCCATCGCCGCGTACGTGGAGGGGCTGAAGGACGGCCGGTCCTTCCTGCTCGCCGCCGACCGCGCCGCCCGCGAGGGCGTGCCGGTGGTGGCGGTGAAGGTCGGCCGGACCGAGACCGGGGCCCGTACCGCCGCCTCGCACACCGGGAAGCTGACCGGCGCGGACCGGGTCGTGGACGCGGCCATGCGGCAGTTCGGGGTGATCCGGGTCGACGGGCTGGACCAGCTCCAGGACACCGCCGCCCTCCTCGCCCGCGCCCGCAGACCGCTCGCCGACGGGGTCGTCGTCTACTCGATCTCCGGCGGCACGGGCGCCCACTTCGCCGACCTCGCGACGGCGGCGGGGCTGACCCTGCCCACGCTCCCGCAGGCGAAGCAGGACGAGCTGCACCAGTGGATCCCGGAGTACCTGAACGTCGCCAACCCCGTCGACAACGGCGGCCACCCGGTCGGCGACTGGCGCGGCCGGAAGATCATCGACGCGATCCTCGCCGACCCGTCGGTGGGCGTGCTGATCTGCCCCATCACCGGCCCCTTCCCGCCCATGAGCGACCGGCTGGCGCAGGACCTGGTGGACGCGGCGGAGGCCACCGACAAGCTGGTGTGCGTGGTGTGGGGCTCCCCCGTCGGCACCGAGGACGCCTACCGGACCACGCTCCTCGGCTCCTCCCGGGTCGCCACCTTCCGCACCTTCGGCAACTGCATCGGCGCGGTGAAGGCGTACCTCGACCACCACCGTTTCACCGCCGGCTACCGCTCGCCCTTCGACGAGGCGCCCCGCACCCCGTCCCCGTCCTTCCGCAAGGCGCGGGCGCTGATGCGGCCGGGGCAGCGGCTCAGCGAGCACGCGGCGAAGCAGCTGCTGCGGGCGTACGGCGTCCGCGTGCCGCGCGAACAGCTGGTGACGAGCGCGGCGGCCGCCGTCCGGGCAGCGGGGCTCGTCGGCTACCCGGTGGTGATGAAGGCGTCCGGCGCGCAGCTCGCCCACAAGACGGAACTGGGCCTGGTGAAGGTCGGGTTGACGTCGGCGAGCCAGGTCAGGGACGCGTACCGGGACCTCACGGACATCGCCCGCTACGAGCAGATCGACCTCGACGGCGTCCTCGTCTGCCAGATGGTGGGGAAGGGCGTCGAGATGGTGGTCGGGGTGACCCGCGACGACCTCTTCGGCCCGACGGTCACCGTCGGCCTCGGCGGGGTCCTGGTCGAGGTCCTGAACGACACCGCCGTCCGCGTCCCTCCCTTCGGGGAGCGCGAGGCCCGCTCGATGCTGGACGAGCTGCGCGGCCGGGCCCTCCTCGACGACGTACGCGGCGCCCCGCCGGCCGACGTCGACGCGCTCGTCGAGGTGGTGCTGCGGGTCCAGCGGATGGCCCTCGAACTCGACGGCGACCTCGCCGAACTCGACATCAACCCGCTGATGGTGCTGCCGCGCGGCCAGGGCGCGGTGGCGCTGGACGCGCTGGCGGTCTGCCGATAGGAGCCCCATGTCCGAGGTCCTGCACACGGTGGAGAACGGCGTCTCGTGGATCACGCTCAACCGCCCCGAGGCGATGAACGCGGTCACCTGGGACCAGCGGGAGCGGATCGTCGCCCTGCTGGCGGAGGCGTCCGCCGACGCGTCCGTACGCTGCGTGGTGATCACGGCGACCGGCCGGGGCTTCTGCGCGGGCGCCGACCTGCGCGGTTCGCCCTCGGTCGGGGACCGGGTCGCGGGGGACGTGGCGCGGATGATCCGCCGGGGCGCGCAGCGTTTCGTCGCGGCCGTCCTGGACTGCGAGAAGCCGGTGGTCGCGGCGGTGAACGGCACGGCGGCGGGCATCGGGGCGCACCTGGCGTTCGCCTGCGACCTGGTGCTCGCGGCCGAGTCGGCCCGTTTCGTCGAGGTGTTCGCCCGTCGCGGCCTGGTCCCCGACGGCGGCGGCGCGTACCTCCTCCCCCGTCTGGTCGGCCCGCAGCGCGCCAAGGAGCTGATGTTCTTCGGTGACGCGCTGCCGGCGGCGGAGGCGGCGGCGATGGGCCTGGTGAACCGGGTCGTCCCGGCGGCCGACCTGGAGAAGACGGCCCGCGCCTGGGCGGAACGTCTCGCCCAGGGCCCGACCCGCGCCCTCGCCCTCACGAAACAGCTGGTCAACGCCTCTCTGGACGTCGACCGCGCGACCGCCTTCGCGGCGGAGGCCGTCGCCCAGGAGCTCAACATGACGACCCGCGACGCGCAGGAGGGCGTGGCGAGCTTCGTGGAGCGACGGGAGGCGCGGTACGAGGGGCGATAACGGGTCGGTGGCCGTCGTACCCCGCCCGTAGAGTGTGGCCCGCATATGCCACACCGCTCCGGGGGGAACGGAAGAATGCCGAACTTCGCGCGCTCGCGCGGCAGATCCAGACGTCTGCACCCGAGATCCACCAGAAACCTGCTCCTCGTCCCCGCCCTGGTGGCGGCCCTCGCGGCCCCGCTGCTGCCGGCGGGGACGGCCCTGGCGGCGACGCCGTCACCGACGACGGCCGCGCCTTCGGCGGCACCGGCGGAGACGGACCCGACGCCGACACCGGCACCGTCGACGCCGGAACCGTCGACGTCGACGGACCCGACACCCGAGCCCACGCCGACGGCCGACCCGACGCCGACGGACCCGGTCACGCCCACGCCCACGGCCGACCCGTGCCCCGCGCTGCCGCTCGCCCCGCTGGGCGACCCGGGCGACGCGGTGCGGCAGGTGACCATCGAGCCCGACACGACCGTCTGTTTCACGGTCACCGTCGAGACGCCCGGAACCCACCGCATCTTCATCGACGGCAGCCACGACACCTACCCGGCGCTGTACGCCGGTGAGGAGTCCGTCGACTGCGAGGGCTGGCGGTACAAGGACGCCCGGTGCGACCTGGCCGCCGGCCGGTACACGCTCAGGCTCCACAGCAACTCCTGGCAGACCGCCCAGAACCGGATCGTCGTCATCCCGCTGATGAGCAGCGCCCCGGGCCCCTGCCCCGCCGTCCCCGGCACCGCGTACGACACACCTCCGGCGACCGGCACGGGCGTCGGCCCGATGGGGGTCGTCTGCCACTCCTTCACCGCCGCCCCGGGCGAGCGGATCACGCACGAACTCCGGCGTGAGACCTACGGCGACTCCTACGCGTGGATCTCGGACGCCACCGGCAAGCACCTCTGCGCGCAGTACAACCAGGACGGCTCCGAGGGCTGCGTCCTGCCCGAGGGCAGCACCGGCCACCGCGTCTACGCGGTCGTCGGCCACCAGTACGACGGCTCTCCCGCCGCTCCGTACACCCTGAAGGTCCGCCGCCTGTCGAACCCCGCGGGCTGTGCCACCGTCGCTCCCTCCGTCTACGGCACCGCGCCGGACCGGACCGGGCTCGCGACCGGCTGCAAGACCTTCACGCCCACCGTGTCCGGCCGCTACGACGTGCGGTCCGTGACCGCCTCCGGCTTCCGCAGCAGCGCTTCTGTGTACGCCCAGGACGGCACCTACGCCTGCCAGGGCTACGACGACTTCTGCACGCTCACAGCGGGCACGACGTACACCGTCCTCACCGACGATGCCGTCCAGGTCTTCGCCCGCGCCTCCACCGAGGGCTGTGTGGACGGGGTCACCCTCGGCACCACCCACCGGGGCACGTTCTCCGGCCCGGGCGAGGTCGACTGCCTCAAGCTGCCGCTGACGCAGGGCGGTCACCTCGCCGTCCAGTCGGACGGCACCACGACCATCAAGGTGTACGACGCTGCGGGCGCCGAGCAGTGCCTGAACGCCACGAACCTCTGGGACGCCACGTGCGTGCTCGGCGGAACCGCCCCCTACCGGGCGACCCTCTCCGACGAGGACCCGTCCGAGGGCGGCGACGACTACGGGATCATCGTCCATCAGACCGACACGCCCACCGTCTGCCCGACCTTCGGCGCGGGTGACTTCAGCGCGACCCCGGCCCGAACGGCCGTGAAGACCGGCAACGGCGTCTTCGCCGGCTGTCTGACGATCCCCGCCGACGCCCACTCCTCCACGGAGCTGTTCCGGATCGCCAAGGGCGCCGGCGCCGCCTCCGCGGAGGCCGTCGTCGTGGACGCCAAGGGCAATGTCAGCTGTGAGATCCGCACCTACCACGGCACCTTCTCCACCTGCGCCCTGACGCCTGGTCTCGCCCACACGGTGCTCGTCCAGGGCCGTGACGTCGTCGGCGAGACCCTGCTGACCCGCCAGGATGTGACCGCCACCGCGCGCGGCTGCGTCACCACCGCGGCCGTGGCCGCGGGCGGCCCGTCCACCGGCGGCGTCCCGGCCGCGCCGGGCACCTTCCAGTGCCGCCGCGTGACCACGTCCGCCGCCGGGGACACGCTGCACCTGGACGTGCGGGACGGGACGGACACGATCCGGCTGCTGGCCTACGACGCCCAGGGCAAACCGGCCTGCGACTACTTCGCACAGGGCTGCGCCGCCACCGGTTCCGCCGCCTACCAGGTCCTTCTCCTGGTCCCGGAGGGCAAGACGGCACCGGCCTCCTACCGGCTCGACGCCGTCCGCATCGGCACGCCGACCGGCCCCGCCCCCGAGTGCGTCAAGATCGCGAACGTGTCCTACGGCGCCGGCCCGCTCACCGGCACTCTCAGCGAGCAGCGCAATGTGCTGTGCTGGGCGCTGCCGACGGCACAAGGTGACGACTTCGACCTGTCCTTCAGCCCGGCCGGCAGTTTCGCGACGATGCCCAAGCCGAGGTTGTACGACCAGGTCAGCCGGAAAAACCTCTGCTACGGCTCGTACACCAGCGAAGGAGAGGTCTACTCCTGCTCGCTGTCGGGCTATCCGAAGACGGCCAAGCCGACCACTCTCGTGATCGGCCTGCCGGAGAAGCCGGCGACGACGTCGACGGCGGTCAAGGCCCAGCTGACCTGCTCCAGCACGGTCTGCGGTCCTGATGCTCGCGAGGTCAAGACCGTCGGCCCGGCCATCGTCGGCCGGGGGAAGATCTCGATGACCGTGACCGGCGGCGCACTGACCGCCTCCACGAAGGTCGTCGTGCGGAGCGGGACCTTCCGGGCCGAGTCCACCACGCTCTCCGTGGCGCCGGACCGGCGCAGCATGACGGTGGGCCTCGACCTGACGAACGCGCCGCTCGGTGTCCTGGACGTGAGCGTGTTCGCGTTCAGCATCGAGTACCAGAAGCCGGACGTCACCGTCGTCACCGCCCTCCGCAACACGGCCGCCGCCTCCGTCTCCGGGACCGCCGTCGTCGGCGGGAAGGTGACGGCGAAGCCGGGGTCCTGGTCGCTGCCGGTGGACTCGCTGTCGTACCAGTGGCGGGCGAACGGGGTCGCCATCGCGGGGGCCACCGCCTCCACGTACACGATCCCGACCACCCTCCAGGGCAAGTCGCTGTCCGTCGCCGTGGTCGCCCGCAAGGCCGGGCACCCGACGCTGACCTCGACCAGCGCGGCCGTGACCGTGAAGGGCGTCGCGCCGAAGCCGACCACGGCCCCGTATCTGACCGGCACGGTCCGGGTCGGCCGGACGCTCACCCTGAACCGCGGCACCTGGACGCCGACGCCGACCTCGTACGCCTACCAGTGGTACGCCAACGGGCGGGCGATCAGCGGGGCGACCCGGGCCACCTTCACGCTCACCAGTGCCCAGCGCGGGCAGGCGATCACCGTGAAGGTCACCGCCCACCGGACCGGACACGTCTCCGGTTACGCGTGGACGAAGGCGACCGGCGCCGTCGCCGGATAGTGCGCGCCGCCGCCTCCCCGGGTGTTCCCATCTGACGCTCCGTCAGTTTCAATGCTGGGCATGATGGGACACGCGGGGATGGCGGCCAGCGCCGTCCGACACCTGAGAGCGGCCGGGGCGCCCACGGCCGTCGAACCCCTCCCCCGGCCCGCGCTGCGGGCCGTGCGCGAGGACGAGCGGGCGCCCCTCGACCCGGCGGAGTTCCGGCGCGTGCTCGGGCACTTCGCGAGCGGCGTCACCCTCGTGACGACCAGCGGCGACGCCGGGCCGACCGGCTTCGCCTGCCAGTCCTTCGCCTCGCTGTCGCTGGATCCGCCGCTCGTGGCCTTCATGGTCGCCCGGACCTCGACCACCTGGCCCCGCATCGCCGCCGCCGGCACCTTCTGCGTCAACATCCTCGGGGCCGGGCAGGGCGAGCTGTGCCGGGCGTTCGCGGTGAGCGGCGCCGACAAGTTCGCGGGCGTGGAGTGGTCCCCCGCCCCCGTCACCGGCGCGCCGCGGCTGGCCGGGGTGCCCGCCTGGATCGACTGCACGATCACCGCCGTCCACACCGGCGGCGACCACCTGATCGTGGTGGGCCGGGTGGAGGCGCTGGGCGCGGTGGAGGAGGGCGAGCCGTTGGTGTTCCATCGCGGGCGGTTCGGGGGGTTCAGCGGCGGGTGAGGACGCGGCGACTGTCCGGGTGGCCCGGGATGTCGGTCCAGTAGACGATCTCGGGGACGGCGGCGGTGCCCTCGACGTCCCAGGGCATCCAGGCGCCGCAATCCGCTCCGAAGGCCACCCGGTGGCTCCAGCGCGGGCGGGACTCGAGGAACGACCAGGTCGCCTCCTTGTCGTCACAGCGCTTCTCGGGGTCGTAGCCGCCCTCGTCCCCCTCGTCACCGAACTTCGCGATCCCCTCCAGCACCGCCGTCCCGTCCGCGTGCAGCGTGACCGCGCCCCCGCGCCCGTCCTCGTACCGCCCCACAAGGTCCGCGCGCCCCGGTCTCGGCGGGTCCTGCGGGCCCAGCGCCCCCGCGTACGTCCCCACCCCCGCGAGCGTCGCCGCCGCGGGCACCGCCAAGAGGGCCCACAGCAGCCACGGCCTACTTCTCCAGCTCCCCATGGGGTCCATCATGCCGGGGGTGCCGGATCACGAGGGCCATGAGGGCGGCGGCCGCGCACAGTGCGCCCGAGGCGTACCAGACGACGTCGTACGAGCCGAAGACGTCGCGGGCGACGCCGCCCGCGAAGGCGACGGCGGCGGCGCCGACCTGGTGGGAGGCGAGGACCCAGCCGAAGACGATCGCGGAGTCCTCGCCGTAGTGCTCGCGGCAGAGGGCGATGGTGGGCGGGACGGTGGCGACCCAGTCGAGGCCGTAGAAGACGATGAAGAAGATCATCGGCGGGTGGACGGACGGGGCCAGGAGCATCGGCAGGAAGAGGAGCGAGATCCCGCGCAGGGCGTAGTAGACGGCGAGCAGCCGGCGCGGGGAGAAGCGGTCGGTGAACCAGCCGGAGGCGATCGTGCCGACGACGTCGAAGACGCCGATGACGGCGAGGAGTCCGGCGGCGGCCGTCACCGGCATGCCGTGGTCGTGGGCGGCAGGCACGAAATGGGTCTTGACCAGGCCGTTCGTGGAGGCGCCGCAGATCGCGAAGGTGCCGGCGAGGAGCCAGAAGGGGCCGGTCCGGGCGGCCTTCGAGAGGACGGTGACCGCGCGGCGGGCGGCGCCGGTGACGGGGGCGGGCTTCTCGGCGTACTCCCCGCCGTACGGGGCGAGTCCGACGTCCGCCGGGTGGTCGCGGAGCAGCAGCCAGACGAACGGGACGACGGCGAGCGCGGCGAGGGCGGTGGTCACGGCGGCCGGGCGCCAGCCGTGGTGCTCGACCAGCCAGGAGAGCAGCGGCAGGAAGACGAGCTGGCCGGAGGCGCCGGCCGCGGTCAGGATGCCGGTGACGAGGCCGCGGCGGGCGGTGAACCAGCGGTTGGTGACGGTCGCGGCGAAGGCGAGGGCCATGGAACCGCTGCCGAGGCCGACGAGGAGTCCCCAGTAGAGGACGAGTTGCCACGCGGCCGTCATCCAGACCGTGAGGAGCGAGCCGAGGGCGATCACCGACAGGGCCACGGCGACGACCTTGCGGATGCCGAAGCGGTCCATGAGGGCGGCGGCGAAGGGGGCGGTGAGCCCGTAGAGGGCGAGGTTGACGGAGACGGCGAAGCCGATCGTGCCGCGCGACCAGTCGAACTCGGCGTGGAGCGGTTCGATGAGCAGGCCCGGCAGGGAGGCGAAGGCCGCGGCGCCGATGATCGTGACGAAGGTGACCGCCGCGACGAACCAGGCGCGGTGGACGCGCGGAGCGCGCGGAGGGCGGGTGGAGGCGGAGGGGCGGTGCTCCGTTGTCTGGGCCATGCCACCGAGCATCGCGGCCGCGTCCCGCCCTCACCATTGGCCGGACTGTCAGCTTTCCAAAGGATCGGGCCACCATGATCGGGGCCGTGGGTGCAGACTTGGGGGGAAACGCATCGAGTCGGGAGAGGTCCATGGGAGAGAGCGCGCCGCAGCCGCCCCACCGCGTCGTCGTCCTCGCCCTGCCCGGGCTGCTCCCCTTCGAGCTGGGCATCCCGCACCGGATCTTCGGCCGCGCCAAGGACCCCGCGGGTCGGCCGCTGTACGAGATCCTCACCTGCGCGGTCGCGGCGGGACCGGTGCAGACGGACGCGGACTTCGCGGTGCATGTGGAGCACGGCCCGGAGGCGCTGGCCACGGCGGACACGGTCGTCGTGCCCGCCTCGTACGAGCTGGGGCCCGTCTACGAGGAGGGCAGGCTCACCGAGGAGCTGGCCGCCGCCCTCGCGCACGTCCGGCCGGGGACGCGGCTCGTCGCGATCTGCACGGGCGGGTACGTGCTCGCCGCCGCGGGCTGGCTCGACGGGCGCCCGGCGACCACGCACTGGGCGTCGGCCGACCACTTCCAGCGGCTCTTCCCGACGGTCCGGGTCGACGCCGACGTCCTCTTCGTCGACGACGGCGACGTGCTCACCTCGGCGGGCGTCGCCGCGGGACTCGACCTGTGCCTGCACATCGTGCGCCGCGACCACGGCGCGGCGGTCGCCAACGAGGTGGCCCGCCGCACGGTCGTCCCGCCGCACCGGGACGGCGGCCAGGCCCAGTACATCGCCCGCCCGGTCCCCGACTCCGGCACGCACACCACGACCGCGGCCCGCGCGTGGGCGCTTGCGCACCTGCACGAGCCGATCCAGCTGCGGGACCTGGCCGAGCGGGAGGCGATGAGCGTCCGGACCTTCACCCGCCGCTTCCGTGACGAGGTCGGCCTCAGCCCCGGCCAGTGGCTCACCCAGCAGCGCGTCGAGCGGGCCCGGCACCTGCTGGAGACCAGCGACCTGCCGGTGGACCGGGTGGCCCAGGACTGCGGCTTCGGCACGGCGCAGTCCCTCCGGGTGCACCTGATGACCGCGATCGGCGTGACGCCGACCGCCTACCGGCGCACCTTCCGTCCGGGCTTCCCCGTGACCTGACCGCTGTCGTCGTCGTCCGGGGACGGAGCCGCGGTCGTGCCGTCGCCGGCGAGGACGGTGTCGATCCGCCAGCCGACCATGCCGCTCGCCCCGGCCGCCGGGGTGATCTCCACGGGCAGTTCCGCGGGGGCGCTCCCGACGCGGTGCCGCAGCGGCGTCCCGTCGCACGCCACGCCCAGGGGGGCCAGCTCCCCGACGGCCACCTTCACCGCCCCCGTCCCGGCGCAGGCCACGGTGAGCTCGTACGGCTCCCCCCGCTCCAGCACGGCCCGCACGTGCGCGCCGTCCGCGACCCGTTCGAGCCCGGACTCGACGAACTCCTCGTCGCCGTCGAGGTCCAGGGCCCTGCGCACCCGCTCGCCCTGCTCCGTCTCCCGCGCGTTCCCGGTGGCGGTCGCGGTCGCGGTGGCTGTCGGCTTCGGTTCCGGCTCGGGTGACCGGGGCTTCTCGCTGCACCCGGCCAGCAGCAGGGGCACGAGGGCCAGCGGTACGCCCACGACCACGGGTCTGCGACGTCTCATCAGGGGGTCCTTCACCTCAGGGCGGGGTCCGCGTTCTCCTCCGTCGGACGCGGCTCGGCGCTCCGCCGGTTCCGTACGAGCCTCCGCTCGCCCGCGGCGCCGACGGCGACCAGCAGCAGCGTCAGGCCGACCCCGCACAGGATCGCCGTGGACGGCGCGACCACCTTCAGCAGGCCGCCCGTGAGGGTGCCGCTCGCCGCGTAACCGGCGCCGACGGCCGCGTACATCATCGAGTAGCCGGCGGCCAGCGCCGACGGCGGCAGCGCCCGCCGCAGCGCCAGGTTCCGGGTCAGCATCGCCGGTGCCTGGAGCAGGCCGGCCGCGACCAGGGCGGCGCCGAGGGCGAGGGCGCCGGGCAGCAGGGCCACCAGCGCCACTCCGGCGGTCACCCCGAGGACGAGGACGAGCGACTGCACCGCGAGCGGCCCGGGCCAGTCGGAGCGGAGCCCGTACAGAAAGGATCCGGCGACCGAGCCGATCGAGAAGCCGGCGAGGAGCGGGCCCGCCCAGCCGATGCCGATCCCGCGCTGTTCGAGGAGGGCGGGGAGGACGAGTTCGGCGAGTGCGAGGAGGGTCAGCGAGGCGGCGCCGAGGACGTAGACCGGCCAGGCGGCGAGGAGGGCCCGCCGGGCGGCCCGGTCCTTGGTCTGCGGCTCGGCCGCCCAGCCGGCGGGCAGCAGCCACAGTCCGGCGAGGCCGAGCGCCATCAGGCCGCCCTGGAGCAGCAGCGGCACGGCGGGCCCGGCGCCCAGCGCGAGGCCGGTGGTCAGGGCGGGGGCGGCGGCCCAGATGCCGAAGGTGAGCATGGACTCCAGGCTCAGCGCCTGGGTGACGGACCGTTCCTCCACCATGCTGGTGAGCAGGGCCCGCAGCCCGGCGGAGACGGCGACGGGCCCGGCGCCCGCCAGGAGGGCGAGCACGCCGAGGGCCACCGGCGGCGCCCCGGAGGCGAGCCCGAGGCCGGCGAACCCGGCCGCGCCGACGGCGAGTCCGGCCGCCATCTGCGGGCGGGCCCGCTCGGCCCGCATCCGCAGGCCGAGGACCGGCGCGGCGACGATCTCCCCCACCACGTACACGGCGGCGAGCACCGCCCCGAGGCTGTACCCGCCGGGCCGCTCCCGTACCAGGAAGACCAGCGCCAGCGGCGCCATGGCGACCGGCATCCGGGCTGCGGTGGTGACGGCGCACCACGTGAGGACGGGGCGGGTCGCCAGCGCGCGGTAGGACATGCGCCCGACCGTACTGGCGCACCGCCCCGGCGGACGATCGGGTTTCTAGAAGACGAGCACCCCCCGGGCCACCTTGCCCGCCTCCGCCTCCTCGCGGGCGCGGTCGAACTCCTCCACCGGGTAGGCGGCGGTGACGAGTTCGTCGAGGAGGAGGGCGCCGCCGCGGTACAGCCCGGCGTAGAGCGGGATGTCCTTCTGCGGGCGGGAGGAGCCGTACCGGCAGCCGAGGATCGACTTGTCGAGGAACATCGCGGCGGGCGGGAAGCTCGCCTCCGCCTTCGGCGCGGTCATGCCGAGCAGCACCGCCTGCCCGTGCCGGTCGAGGAGGTCGATCGCGGTCCGGACGAGGCCGGTGTGGCCGACGCACTCGAAGACGTGGTCGGCGCCGGTGGGCAGCACCTCGCGGACGCCGTCGGCGGAGCCGAGGAAGTGGGTGGCGCCGAAGCGGCGGGCGAGTTCCTCCTTGGCCGGGTTGGTGTCGACGGCGACGATCGTCGAGGCGCCCGCGATCCGGGCGCCCTGGACGACGTTGAGCCCGATCCCGCCGGCGCCGATGACGACGACGGTGTCGCCGCGGGCCACCTTCGCCCGGTTGAGTACGGCGCCGACGCCGGTGAGGACGCCGCAGCCGAGCAGGGCCGCCGACGTGAAGGGCACGTCCTCCGGGATCCTCACGGCCTGCACGGCCTTCACGATCGTCCGCTCGGCGAACGACGAGTTGGACGCGAACTGGAAGAGCGGCCTGCCCTGCCGGGTGAACGGCTGCCC
This sequence comes from Streptomyces sp. NRRL F-5727, assembly GCF_000719555.1. Lineage (GTDB taxonomy): Bacteria > Actinomycetota > Actinomycetes > Streptomycetales > Streptomycetaceae > Streptomyces. The sequence continues at coordinate 75,869 of NZ_JOGX01000047.1, forward strand.
CGGCATCCCGATCGCCTTGCGGCACATGGTGGGCCGCCCGGTGTCGCAGTCGGGGCAGGCCCCGCAGTTGGCGAGGGTGGAGAGCGCCACGTGGTCGCCGACGGCGACGTGGCCCACCCCCTCCCCGACGGCCTCGACGACCCCGGCCCCCTCGTGCCCGAGCACGACGGGCGGCGGGAACGGGATGGTCCCGTCGATGACGGACAGGTCGCTGTGGCAGAGCCCGGCCGCCCGGATCCCCACCAGCACCTCGCCGGGTCCCGGGTCCCGTACCTCCAGATCCGCGACGACCTCGACGCTCTTCCCGTCGAACACCACACCGCGCACGACGATCCCTCCCTCTCCTGAGAGCCTGGACTGCAGGGCGTGGACCGCTGCAGGGCCTGTGCTTGCGGGGCCTGGACTTGCGGGGCCTCGACTACCGGTTCGGGCGGTCGCCCGCCGCGGCCGCCCGGGCCATCTCCTCCAGCCGGGCCAGCATCGGCATCGGGTCGACGCCGACCGTCCCGGGCAGGAAGTCGGCGATCCGCTCCGGCGTCCACGCCCCGCCCTCCGCGTATCCAGCGCGCAGTTCCCGGGGCTGCGCCCAGACCGCGATCTTGGGTCCGGCGATGGTGTACACCTGCCCGGTGATCGACTCGGCGCGGGCGCGGTCGCTGAGCAGGTAGACGACGAGGGCGGCAACGTCCTCGGGCTCGCCGATCTCCTTGAGCTCCATGGGGACGTTGGCGGACATCCGGGTGCGGGCGACGGGGGCGACCGCGTTGGCGGTGACGCCGTACTTGTGGAGTCCGAGCGCGGCGCTGCGCACCAGCGAGATGATCCCGCCCTTCGCGGCGGAGTAGTTGGCCTGGGCGACGGAGCCCTGGTGGTTGCCGCTGGTGAAGCCGATGAGCGCGCCCGAGCCCTGCTTGCGCATGACGGCGGCGGCGGCGCGGAAGACGGTGAAGGTGCCCTTGAGGTGGGTGGCGACGACGGGGTCCCACTCCTCCTCGGTCATGTTGAAGAGCATGCGCTCGCGCAGGATGCCGGCGACGCAGACGACCCCGTCGATCCGTCCGTACTCCGCGAGGGCCACGTCGACGAGACGTTGTCCGCCCGCCATGGTGGAGATGTCGTCGGCGACGGCGACGGCGGTGCCGCCGGCGGCCTCGATCTCCTTGACGACGCCGACGGCGACCTCGCTGGTCGGTTCGCCGCCCTCGACGGAGACGCCGTAGTCGTTGACGACGACCTTGGCCCCCTCGGCGGCGCAGGCGAGGGCGACCGCGCGGCCGATGCCGCGTCCCGCTCCGGTCACGGCGACGACCTTGTCCGCCAAGAAGTTCCCCATCTCCGGCCCCTTCCCGCAGTTTCTGACGGTCCGTTAGATTCTATGGGTCGTCAGATGCCGGAAGACAAGCCCCCGGAGGCCCCGATGTCCCTCCCCGCCGCTTTCCACGAGATCGCCAAGCGCGTGAACAACTGGGGCCGTTGGGGCCGGGACGACGAGATCGGCACGCTCAACCTGATCACCGACGCGGCGGTCCGGGAGGCCGCCGCGGGCGTCCGCACCGGCCGCCGCGTCCCCCTCGCCGTCGATCTGAAGCAGGACGGCGTGCAGACCGGGATGATCCCGGGGCGGGTCAATCCGCTGCACGTCATGGTCCAGGTCAACCAGGAGCTCTTCGGCCCGGGCACGGTCGCCACCAGCGACGACGCCGTGACCCTGGGCCTCCAGGCGGGCACCCACTGGGACGCCCTCACCCACGCCTCGCACTCGGGCCGGATCTACAACGGCCGCCCCGCCGACACCGTCACCCCGCACGGCCGGGCCGCCTATAGCGGCATCCACACGGCCCGGCACGTCGTCGGGCGCGGGGTGCTGCTCGACGTGGCGGCGGCGAAGGGGGTGGACCGGCTGCCGGGCGACCACGCGGTGACCCCGGAGGACCTGGACGAGGCGGCGGAGTACGGGCGGGTGACGGTCGGGGCCGGCGACATCGTCCTCGTACGGACCGGGCAGATCCGGCTGTACCTGGCCGGGGACCGGCACGGGTACGCGTTCCCCTCGCCCGGGCTCTCGATCCGTACGCCCGAGTGGTTCCACGCGCGGGACGTCGCGGCGGTCGCCAACGACACCCTCACCTTCGAGATCTTCCCGCCGGAGATCGAGGACCTGTGGCTGGGCGTGCACGCCCTCGACCTGGTCGAGATGGGGATGCTCCAGGGCCAGAACTGGAACCTCGAAGAGTTGTCCACAGCCTGTGAACAAGAAGGACGCTACAGCTTCCTGCTCTCCGCGATGCCGGAACCCTTCGTCGGCGGCACGGGCACACCGGTGGCACCGGTCGCGCTGCTCTGACGGATTCCCCCCGGACACGGCTCACGGGTGGCGGCGCGCCCGCAGGCGCCCCGAGCACGGCACGGACCGCCGCCACCCGACCACGACCCGCACACGCCGAGGGCGCACGGCCCTCGGCTCCCCTCACCACGAATCGCTCACCCCAGGGTGGGCAAAACGGAACGAACCGTCAACAGTGCATCCGTCCGGGTGACACGACACCCCCGGCCGGCGCGGGCGCCACGGGCGTGCGGTCCACCTCGCACCAGATGCTCTTGCCGGCCCCCTCGGGCTGCCAGCCCCACCGGTCGGCGAGGCCGTCGACCAGCTCCAGGCCGCGCCCGTTGGTGTCCTCCCCGGCGGCGTGCCGGGGCCGGGGCGGCAGCTCGCTGCGGTCGGCGACCTCGACCCGCACGCCGCCCTCCGCCGCGAAGAGCATCCGCAGCACGGCGGGACAGCCGGTGTGCACGACCGCGTTGGTCACCAGCTCGGAGATGAGCAGCACCAGCGTCTCCGCGAGCGGCTCGTCGTCCCCTATCCCGGAACCGGCCAGCCGTTTCCGGGCCCACCTGCGCGCACGCCCCACCTCCGCCGGGTCCGGCCCGACCTCCAACTGAACCTGAAGCACCTGCACCGTTCACACCATCCGAACCGGCGGACACACCTTTACGGAACGTGATTCCCTTGTGAGACAGCATGGTTGACGTACAGTCACCGCAACAAGCGCTTCGGGCATATTCCAGCGCGAAGGAGTACGCGTGGTCCATACTGTGCGACGCACGCGGCGGGGAGTCGAACGCGGGGCGCGACCCGGGCTCACAAGCACTCGCATCCCACGGAGAGTACCGGAGCGGAACCCCGACTCCGGCCCGTGACGACCCCCCGAAGGACACAACCCGATATCGACCTTCCCGCCGGATTCGAACACGCTCCGTCACCAGTTCGGCCCGGCCGGACGGGTTTCAGAGCGCGGCGGCCACCTCCTCCGCCGCCCGGTCCCCCGGCAGCACGAGCGCGGCCCGCACCCAGGCCCGTTTCAGGTGCAGATGGACGTCCGCCTCCCAGGTGAAGCCCATCCCGCCGTGCACCTGGAGACAGTCCCGGGCGTTGGAGACGGCCGCCTCGTCGGCGAGCAGCTTGGCCCCGGCGATCTCGACCGGATCGGCGGTCACGGCGGCGGCGTGCACGGCGGCCCGCGCCAGCTCGGTCCGCACGAGCATCCCGGCACACAGATGCTTCACCGCCTGGAACCCCCCGATGACCTGCCCGAACTGCTCCCGCTGCCGGGCGTGGGCGACGGCGGCGTCGGTGGCCCAGGCGGCGGTCCCGACCTGCTCGGCGGCGACGAGAAGAACGGCCTCCGGCGCACCACGCCCGGTGCCGGGTGCCCGATGCAAGGGCGTCAGCGGATCGACCGACCGCACGGCCACGGCTCCGGTCGCGTCCCCGCGCACCACGTCCGCGGCCTCCAGCCAGGGAACCAGCCCCTCGGGCGAGACCTCGGTCACCACCGTGAGCCCCTCCGCCGCACCGGGAACGGACCCCGCCGCCACATGCGTGGCGACCAGCGGTCCCGGCACCAGCCGCCGCCCGGCCTCCTCGAAGAGCAGCGCCGCCTCCGGCAGCCCGAGCCCCACCCCGCCCTCGTCCTCCGGGAGCCGCAGCGCGAAGAACCCGGCCTCGCCGAGCTCCTTCCAGAGCCCGCGGTCGAGCCGGCCGGGCTCGTCGACGGCCGCCCGCAGCGCGTCGCGCCCGAAGCGGGCCGCGAGCAGCTCCCGTATCCCGCGTACGAGATCCCGCTGGTCCTGGCTCAGTCGGAAGTCCACAGTCCGGCTCACCGTCCCTTCGGCAGGCCGAGGATCCGCTCGGCGACGATGTTGCGCTGGATCTGGCTGGTGCCGGCGGCGATCGTGTACGAGAGGGAGGAGAGCCGGTCGAGGTTCCACTCCCGGCCGAGGTCGAGCGCGTCCGGGCCGAGGACCTCCGCGGCGGTGTCGTACAGCTCCTGGCGCGCGTGCGAGTAGTGCAGCTTGAAGACGGAGCCGCCGACGCCGGGGACGCCGCCGGTGGCCTGCGCCTCGCTGACGTTGCGCTGGGTGAGCCGCCACAGCGCCTGGAACGCGGCGGCGAGCCGGCCGAGGCGGCGGCGCAGGGCCGGGTCGTCCCAGCGGCCGTTCTCCCGTGCCGTACGGGCGAGTTCGCCGAGCAGGCGGCGGCAGGCGACGACCTCGCCGACGAACGCGGTGCCGCGTTCGAAGGACAGGGTGACCATGGTGACCCGCCAGCCGTCGTTCTCCTCCCCGACCCGGTTCGCGACCGGCACCCGCACCTCGTCGAGGAACAGCTCCGCGAACTCGGTGGACCCGGCGAGCGTCCGCAGCGGCCGTACCGTCACCCCCGGCGCGTCCATGGGCAGCGCGAGCCAGCTGATCCCCCGGTGCCTGGGCCGGTCGGGGTCGGTGCGGACGAGCAGCTCGCACCAGTCGGCGACCTCGGCGTGCGAGGTCCAGATCTTCTGCCCGGTGACGACGTACGCGTCGCCGTCCCGTACCGCCCTGGTCCGCAGCGAGGCCAGGTCGGAGCCGGCGCCGGGCTCGCTGAAGCCCTGGCACCAGACCTCGTCGCCGCGCAGCACCGGCTCCAGCCAGCGGGCGCGCTGCTCGGGCGTGCCCTCGGCGGCGATGGTCGGCCCGGCGTGCAGGAGGCCGACGAAGTTGGCGCCGACGTAGGGCGCGCCGGCGCGTTCGGTCTCCTCCAGGAAGATGAGCCGCTGGGTGGGCGAGGAGTCCCAGTGCACGTGCCCGTACCCGGCGTCGTAGAGCCGTCGCTGCCAGCCGCAGTCGTACGCCCTGCGGCCCGGCCAGTCGAGCGGGTCGGGCCGGTCGGGCAGCCGGGGGATCTCGGCGGCCAGCCACGCGCGCAGCCGGCCGCGGAACTCCTCCTCGGCCTCGCTGTAGGTGAGGTCCATCAGACGATGCCGAGGTCGAGCATGCGGATGGCGTTGCCGCGCATCAGCTTGTAGACGGTCTCGTCGTCGAGGCCCTGGACGTGGTCGAGGGCGACCTCCTTGGTGTGCGGGAAGGTGGAGTCGACGTGCGGGTAGTCGGTCTCGAAGGTGGCGTTGTCGCGGCCGACCACGTCCAGCGAGGCGATGCCGTGCTTGTCGCGGAAGAAGCAGCAGAAGATCTGCCGGTAGTAGTAGGTGGACGGCGGTTCGGGGATGAGGTCGCGGACCCCGCCCCAGGCGCGGTGCTCCTCCCACACGTCGTCGGCGCGCTCCAGGGCGTACGGGATCCAGCCCATCTGGCCCTCGCTGTAGGCGAGCTTCAGCCGGGGGTACTTCACCAGGACCCCGCTGAAGAGGAAGTCCATCATCGAGGCCATCGCGTTGTTGAAGCTGAGGCTGGCCTGGACGGCGGGCGGGGCGTCGGGGGACGCGGCCGGCATCTGGCTGCTGGAGCCGATGTGCATGTTGACGACGGTGCCGGTCTCCTGGCAGACGGCGAAGAACGGGTCCCAGTAGCCGGAGTGGATCGACGGCAGCCCCAGGTGGGTGGGGATCTCGGAGAAGGTCACCGCCTTCACCCCGCGGGCGGCGTTGCGGCGGATCTCGGCGACGGCGAGGTCGATGTCCCAGAGCGGGATGATGCAGAGCGGGATGAGGCGGCCGGCGCTGTCGCCGCACCACTCCTCGACCATCCAGTCGTTGTACGCGCGCACGCACGCGAGGGCGACCTCCTTGTCGTGCGCCTCGGCGAAGGTCTGCCCGCAGAAGCGGGGGAAGGTGGGGAAGCAGAGCGACGCCTCGACGTGGTTGAGGTCCATGTCGGCGAGGCGGGCCTTCGGGTCCCAGCAGCCGCGGCGCATCTCGTCGCGGGTGATGCCCTCCAGGGTCATGTCGTCCCGGTCGAAGCCGACGGCCGCGATGTTCCGCTTGTACGGAAACTTGAGGTCCTCGTAGATCCACCAGTCGGTGGGCGGGCCGTCGGGGTCCATGGTGATCTGGTACTTCCCGCCGACGTAGGCGAGCTCGCCGATGCCGGCGGTGAGCGCCCGCGGGCCCCGGTCGCGGTACTTCGCGGGGAGCCAGGTGTCGAAGAGGTGGGCGGGTTCGATCACGTGGTCGTCGACGCTGATGATGCGGGGCAGTTCGGTCATGACCCCTCCAGTTATCTGATGGATCGTCAGATCCCGATGAGGCCAGGCTAGCCCCAGGGGTCTGGACCGACAAGGACCGGCCCTCTACGCTCTCCGCACGATCTGACGGGCAGTCAGAAGAGCCGTCGGAGATCCCGCACGGAATGGAGGCCCCGGTGACCTCGGACGAAGCGACGTCGAACGATGCGACCTCGACCGAAGCGACCTCGACCGGAACCGCACAGGCCCTGGCGCTGGGCGAGTCCCGCACCCTGTGGGAGCTCGTCGAGCGCCGCGCCGGCCTCACCCCCGACCGGCCCGTCCTCCTCCAGGGCGACCGCGTCCTCACCTTCGGCGGGCTGCGCGACCGCGCCGAGCGCTGCGCCGCCGGGCTGTACGGCATGGGCGTCCGGCCCGGCACCGTCGTCGCCTGGCAGCTTCCCACCCGGATCGAGACGGCCGTGCTCTCCTTCGCGCTCGCCCGCCTCGGCGCCGTCCAGACCCCCGTCATCCCCTTCTACCGGGACAAGGAGGTCGGCTTCGCGCTGCGCGAGTCCCGCGCCGAGTACGTCGCCGTCCCCGGCGTCTGGCGCGGCTTCGACCACACCGCGATGGTCCGGCGGCTCGGCGCGCGCGGGATCTTCCAGGCGTACGACCCCGCGGACCTCCCCGACGGCGACCCGGCCGTCCTCCCCCCGCCGCCCGCCTCCGGCACCGACGTCCGCTGGATCTACTGGACCTCCGGCACCACCTCCGACCCCAAGGGCGTCCTGCACACCGACCGCTCCCTGCTCGCCGGCGGCGCCTGCCTCGCCCACGCGCTGCGCCTCACCGCCGCCGACGTCGGCTCCATGGCCTTCCCGTACGCCCACATCGCCGGGCCCGACTACACGGTGATGCTGCTGCTGTACGGCTTCCCCGCCGTGATGCTCGAACAGTTCGCGCTGCCCGACTCGCTGGCCGAGTACCGCCGGCACGGCGTCACCGTCGCCGGCGGCTCCACCGCCTTCTACTCGATGTTCCTCGCCGAACAGCGCAAGAACCCCGGCGAACCCGTCATCCCCACCCTGCGGCTGCTCGCCGGCGGCGGCGCACCCAAGCCGCCCGAGCTCTACCACGCGGTCCGCAAGGAGCTGGGCTGCCAGCTCACCCACGGCTACGGCATGACCGAGGTCCCCATGATCACCATGGGCGACCCGGAGGACACCGCCGACAACCTCGCCACCACCGAGGGCCGGCCGCCCGCCGCCATGGAGATCCGCGTCGCCGACGACGGCGGGATACGGCTCCGGGGCGAGGCCGTCTGCCAGGGCTACCTCGACCCGGCGCAGACCGCCGCCGCCTTCGACGAGGACGGCTTCCTCATCACCGGCGACGTCGGCCGGCTCACGCCCAGCGGCCACCTCGTCCTCACCGGCCGGGTGAAGGACATCATCATCCGCAAGGGCGAGAACATCTCGGCCAAGGAGATCGAAGACCTGCTCCACGAGCACCCGGCCGTCGGCGACGCCGCCGTCATCGGCCTCCCGGACGCCGAGCGCGGCGAACGGGTCTGCGCCGTCGTCGAACAGCCGCCGGGCGCCCCGCCGCTGACCCTGCCGGACCTCACCGCCTTCCTGCGCGCGGCCGGGCTCTCCGTCCACAAGCTGCCGGAGCAGCTGGAGGTGGTGGACGCCCTGCCGCGCAACGAGACGCTGCGGAAGGTCCTCAAGTACAAGCTCAGGGAGCGGTTCGGGGCAGCGGGGTAGGGCGCGGCAGCGGGGCGGACGCGTCCGGCCCGGAGCGGGGCGCCGGCACCGGCGGCGCGGCGGGCGCCGCACCGGCCAGGGCCGCCGGCACGTCCTCGTACACCTCGAAGAGGCGGGTCACCCCGAGCGCGGAGAAGACCCGGGTCACATGGCCCTGACTCTCCTCCGCCTCGGGCAGCACCAGCCGCAGCCGTCCGCCGCAGGAGCGCAGCAGCCGGCGGGCGGCGACGAGCACGCCGATGCCGCTGGAGTCGCAGAACCGCACCCCGGACAGGTCGACGACGAGGTCGTGCCGCCCGGCGGCGACGGCGTCGTGCACCCGCCGCCGTATCTCCGGCGAGGTCACCAGGTCCAGCTCGCCGCGCAGGCGCAGCACCGTCCATGCGCCGTGGTCGTCCTCGTCGGCCTCGATCGTCGTCACGGACGGGCGCCTGCCCCGGGGCGTCCGGCCGAAACCCCCCGCGCCGGGTATGACGCTTTCCTTACCATCCGCTCCCCCGTGAACGGCGCACTTGCGGCAAACCTGCGTGCGTTGTCGGCCGGTCGCATTAGTTTGGGGTGGACGGACCGTCCGACAGTCCGGGGACCGGCGGCGCAGCGGAAGGTGGAGGGCTCGGATGGCGAACGACACACCACCGCGCTGGGACCGCAGGATGCAGCAGCGGCTCGCGCGCGGCGAGGCCGCCGCCCTCGGCGAGCTGTACGACCGCTTCGCCTCGCTCGTGCACAGCCTGGCCCACCGGGTCCTCGACGACGACCAGGCCGCCGACCAGGTCACCCGCGAGGTCTTCCTCGCCATCTGGGAGAACCCCGAGGCGTACGACCCCCGGCAGGGCAACCTGCGCTCCTGGGTGGCCCGGCTGACCCAGCGCCAGGCCGTGAACCGGCTGCGGCAGACCGAGGCGACGGCGTACGCGGAGACCGGCGTCGGCTCGGCGGAGGAGCTGGAGGCCAAGGTGCGCCGGGCCTCCGCCGCCGCCCGCGCCGACTACATCGTCACCTCCATGCCGGCCCCGCTCCGCAAGGCGCTCGAACTGGCGTACTTCCAGCGGCGGGACTACCGCCAGACCGCCGCCGACCTGTCGATCAGCCACGAGGAGGCGCGGCGCCGGCTCCGCCTCGGGCTCCAGCTGCTGTCCACGGCGAACACCCGGCCGCTCGACGGGCCGCCGGGCGGCTACGGGCGGGCGCGGTGACGGGGGCGAACGGCGAGGACGACGACCTCGCACGCGCCGCCCGGATACCGGGCCCACGGGAGGCCGCCGACGACCACGCGGACCTGTCGCCGCCCCTCGCGCTCTCCCACACGGTGCTCAAGTCCCTGCTCGGGGCCTGGGCACTGTCGGCGTGTTCGGCCGCGGAGACCCGGGCCGTCGAGGACCACCTGACCGTGTGCGCGCCGTGCGCCGACGAGGCGCTGCGACTGCGGGACGCGGTGACGCTGCTGCACGAGGACCGGGACCTGGACCTCGACCCGCTGCTGCGGTCGCGGGTCCTGGAGAACTGCCTGGGCCGGCGGCCCGCCCGCATCCCCGTGCCCGCCTGGGCGACCCCGTACGACGCGGAGACCGCCCGGCTGGACGCGCTGCTGCGGGACATCGGCGAGTCCGAGTGGCACGCGCCGGTCCGGCTCAAGTGGTACGAGGACGACCGGCTGGTGCGGCGGAAGTCGACCGTCGCCGGGGTGATCGGCCACCTCCTCGCCGTGGACGGCCTGGTGTCCGGCGCGCTCGGCCTCGACGACCCGCTCGGCCCCGACGTGCCGGAGCTGTCGCCGACCGAGCGGACGGAGGCGTTCTGGGACTCCCTGGACCGCCCGCCCAACCGGTCGCTGCGCGAACCGTGGCGGGACCAGAGCCACGCGCTCGTGCGGACGGTGTCGTTCGCGGGCCGCGGCGTCTCCGACCTCACGGTCACCTACGGCGACTTCGCGCTCCCCCTGAAGGACGCGCTCATCGAGCGGGCCTTCGAGTGCTGGCTCCACGCGGACGACATCGCGAACGCGGTGGCCTATCCGTACGACCCGCCGAGCGGGCCGCACCTCCACGGCATGATCGACCTCGCGGCCCGACTCCTCCCGGCGGCGGTCGCCCACCGCCGCCGCACCGGCCGCGCGGCCCCGGCCCGCCACCTGGTCACCGCGGGCGCCCCCGGCCGCTCGCTCCACCTGGAGGTGGAGGGCGCGGGCGGCGGCCACTGGTACATCGCGCTGGACTCCCCGGCCGCCCTCGGCTCCCCCGACCACGTCGTGGCCCAGGTCGCCATGGACGGCGTCGAGTTCTGCCAGCTGCTGGCGGGGCACATCTCGCCGCAGGAGGCGGCGGCGGGCCAGGACGGCGACCGAGAAGCCATCCAGGACGTCCTCTCGGCCGCCGCCTCCCTGAGCCGCCTCTGACCCCACGCCGGGCGGCACCTTCTGGTGGCCCTCCGTGCGGGCAGGCGTTCCGCTGGGCGGTGGCGCGGCGCCGCGTGGGTTACGCGAAGACGACCGTGCGGCGGCCGTTCAGGAGGATGCGGCGTTCGGCGTGCCATTTGACCGCGCGGGCCAGCGCCTGGCACTCGACGTCGCGCCCGATCGCGACGAGCTGGTCGGGAGTGACCTCGTGGCCCACCCGCTCGACCTCCTGCTCGATGATCGGCCCCTCGTCGAGGTCCGCCGTCACGTAGTGCGCCGTCGCCCCGATCAGCTTCACGCCGCGCGCGTGCGCCTGGTGGTACGGCTTGGCGCCCTTGAAGCTCGGGAGGAAGGAGTGGTGGATGTTGATGATCCGGCCGGAGAGCGCCTTGCAGAGGTCGTCCGACAGGACCTGCATGTAGCGGGCGAGGACGACCAGCTCGACGTTCTCGTCCTCGACGAGCGCCAGCAGCTCCCCCTCCGCCGCCGGCTTGGTCTCCTTCGTGACGGGGATGTGCCGGAAGGGGATGTCGTACGAGGCGACGAGCTCCGCGAAGTCGGTGTGGTTGGAGACGACGGCGACGATCTCGACCGGCAGCGCCCCGATGGAGGACCGGAAGAGCAGGTCGTTCAGACAGTGGCCGAACTTCGAGACCATCAGCACGACCCGCATGCGCTCGTCGGCGCGGTGGATCTGCCAGTCCATCTGGAAGGAGTCGCCCACCGCCGCGAAGCTCGCCCGCAGCTTCTCCACGGTCACCGGCGCCTCGGCCGAGAAGTGGACCCGCATGAAGAAGAGACCGGTGTCCCGGTCTCCGAACTGCTGACTGTCCTCGATGTTGCATCCGGTGATGAAGAGGTAGCTCGACACTGCGTGCACGATGCCCTGTTTGTCCGGGCACGAGATGGTGAGCACATACTGGTCAGTCATCCGGACAGCGTGCCACACCGCGCCGCCCGGTCCGTACCTCCGTCCGTCCAGCGGACCGTCACGCGCGCGTGAGGATGCTGAGGACGTCCAGGGAGCGCGGCGGCGCGTCCGGGTCGTCCCCGTCGGCGGTCGCGAGCCGTACGTGCGCCTCGCGCGCCGCGTGGACGGCCTCGGGCCAGCCGGGGTGCTCCTGGTAGGCGGAGAAGGGCGCGTCGGGCCCGACCTGGTGGAGGATCCGCAGGACGCGCAGGACGGCGAGGTCGACGAGCTGGGCCTCGGCGGAGTCCCGGAAGATCGCGCCGACGTAGCGCTCGGCGGACCAGTTGTCGAGCCAGGTGTCCTCGACGAGCCGGTAGACGGCGTCGGTGACGTCCCCGTACCCCTCCTGGCCGGCGAGCCAGACGGACCGGTGGAACCCGGGATCGGAGAGCATGTGCAGCGCCGAGCGCACATTGGTGCGCCAGCGCCACCACGGCATGTCGTTGAGCGGCATGCCGCCCATGGTGGAGGAGCGACGGCCGCGACGGGAAGAGTTAACCGGACCGGGGACGGAACTGGACATCGCTCGATCGTACGGTTCCCCACCGACAAGCGGACTCGGCCCCTCCCCTTAGCGGCCCCGACCCCCGTAATTCACCTCCCCGTCACCCACCGTTGAACGCCGCACACTCCCGCGTTACCCCTGGGCCGGAATCGTGCGTGCTCATGACCGGTAGGCGACTGTCCTCACTCCTCGCGTCCGTCACCGCCGCGGCGGCCGGCGCGTCGATCCTCACCGGGTGTGGCGTGCTCCCTGGTGCCACGGGGGGCTCCAGGGAGCCCGTCACGGTGATGACCTGGGCTCCTGACCAGACCCGTGCGACCAACATGCCCGGTATGCCCGCCATGGCCCAGGCGTACGCGCGCTGGGTGAACTCCCAGGGCGGCATCGACGGGCACGAACTGCGCGTCCTCACCTGCAACGAACAGAACACCCCGGCCGGCGCCGCCGCGTGCGCCCGCCGCGCGGTCCGCGAGAACGCGGTCGCCGTCGTGGGCTCGTACAGCCAGAACGGCCGGGCCTTCATGGCCCCGCTGGAAGCGGCCGGCATCCCGTACATCGGCGGCTACGGCCTCACCGACGACGAGTTCACCAGCCACCTCTCGTACCCCGTCAACGGCGGCCTCGCCGCCCTCATCGCCGGGCACGGCATGCAGCTCGCCGAGTCCTGCCGCAAGGTGTCGCTGGTCCGCCCCGACACCCTCGCCGGCGACCGGCTGCCCAAGCTCCTCGACGCGGGCCTGAAGAAGGCCAGCAAGCGCGGCGCCGTCGACATCCCGGCCGTCGAGGACGCCACCGAGTACACCGAGCAGGCCGCCAGCGCCCGCGACAAGGCGGGCACCGAGGACGGCTGCGTCGCCGCCGTGCTCGGCGAGCGGACCCAGACCTTCTTCGACTCCTTCCGCCGCCTGCCGAAGGCCACCGGCGGCGCCCAGGAGACGGACGGCGAGGGCGACGCCGAGACCGTGCGGATCTCCTCCGTCCTCGGCAGCGTCGGCCAGCCCGTCATCGACCGCACCGGCGGCGCCCGCAGCCCCTTCGAGGGCGCGTACGTCACCGGCTGGTACCCGGAGGCGGACGACAAGAGCTGGGAACCGATGCGGAAGGTCATCCGGGAGCACGCCTTCGCCGACAACCGGGTCGACCCGACCGACACCGGCGTGCAGACCACCTGGATCGCCTACACCGTCCTCAAGGAGGTCATCGAGTCCCTCGACAAGGACACGATCACCTCCTCCCGCATCGCCGAGGCCCTCGACCGGGGTGCCCAGGTGGACACCGGCGGCCTCACCCCGAAGCTGCGCTGGATGTACGAGGACCTGCTCGGCGCCCCGGACTTCCCCCGGATCGTCAATCACGAGGTGACGTTCCAGGTGGTCCGGAAGGGCCGGCTCGTCGCCCAGAAGCCCGGCTTCGTCGACGTCGGCCCCACCGTCAGCAGCGGCGGCTGACCCGCCCGGTCCGCCGCCCGGCCGCTACAGCTGGGTGGCGGACCGCTTCGTCAGCCCGTACTTCCCGGCGGTCGGGTTCCACAGCCCGGCCGCCTCCTTCTTGGCCTTCGTCGCCTCGGCGCTCTTGTCGTTCGCGGCCTTCAGCCGGTTGGTGGTCTTGGCCTGGCCGCCCTTGCAGGCGTTCTTGGCCTTCATCTGGTCGGCCCAGCCCGCGTAGTGGTCGTCGGCCGCGGCCGACGCCTGCCACGCGCGCGTGAGCGCCGCCGTCAGCGCCTGGCTGTCCGGGAGCTTGTCGACCTCGAGCGTCTGGAGCTTGGTCACCAGGCCCCGGCGCTGCTCGGCCGCGCCGCGCAGGTCGGCGGCGGCCTTGTCGAGGTTCTTGCACTGCTTGATCGACTCGACCGAGCTGATCACGGTGTCCCGGCTGTCGTTGCTGGTGGCGAGGAGCTTGTCCAGCTCCCGCGCCTGCGGCTCCGCCGGGTCGTCCTTCTTCTCCGGTGCCTGGGAGGCGCCGTCGCCCGTCGCGGGCGCCTGCGAGCTCGGGGCGACGCTCGTCCCGGCCGTCGGCTCCTTCTCGTCGTCACCGCCGCTGAGCAGGGCGCCCACGCCGAGACCGACGATCGCGCAGCCCACCACCACGGCCGCGATCAGCGCGACCGGCGACTTCCGGCGCGGGGGCTCCGGCTCGTCGTCGTAGTAGTACGCGTCCTGGTGGCCGCCCGGCGCCTGGTAGCCGCCCCCGCCCTGGTAGCCGTACTGCTGCTGCTGCGGCGGCTGGTGGTGCTGGGGCGGGTGCTGCTGGTACGGGGCCGGGGCCTGCTGCTGGTACGCCGGGGGCGCGGGCCGCGCCGGCGCCGAGTCCCGGAACAGGCTGTCGAACTCCGCGGGCGGCTGCGACGCCGCGGGACCACCCGGCACGGGACCACCCGGCACGGGGCCGCCGGGAGCGGGACCGCCCGGCACCGGCGCCATGTACTGCGTCGCGTCCGAGGCGCCCGCCGGGGCCGGCGGCTGCGGCAGCCGGCCGGTGCCCAGGAACTGGGTCTGCGCGCCCCCGCCCGGGCCCGCCTGCGGCGGCACGGGCGCGATGTGCTGGGTGGCCTGGAGGTCGGCGACCGGCGCCGCGGCCGGCGGCGGGTAGCCGTACCCGGCGGGCGGGCCCACCGGCGGCACGCCCCCGGGCACGGGCGCGATGTGCTGGGTCGCCTGCATGTCGGCGCCGTGCGCGGCGACCGGCGGCGGGTAGCCGTAGCCGGCGGGCGGCCCGGCCGGCGGCATCGGCGCACCCTGCGGCTGCGGCGGCACCGGGGCTATGTACTGCGTGGCCTGGAGATCACCGGCGGGCGGCGCCTCGGGCGGCAGCGGCTGCGCGGGGGGCAGCGGCTGCCCGCCCGGCTGGGCCTGGGCGCCCGCGGGCCCCCAGGCGCCGCCCCACGCCTGCGCGCCCCCCTGCTCCGGACCCTGTCCGTTCTGCGTCACCGGGACTCCTACTGATGGACCTAC
This sequence comes from Streptomyces sp. NRRL F-5727, assembly GCF_000719555.1. GTDB lineage: Bacteria > Actinomycetota > Actinomycetes > Streptomycetales > Streptomycetaceae > Streptomyces. Next base: position 90,898 of record NZ_JOGX01000047.1, read on the forward strand.
GGAATCGTCGGCTCACGCTACCGGGTGCGTCCATGGCTCCGCACACGCGTGTGAGCCCGGTAACACCCTTCGTACGGAACGGAACCGCCCACGACCCCTCCCCTCAGGCCGCCCGCACCTCCAGACGCGCCTCGAACTCCCGGACCACCGGCTCGCCCGCGAACGGCTCCAGGCGGTCCCTCAGGTCCTCCAGGTACTCCGCCCCGCGCGACGACCGCAGCCCGCCGAGCAGTTCGAGCGCGCGCGTGCCCGCACGGCACGCCTCCTCGATCTCCCGCTGCTGCACCCGCGCCGCCGCGAGCAGCGCGAGCCCGATCGCCCGCCGCCGCGCCCGCGTCTCCGGATGCCCGGCCAGCGACTCCTCCGCCGCCCGGACCGCCGCGTCCGCGCGCCCCAGGTCCCGGTAGCAGTGCGCCAGTTCGTCCGCGAGATACGCCCCGTCGAAGTGCGCGATCCACACCGGGTCGTCCCCCGACTCCGGATCGGCGGCCTCCAGCGCGCGTACCGCACGGCCCGCCGCCCACTCGAAGGCCCGCGCGTCCCCGAGCAGGGCGTGGCCGCGCGCCTCCGCCGCCAGGAACATCGCCTCGGCCCGCGGCGGCACCCTGCCGCGCGTCCCCTCCTGCGCGGCGCGCGCCAACTGGGTGATCTCCCGCGGGTTCCCGAGCTCCGCCGCCAGGTGGCTCATCGACGCGGCCAGCACATAGCCGCCGTAGCCGCGGTCCCCGGCCGCCTGCGCCAGCCGCAGCGCCTGGATGTAGTACCGCTGCGCCAGGCCCGGTTCACCGGTGTCCACGGCCATGTACCCGGCCAGCTCGGTGAGTCGGGCCACGGCGCCGAACAGCTCCCGGCCCACCGCCTCCCGGTACGAGCCGGACAGCATCCCGGACACCACGCTGTCGAGGTAGTGGACCACCACCGGGCGGACGTGCCCGCTGCCGAAGCGCCGGTCCAGGTCGACGAGCGCCGCCGTCATCTCCCGTACCGCCGCGACGTCCGCGCGGCCGACCCGGGCCCCGGCCGAGCGCGCCACCTGCGCGTCCGCGCCGCCGATCAGCCAGTCCCTGCTGGGCTCCACCAGCGCCGAGGCGGCGACCGACGAACCGGTCAGGAACTCGCGGCGGCCCACGTCGCTGCGGTACAGCTCGCAGACCTGCTCGATGGCGCCGAGCACCGTCGGCGCGAACTGGAGGCCGACGCCCGCCGCGAGGTTCCGGCCGTTGGCCATCCCCACCTCCTCGATCGTCACCGCCCGCCCCAGCTTGCGGCCGATCGCCTCCGCGATGATGCCGGGCGCCCGGCCGCGCGGCTGCTGCCCGCGCAGCCAGCGCGCCACCGAGGTCTTGTCGTACCGCAGGTCGAGGCCGCGCTCCGCGCCCACCAGATTGACCCTGCGGGCGAGACCGGCGTGGGAGCACGCGGCCTCCTGGATGAGCGCCTGGAGCCGTTCGTTGGGCTGTCGTGGCACGAGTGGCCTGGCTGCCATGGTGGAACCCCCAGACGGGACGGGTACGGACACGAAGTGATCACTGCCCTGCGGATATCCGGTCAATGCCGATGTGAACACGCGAAACCGGACACGTCGGTCGGCGGTCCGCGGTCCCCCGCCCCGCCCCCGCCGCG
>NZ_JOGX01000048.1 GCF_000719555.1 Streptomyces sp. NRRL F-5727
CCCCACCACCACCGCTCCCACCACCACCGCTCCCACCACCCCGGCCCCGACCACCACCGCCCCCAGCCCGACCGGGACCGCGAGCCCGACCGCCGAGGACCCGGCCGGTGTCGTCGCCGGGCGGCTCACCTGGGGCGTCCTGGAGCGCTGGCGGGTGTACGTCGAGGAGCGCTGCGGCGGCGCCGTCACCCCGGCCGCCGGCGCGACGGCGTCCGGCTCCGCGTACGCCTTCCAGGTCGACGAGGCCGCACTCGACGCGGACGCCCGCACCCTCACCGCCTCCTTCACCGGCCGCGTCGACTTCGTCTGCGCCGCGCACGGCATCGACTGGCGGATCGGCGGCGTGAAGCTCGCCGCCGACGGCACCACGGGCACCCTCACCGCCGACGTCACCACCGCCTCCGGCACCAGGAAGGGCGTGCGCTTCGCCGCGCTCGACCTGACGGAGGCCGACTGGACCCCGAAGGACGAGGTCGTCACCCTCGCCGCGCTGCCCGCGAAGCTGACCGCCGACGGCGCCGCCCTCTTCGCCGCCCCCGGCGGTGCCTCGTACTACGACGCGGGCCTCGCCCTCGACCCCGTGACCGTCTCCCTCGCCCTCGACGAGGACGCCGCCCTCCCGTCCGCGACCGCCGGGCCGACCGCCGCCACCGGTACGGCCGGTACGACCGGCACGACCGGCACGACCGGTTCCGCGGGGACGGGCACCACGGGCGCGGGTACCGTCGGCGGTGCCGGCACGGTCGGCGGCGGCTCCGGCACCCTCGCCGCCACCGGCTCCTCGGCCCCCACCGGCCTCCTGGCCGGCGCCGCCGCGCTGATCGTCGCCGCCGGCGGTGCCGTCGTCGTCGCCACCCGCCGCCGCACGGGCACCGGCACCGGGAGCTGACCGCACGCACAGGGCCGCACCCCCGGAAACGGAGGTGCGGCCCTGTCGGCTGCCCCTGGATGGTTCAATTCCGCCATGAACACGACTGGCGAGACCGGCACCGAGATCGACGTCCTGCGGGTCTTCTGCGCGGGCGACGGCCGCCACGGCAACGCCCTCGGAGTCGTACGGGACGGGCGCACCCACCCCGACGAGTCCTCCCGGCAGGCGCTCGCGAAGGAACTCGGCTTCAGCGAGACCGTGTTCGTCGACGACCCCGAGCGCGGCGTCGTCGACATCTACACCCCCGGACTGCGGCTCCCCTTCGCCGGGCACCCGCTCGTCGGCACCGCCTGGCTGCTCGACCTGGAGGTGATCTGCCCGCCCGCCGGCGAGGTGTGGGTGCGCGGCGACGGCGAGTTCACCTGGATCGAGGCCCGCGCCGAGTGGGCGCCGCCGCGCACCCTGCGCCAGTACGCCTCCGCCGCCGAGGTCGACGCCCTCGACGTGCCGCCGCCGGGGGAGTGGATCTACGCCTGGGCGTGGGAGGAGGAGGCCGCCGGGCGGATCCGGGCGCGCGCCTTCCCCGGCCGGGGCGACGGCGTCGACGAGGACGAGGCCACCGGCGCGGCGGCCCTGCTGCTCACCGCGGAACTCGGACGGGCCCTGAACATCACGCAGGGCCGGGGGTCGCAGCTGCTCACCGCCCCCGGCCCTGACGGCATCGTGGAGTTGGGCGGACGGGTCCGCCTGGAAGGAACGCTCACGCGCTGAGCGGGAACTCGCCGCCCAGCTCGCGGAAGACGGCCGTGTTGAAGGCGAAGGCCCGCTTGCACTCGTCGACGATCCGCTGCTTCTCCAGGTCGTCCGCGTTCACCGCGTCGAGGAGCTCGCGGTAGGCCCGCTTGAACGCCGCCGGGTTGCCGATCGCGTCGAAGACGTAGAACCGGACGCCGTCGCCCTTGCGGTCGAAGCCCCAGGTCCGCTCCGCCTTGTCGCGGATGATCTGGCCGCCCGACAGGTCGCCCAGGTAGCGCGTGTAGTGGTGGGCGACGTACCCGGCGGGCCACTCGCGGGCGCACTCGGCGACCCGCGCCGCGTACGCCTCCGTCGCCGGCAGCGCCGTGGCGCCCGCGCGCCACTCCGGGCCGCGCAGATGGGTGAGGTCCGCCTCCAGGGCGGCCGTGCGGAACAGCTCGGGCTGTATGAACGGCCCGGCGACCGGGTCCTCGCGCAGCGCCTCGGCGCCCTCCTCCAGCGCGCGGTACACGAACCACAGCTGTTCGGTGTAGCGGGCGTAGGCGTCCACCCCGAGCCGTCCGCCGAGGAGGTCGCCCATGAAGGACGAGGTCTCCGCCTCCGTGTGCTGCTCGTGCGAGGCCGTGCGGATGAGGGTGGAGAAGGGCGTGTCCAAGGCGTGCCTCCGGGACCGATGGGGCGGGAACCAGTGACGATGGTGCCAACTTAGGCTTACCTAAGTCAACTGGTTCCCGACGACCTGTCGGTAAGAGGTGTACCCCCGTGGACGGCCGGGGGAACGTGAGGTCAGGGAAGCGTCAGGATGTCCGCCCCCGTCTCGGTGACCACCAGGGTGTGCTCGAACTGGGCCGTCCGCTTGCGGTCCTTCGTCACCACGGTCCAGCCGTCGTCCCACATGTCGTACTCGTGGGTGCCGAGGGTCAGCATCGGCTCGATCGTGAACGTCATGCCGGGCTGGATGACGGTGGTGTGGTGGGGCGAGTCGTAGTGCGGGACGATCAGGCCGGAGTGGAAGGACGAGTTGATGCCGTGCCCGGTGAAGTCGCGGACGACGCCGTAGCCGAAGCGCTTGGCGTACGACTCGATGACCCGGCCGATGATGTTGATCTGCCGGCCCGGCTTCACCGCCTTGATGGCGCGGTTCAGCGACTCCCGGGTGCGCTCCACGAGCAGCCGCGACTCCTCGTCGACGTCGCCGCAGAGGTAGGTGGCGTTGTTGTCGCCGTGGACACCGCCGATGTACGCCGTGACGTCCAGGTTCACGATGTCGCCGTCGCGCAGGACGGTCGAGTCCGGGATGCCGTGGCAGATGACCTCGTTGATCGAGGCGCACAGCGACTTCGGGAAGCCGCGGTAGCCCAGCGTGGACGGATAGGCGCCGTGGTCGCACATGAACTCGTGCGCGACCCGGTCGAGCTCGTCGGTGGTGACGCCCGGGGCGATGTGCTTGGCGGCCTCCTCCATCGCCTGAGCGGCGATGCGGCCGGCGATCCGCATCCGTTCGATCGTGTCGGAATCCTGCACCTCGGGCCCCGTGTACGGGGTGGGGGCGGGCTTCCCGACGTACTCGGGGCGGCGGATCGAGCCCGGGACGGAGCGGGTGGGGGAGAGCTCCCCCGGAACGAGAAGCGACTGGCCAGACATGCCAGCGAGTCTAACGACCGCGTCTGGGGCAGCATGGTCCCGAAGGAAGGAGCCGACGACCATGGCCCTGTTCAAGAAGCGCCCGACCGCCAAGCCGGGCGAGTGGTACTACTGCCTGGAACACAAGAAGGTCGAGGAAGGGCCCGAATGCCCCGCGAAGAACCGATTCGGCCCCTACGCCACCCGTGAGGAGGCGTCCCACGCCATGGAGACCGCGCGCGAGCGCAACCTGGAGTGGGAGACCGACCCCCGCTGGCACGACGCGCCCCGCCCGGACGAGAGCCGGGACTGACGGCGCGGGCGGGGCCGGGACCGGGGGGAGTCACCCGGTCCCGGCCGCCGCCGTCGCCTCCTGCTGGGCCTTGCGGCGCAGGGCGTCCTCGTCCGTGGCCGCGTCGTACCGCAGCAGTCTCGGCAGCGCCAGGCAGAGCAGGCCCACCGAGGCCACACAGGCGACGCCGCCCGCCCAGACGGCGGTACGGGTACCGGTCCAGCCGGCCATCACGCCGGCCCGCACCTGGCCGAGCTGCGGGCCCACGCTGTACGAGAGCACCTCGATGCCCGCCAGCCGGCCGCGCAGCTCCTCCGGGATCGTCTGGTTCCAGATCGTCGACCGCCCGAGCCCGCTCAGCATGTCGCCGGCGCCCGCGAACGCCAGGCACAGCAGCACCAGCCACACGTTCCCGAACCAGCCCGCGCCCGCGATCGCCAGCCCCCAGCCCGCCGCGCCGCCGGCCACCAGCAGCCCGTGCCGCCGCACCCTCGACGTCCAGCCGCTGGTCAGACCGAGCACGAGGGACCCGACGGACCCGGCCGCGTACATCAGCCCCAGGGACCAGGGGGCGTCCAGCTCGTCCGCGAGGAACGGGAAGACCGCGTTCGGGAAGGCGAAGACCATCGCCGCCAGGTCGATCGCGTACGTGCCCAGCAGCACCGGCCGCGACCAGGCGTACCGCGCGCCCTCCGCGATCGACCGCAGCGACGGCTTCTCCGCGTCGTGCGCGGGCGGCGCGGGGGAGAGGCGCCGGCACATCAGCACCGACACCGCGAACCCGGCCAGCGTCACCGCGTACGCCGTCGCGTGCCCCGCGTACGCCACCACCAGACCCGCCACCGCCGGCCCCGCGATCGCCCCCAGCTGCCAGCGCAGCGAGTTCAGCGCGGCCGCCGCGGTCTGCTGCTCGTGCGGCACGATCCGGGCCAGCAGCGAGTCGAGCGCCGGCCGCTGGAGCCCCGCGAGCGCGGACACGTCCGCGGCGACCACGTACAGCGGCCAGAGCAGCGGCTCACCGAGCAGCGAGTTCAGCAGCAACAGCAGGGCGAGCCCCCCGAGCCCGGCCTCCGTCCCGACGATCACCCGCCGCCGGTCCACCGCGTCCGCCAGCGCCCCGCCGTACAGCCCGAAGACCACCAGCGGCACCAGCTCCACCGCGCCCATCGCGCCCACGGCGAGCGGCGAGTCCGTCAGCTCCTTGATCTGCAGCGGCAGCGCCACCATCGCCATGGCACTGGCGAAGTAGGTCACGAGCCCCTGCCCCCAGAGCAGCCGGAAGTCCCGGGACGACCGCCAGGGCGAGGTGTCGGGAAGCACGGCCGCGAGCCGCGCACGCAAGGAGGAGGAAGCCACGAGCGCCCATGCTCCGCACGCCGCCACCCGGGAGCAACCGAATTCCCGGCGCGCCCGGCGCGTGGCGGGCTACCAGCGGGGCGGTGGCGGGGACGTCAGGTGGTCGGCCAGGAGGGCGAGGCGGTCCCGGAGCCGGCGGCCCCGCGGCGCCGGCAGCCGGTTCTCGCCCGCCGCCGCGCTGACCAGGTGCTGCACCGTGTCGAAGTCCACCGCCCCGGCCACCCCCTCCGCGACCGTCAGCGTCTCGTGCGCGAGCCCCCGCACCTCCGCGTCCCCGCCGTCCAGGGAGAGGACCGTCGCGCCCGCCCGCCGCGCGTCGTGCACCCGCTGCAGCAGCCCCGCCTCCGGCCGCTCCGGCGCGACGACCAGCAGCGTCGCGCCCCGGCCCGCCGCCTCCAGCCGGCCCAGGCCCACCGCCAGGTGCGCCGGGTCGCCTGGCCGCGCCCGGTGCCGCACCAGCGTCGGCACCAGCTCCGGCAGCCCCGACCAGGCCGCCTCGTCCACCAGGTGCGCCGCCAGGTGCCAGGGCTCGTACGCCTCCGTGCCGACGAGCAGCAGCCCGCCCCGCTGCGGCACCACCGACGCCCGCAGCGCCCCGGCGAACCGGCGGGCGGCCGCCGGCCACTCCGTCCCGGCGAGCACTTCCCGCAGCAACGCGACCCGTACGGCATCCATGGCGCCGCATCCTGCCCCAGCGGACGCCCGCGCGCGGCCGGTTGTCCCCGATCCACCCGAACGGGGCCCGAACCGGTGGGTAGGGTCGCCCCATGACTTCCTCGACCCCTCCCGCACCTCCCGGTCCTCCCGCCGCGCCCCGTCCCGCCAAGGACCCCTGGGACCTCCCCGACGTCTCCGGACTCGTCGTCGGCGTCCTCGGCGGCACCGGCGACCAGGGCCGCGGCCTCGCCTACCGCCTCGCCGCCGCCGGCCAGCAGGTGATCATCGGCTCCCGCGCCGCCGACCGCGCCGAGGCCGTCGCCGCGGAGATCGGCCACGGCGTCCAGGGCGCCGACAACGCCGACTGCGCCCGCCGCAGCGACGTCGTCATCGTCGCCGTGCCCTGGGAGGGCCACGCCAAGACCCTGGAGTCGCTCCGCGAGGAGCTCGCCGGCAAGCTCGTCGTCGACTGCGTCAACCCGCTCGGCTTCGACAAGAAGGGCGCCTACGCCCTCAAGCCCGAGGAGGGCTCCGCCGCCGAGCAGGCCGCCGCGCTGCTCCCCGACTCCCGGGTCGCCGCCGCCTTCCACCACCTCTCCGCCGTCCTCCTCAAGGACACCTCGATCGCCGAGATCGACACCGACGTGATGGTCCTCGGCGAGGAGCGCGCCGACGTCGAGATCGTCCAGGCGCTGGCCGGCCGCATCCCGGGCATGCGCGGCGTCTTCGCCGGCCGGCTCCGCAACGCCCACCAGGTCGAGTCGCTGGTCGCCAACCTGATCTCGGTGAACCGCCGCTACAAGGCCCACGCCGGCCTGCGCGTCACCGACGTCTGAGCCGACGTCCGAGCCGACGTCCGAGCCGGCGGCCGAGCCGGAGAACGGGCGCTTCGGGGCATGGGGGACACTGGTCGGGCAGCAACAGCCGTACCCGCCCGACAGGAGCCGACCCCCATGCCCCGTCTCGCCCTCTACGCCCTCGCGGTCTGCGCCCTGGCCGTCGCCGCGGCCGTGATCTCCTTCGTCAACGGCAGCTTCGTCGGCATCGTCTGGATCCTCCTCGCCGGCCTCTCCTCCAACATGGCCTGGTACTACGTCCGCCGCGCCAAGGCGGAGAAGGCGGCAGAGGCCGCCTAGACCGGGCAGGCCGCCGGGGTGCCCTCCCAGAAGCGGAAGAGCGCCGAGCCGCAGGCACGGTCGAGGCCGCCGACGCCCAGCGCCCGCATCAGGGCGTCGACCGTGTCGAAGAAGGCGGCGTTGACGGCCGGCACGAAGAGCAGGGCGATCACGACGAAGAAGCCGTACGGCGCGTACGGTGCGATCTGCCGCTTCACCCGGTACGACAGCCAGGGCTCCACGATCCCGTAGCCGTCCAGGCCCGGCACCGGCAGCAGGTTCAGCAGCGCCGCCGTCACCTGGAGGAACGCCAGGAAGGCCAGCGCGTACCGGAACGCGGCCGGCACCCCGTCGAGCGCGCCCAGCCAGAACGGGGCCGTGCACACCACCGCGAACAGCACGTTCGCCAGCGGCCCCGCCGCCGACACCAGGCTGTGCTTCCACCGGCCCCGGATCCGGCCCTGCTCGATGAAGACGGCCCCGCCCGGCAGACCGATCCCGCCCATGATCACGAAGAGCACCGGCAGGACCACGCTCAGGACCGCATGGGTGTACGCGAACGGGTTCAGGGTCAGATAGCCCTTGGCGCCCACCGTGACGTCCCCGCTGTGCAGGGCCGTGCGGGCGTGCGCGTACTCGTGCAGACAGAGCGAGACGATCCACGCCGAGGTGACGAAGAGGAAGACCGCCACCCCGGGCAGCGCGGCGAAGTCCGTCCACACCGCCCAGCCGGTCACGGCCATGACCGCGGACACGGCCAGGAAGACGGGACTGATCCGGCGCTCCTGGCGGCGGACGGCGGCCGAACTCATCACGGGCTCCCCCCGTACGGGACTGGGTGTGGAGCGAGAACGTACCGGTCCCGCCGCCGGTTCCCCCGCCGCCCGGCGCGCGCGGGCCCCTCACGGAGAATGGGCGTGTGCGCTACTGCCTCCTGGGACCGACCCGTGTGCTGACCGCCGACGGCGACGAGCTGCCCGTCGGCGGCCCCCGCGTCCGCGCCCTGCTCACCACGCTCGCCCTGCGGCCCGGCCGGGCGCTGCCCGTCTCCGTGCTCGTCGACGAGGTCTGGTTCGGCGACGAGCCGCCCGCCGACGCCGGCGGCGCGCTCCAGGCCCTGGTCGGGCGGCTGCGGAAGGCGCTCGGCCGGGACCGGATCCACTCCGTGGAGGGCGGCGGCTACCGGCTCGGCGCGGTCCGGGAGGACGTCGACCTGTTCCGGTTCGAGCGGCTGGCGGCCGAGGGGGCGGCGGCGCTGGCCGTCGGGGACGCCGGGCGGGCGGCCGGGCTCCTCGACGAGGCCCTGGGCCTGTGGGCCGGGCCCGCCCTCGCCGACCTGCCCGACCGGCACGCCGAGGCCGCCCGCTGGGAGGCCCTCCGGCTGGACGCCCGCCGCACCCGGCTCGCCGCGGCGCTCGCCCTCGGCCGGGCCGCCGACGCCCTGCCCGAACTCACCGCGCTCTGCGCCGGGCGGCCGCTGGACGAGCCGCTGCAGGCCCTGCGGATCCGGGCGCTGCGGGACACGGGCCGGGCCGCCGAGGCGCTGGCCGCGTACGAGGAGGTCCGCCGCACCCTCGCCGACGAGCTCGGTGCCGACCCCGGCCCCGAGCTGCGCGCCCTCCACGAACGGCTGCTCACCGCCGGCGCGCCGGCCCCCGCCCCCGCCCCCGCCCCCGGGCGCGAGGCGGCTCCCGCCCCCGTCGCCCCTGCTCCCGTCCCCGGCAACCTGCGGGCCCGGCTCACCTCCTTCGTCGGGCGCGAGGAGGAGATCGCCGCCCTGCGCCAGGACCTGGGCACCGCCCGGCTGGTGACCCTGCTCGGGCCCGGCGGCGCCGGCAAGACCCGGCTCTCCCAGGAGGCGGCCGAACGGGCCGCCGACGCCTGGCCCGACGGCGTCTGGGTCGCCGAACTCGCCCCCGTCCGCGACCCGGAGACCGTCCCCGAGGCCGTCCTCGCCGCCCTCGGCGCCCGCGAGACCGTGCTCCGCGGCGCCGGAGCCGAGGAACTGCGCACCGCGGGCGACCCCTTGTCTCGTCTGGTGGAGCACTGTGCGGGGCGGCGGATGCTGTTGCTTCTGGACAACTGTGAGCATGTGGTGGGGGCGGCGGCGCGGTTGGCGGAGTCGGTGCTGGCGCGGTGTCCGGGGGTGCGGGTGCTGGCGACGAGCCGGGAGCCGTTGGGGGTGCCGGGGGAGCGGTTGCGGCCGTTGGGGCCGTTGCCGGAGGGGACGGCGCTGCGGTTGCTGGGGGAGCGGGGTGCGGCGGTGCGGCCGGGGTTCGTGGTGGGGGAGGATCCGGTGGCGGCGCGGGAGGTGGTGCGGCGGCTGGACGGGTTGCCGTTGGCGATCGAGCTGGCGGCGGCGCGGTTGCGGGTGTTGTCGGTGGGGCAGATCGCGGCGCGGCTGGACGACCGGTTCCGGTTGCTGACGTCGGGGGCGCGGACGGTGTTGCCGCGGCAGCAGACGCTGCGGGCGGTGGTGGACTGGTCGTGGGAGTTGCTGGAGGGGCCGGAGCGGGCGGTGCTGCGGCGGCTGGCGGTGTTCACGGGCGGGTGTGATCTGGAGGCGGCGGAGGCGGTGTGCGCGGGTGCGGAGGGGGCGGAGGTCCTCGATGTGCTGGGTGCGCTGGTGGACAAGTCGCTGGTGGTGGCGGCGCCGGGGGAGTCGGGGATGCGGTTCCGGCTGCTCGAGACGGTGGCGGAGTACGCGGGGGAGCGGCTGGAGGAGGCGGGGGAGCGGGCGGCCGTCGAGCGGGCCCACCTCACGTACTACCGCGAACTCGCCCGCACCACCGACCCCGGACTCCGCGGATCGGGGCAGCTCGCCGCCATGGTCCGGTTCGACGCCGAGTACGGCAACATCCGCAGCGCGCTCGCCCGGGCCGTCGCCGCCCGCGACGAGGACGAGGCCCTCGTCCTCGTCCACTCCCTGCTCTGGTACTGGCAGCTGCGCGACCTGCGCTCCGACGCCCTCCAGGGGGTCCGGGCCGTCGCCGACCTGGGGCCCGACCCGTTCACCCCGCCGGCCGCGCCGCTCGTCCCCCTGCACGAGCCGTGCACGGCCGCCCCGCCGCCGCTCTCCGCGGAGCAGCGCTGGGAGGCCCGGCGCGGGGTGCGGCTCCTCGAGCTGATCAACATGGACCACGAGACCGCCCGCTGGATCAGCCCGGAGGGCCAGGAGCGGCTGCGCGAGATCACCGCCGTCTACCGGCCCGGGCTGCCCCAGACCTGCAGGCTGCCCGGCTCCTTCGCCGTCTTCGCCGTCCTCATCATGGGCGAGCCCGACCGGCTGCACGACCTCCTCGACGTCACCGTGGAGGCGTGCCGCCGGTACGGGTACGTCTGGGAGCTGGCCCACATCCTGAACCTGCGGGCCAACATGCGGGCCAACCGCGGCCAGTGGGCCGACCTCGCGATCGCGGACGCCGACGAGAGCCTGGCCCTCTTCGAACGGCTCGGGGACGCCTGGGGCGCCGCCGAGGCGCTCTCCGCCCGCGGCGAGGCCCACGAGCGGCAGCTCGCCTACGACGAGGCCGCCCGGGACTTCCTCGCCGCCATCGGCTACGCGGAGAAGATCGGGGCCCCGTCCCAGCAGGAGCTGCTGCGGGCCCGGTACGCCGACACCCTCATCGAGGCGGGCCGGACCGAGGAGGGCGAGGCGATCCTGCGGAAGATCCTGGACGACCACGCCACGGGCCACGAACCGCAGCTCGGCGCGCGCCTCTTCCTCGCGCTCGCGCTGGGCAGGACCGGCAGGACCGTCGAGGCCCGGGAGCTTCTGACGGGCCTCATGGAGGAGTTCAGCAGCGAGACCCTCGCCGTCTTCGAGGGGTTCACGCTCGGCAGCCTGGCGTGGATCGACGTCCTGGAGGAGCGGTACGCCGACGCCCTCGCGCGGGTCGCCCGGGCGTACGAGCGGTCGCTGGGCCCGCTGTCGATGATGGTGGTGCCGCAGATGCCCGGGGTGCACCTGGTCGTCGGGGCGTGGGCGCTGGCCGGGCTCGGCGGCGAGGCGGCCCGGACGGCGGCGCTGCTCCTCGGCGCGCGGGACGCCCTGGTGCCCGAAGGACACCGGGAGCCGGGTCTCGAGCGGGAGAACCTGGCGCGGGCGACGGAGCTGGCCCGCGCGGCGCTCGGCGCGGACGCCTTCGCGGCCGCGCACGCCGAGGGCGGCGGCCTCTCCGCTGAGGAGGCCGCCGCCCTGCTCGGTCGCGCCGCCGACGCGATCAGTGAGCGCGCCGAGTCCTGACCCCCCGTCACGGGGGCGCCGGATCAGGTCTTCTTGCGGAACTTGGCGACGGCGAGCGGTGCCGTGACGACGGTGATGAGCAGCGACCAGCCCAGCGTCATCCACACGGAGTCGGCGACCGGCCCGCCGTTGATCAGGTTCCGGGCGGCGTCGGCGAGGTTGGAGAGCGGGTTGTAGTCCGTGAAGGTCTCCAGCCAGCCGGGCATCGTCGTCGTCGGCGCGAAGATCGAGGAGCCGAACTGGAGCGGCATCAGGACGAGCATCGCCATGCCCTGGACGGCCTGCGCGGTCTTCACGGTGAGGCCGAGCAGGATGAAGATCCACATCAGCGAGGCGCCGAAGACCATCGACAGGCCGATGGCGGCGAACAGGTGGAGCACCGAGGTGTGGATCGTCAGGCCGAGCAGGAAGCTCATGCCGAGCAGGATCGCGGTGGCGATCAGCATCCGGCCGATCTCGACGACGATCTTGGCGATGAGGACCGAGGAGCGGGCGATCGGCATCGTCCGGAACCGGTCCATCACCCCCTTCTTGAAGTCGTCGTTGATGCCGACGCCGACGGCCATGGCGATGTTCATGCCCATCATCGCCATCAGGCCGGGCGCCACGTAGTTCACGTAGGCGTCGTTGTTGCCCTTGCCGGCGATGGCGCCGCCGAAGACGTACACGAAGAGCAGGATGAAGATGATCGGCATGAGCACGGCGTCGAACATCGACTCCGGGTCCTGCTTGATCTGGAGCGCGTTGCGCCGGGCCAGCGCGCCGATGTGGCGCAGGTTGGCGCGCAGGCCGATCCGGCCGTCGGCGTCGGTGCGGGCCGGCCGGGCCGCGCCGGGCGACGGGGTGCCGGAGGTGCCGGCGGACGTCTTGGTGACCGTGGTCGTGCTCATGCGGCGACCTCCTCGCTGATCGTGTCGGACGGGTCGGACCCGGTGGTCTTCTGGCCGGTGATGGCCAGGAACACCTCGTCCAGGCTGGGCAGATGGGTGCCGATGTGGGCGATGCCGAAGCCGCGCGCGCCGAGCAGCGAGACGACGGCGGTCAGCTGCTGGTCGGTGAGGATCGGCACGTACAGCGCGCCCTCGTCGGGCACCACGGTCGCGCCGGCGACGCCGTCGAGACCGGTCTCGCGGAGCGCGGCCGCCATCGCGGGCAGCTGGTCCGGGTCGACCGGGCGGACCTTGAGCGTCCGGCCGCCGACCCTCGCCTTGAGCTCGTCGACCTCGCCCCGGGCGATGACCTTGCCCCGGTCGACGACGGTCAGCTCGCTCGCGAGCTGCTCCGCCTCCTCCATGTACTGGGTGGTGAGGAGGACGGTGACGCCTTCGGAGACCATCCGCTTCACCTCGTCCCACACCTCGTTGCGGGTGCGGGGGTCGAGGCCGGTGGTCGGCTCGTCCAGGTAGAGCACGGCCGGCTGCCCGATCATCGAGGCGGCGAGGTCGAGGCGCCGCCGCATGCCGCCGGAGTAGTTCATCGCCGGGCGCTTGGCGGCCTCGGTGAGGGAGAAGCGCTCCAGCATCTCGTCGGCGCGGCGGCGGGCGTCCGTGCGGGACAGGTCGAGCAGCCGGCCGATCATGTACAGGTTCTCGAAGCCGGAGAGCTTCTCGTCGACCGAGGCGTACTGGCCGGTGAGGCCGATGGTGCGGCGCAGCTGGCGGGGCTGGCGCACCACGTCGTAGCCGGCGACGGTGGCGGTCCCGGCGTCCGGGACGAGGAGGGTGGACAGGCAGCGGACGAGGGTGGTCTTCCCGGCGCCGTTCGGGCCGAGGACGCCGAGCACGGTCCCCTCCCGCACGTCGAGGTCGACCCCGTCGAGGGCCCTGGTCTCGCCGAAGTGCTTCACGAGGCCCCGGACCTCGACGGCGTTGGTCTGTGATCGCGTCATGTCCCCCATGGAACAGGGCGTCACTGACAGCGCGCCGACAAACGGCCGACAGCCCGCCGACGGGCTGTCGGCGGGCTGTCGGTGGTGCGGGGGCCTTGCGGCGGGACGCCTAGTGGAAGGTGTGCTCCTCGGCGGGGAAGGCCCCGCCGGCCACGTCCTCGGCGAAGGCGCGGGCGGCGTCGCCGAGCGTCTCGCGGAGGTTGGCGTACTGCTTGCTGAAGCGCGGCACCTTGCCGCCGGTCAGCCCGGCCATGTCGGTCCAGACGAGGACCTGGGCGTCGGTGTCGGGGCCGGCGCCGATGCCGATGACCGGGATGTGCAGCGAGCGGGTGACCTCGGCGGCCAGCTCGGCCGGGACCAGCTCCAGGACGAGCGCGAAGGCGCCCGCGTCCTGGGCGGCCTTGGCGTCGCGCAGCAGCCGGTGCGCGCCCTCGTCGGAGCGGCCCTGCACCCGGTAGCCCATGGCGTTCACGGACTGCGGGGTGAGGCCGAGGTGGGACATGACGGGGATGCCCGCCTGGACCAGCAGCTCGGTCTGCGGCAGCGAGCGCTCGCCGCCCTCCAGCTTGACCGCCTGCACGCCGGCCTCCTTGACGAGGCGGGTCGCGCTGCGCAGGGCCTGGACGGGCCCTTCCTGGTACGAGCCGAAGGGGAGGTCGCCGACGACGAGGGCGCGCTTCGTGCCCCGGACGACGGCGGCGGACAGCAGGGTCATCTCGTCCATCGTGACGGGCACGGTGGTGTCGTAGCCGAGGTGGCAGTTGCCCATGGAGTCGCCGACGAGGATCACCGGGATGCCGGCCTCGTCGAAGACGGAGGCGGTCATGGCGTCGTAGGCGGTGAGCATGGGCCACTTCTCGCCGCGGACCTTGGTGGCGGCGATGTCGTGGACGGTGAGACGGCGCGAGCCCTTGCCCCCGTACAGCGTCTTCGTGCTGTCGGCGGGCTGTTTCGAGGCAGCCTGAAGCGTCATGGTGAACGGCTCCTTGTGTCATCTCGAGGCGCCCTGACGGCGTCCCCGGACCACGTCCATGGTGGCACTTCGCCGGGCGGGCGGGGAAGTGGGGCGGCGTGGCGCTCTTCACATGCGAACGTCTGTTCGGGTCGCATGCCTGCGAGGCCGTTCAAGGGGCGGCAAAGTCCCGGTCACGTTTTTCAATACGAGACGGACCCGTTTCGAAATTGCCTTAGAGTGGTGTGCATGCCAGAGCCGTCCGCCCCCTCCGCCCCCGCCCCGGCGCAGCCGCGCGTCCCCGAGGCCGTCCACCGCCGCCGCTGGGCCGTCCTCGGCGTGCTGATGCTGAGCCTGCTGATCGTCGTCCTCGACAACTCGATCCTGAACGTGGCGGTCAAGACGATCGCGTCCCCGGCCCCCACCGGGCTCGGCGCCACCCAGAGCGAGCTGGAGTGGGCCATCAACTCCTACACGCTCGTCTTCGCCGGCCTCCTCTTCGCCTCCGGCCTCCTCGGCGACCGGCTCGGCCGCAAGCGGTCCCTCCTCTTCGGCCTCACCGTCTTCGGGCTCGGCTCCGCCCTGGCCGCCTTCTCCGGCTCCCCGGGCGAGCTGGTCGCCTACCGGGCCGTGATGGGCCTCGGCGCCGCCTTCGTCATGCCCGCCACGCTCGCCGTCCTCATGAACGTCTTCGAGCGCGACGAGCAGCCCAAGGCCATCGGCATCTGGGCCGGCAGCGTCGGCCTCGCCATCGCGGTCGGCCCGATCACCGGCGGCGTGCTCCTGGAGCACTTCTGGTGGGGCTCGATCTTCCTCGTCAACGTGCCGGTGGTGCTCCTCGCCCTCGGCCTGATGGCCTGGCTCGTCCCCGAGTCGAAGGACCCCGCGCCCGGCCGGATCGACCTGGTCGGCGTGGGCCTCTCCGTCCTCGGCCTCGTCCTCCTCGTGTACGGGATCATCCGCGGCGGCGAGCGGGCCTCCTTCACCGAGGCGGGCGTCCTCGTCCCGGTCCTCGCCGGCCTCGCCGTCCTCACCGCCTTCGTCCTGTACGAGAAGCGCACCGACCACCCGGCCCTGGACGTCTCGTACTTCCGCAAGCCGGTCTTCTCCGCCGCCGTCGCCGCCATCGCCCTGGTCTTCTTCGCCCTGATGGGCGTGACCTTCTTCTCGGCCTTCTACCTCCAGAGCGTCCGCGGCTACAGCGCCCTCGACTCCGGCCTGCTCCTGCTGCCGCTCGCCCTCGCCCAGATGGTCTTCGCGCCCCGGGCCCGGCTCGCCGTCGAACGCTTCGGCGCGCGGGCGGTCTGCGCGACCGGCATGACCGCCGTCGCCCTCGGTCTCGGCGCCTTCGCCCTCTTCGACGCGGACACCCCGGTGTGGGTGATGGCCCTGGTCTTCCTGGTGCAGGGCGCGGGCATGGCGCACATCATGCCGCCGGTCACCGTCGCGATCATGCAGACGCTGCCCCGGGAGAAGGCGGGCTCCGGCTCCGCGATCAACAACACCTTCCGCCAGGTCGGCGGCGCGCTCGGGGTGGCCGTCCTCGGCTCCGTCCTCTCCTCGGTCTACCGCGGCGAGATCGAGGGCCACCTCGGCGCGCTGCCGCCCGCCGTGCGCACCACGGCCGGGGAGTCCCTGGAGGCGACGCTCGCGGTGGCCGAGAAGCTGGGCGCCCGGGACCTCGTCGCCCCCGCCCACCAGGCGTTCCTCGACGCCATGCACGTCACCGCCTACGCCTCCGCGGCGATCGCCGCCGTGGGCGCGGTGGTGGTCGCCGCCTTCCTCCCCGGCCGCACCCGACCCGCGACCGTCCCACCCCGGCCCACCGCCCCGGAACCCCGGGAACCGGCGGAGGCGACCCACGGCTGACCCCGCGGCCGGGCGCCCCGCGGGGCCGGGCGTCCGACCGCCGTCGGGCGAGAATGGGGGAGGCAGCTTTCCCATGACGACGAGAGGCGACACGCGTGTCCCTGGCGGACGGCCGGAATCCCGGCGAGCCGACCGAGCCCGGCGCCCCGGGCGCCGACGAGGCCCCGGAGCGCGAGCCCGGACGCGACGAGGCGGCGGACCGCCCGTCCGTGGCCCCGGGGGCGGCGGACTGCCCCGGCGGGAGTCCCCGGCGGGGGCGGCCGCGGAGCGAGGCGGTGGAGGGGGCGGTCTTCGACGCCGTCATCGGGCTGCTGGAGGGCGGGGTGCCGCTCGGGGACATCTCCATCGAGCGGATCGCCCGTACCGCCGGCGTCGGCAAGGCCACGATCTACCGCCGCTGGGCCGGCAAGGAGGACCTCCTCGTCGAGCTGATCCGCTCCGTCGAGCCCCCGGACCCCGAGCTGCCCGGGATCTCGGTCCGCGACGACCTCGTGACGCTCCTGGAGTTCATGCGGCGGCGCGGCCTCGCCAAGCGGACCTCCGCGCTGCTGCGGAACATGTTCAGTCAGATGCAGAGCCACCCCCGGCTCTGGGACCACTACCACCGCACCGCCATCGAACCCCGCCGCCGCCTCGGCATCGAGGTCCTGGAGCGCGGCGTCGCCACCGGCGAGGTGCGGGCCGACCTCGACCTGGAGCTGGTCAACGACCTCTTCGTCGGCCCGCTGCTGCTCCGTACCGTCCTGCGGCCCGACGCCGACCTCTCGCCGGACTTCCCGGCCCGCGTGGCCGACACCATCCTCGACGGGGTCCGGCCGAGAAACTGACCACACCGGGATCCGCACGAATGTGCGCGTTCTGTCACAGCCCACCCGTACCGGCCCGCAAGCGGAACCCCGTCACACGCCCGGGTCGTCCTTGGGGGAGTGCGCGGGGCCCGGCATCGCCTAGGGTCGGGACCGGGTCTCGGAGCACGGACGGCACGACGGCACGGCAAGGCGAGCGAGGGCAGCGATGGCGCGGGTGGACATGACGGGGACGGAGCACGGCGGAGCGGGAGGCGGGCGTTCCGGATCCTCCGACCGGTTCCGCGCCGCGCTCGGCCGCCTCCGCCGCGACCCCGGCATCTGGCGGCGCGGCATCCTGCTGGCCGTCTTCGCCGTCGCCCTCACCCTGCTGATGGCCCTGCACGCGCAGATCCCCAACCGGGTCGGCAACCTCGGCAGCCTCACCGAGACCTTCCTGCCCTGGCTCGGCCTCTTCGTCCCGGTCCTGCTCCTCCTCGCGCTGCTGCGCCGCTCCGCCACCGCGCTGATCGCCCTGCTGCTCCCGGCGGTCGTCTGGCTCAACCTCTTCGGCGGGCTGGTGGCCGACAAGTCGTCGGCCGGCGGCGACCTCACCGTCGCCACCCACAACGTCAACGCCGACAACCCCGACCCCGAGGGAACCGCCCGTCAGCTCGCCGACTCCGGCGCCGACGTGCTCGCCCTGGAGGAGCTGAAGGCCGACATGGTGCCGGTCTACGAGCGGGAGCTCGCGGACCGGTACCCGTACCACTCCGTCCAGGGCACCGTCGGCCTGTGGAGCCGGCTCCCGCTGCGCGACCCGCGCCCGGTCGACATCCACATGGGCTGGACCCGCGCCATGCAGGCCACCGTCGTCGCCCCCCAGGGCGAACTGCGGGTGTACGTCGCCCACCTGCCCTCCGTGCGGGTCAACCTCGACGCCGGATTCACCGCCAACCAGCGCGACCTCAGCGCCGACGCCCTCGGCGAGGCCATCGCGAGCGACCGGGCCCAGCGGATCGTCCTCCTCGGCGACCTCAACGGCACCATGAACGACCGCGCCCTCAACGCCGTCACCGCGCAGCTGCGCTCCACCCAGGGCGCGGCCGGCGACGGCTTCGGCTTCTCCTGGCCGGCCTCCTTCCCGATGGCCCGGATCGACCAGATCCTGGTCCGCGGCGTCGAGCCGGTCTCGTCGTGGGCGCTGCCGGAGACGAAGAGCGATCACCTGCCGCTCGCCGCCCGCATCACGCTCTGACCTGCGAAAGACAGGCGAAACCTTCTCTTCATCCCCCCGAAGCCGGGAAGACCCCCGACGCGTGCGAGAATTTGTTTCGTAAGAAAACAATCCCCTCGGATCCGGAAGGGTCTCCCACCCATGCCCGTGGCCCTGCTCGCCCTGGCCATCTCCGCTTTCGGCATCGGCACGACCGAGTTCGTCATGATGGGCCTGCTGCCCAACGTCGCCGGCGACCTCGGCACAACCGTGCCCACCGCGGGCCACCTCGTCTCCGCCTACGCCCTCGGCGTCGTCGTCGGCGCCCCGCTGCTCACCGCCCTCGGCTCCCGCGTCCCCCGCAAGCGGATGCTGCTCCTGCTGATGGCCCTGTTCACCGTCGGCAACCTCGCCTCCGCCCTCGCACCCGGCTACGGATGGCTGCTCGCCGGCCGGGTCCTCGCCGGCCTCCCGCACGGCGCCTTCTTCGGCGTCGGCGCGGTCGTCGCCGCCCGGCTCGTCCGCCCCGACCGGCAGGCCCGCGCCGTCGCCACCATGTTCCTCGGCCTCACCGTCGCCAACATCCTCGGCGTACCGGCCGCCACCCTCCTCGGCCAGCACCTCGGCTGGCGGGCCACCTTCCTGGTCGTCGCCGTCATCGGCCTGGCCTCGCTCGCCGCCCTCGCCCGGCTGGTCCCCGAGCTCCCCGTCGACGAACGCCAGGGCCTCGGCCGCGAGCTGCGCGCGCTGGGCCGCCCGCAGGTGCTGCTCGGCCTGCTCACCGCCGTCTTCGGCTTCGCCGGCGTCTTCGCCGTCTACTCCTACCTGGCCTCCATGACCACCGAGGTGATGGGCTTCGGCGAGTCCACCGTCACGATCGTCCTCGCCCTCTTCGGGATCGGCATGACGGCCGGCGCGCTCGCCGCCGGACCGCTCACCGACCGCGCCCCGCGCCCCACCCTCTACGGCTCGCTCGCCGCGCTCGCCGTCACCCTGGTCGCCTTCCGCTTCACCGTCCACGTGCCCTGGCTCGCCCTGGTCACCGTGGTGGTGCTCGGCGCGGTCGGCTTCATGACCACCACCCCGCTCCAGATGCTCGTCATGGAGAAGGCGAAGGACGCCCCCACCCTCGCCTCCGCCTCCAACCACTCGGCCTTCAACCTCGCCAACGCGGGCGGAGCCTGGGCCGGCGGCGCCGCCATCGCCGCCGGCTGGGGCTGGACCTCCCCGGCCCTGGTCGGCGCGGGCCTCGCCGCCGCGGGCCTGGCGATCGCCGCCGTCGCCGGCCTCCTCGACCGCCGGGAGGACCGCACGGGGAACGCGAAGGGGGCCTCGCACGTCGTCGCGCGAAGCCCCCTCGCCGGAGAGGCCCCGGTCAGGACTCCGGTGTCTCCCGCCAGCGGTTCGTGATCGGCAGCCGCCGGTCCTTGCCGAAGCCCTTCGCCGAGATCTTGGTGCCCGGCGGGTACTGGCGCCGCTTGTACTCCGCCGCGTCCACCATCCGGAGCGTCCGGGCCACCAGCTCCGCGTCGAAGCCGGCCGCCACGATCGCGTCCCGGCCCTCGTCCCCGTCCACGTACAGGGCGAGGATCCGGTCGAGCACGTCGTAGTCCGGCAGCGAGTCGGTGTCCACCTGGCCCGGGCGCAGCTCGGCGCTGGGTGGCTTCACGATCGAGTTCTCCGGGATCGGCGGGGTCTGCCCGCGCTCCTCGGCGGCCCGGTTGCGCCAGCGGGCCAGCCGGAAGACGTCCGACTTGTAGACGTCCTTGATCGGACCGTAGGCGCCGACGGAGTCGCCGTAGAGGGTCGAGTAGCCCACCGCCAGCTCGGACTTGTTGCCGGGGGCGAGGACCAGGTGGCCCTCCTGGTTGGAGATCGCCATCAGGGTGGTGCCGCGCAGCCGCGACTGGAGGTTCTCCTCGGCGAGCCCGGTGAGCTGGAGGGAGGCCATGTACGCGTCGAACATCGGCGCGATCGGGACCGTGCGGAAGTGCAGGCCGGTCCTGCGGGCCAGCTCGGCGGCGTCGCCCTTCGAGTGCTCGGAGGAGTACTTCGACGGCATCGACACCCCGTGCACCCGGTCCGCGCCGAGCGCGTCGCAGGCGATCGCGGCGACCAGGGCCGAGTCGATGCCGCCGGAGAGGCCGATCACCACCGAGCCGAAACCGTTCTTCGCGACATAGGCGCGCAGCCCGATGACGAGCGCCGAGTAGACCTCCTCGTCGTCGTCGAGCCGCTGCGCGTAACCGCCCGTCAGCTCCGCCTCGTACTCCGGGACGACCTCCCCGGCCTCCCCGGCGAGCACCGCCCGGTCGATCCGCAGCCCGTCGTCCACCACCGTGCCCGGCGCCGGGGCGTCCGGGTCGGCGGCCGGCAGGTCCAGGTCGAGGATGACGCTGCCCTCGGTGAACTGCGGGGCCCGCGCGATCACCTCGCCCGCCGCGTCCACCACGATCGAGTCCCCGTCGAAGACCAGCTCGTCCTGCCCGCCGGTCGACGCCAGGTAGGCGGTCGTGCAGCCGGCCTCCTGGGCCCGCTTGCGGACCAGCTCCAGCCGGGTGTCGTCCTTGTTCCGCTCGTACGGCGAGGCGTTCACCGACAGCAGCAGCCCGGCCCGGGCGGAGCGGGCCGCCGGCACCCGGCCGCCCTCCTGCCACAGGTCCTCGCAGATGGCGAGGGCCACGTCGACGCCGCGCACCCGCAGCACCGGCAGGGTGTCGCCCTGCACGAAGTAGCGGAACTCGTCGAAGACGCCGTAGTTCGGCAGGTGGTGCTTGGCGAAGCGGAGCACGGCCCGGCCCCGGTGTAGTACCGCCGCCGCGTTCTCCGGCGAGCCGGCCGGGCGGCCGAGCCGGGGCACCGCCCGCTCGGTGCGGTCGAGGTAGCCGACGACCACCGGCACCTCGCCGAAGCCCTCGTCGGCGAGCCGCTCGGCGAGCGCGGTCAGCGCCGCCCGGGAGGCTTCGACGAAGGACGGCCGCAGGGCCAGGTCCTCGACGGGATAGCCGGTCAGCGCCATCTCGGGGAACGCGACGAGGTGCGCGCCCTGTCCGACGGCGTGCCGGGTCCAGTGGACGATCGCCTCGGAGTTCCCGGCGATGTCCCCGACGGTCGAGTCGATCTGATTCAGCGCGAGGCGTAGTCGATGCACGTCCCCCACTCTAATCGTCAAACCGACGCTATGTCCCGGGAACCGCGCCCGGCCGCGACCGGAGAACCGTTTCACCCCGACATGCGAAGGACGTCCATCGCCATGATCATGGGCCCATGACGACCACTGACGATCCGGCGGACCCGACCCGGCCCGCCACCACCGAGGACGCGGCGGTCCTCCCGGACGACGGCACCAGGCGGCAGGGGGTCCGGGGGCGTCCCCCGGGAAGTCGGCTTCGTCGCCTCCGTCCTCGCCCTCGTCATCGGCTTCGTCCCGCCCGACCGGTTCGACGGCGAACCCCTCTGGCGCCACCTGCTGATCGTCGGCGGCGGCCTGTTCGTCCTCGGCTCCTCATCCCGGTCCTGCTCCTCAGGTACCGCAAGCCCGACTGGGTCCACCCCGACCACCGGGAACCTTCCGGCACTCCCTGACGTCTGACCCCGTATGCCCGGAAAGGTCACGCGCGCGTCCGCCGTCCTGCTGTTCCTGGGGGCGCTCGCGTACACCGCATGGGTCCTCGAAGCCGTCGTACGGACCGGTCTCGACCCGGTCCGTGCGTACGTCTCCGAACTCGCCGCCACCGACCAGCCCTTCGGCGGCCTCTTCCGCGCCGCCGACCTCGCCGCCGGCCTCCTCGTCCTCACCGGCGCCGCCCTCGGCCTCCGCGCCGCCCGCGTCCGCGCGGTGCCCGAACCCGGCGTCCCCCGCTGGGCCCGCACCGACCCCCGACCCGCCGGACGCCGCCCCTGGCTCCTCGTGGGCTGGTCCGCCCTCGCCCTCTTCGGCGCCGCCACCGCCCTCGACTCCCGCCTCCCGCTGAGCTGCGCCGCCACCGCCGACCCCGGCTGCGCCGCCCGCGAGGCCGCCGGCCTCCTCCCCGCCACCCACACGGCCCACGCCGTCAGCTCCGGCCTCGCCATGACCGGCGCCCTCGTCGCCATGACCGCCCTCACCGTCGCCGCCCGCCGGTACGGGCTCTGGCCGCCGCTGGCCCGCACCGGACCCGCCCTGCTCGCCCTCGCACTCGCCGCCACCGTCTGGACCCTCGCCGCCGTCGCCGCCTTCGAGTCCGGCCACGGCGGAGGGGCGCTCGGCGCCGCCCAGCGCCTCCAGGTGCTGCTCGTCGCCGTCTGGACCGGCGTCCTCGCCGTCTCCGTCGCAAGGGAAGCCGCAAGGGAAGCCACCGGGGAAGCCGCAAGGGAAGCCGCCGGGGAAAGGGGCTGAGCATGCCGTTCGTACGGATCGCGGGCCTCGCCCACCACGTGGCCGTCGACGGAGACGGCCCGGTCTGCGTGCTCTCCGCCGGACTCGGCCTCGGCTGGTTCGACTGGGACCCGGTCGTCCCGCTGCTCGCCCCGCACCGCACCGTCGTCCGCTTCGACCGCCCCGGCCACGGCCTCTCCCAGGGCACCACCACCCCGCCCACCCTGGCGGGCGAGGCCGGCCGGATCGCCGCCCTCCTCGACGCCCTGCGGCTGCCCGGGCCCGTCACCGTCGTCGGCCACTCGATCGCCGGCCTCCACGCCGAGGGCTTCGCCCGCCTCCACCCCGACCGCACGGCCGCCCTCGTCCTCGTCGACTCCTCCGTCGAGGAACACCCCCGCCCCGGCCGCCTCGGCTGGACCGTCCCCGCCGGGACCGCCCTCACCGCCCTCGGCCTGCCCGCCGCCCTCGGCCCCACCCTCCGCCGCCTCGCCGCCCACCCCGATCCGGCCCCGCCCGCCGAGGTCCGCCGCGTCTACCGCACCTCACGCGTCTGGCGCGGCGCCCTGCGCGAGAACGCCCGCTACGGCACCGTCGCCGCCGAACTCGACGCCCTCCGCCGCGCCCGCCCGCTGCCCCCCGGCCTCCCCGTCACCGTCCTCGCCGCCCCCGACGGCTCCGCCCGCTGGGAACGGCGCCAGCGCGCACTGGCCCGACGGCTCGGCGCCCGCTACGAGGCGGCCGAGCCGTCGGGCCATCTGGTCATGCGGGACGCCCCGGGCACGCTCGCCCGGGTCGTCCTGGAGACGGGTCAGGAACCGGCGTAGACGCTCGCGCAGAACGCCTTCAGCTGCTCGTCCGACAGCTGCTGGGCCAGATCGGCCTCGCTGATCATGCCGACCAGCCGCTTGTTCTCGATCACCGGAAGCCGCCGGATCTGGTGGCTCTGCATCTCCTCCAGGACCTCGCCCACGTCGGCGCCCGCGTCGATCCACCGCGGCGTGCCCTGCGCGAGCGATCCACAGGTCACCTTCGCCGGGTCGTGGCCCATCGCCACACAGCGGACCACGATGTCACGGTCGGTCACGATGCCGCACAGCCGTTCGTTCTCGTCGGCGACGGGGAGCGCCCCCACGTTCAGGTCGCGCATCAGCTGCGCCGCGCGGTCGAGCGTCTCGTGTTCCGGGATCCACCGGGCTCCCGCGTGCATGATGTCCTTCGCCGTGGTCATGGGGTGCGTACCTTTCGTCGAGCGTCGTTGCGCGTACGTCCCCGAGCGCCTTCATTCTGCGGGCACGCGTCGGCCCCCGCGACCGCAGCGGGTCACGGGGGCCGGGGGCGTGCCGGGCTCAGGCGGTCGCGCCGCGCTTGCGGAGCATGTCCGCCATCAGCGCGATCTCCGACTCCTGGGCGTCGACCATGCCCTGCGCGAGGTCCCGCTCGATGTCCACCGAGCACTTCTGCACACAGCCCTGCGCCATGTGCACCCCGCCCTTGTGGTGGGCGGTCATCAGGCGCAGGTAGAGGACCTCGGCCTCCTTGCCGGACGCCTCGCGCAGCGCGTCCAGCTGGGTCCTGGTCGCCATGCCGGGCATCAGCGCGCCGTCCCGGGAGGCGGCGTCGCCGGTGACCGGCATGCCCATCCAGGTCATCGGCGCCGTGCCGGACTCCACCTTCGGCAGGCCCCACACGTCGAGCCAGCCCAGCATCATCCCGCGCTGGTTGGCCTGGGTGTTGGCGATGTCGTACGCGAGCCGGCGCACCGACTCGTCCTCCGTCCGGTCCCGGACGATGAAGGACATCTCGACGGCCTGCTGGTGATGGACCGCCATGTCGCGGGCGAAGCCGGCGTCCGCCGAGGCGGAGTCCGGGGTCCGGGGCGCCTCCTCGCGCTCGGCCGAGGCGACCGTGACCGCTCCCGCGGCGAACAGCACCGAGAGGGCGACCGCCGTGACCGCCGCGTACCGGGTGCGGCGGGCGGTCACTGGCCCATCCCCGCGCCGCCCACGCCGTCGGCGCCGACGCCGCCGGTGCAGGCCGCGCCCGGCTCGGGCGTCTGCGCGCCCTGCACGTACTTGGTGAAGAAGGCGTCGACGCGCGGGTCGCTCGCGCTGTCCACGGTGACCTGCTTGCCCCAGGCGGAGAGCATGATCGCGCCGGACTGGTCGTCGACCGGGCTCATCAGCGTGTAGGGGGTGTCGGAGACCTTGTCCTTCAGCGCCTTCACGTCGGCCTCGGCGGCCTTCTTGGTGTACGTCACCCAGACGGCGCCGTGCTCCAGCGAGTGGACGGCGTTGACCTCGGGGACGGCCTTGTCGTAGACGTCGCCGTCGCAGTTCAGCCAGACCGGGTGGTGGTCGCCGCCGACCGGCGGCTTCATGTCGTACGTGACGGCCGTCTCGACGTGGTTGCGGCCGAGCTTCTTCGCGTCCCAGGTCTTCTCGCCGGCGATGGGGGCCTTGGCGGCGGCCTCCCTGGCGTCCTCCTCGTCGGCCTTCTTCATCAGCACGAAGGTGCCGAAGCCGACGAGGCTCAGCACGACGACGGCGGAGACGCCGATGGTGAGGAAGCGGTTGCGGCGCTCACGGGCCTGCTCGGCCCGGCGCATCTCCTCTATTCGGGCGCGGCGGTCGGCGTGGGCGGAACGGTTGGCGGCCATGGTGATGTCGTCCTTCTCGGAAAGGGAGAACAGGGGGGTGTCGTTCGATGGGGAGGCCGGGACCGGCCTAGGTCCGGAGAACCTGAAGGACGTGCAGGTCCGGGGCGCGTGGCCGGACCCCGGGACCCCCCGCCGCACCGTCGCCGGCGAGCGCGTCCACGCGCGGCAGCCGGTCCTCCGTGTGCAGCGGCGGATCGAGGGGCGGGGCGCTGAGCACCGCGGGGGAGAGCGAAGGGAAGAGGGAGCAGTCGCCCCGGTCGTACGGGCAGACGTACGCGGCCCGGCCGGGCCCCGGGACGGGGGTGGCGGCGGGGCCGGGGGACGCCGCGGCGGGCGCCGTGGCGGCCCGCTCGTGCCCCGGATGGCCGCCCGGCCCGCCCGGGCCGCTCCCCAGACAGACGAAGAGCGCGGCGAGGAGCGTCGCCACGGCACTCGCCAGTGCCATGGGACGCGCGTGCCGGTACGGGCGTTCGAGCCGCAGGGCTCCCATGGGCGCAGATCGTAGTGGGCGAGAGGGGTCCGTGGGCCGAACGGGGTACGACTTCCGGAGGTCCCCGGTTACCTGTGTCACACCCGGACAGGCAGTATGGGTGTGCAACGTGCGCGAAACCATGTGGTGGGATGCTCAGGTGCCCCCCGATGTACCCGAGGCGGTGGGAGCAGGCGGCCTGACCAGCGAGGATGGGTGTGGAAATGGACAAGCAGCAGGAATTCGTGCTCCGTACGCTCGAAGAGCGCGACATCCGCTTCGTGCGCCTCTGGTTCACCGACGTGCTCGGCTTCCTGAAGTCGGTCGCCGTCGCCCCCGCCGAGCTTGAGCAGGCGTTCGACGAGGGCATCGGCTTCGACGGCTCGGCGATCGAGGGGTTCGCGCGGGTCTACGAGTCCGACATGATCGCCAAGCCGGACCCGGGCACCTTCCAGATCCTGCCCTGGCGGGCCGAGGCGCCCGGCACGGCCCGGATGTTCTGCGACATCCTCATGCCGGACGGCTCCCCCTCCTTCGCCGACCCGCGCTTCGTCCTCAAGCGGGCCCTCGCCAAGGCGTCCGACCTCGGCTTCACCTTCTACACCCACCCCGAGATCGAGTTCTTCCTGCTGAAGGACAAGCCGCTCGACGGCTCCCGGCCCACCCCGGCCGACAACTCCGGCTACTTCGACCACACCCCGCAGAACGTGGGCATGGACTTCCGCCGCCAGGCCATCACCATGCTGGAGTCGATGGGCATCTCGGTCGAGTTCTCCCACCACGAGGGCGCCCCGGGCCAGCAGGAGATCGACCTCCGGTACGCGGACGCGCTCTCCACCGCCGACAACATCATGACCTTCCGCCTGGTCATGAAGCAGGTGGCGCTGGAGCAGGGCGTGCAGGCGACCTTCATGCCGAAGCCGTTCTCGGACTACCCGGGCTCGGGCATGCACACCCACCTCTCCCTCTTCGAGGGCGACCGGAACGCGTTCTACGAGTCGGGCGCCGAGTACCAGCTCTCCAAGGTGGGCCGCTCCTTCATCGCGGGCCTCCTCAGGCACGCGGGCGAGATCTCCGCCGTCACGAACCAGTGGGTCAACTCGTACAAGCGCATCTGGGGCGGCTCCTCCCGCACCGCCGGCTCGGGCGGCGAGGCCCCCTCGTACATCTGCTGGGGCCACAACAACCGCTCCGCGCTCATCCGGGTCCCCATGTACAAGCCCGGCAAGACCGGCTCCTCCCGCGTCGAGGTCCGCTCCATCGACTCCGGCGCCAACCCCTACCTGACCTACGCGGTCCTGCTCGCGGCCGGCCTCAAGGGCATCGAGGAGGGCTACGAGCTCCCCGCCGGCGCCGACGACGACGTCTGGGCGCTCTCCGACTCCGAGCGCCGCGCGATGGGCATCGAGCCCCTGCCGCAGAACCTCGGCGAGGCCATCGCCCTCATGGAGAAGTCCGAACTGGTCGCGGAGACCCTCGGCGAGCACGTCTTCGACTTCTTCCTGAGGAACAAGAAGCAGGAGTGGGAGGAGTACCGCTCCGAGGTCACCGCCTTCGAGCTGCGGAAGAACCTGCCGGTCCTCTGACCGCCGGTGCGCGCCGGAATCCCCTTGCCCCCGGGCGGGGGGATTCCCCAGACTGCCCCGCGTGAAGATCGAACCCGTCGCCACCGGGCGGCTGCTCCTGCATCCCCTGACCGTCCCCGAGGGGGAGCGGATCGCCGCCCGGGAGCCCCTGCCGGAGGACCGGTGGGCCGAGGGGTATCCGGGGGTGGGCGACCTCGCCTCCGTGAACGCGCTGCTGCGGCGGTGTGCCGAGGACGGGGACCCGGGGGCGTACCGGACGTATCAGATACGGCTGCGGGAGGGCGGGCTCGTCGTCGGCGGGATCGGCTTCCACGGGCCGCCCGGGCCGGACGGGGCCGTGATCGTGGGGTACGGGATCGTGCCGGGGGAGCGGGGGAAGGGGTACGCCTCCGAGGCGCTCGCGGCGGTGATCGGCATCGCCCGGGAGGCGGGGGCCGCCGTGCTGCGGGGCGACGCCGATCCCGCCAACGTCCTCTCCCACCGGGTGATGGAGCGGGCCGGGATGCGGCGCGTGGGGGAGGGGGACGGTCTGGTGCGGTTCCTGGTGGAGCTGGGGCGGTAGCGCCCCGCCCCTCAGCGTTCCGACAGTTCCGAGGGCGCTTCCTGGACCACCCAGCCGTTGCCGTCCGGGTCCTCGAAGGAGAGGAAGGAGTTCCAGGTGTCGCCCTTGCCCTCCTCCCAGCCGTTCGGGCCGACGTGCATCACCGGGGAGACGTCGACGCCCGTCTCGACGAGCGCGGCCCGGGCCGCCTCGATGTCGGTGACGCACAGCTGGAGGCCGTGCAGGCTGCCCGGGGCCGTCGTCTTCGTGCCGGGCATCGGCGGCATGCCGGAGAGCAGGGCGACGGAGCAGCGGGAGCCCGGCGGGGTCAGCTGGATGATCCGCATCCCGGGGGCGACCTCGTCGTCCAGGTCGACGGCGAAGCCGCACCGCTCGGCGTAGAACTCCTTGGCCCGGTCCAGGTCGGTGACGGGGACGGGGACGACTTCCAGTGTCCAGTTCATGGGACCACCGTCCCGCACCCCACCGCCCCGCGCCGCGTCGACACCCGTCGACCTGACGGAAAATCATCTTCCCTCCGCCCAAATGACCTGATCTTGCCGTTCGGAGAACGAGATAGATCGGCATCGACCGTTCCGGCGTCACGCAACCTCCCTATAGTGACCACGCGTTGGCCGCATCGGCCGTGCCGACCCCGGGTACGCCACAGGAGACAGGACTGATGACGCGCACCTCCACCGCCGGATCCGCACCCGATCCGGCCCGCCCGTCCGGGTGCCCCGCCGCCGTCCCGCTCTCCGGACCCGGCTTCCAGATCGACCCCCAGGCCGTCTACCGGGCCATGCGGCGCGACCACGGCTCGGTCGTCCCGGTCGAACTCCCGGGCGGCTTCCCCGCCTGGCTGGTCGTCGGCTACCGCGAGCTCCACCAGGTCACCAGCGACCCCGAGCTGTTCCCCCGGGACGTCTCCCTGTGGAACCAGTGGCCGCACGTCCCCGCCGACTGGCCGCTGCTCCCGATGGTCGGACAGCCGGTGCCCTCCATCTACTTCACGGCCGGCGAGGAACACCGGCGCCACGTCCGGATGGTGGTGCCGGCCCTGGAGGCCGTCGACCCCTTCGAGATCCGCGGCCACTGCGAGCAGCTGGCGGACCGGCTGATCGACGAGTTCTGCGGCCGTGGCACCGCCGACCTGGTCGCCGCCTTCTGCGAGCCCTTCCCGGTCCTCGTCCTCGCCCGGCTCGTCGGCTTCCCCGACGACGAAGGCGCCGACATCGCCCGGGTGCTGAAGGACCTCGCCGACGGCGGCCCGGAGGCGCAGGCCGCGCACCAGAAGTTCGGCGAGCACATGGCCCGGCTGGTCGCCGCCAAGCGCGCCGAGCCCGGTGACGACGTCACCAGCCGGATGCTGGCGCACCCCGAGGAGTTCACCGACGAGGAGTACATGCTCGACCTGATGGCCATCACGGCCGCGGGTCACCTCACCACCGCGGACTGGATCGGCAACTCCGTCCGGCTGATGCTCACCGAGGACGAGTTCGCCGACTCCATGGCCCGCGGCCGCCGCAGCGTCCCCGACGCCATGACCGAGGTGCTCTGGGAGGAGGGCCCCACCCAGATCCTGGCCGGCCGCTGGCCCGTCCGGGACACCCGCCTCGGCGACCGCCTGGTCAAGGCCGGCGACCTGCTGCTGCTCGGCCTCGGCGCCGCCAACACCGACCCGCTGATCCGCCAGGGCGCCCCCGGCGACGACCCCTCCCGGCGCGGCGGCAGCGGCGCCCACCTGGCCTTCAGCCACGGCGAGTACCGCTGCCCGTTCCCCGCCCAGGAGATCGCCGAGATCATCGCCAGGACCGGCATCGAGGTCCTGCTCGACCGGCTGCCCGACCTCGAACTCGCCGTCCCCGAGGAGGAACTGGTCCGCCGCCCGTCCGCCTTCCTGCGCGGCACCACCGCCCTGCCCGTCCGGTTCACCCCCGTCCCCACGACAGGAGACCTCTCGTGACCTGCCCGCACGCCGCCGCCCAGGCCGCAGCCGCCGGTGCCCCCGTCGTCATCGACCCGATGGTCCAGGACCTCGACGGCGAGACCGACCGGATCCGCGCGGCGGGACCGCTGGCCCGCATCGAGCTGCTCGGCGTGCCCGCCTGGGCCGTCACCCGCCACGCCGACGCCCGGCGCCTCCTGGTCGACACCCGGCTGGTCAAGGACCTGAACGCGTGGAGCCTGTGGACGAACGGGACCGTCACCCACGCCTGGCCGCTCATCGGCATGATCGACGCCGGCCGGTCCATGTTCACCGTCGACGGCGACGAGCACCGCCGGCTGCGCGCCAAGACCTCCCAGGCGCTCACCCCGCGCCGCCTGGAGGCGATCCGCCCCGACATCGAGAAGTTCACCGCCGAACTCCTCGACGCCCTGGAGGAGGCCGGCCGGGACGGCGCCGTCGTCGACCTCAAGGCCCTCTTCGCGCAGCCGCTGCCCATGCGGGTCGTCGGCATGCTGATGGGCGTCGACCCGCAGGCGAACGCGATGCTCACCCGGCAGTACAAGAAGTTCTTCTCGATGCTCACCCCGCAGGAGGAGCGGCTCGCCCTCCTCGCCGAGCTCGACGTCTTCTACACGGACCTCGTCCGCGCCAAGACCGCCGTGCCCACCGACGACCTGACCTCCGCGCTGATCCTCGCCGACGAGGGCGGGGAGCCGCTCACCGAGGAGGAGGTCGTCGGCAACCTCAAGGCGATGGTCGCCGCCGGCCACGAGACCACCATCGGCCTCGTCCTCAACGCCGTGCGCGCCCTCCTCGCCCACCCCGACCAGCTCCGCATGGTGCTCGCCGGCGAGGTCTCCTGGGACGCGGTGATCGAGGAGACCCTGCGCTTCGACACCCCCACCACCCACCTGCTGATGCGCTTCGCCACCGAGGACGTCCAGGTCGGCGACGCGGTGATCCCGAAGGGCGACGGCGTGGTCATCTCGTACCGGGTGATCGGCCGCGACCCCGAGCAGCACGGCCCGGACGCCGACACCTTCGACATCACCCGCCCCGCGCCCATCCGGCACATGACCTTCGGCCACGGCCCGCACATCTGCCCCGGCGCGGCGCTCTCCCGCGTCGAGGCGGGCATCGCCCTCCCCGCCCTCTTCGCCCGCTTCCCGAACCTGCGGCTCGCCGTCCCGGACGAGGAGCTCCGCAAGCTCCCCGTGATGACCCAGAACGACCTGGAGTCCTTCCCGGTCCTCCTCGACGCCTAGGGCCTGTCTGAGCCCCGCGGGGGTCAGGCGCGCGGGCTGGGCGCCGGGCCGGTCGTCCAGTGCAGCCGGCCGTCCTGGCCGAGCGCGGCCACCCCGCCCGGGCCCGCCGCCGGGGCGCCGGCCAGCGGGAAGTCGGAGAGGCGCCAGGTGCCGCCGCCCGGGACCGGGGCCACCGCGAGCCGGCCCGTACGGGACCGGACCGCGACCAGTCCGTCCGCCGCGCTGACCGGGCCGAAGCCCGCGATGCCGCCGGACGGCGGGGCGACCGGGGCCAGCCGGGCGGTGCCCGTGAAGTCCGTCGCCCGCGGCTCGCCGGTGGCGGGCACCCGGGACCACAGCCGGATGCCGTCGCCGGTCGGCGCCGGGCCCGCGCTCAGCGCGAGCGTCGTCGCCGGCAGGCCCGTCGGCAGCGGCCCGGCCACCGGGCCGCCGTCCGACGCGCCGGTCCACATCAGGACCGAGCGCGGGGTGCCCGCGAAGACGTACGTGCGTCCCCGGGCGTCGGTCGCCGCCACCGGGTCGCCGTGCAGGTCCGCCCCGCCCAGGGCCCGCCACGGACCCCAGGCGCCGCCCGGCGTCCGCTCCCGCCCCACCAGCCGGTGGTCGCCGTCGCGCAGGAAGAGCGAGACCCGCCCCGTGCCGTCCACGGTCACCGCGGGCGCGCTGATGTCCGGCGTCCGGTCGGCCTCGTCCCGCTTCCCGGGCGTGCCCAGCGACCGCCACGCCCCGAACGGGCCGCCCGGCGCGGTCTGCTCCACCGTGACGACCTCGCGCCGGTAGCCGGCCGGGCCCTCGAAGGAGGTCCGGGTCGAGAAGACCGCGATCCGCCCGTCCGGCAGCCGCACCGAACCGACCCCGCCGTCCAGACCGCCGCCCGGCAGCAGCTCCGGTCCCTTCCAGGCGCCGCCGGGCGCCCGGTGCCAGGTCGCGAGCCGCCCGTCCTGGACGCCGAAGGCCAGCAGACCGCCGTCCGCGGCCGGCTGCAGCCACCCGGTCGACGAGCCGCGCGCGTACCGCACGGTCCCCGTCCAGCCGCGCCCGCTCGGCCGGCCCGACGCCTTCAGGTCGCCGCACCCCGCCGGGCTGCCGCAGTCCTCCCCGTCCAGCCAGGCGTACGTCTTCAGGCTGCGCAGCTTCTCCTCGGCGGTCCGGCTGTCCAGCGCCCGGGGCAGGTCCGTGTTGGGGTAGCCCATGTAGCTCTGCACGCCGACCCGCGGGTGCCCGGGCCGCTCCGCGTACCGGGCCAGCGCCGCCTGCACGAACCGCGCCCCGTAGGCGTGGTCCTGGTGGTCCCGCAGCCGGCCGGTGTGCTCGTCGGTGCCCGGCGTCGGGTCCAGGGTGCGCACGAAGGTCGGCCGGAAGCGGTCGAGCAGCCCTGTCAGCGTCGCGACGACCTGCTCCTTGGAGTACGCGAAGTCCGCGGCGACCGGCGTCCCCGAGGAGAGCTGCGAGCCGAGCGCCGGGATCCGGCCGTGCCAGAGGCCCCGCAGGCTCACCGGGCGGTCTCCGGAGGTCGAGCCCGCCTCGCGCAGCTGGAGCCAGACCAGCCGCACCTCGGGCCGGGCGCGCAGGGTGTCCAGCTCGGCCGCGCCGCCGCCGGCCGTGGGGATCACGGTCCGGTCCCAGGCGCTCGTGCGGTCGCCGGTGGCCATCTCGGCGTATGCGGCGCGGATGCCGTTCTGCCGGGCCTCGGCGAAGGCCGGCTTGTCCGGCGCGGTCACGGCGGCGGCCCGCCCGGCACGGGCGTTGACACCGTTCGACTCGCCCGCCGTCAGGTACACGGTGGTCAGCGGGGCCCGGTCGGCCAGCGACTGCGCGGTGTCCGGGTTCATGAAGTACAGGTCGTCGTCCGGGTGGGAGACGAACTGCACCACGGACAGCGGCGCGGCGGTACGGGCCTCCCGGGCGGTGCCCCGGACCGGGTCGCCGACGGGCTTCCGCACCGGCGCGGCGGCCGGGGTCCGCGCCTCCGGCGGGACGGTGGCGGCGTGGGCCGGCGCCTGCTCGCCGGAGGTCGCCGTCAGCACGCCCGCGAGGGTGCCGCCGGTCAGCACGGCGACCGTGGCCGCGGTCACGACGGACCGGCGGTGACGGAAGGGGCGTATGAGGCGGGAGGGGCGGCGGACGGGCATGGCGGGGGAGTGCTTTCTACCTGGGCGACGGGGGCGCGTCGGGACGGGCGACGGCGGTTCGCGACGGCGGCGGCGACGGGACGAACGACTCACATGGGTACAGGGCCGGAGCAGCCGACAGGTTCCGAAAACGGCCCGATGTGCCCGACGTCACGTGTGATCCGTACCGGATCCGGGCAGACGAGCAGCGTTTTCAGCCACCCCCCGAACCCGCCGACTGCCCCTGCCGGCGCCACCCCCCGAACCCGCCGACCGTCCCCGCCGGGGCCACCCGCCGCAGCCCGTCGGGCACGCCCCGTCCGCCCGGTGCGGATAGGCTCGATCCGTTGGGCGTGCGGGGCTGGAGGGAGCGGCGGAGATGACGGTGCCGGGGCGCAGGAGCAGTACGTTCACACGGCTGCTGCGGCACGGGTTCACCGATCCGTCCGGGGCCGAGCGGCTGCTCGACCTGCCCGAGCTCGCCGCGCTCCGCGGCGACCCGGTCCTCCTCGACGCGCTGGGCGCCACCGCCGACCCCGACCTCGCCCTGCGCGGCCTGGTGCGGCTGGTCGAGGCCCAGCCCGAGACCGAGCGGTCCACGCTCACCACCACCCTGCTCTCCGCCAAGCCGTTCCGGGACCGGCTGCTCGGCGTCCTCGGCGCCTCCGAGGCGCTCGCCGACCACCTCGCCCGGCACCCGGGGGACTGGGAGACCCTGGTCACCTACGAGGCGGCCGACCTGCACCCCGGGGTCACCGAGTTCGAGCGCGGCCTCGCCGAGGCGACCGACCCGGTGTCGCTCCGGGTCGCCTACCGCCGCTGCCTCCTCGGGATAGCGGCCCGGGACGTCTGCGGCACCACCGACGTCGCCCAGACCGCCGCCGAGCTGGCCGACCTGGCCACCGCCACCCTGCGGGCCGCCCTCGCCATCGCCCGGGCGGCCGAACCCGCCGACGCCGCCCAGTGCCGGCTCGCCGTGATCGCCATGGGCAAGTGCGGCGGCCACGAGCTCAACTACGTCTCCGACGTGGACGTGATCTTCGTCGGGGAGCCGGTGGAGGGCGCCGACGAGGCCAAGGCGCTCCAGGCCGCCACCCGGCTCGCCTCCCACCTCATGCGGATCTGCTCCGAGACCACCGTCGAGGGCACCATCTGGCCCGTCGACGCCAACCTGCGCCCCGAGGGCCGCAACGGCCCGCTCGTCCGCACCCTCTCCTCGCACCTCGCCTACTACCAGCGCTGGGCGAAGACCTGGGAGTTCCAGGCGCTCCTCAAGGCGCGGCCGGTGGCCGGCGACCCCGAGCTGGGCAGCGCCTACGTCGACGCCGTCTCCCCGATGGTCTGGCAGGCCGCCGAGCGCGAGAACTTCGTCACCGACGTGCAGGCCATGCGCCGCCGGGTCGTCGACAACATCCCCGTCGCCCAGGTCGACCGCGAGCTGAAGCTCGGCCCCGGCGGCCTGCGGGACGTCGAGTTCGCCGTCCAGCTCCTCCAGCTGGTGCACGGCCGCAGCGACGCCACCCTGCACAGCGGCTCCACCCTGGACGCGCTCGCCGCCCTCGCCGCCGGCGGCTACGTCGGCCGCGCCGACGCGGCCCAGCTCGACGAGGCGTACCGCTTCCTGCGCGCGATGGAGCACCGCATCCAGCTGTACCGGCTGCGCCGCACCCACCTCGTCCCCGAGGGCGACGAGGACCTGCGCCGCCTCGGCCGCTCGCTCGGCCTGCGCACCGACCCCGTCGCCGAGCTGAACAAGGAGTGGCGGCGACACGCCTCCGTCGTCCGCCGGCTGCACGAGAAGATCTTCTACCGGCCGCTGCTCGACGCCGTCGCCCAGCTCGCCCCCGGCGAGATCCGGCTCAGCCCCAAGGCGGCCGGCCAGCGCCTCGAAGCCCTCGGGTACGCCGACCCCGCCGCCGCCCTGCGCCACCTGGAGGCGCTGGCCTCCGGCGTCAGCCGCAAGGCCGCCATCCAGCGGACCCTGCTCCCGGTGCTGCTCGGCTGGTTCGCCGACTCCGCCGACCCGGACGCCGGCCTCCTCGGCTTCCGGAAGGTCTCCGACGCCCTCGGCAAGACCCCCTGGTACCTGCGGCTGCTGCGCGACGAGGGCGCGGCCGCCGAGAACCTCGCCCGGGTCCTCTCGGCCGGCCGGCTCGCCCCCGACCTGCTGCTCCGCGCCCCCGAGGCGGTCGCCATACTCGGCGACCCCGAGGGGCTGAAGCCGCGCGGCCGGGACCACCTGGAGCAGGAGGTCCTCGCCGCCGTGGGCCGCGCGGACGACGCCGAGCAGGGCGTCGCCGCCGCCCGCGGGGTGCGCCGCCGCGAGCTGTTCCGCACCGCCGCCGCCGACCTCATCGACGCGTACGGCACCGAGGACAGCCCCCGCACCTCCGACCCGGGCGCCCTCGTCGACCGGGTCGGCCAGGCCGTCACCGACCTCAACGCCGCCACCCTCGCCGGCGCCCTGCGGGCCGCCGTCCGCGCCGAGTGGGGCGACGAGCTCCCCACCCGCTTCGCGGTCATCGGCATGGGCCGCTTCGGCGGCCACGAACTCGGCTACGGCTCCGACGCCGACGTCCTCTTCGTGCACGAGCCGCGCCCCGGTGTCGACGACCAGGAGGCCGCCAAGGCCGCCAACCGGGTCGTCACCGAGATGCGCCGGCTCCTCCAGCTCCCCACCACCGACCCGCCGCTGCTGATCGACGCGGACCTGCGCCCCGAGGGCAGGAGCGGCCCCATGGTCCGCACCCTCGCCTCCTATCAGGCGTACTACCGCCGCTGGTCGCTCGTCTGGGAGTCACAGGCCCTGCTCCGCGCCGCCCCCATGGCCGGCGACCCCGAGCTGGGGCAGCGGTTCATCGAGCTGGTCGACCCGCTCCGCTACCCCGCCGAGGGACTCGGCGAGGACGCGGTCCGCGAGATCCGCCGCCTCAAGGCCCGCATGGAGTCCGAGCGGCTGCCGCGCGGCGCCGACCCCACCCTCCACGCCAAGCTCGGCCGCGGCGGCCTCAGCGACGTCGAATGGACCGTCCAGCTGCTCCAGATGCGGCACGGCTGGGCCGAACCGGGCCTGCGCACCACCCCCACCCGGGCCGCGCTCTCCGCCGCCCACGCCGCCGGCCTGATCGCGACGGAGGAGGCGCAGACCCTCGACGAGGCATGGGTCCTGGCCACCCGGGTGCGCAACGCGGTCATGCTCGTCCGCGGCCGCCCGGGCGACACCTTCCCCTCCGAGCCGCGCGAACTGGCCGCCGTCGGCCGCTACTTGGGCTACGGCCCGGGCCATGTCGGCGAGATGGTCGACGACTACCGCCGGATCACCCGGCGGGCCCGCGCGGTCGTCGACGAACTCTTCTACGGCGCCTGACAGTTGGGCCGGTCCGGCGGCCGGGGCTGCCGGCTCCCGGCCGGCCCGATACGATCGCGGCATGGCCCTGCTCATGAGTGACGTGGACCGGTTCGAGAAGGCGCGGCCCCGCCTGGAGGCCATCGCCTACCGGCTGCTCGGCTCCTCGGCCGAGGCCGAGGACGCCGTCCAGGAGACCTACCTCCGCTGGCAGGCCGCCGACACCGGGCGCATCGAGGTGCCCGAGGCGTGGCTGACGAAGGTCCTCACCAACTACTGCCTCAACCAGCTCACCTCGGCCCGCGCCCGCCGCGAGACCTATGTGGGCCAGTGGCTGCCCGAACCGCTGCTCGCCGGCGACCCCATGCTCGGCCCCGCCGACACCGCCGAACAGCGCGAGTCCGTCTCGTACGCCGTCCTCGTCCTCCTGGAGCGCCTGGCGCCGGCCGAGCGCGCGGTGTACGTGCTGCGCGAGGCGTTCGGCTATCCGCACCGGGAGATCGCCGAGATCCTCGACATCAGCGAGGCGGCCAGCCAGCAGATCCTCCACCGCGCCAAGAAGCACGTCGCCGCGGGCCGGGCCCGCACCGAGATCGACGGGGCCGCCGCCCGCAGGATCGTCGAGGAGTTCCTGGCCGCCGCCACCAGCGGCCGTACCGAACCCCTCATCCAGCTGCTCACCCAGGATGCCGTCGCCGCCGGCGACGGCGGTGGCAAGGTCCCCGCCCGGGCGAGCGCCTTCGAGGGCGCGAAGGCGGTCGCGACCTTCCTGCGCGGCCTGTTCAAGCCGGCCCCGGCCAAGCGGGCCCTGGTCGGCGGCGTCCCGGACCTCTACGCCGGCACCGCCAACGGCGAGCCCGCGATCATCGTGGTCGTGGAGGGCCGGGTCGTCGGGATCTCCTGCCTGGAGGTCACCCCGGACGGCATCGTCGCCGTCCGCAGCCAGGTGAACCCGGACAAGCTGCACCGGGCCACCGAGCGCTGGGCCGCCGAGGAGCGCGGGACCCCGCTGTACAGCCTCTGACACTCCTCTCGGGGGGTGTGACGCAGGTCACATCAGGATCCTGTCAGGGAACGCGGGGCCGTCCGGTTCAAGGTGCGAAGCCACGCCGGAGAGAAACGGCGCGGACCCCGCGCAGACAGGAGCACGGTCATGCAGCACCGCATCGTCGTCCTCGGAGCCGGCTACACCGGAGCCGTCGCCGCCGGCCGCCTCGCCAGGCGGCTGCACCGCGACGACGTGAGCATCACCCTCGTCAACCCCGAGCCCGACTTCGTCGAGCGCGTCCGCCTGCACCAGCTCGCGGCCGGCCAGGACCTCACCCCCCGCCCCTTCGGCGAGCTGTTCGCCGGCACCGGCGTCGAGCTGCGGCTCGCCCGGGTCGCCGCCGTCGACGCCGACCGCAAGGCGGTCACCCTGGACACCGGCGCGGGACACGAGGAGCTCGCGTACGACTCCCTGGTCTACGCCCTCGGCAGCGGCTGGAACCACGGGGACGTCCCCGGTGTCGCCGACCACGCCCACGAGCTGGCGAGCCGCCCCGGCGCCCTCCGGCTCCGCGCCCGGCTGGCCGAGCTGGCGGCGGGCGGGACCGTGGTGGTGGTCGGCGGCGGGCTGACCGGCCTGGAGGCCGTGACCGAGATCGCCGAGAGCCGCCCCGACCTCGACGTGGCCCTGGTCGCGCGGGGCGCCCTCGGCGACTGGCTCTCCGAGAAGGGCCGCGCCCACCTGCGGAAGGTCACGGCCGGGCTGGGCATCACCGTCCACGAGCACCAGGCGGTCGCCGAGGTGGCCGCCGACCGGCTGACCACCGCCGACGGCACGGTCGTCCCGGCCGACGTCACCGTCTGGACCACCGGCTTCGCCGTCCACCCCCTCGCCGAGGGCACCGGCCTGGAGCTGGCCGCCGACGGCCGGATCGTCGTCGACGCCACCATGCGCTCGGTCTCCCACCCCGACGTCTACGCGATCGGCGACGCGGCGACGGCCGTCGGCCCGGGCGGCAAGCCGCTCCGGATGTCCTGCGCCTCCGGCGTCCCCATGGCCTGGCAGGCCGCCGACGCCCTCGCCGCCCGGCTCGCCGGCGTCACGGTGCCCGAGGTCTCCATCCGCTACTTCCAGCAGTGCGTCTCGCTGGGCCGCGGGGAGGGCCTGATCCAGTTCGTCACCGCGGACGACGGGACCAAGGAGAAGGCCCTCACCGGCCGCCTCGCCGCCCGCTACAAGGAGATCATCTGCAAGGGCGCCGCCTGGGGCGTCGCCCACCCGACCCTCGGCCTGCCCACCCGCCGCCGGCGTGTGGTCCGGCAGGAGACCGCGGCCCCGGTCCGCGAAGAGGCCGTCGCCTGAACGGATCGGCGGAAGCCGTCCCTCCATGAATCACGGGCCCGTAGGGTCGGGCCCGGACGACGATGTCCGGACGGATGGACGGATGGACGGAGTGCAGGGGATGAGGATCGCAGTACTGGGCACGGGCGAGGTCGGCCGGAGACTCGCCACCGCCTTCGCCGGGCTCGGCCACCAGGTCGGGCTCGGCTCCCGCACGGCCGACAACGCCGAGGCCGTGAAGTGGGCCGAGGAGCATCCCGGCGCGGCCCACGGCACCTTCGCCGACGTCACCGAGGACGCCGAGGTGGTCGTCAACGCCACCGGCGGACTCGTCTCGCTCGCCGCCCTGACGGCGGCCGGCGCCGACGGGCTGCGCGGCAAGGTGGTGGTCGACGTCTCCAACCCGCTCGACTTCTCCGAGGGCTTCCCGCCGAAGGTCGTGACCTTCGACGGCCTCAGCCTCGCCGAGCGGATCCAGGCCGAGTTCCCCGGGGCCCGTGTCGTGAAGACGCTCAACACCATGACCAACACGGTGATGGTCGAGCCCGGCCGGGTCCCCGGCGACCACGTGGTCTTCGTCGGCGGCGACGACGAGGCCGCCAAGGCCGTCGTCACCGGACTGCTGGGCGGGCTCGGCTGGCCGGCCGCCCGGATCGTCGACCTCGGCGACCTGACCAGCGCCCGCGCCACCGAGCAGCTGATGCCGCTCTGGCTGCGCCTCTACGGTGCGCTGGGCACCGGCGACTTCAACTTCGCCGTCTGCGTCAGCGGCCGGAGCTGACCCGCTCCTCGCGGTCGGCCGTCCCGGGCGCGTCCGTCGCCTTCCCGGGCGCGTCCGTCCCCTTCGCGGGGGCGGACGCCGCCGGTTCGGCCACCGTCAGCGGCTCGACCTGCTTCGACAGGCGGTGCGGCCAGGTGCCGTACCAGCAGTAGGCGACGAGGAAGCCGAAGCC
The DNA here is from genome assembly GCF_000719555.1 of Streptomyces sp. NRRL F-5727. Classification (GTDB taxonomy): domain Bacteria; phylum Actinomycetota; class Actinomycetes; order Streptomycetales; family Streptomycetaceae; genus Streptomyces. The sequence goes on from NZ_JOGX01000048.1 coordinate 39,194, forward strand.
GAGGCAGATCATGCCGCCCACGGCGTCCAGCCAGAAGTGGTTGGCGGTCGCGACGATCACGACCAGGGTGGCCGCCGGGTAGAGCAGCCCGAGGATCCTGGCCCACGGCGCCCTGGCCAGGAAGAAGATGGTCAGCCCGCACCAGAGCGACCAGCCGATGTGCATCGACGGCATCGCCGCGTACTGGTTCGACATGTGCTTGAGGTCGCCCGAGGCCATCGAGCCCCAGGTGTGGTGCACCAGCACGGTGTCGATGAAGTCCTTGCTCTCCATCAGCCGGGGCGGCGCGAGCGGGTACAGGTAGTAGCCGACCAGGGCCACGGCGGTGGTGGCGAAGAGGACCGTGCGGAACGCGGCGTAACGGCCCGGCTGCCATCGGTACAGCCACACGAGCACACCGATGGTGACGATGAAGTGCAGCGTCGCGTAGTAGTAGTTCATCGTCACGATGAGCCATGTCACCGAGTTCACGGCGTGGTTGACCGCGTGCTCGAAGGCGAGGCCGAGGGACTCCTCGGTCCGCCAGATCCAGTCCGCGTTCCGCAGCGCCTCGGCCTTCTGCTCCGGCACCGCGTTGCGGATCAGCGAGTACACCCAGTAGCTGACGGCGATCAGCAGCAGTTCGAACCAGATGCGGGGCCGCCGGGGGCTGCGCGCACGCAGCCACGCCCACCGGCCGTCGGCCACGATGGGTGACGACGGGGTCGTCCGGTCGTCCAAACTCTTCACGGTCGTTTCACCCATAGGCAGAGAGTTTGCCAGATCCACGCCCCCCGACCGATCATCCCTCGGTCGGGTGTACGGCGCACCCTCTCCGTCTGAAGGACGAGATACCCGGGTACTACGGAGCGGACGGCGCCGAGGCCGTGGAGCCGCGGACCACCAGCTCCGGCATGAAGACGAACTCCGAGTGCGGGGCCGGGGTGCCGCCGACCTCCTCCAGGAGGGCGCGGACCGCCGCCTGCCCCATCGCCTGCACGGGCTGCCGGATGGTGGTGAGCGGCGGATCGGTGAAGGCTATGAGGGGCGAGTCGTCGAAGCCGACGACGGAGACGTCCCTGGGCACGTCGAGGCCCTGCTGCCGGGCCGCCCGGATCGCGCCGAGCGCCATCATGTCCGAGGCGCAGACGATCGCCGTGCAGCCCCGGGAGATCAGGGCGGACGCCGCCGCCTGGCCGCCCTCCAGGGTGTAGAGGGAGTGCTGGATCAGCTCCTCGGACTCCTCCGGGGTGAGACCGAGGCGGTCCCGCATCCCCTTCTGGAAGCCCTCGATCTTGCGGAGCACCGGCACGAACCGCTTCGGTCCGACGGCCAGCCCGATCCGGGTGTGGCCGAGGGCGGCGAGGTGGGTGACCGCCAGCTGCATCGCGGCCCGGTCGTCGGGGGAGACGAAGGGCGCCTGCACCTTGGGGGAGAAGCCGTTGATGAGGACGTAGGGGACGCCCTTGCCGCGCAGCTGGTCGTAGCGGGAGGTGTCCGCCGTGGTGTCGGCGTGCAGACCGGAGACGAAGATGATGCCGGAGACCCCGCGCTCCACCAGCATGTCGGTGAGCTCGTCCTCGGTGGACCCGCCGGGGGTCTGGGTGGCGAGCACCGGGGTGTAGCCCTGGCGGGTCAGGGCCTGCCCGATGACCTGCGCGAGCGCCGGGAAGATGGGGTTGTCCAGTTCGGGGGTGATCAGCCCGACCAGGCCGGCGCTGCGCTGGCGCAGCCGTACCGGTCGCTCGTAGCCGAGCACGTCGAGGGCGGCAAGGACGGATTCACGGGTGGCCGTGGCCACACCGGGCTTGCCGTTGAGCACGCGGCTGACTGTGGCTTCACTGACCCCCGCCTGGGCTGCGATGTCGGCGAGCCGCGCGGTCATGACAGTGGACTGTACCGGTCACAGCGCGTATTGCCCACCGGTCCGGCGGTGGCCACCGGATGCAAGGCCGCTCGCAAGGTCTTGCAGTTCTTGCGGTGCGATACGCGGGGTGGTTGAGGCGGAACAGACCGTTCCGATCCTGGCGGAAGGTTCCCTCACGCGGCAGATATCGGACGAAGGGGCGGAAGGAGCCCCTCCGGGCCGCTGTCAAGCGGCCCGACGGCAACCTTCGGGACACGTGGATGTAACGATCCCCGTTCCTTGCAGAAATTTCACGCAAGGTCTTTCGGCTCGTTTTCATCCCTGTTACGTTCCTGGCAACCCGGAGCGCCGCGAGGGAGCGGTCGCAATGAGGAAGGTTCCAGCCCCTCGTCTCCCCGGGATCATGTTGAAGGAGTTCACATGCGGCGTGGCATAGCGGCCACCGCGCTGGTCGCGGCCCTGGGCGTCACCCTGGCGGCGTGCGGCGGGAGCGACAGCGGTTCCACCGGCGGCTCGAAGAGCTCGGGCGAGCTCTCCGGCACCGTGACCTGGTGGGACACCTCCACGGTCGGCTCCGAGGACAAGGTCTTCAAGAAGCTCGCCGAGGGTTTCACCAAGAAGCACCCGAAGGTCACGGTCAAGTACGTGAACGTGCCCTTCGGTGAGGCGCAGAACAAGTTCAAGAACGCCGCGCAGTCCGGCTCCGGTGCCCCCGACGTGATCCGCTCCGAGGTCGCCTGGACCCCCGAGTTCGCCGACCTCGGCTACCTCGCCCCGCTGGACGGCACCCCCGCGCTGAAGAACCAGGACGACTTCCTGGCCCAGGCCGCCGCCTCCACCAAGTACAACGGCAAGACCTACGCCGTCCCGCAGGTCATCGACTCCATGGGGCTCTTCTACAACAAGAAGATCTTCAAGGAGGCGGGCGTCGAGGCTCCGAAGAACATCGCCGAGCTGAAGACCGTCGCCGCCAAGATCAAGGAGAAGACCGGCAAGACCGGCCTGTACCTCCGCGGCGACGACGCGTACTGGTTCCTCTCGTTCCTGTACGGCGAGGGCGGCAACATGGTCGACGCCGAGAACAAGACGATCACCATCGACAACGAGGCCGGCGTCAAGGCGTTCAAGACGGTCAAGGACCTCGTCGACTCGAAGGCCGCGATCACCGACGCGACCAACGGCTGGGACAACATGCAGGCCGCCTTCAAGGACGGCAAGGTCGCGATGATGATCAACGGCCCGTGGGCGCTGGCCGACACGTACGCCGGCAAGGAGTTCGCCGACAAGGCGAACCTCGGCATCGCCCCGGTCCCGGCCGGTTCCGCCGGCCAGGGCGCCCCGCAGGGCGGCCACAACCTCGCCGTCTACGCCGGCTCCAAGAACCTGGACGCCTCCTACGCCTTCGCCGAGTACATGTCCTCGGCCGAGTCCCAGGCCCAGGTCACCAAGGAGCTGAGCCTCCTCCCGACCCGCCAGTCCGTCTACCTGCAGTCGGAGGTCGCGGGCAACGAGAAGGTCGGCTTCTTCAAGCCGGCCGTCGAGAAGGCCGTCGAGCGCCCCTGGATCCCGGAGGGCGGCAGCCTCTTCGCGCCGCTGGTCACCGAGTACACCAAGGTCCTGACCGGCCAGACCACCCCGGAGAAGGGTGCGAAGACGGTCGGCGACGGCTACCGCAAGCTCCTGAAGGACTGGAAGTAAGAGGAAGGCTGACCGGCTGATGGCTGTGGACACTCCCAGCCAGTCGGTGGCGAAGGCCGCGGGCGACCACGTCGCCCGCGGCCGGAGCCGCGGGACTGGACCGAAGCGGCGGGCACCGAAGCGCTCCCTCGCCACCCACTGGTACGCCTGGGCGATGGTCGCGCCCGTGGTGATCGTGATCGCCGTGATCATCGGTTACCCCCTGGGTCGCGGCATCTACCTGTCGCTGACCGACGCCAACGAGCGCAACGTCGCGCGCAGCATCGGCGTCAACGAGATCCCGGCCACCTACGAGTTCGTCGGCCTCGACAACTACGTCGACGCGATCACCGGCAGCCAGTTCCTCGCCACCCTGGGCTGGACGGTCGTCTGGACCGTCTCCTGCGTGGCGATCACGTTCGCCCTCGGTCTGGCCCTGGCGAACATCCTCAACCGGAAGATCGCCGGCCGCTCCTTCTACCGGATGATGCTGATCCTGCCCTGGGCGGTCCCCGGCTTCGTCTCGGTCTTCGCCTGGCGCTTCCTCTACGACGAGCGTCGCGGCATGCTCAACCAGATCCTCTCCGGCGTCGGCCTCGACGCCGTCCCGTGGCTGAACGACCCGCTGATCGCCAAGGTCTCCGTCATCGCGGTCAACGTCTGGCTCGGCGTCCCGTTCATGATGGTGGCCCTCCTCGGCGGGCTCCAGTCCATCCCCGGCGAGCTCTACGAGGCCGCCGAGATGGACGGCGCCAACGCCTGGCAGCGCTTCCGGCACATCACCATGCCGGGGCTGCGGTCCGTCTCCACGACGGTGGTCCTCCTCTCCACCATCTGGACCTTCAACATGTTCCCGGTGATCTTCCTGCTCACCCGGGGCGGACCGGGCGAGGCGACGCAGATCCTCGTCACCCAGGCGTACAAGTTCTCCTTCGAGATCAGCCCGCGCGACTTCGCCCAGTCGTCCACCTGGGGCGTCCTGATCCTGGTGATCCTGATGATCTTCGCCGCGTTCTACCGGCGTGTCCTCCGCAAGCAGGGAGAAGTCTGGTGACCGCCACGACCCCCACCGCCCGGACCATGAACGCCCCGGTCCGCGGCCGCCGCTCGCCGCTCTCCTCCGCGGCGCTGCACCTCACCCTGATCGTCGCCTCCGTGATCGCCGTCTTCCCGGTGCTCTGGGTCCTGCTGACCTCGCTCAAGCCGGCGAAGTACGCGAGCACCACGGACTTCTTCAAGGAGACGACGTTCGAGAACTACACGAACCTGCTGCGGGACACCCCGTTCCTCACCTGGTTCGGCAACTCGCTCCTCGTCGCCGCGCTCACCACCGTCGTCGGCGTCTTCATCTCCGCCACCACCGGCTACGCGGTCAGCCGCTTCCGCTTCCCCGGCAAGCGCGGAATCATGTGGACCCTGCTCGTCACCCAGATGTTCCCGGTCGCCGTCCTCATCGTGCCGATCTACAACATCATGTCGTCGATGGGCCTGCTCAACGAGCCGGCCGGCCTGGTCATCACCTACCTGACCATCGCCGTCCCGTTCTGCGCCTGGATGATGAAGGGCTTCTTCGACGGCATCCCGCGCGAGATCGACGAGTCGGGATACGTCGACGGGCTCACCCCCTTCGGCACCTTCTGGCGGCTGATCCTGCCGCTCGCCAAGCCGGGCATCGCCGTGACCGCCTTCTACTCCTTCATCACCGCCTGGGGCGAGGTCGCCTACGCCTCCGCCTTCATGGTCGGCGACGAGAACCTGACGCTCGCCGGCGGTCTGCAGAAGTTCGTCAACCAGTACGGGGCCCAGTGGGGCCCGATGACGGCGGCCTCCGTCCTCATCGCCATCCCCGCGGCCCTGGTGTTCCTCTTCGCCCAGCGCCACCTCGTCACCGGCATGTCCGCCGGTGCCGTCAAGGGCTGACGGCCCTGAGCACCGAACCCGTACGCCCCTCCTTACCTCCCAGGGAAGACATGACCCAGCATCTCGCCGCCCCCGCCGCCGCCTCCACCACCGGCACCGACACGGGCTGGTGGAGAGAAGCGGTGATCTACCAGGTCTACCCGCGCAGCTTCGCCGACGGCAACGGCGACGGCATGGGCGACCTGGTGGGCATCCGCAGCCGGCTCCCGTACCTCAAGGAGCTCGGCGTCGACGCCGTCTGGCTCTCCCCCTTCTACGCCTCCCCGCAGGCCGACGCCGGGTACGACGTCGCCGACTACCGGGCCATCGACCCGATGTTCGGCTCGCTGCTCGACGCCGACGCCCTGATCCGCGAGGCCCACGACCTGGGCCTGCGCATCATCGTCGACCTGGTCCCGAACCACTCCTCCGACCAGCACGAGTGGTTCCAGCGCGCCCTGCGCGAGGGCCCCGGCTCCCCGCTCCGCGAGCGCTACCACTTCCGTCCCGGCAAGGGCGAGAACGGCGAACTCCCGCCCAACGACTGGGAGTCCATCTTCGGCGGCCCCGCCTGGACCCGGGTGGAGGACGGCGAGTGGTACCTGCACCTCTTCGCGCCCGAGCAGCCCGACTTCAACTGGGAACACCCCGCCGTCCGCGACGAGTTCCGCTCGATCCTGCGCTTCTGGCTCGACATGGGCGTCGACGGCTTCCGCGTCGACGTCGCCCACGGCCTGGTCAAGGCCGCCGGCCTGCCCGACATCGGCGCCCACGACCAGCTGAAGCTGCTCGGCAACGACGTCATGCCCTTCTTCGACCAGGACGGCGTGCACGAGATCTACCGCTCCTGGCGCCAGATCCTCGCCGAGTACGACGGCGAGCGCGTCCTCGTCGCCGAGGCGTGGACCCCGACCGTCGACCGCACCGCCAACTACGTGCGCGCCGACGAGATGCACCAGGCGTTCAACTTCCAGTACCTGGGCACCCACTGGGACGCGGCGGAACTGCGCACCGTGATCGACGCCTCGCTGGAGGCGATGCGCACCGTCGGCGCCCCCACCACCTGGGTGCTCTCCAACCACGACGTCACCCGGCACGCCACCCGCTTCGCCAACCCGGCGGGCCTCGGCACCCAGCTGCGCACCCCCGGCGACCGCGAACTCGGTCTGCGCCGGGCCCGCGCCGCGACCCTGCTGATGCTGGCGCTGCCCGGCTCCGCGTACGTCTACCAGGGCGAGGAGCTCGGCCTCCCGGACGTCACCGACCTGCCCGACGAGGTCCGCCAGGACCCGTCCTTCTGGCGGGCCAGCGGCCAGGACGGCTACCGCGACGGCTGCCGGGTGCCGATCCCGTGGACCGTCGAGGGCTCCTCGTACGGCTTCGGCGACGGCGGCTCCTGGCTGCCGCAGCCGGCCGCCTGGGGCGGGCTGAGCGTCGAGGCGCAGACCGGCGACCCCGGTTCCACCCTGGAGCTGTACCGCAGCGCGCTCGCCGTACGGCGCGAGCGCCCCGAACTCGGTGCGGGCGAGGCCGTGGAGTGGCTGGAGGCACCCGAGGGTGTGCTCTCCTTCCGCCGCGACGGCTTCGTCTGCACCGCCAACACCACCGGCCGGGCCATCACCGTCCCGCTGCCCGGCCGGTATCTGCTCGGCAACGACGAGGTCCGCGTCGTCTCCGCCGATGGCGAGGACACCGCGGAGATCCCCGCCGACACCACCGTCTGGTGGGCGGTGTGACGATCCCCCCGCCGCGGGGCACCGGCAACGGCGCCCCGCGGCTCGCGGACATCGCGGCCCAGTCCGGAGTCAGCGAGGCCACCGTCAGCCGCGTCCTCAACGGCAAGGCGGGGGTGGCCGGCGCGACCCGGCACAAGGTGCTCGCCGCGCTCGACGTGCTCGGCTACGAGCGCCCGGTGCGGCTCCGGCGCCGCAGCGCGGGTCTGGTCGGGCTCGTGGTGCCCGAGCTGACCAACCCGATCTTCCCGGCCTTCGCGCAGGTCGTCGAACAGGTCCTGGCCGGGCACGGCTACACGCCCGTGCTCTGCACCCAGATGCCCGGCGGCGCCACCGAGGACGAGCTGGTCGACCAGCTGGTCGAGCGCGGGGTGGCCGGCATCGTCTTCCTCTCCGGGCTGCACGCGGACGCCTCCGCCGACCCGGCGCGGTACGCCCGGCTGACCGAGCGGGGGGTGCCGTACGTCCTCATCAACGGCTACCACGAGCGGATCGACGCCACCTTCGTCTCCCCGGACGACCGGGCCGCGGCCCGGATGGCCGTGCGGCACCTGGCCGAGCTCGGGCACGAGCGGATCGGCCTCGCCACCGGCCCCACCCGGTACGTGCCCTCGCGCCGCAAGGCGGAGGGCTTCGCCGCCGAGCTGTACGAGATGCTGGGCATCGAGCGGGCGGACGCCGAACGCTTCGTGCGGCCCACCCTGTTCGGCGTCGAGGGCGGGCACGCGGCCGCCGAGATCCTGCTCGACCAGGGCTGTACGGGCATCGTCTGCGGCTCCGACCTGATGGCGCTCGGCGTCGTCCGGGCGGCCCGCGCCCGCGGCCTCGACGTGCCCGGGGACGTCTCCGTCGTCGGCTTCGACGACTCCCCGCTGATCGCCTTCACCGACCCGCCGCTGACCACCGTGCGCCAGCCCGTGCAGGCCATGGCGACGGCGGCCGTCGGCGCGCTCCTGGAGGAGATCGAGGGCAGCCCCGTGCAGCGCACGGAGTTCGTCTTCCAGCCGGAGCTCGTCGTGCGCGGGTCCACCGCGCAGCCGCCGCAACGCCTTGCGTAATCCCTTGCGAAGGGCGTGCCGGAAGTCTTGACCGCACGCCTGTACGCCCCTACGGTCGCGGCTGAAAACAGTTGCTGAGAGTTTCGGCAACTTCTTGCGAACAGCTCTCGCACGCGACAGGGACGTCGTACAGGAGGAAGCATGGCAAGAAAGACCGTGGCCGCTGCACTCGCCCTCGTGGCGGGAGCCGCTGCGGCCGTCACGGTGAACGCCCCGGCCCAGGCCACCCCGCCGGGGACGAAGGACGTCACCGCGGTGATGTTCGAGTGGAACTTCGCCTCGGTGGCCCGGGAGTGCACCGACCGCCTGGGCCCGGCCGGCTACGGCTACGTGCAGGTCTCCCCGCCCCAGGAGCACCTCCAGGGCGGCCAGTGGTGGACCTCGTACCAGCCCGTCAGCTACAAGATCGCCGGCCGGCTCGGGGACCGCACCGCCTTCAAGAACATGATCGACACCTGCCACGCGGCCGGTGTGAAGGTGGTCGCGGACTCCGTCATCAACCACATGGCGAACGGCTCCGGCACCGGAACGGGCGGGACCCCGTTCTCCAAGTACGACTACCCGGGCCTCTACTCCGGCTCCGACATGGACGACTGCCGGTCCGCGATCTCCAACTACCAGGACCGGGCGAACGTCCAGAACTGCGAACTGGTCCAGCTCCCCGACCTCGACACCGGCGAGGAGTACGTCCGCGGGAAGATAGCCGGCTACCTCAACGACCTCCTGTCGCTGGGCGTCGACGGCTTCCGCGTCGACGCCGCCAAGCACATGCCGGCCGCCGACCTCGCCGCCGTCAAGGCCAAGCTGACCAACCCGAACGCCTACTGGAAGCTGGAGGCCATCCACGGCGCCGGCGAGGCCGTCTCCCCGAGCGAGTACCTCGGCAGCGGCGACGTCCAGGAGTTCCGCTACGCCCGCGACCTCAAGCGGGTCCTCCAGAACGAGAAGCTCGCCTACCTGAAGAACTTCGGCGAGGCGTGGGGCTACATGCCCTCCGGCCAGTCCGGCGTCTTCGTCGACAACCACGACACCGAGCGCGGCGGCGACACCCTCAGCTACAAGGACGGCGCGAACTACACCCTCGCCTCCGTCTTCATGCTCGCCTGGCCCTACGGCTCCCCGGACGTCCACTCCGGCTACGAGTGGACCGACAAGGACGCCGGCCCGCCGAACGGCGGCCGGGTGAACGCCTGCTACGCCGACGGCTGGAAGTGCCAGCACGCCTGGCGCGAGATCTCCTCCATGGTCGCCTTCCGCAACACCGCCCGCGGCGAGGCCGTCTCGAACTGGTGGGACAACGGCAACAACGCCATCGCGTTCGGCCGCGGCTCCAAGGCGTACGTGGCGATCAACCACGAGTCCTCCGCCCTCTCCCGCACCTTCCAGACCTCCCTCCCGGCCGGCACCTACTGCGACGTGCAGTCGAACACCGCCGTGACGGTCAACGCCTCCGGCCAGTTCACCGCCACCCTCGGCGCCAACACCGCCCTCGCCCTGCACACCGGGGCCATGAGCTGCGGCGGCGGCACCACCCCCACCACCGCGCCGACCACGCCCCCCGCCACCAGCGGCGCCTCCTTCAACGTCACCGCCACCACGGTGACCGGCCAGAACATCTACGTCGTCGGCAACCGCGCCGAGCTCGGCAACTGGGCCCCCGCCGCCGCCCTCAAGCTCGACCCGGCCACCTACCCCGTGTGGAAGCTGGCCGTGAACCTGCCCGCCGGAACGGCCTTCGAGTACAAGTACATCCGCAAGGACGCGGCCGGGAACGTCACCTGGGAGTCCGGCGCCAACCGCACCGCGACCGTCCCCGCCTCCGGCCAGGTCGTCCTGAACGACACCTTCCGCAGCTGAGCCGAGCTGCCTGAGCCGAGCCGAGCCTCCTCCCTCCGCAGGGCCGCCCCGACCGGGGCGGCCCCCTCTTCCCGTACCTCCAGGGAGCACCCCGTGATACCCAAGAGAACGGCCGTGGCGCTCGCCGCCGCCCTGTGCGCGGCCCTCGTGCCCGCCCTCCCCGCCACCAGCGGCGCCTCCTTCAACGTCACCGCCAC
>NZ_JOGX01000049.1 GCF_000719555.1 Streptomyces sp. NRRL F-5727
GGGCGGGGGCGTGAGCTGCGTCACAGGGTGTCACAGGGGGCGGGTGGGCGGTGTCTTGGGGTCGAAGCCCTGCGCTGACGACCTGCACGACGCCGAACCGCGCACCGCCCATCACACGAGGGGACCCCATCATGACCAGACCGACGAAGGCCGCCGGGACGACCGGCGGCGCCTTTCTCCGGGGCGCGGCCGCCTTCCAGACGCTGACCCTCTTCTTCCAGGCGGTCACGGCGGGCCTGCTGCTGAACTCGTCGCAGGCCTATCTGGTGCACGACATCGGATCGAAGGTGATGTACGCGGCCGCCATGCTGTACGTGCTCGCCACGGTCCTGGCCTGGCGGCGGGGCGGCGGGTCCCCCCGCCCCGTCCTGTTCTCGACGGGTCTGCTCGTCCTCGCCTCGGCGCAGGTGGCGCTGGGGATCGCGCACGTGCCCTCGGTCCATGTCCCGCTGGGTGTGGTGATGTTCGCCCTGAGCACGCTGGCCCTGGTCCGTTCGCTGCCCCCGCTGGCCCGCCCGGCCCACTGAGGCCCGCGGGGTGTCACCGCGGGGCCCACCAGGTGGACGGGGCGGCGGCGGTGTAGCCCAGGGACTCGTACAGGGGCCTGCCGAGCCGCGAAGCGGTGAGGGTGGCCGGGAGGTCCGGCAGGTGGGCGAGGGATCCGAGCATGACGGCGCGGCCCACGCCGCGCGAGCGGAAGGACGGCGAGGTGGCGATCCAGTAGTGGCTCGCGACGCCGTCGTCCACGACGCTGACGCCGGCGCCCGCGGGGGCGCCGTCGCGCAGGGCGACGAAGACGTCCACGCCCGGCTGCTCGATCAGCGCCGGCGGGAAGAGCTCGCCGGCGCGGTGGGGTTCGAAGTCGGTGAGTTCGAAGCCCTCGATCACGATCCGCTCGGCCGCCCGGAGGTCCTCGGGGCGCTGCACCCGGATCACGTCCGGGACCGGTTCGCCGGCGGGCGCCGGCGGGCGCAGCATGACCGGCATCTGCCAGTGGCGCAGCCCGAGGTGGCCGAGGTCGGTCGCGCTGAAGGGGTCCTCGGCCCGCACCGGGCCGGCGGCCCGGCCCGCCAGCGCGGACAGTTCGGCCCGTTCGTCCGGGTCGAGGTCCGGTTCCTGGATCAGGATCCGCAGGCCGGCGCGCTCGTCGCCGTCGACGGCGAGGAAGCCGCGGCGCCGGATCACCTCGTGCCCCCGGGCCCGCCCGGTCGCGGCCCAGAAGGCGGCGGAGTTACGGGCCTGGCGCAGCGGCGCCTCGGCCGGGGCGAGGGGGGTGGGTGATGTGGTCATGGCGCCTACCGTAGTCACCAAGTGCCGCCCTGACCGGGCCACTTCGGTGCGCGTCGGCGCTCACCGGTCCATCAGGGCCGCCACGCCGTCGAGGATGCGCTCCAGGCCGAAGTCGAGGGGGTCGGCCTCCCGGGGGGCGAAGGCGCCGGTCGCGACCGCCTCGGCCAGGGCGGGGTAGCGGTGCTCGTGGCGGGCCAGGGCCTGGGCCGTGAGCCGCGCCCACTCCTCGCTCTCCGCGGCGTCGTGGTCGACGTCCTGCTGGGCCACCGCGCGGACGTGGCCGACGAGGAGCAGAAAGGTGTCGTGGCGCTGGGCGGTTGACAGGCCGGTGCCGTCCAGGGCGGCCAAGGCGGCCTCCAGCCAGTCGAGTTGGCGCGGGCCCATGATCCGGCGGCGCATGCCGGTGGCCGTGAGGATCCAGGGGTGGCGGCGGTACAGCGCCAGGCACTGGCGGGCCCACGCGGTCAGCCGGGGGCGCCAGCCGGCCGGGAGGTCGCCGAGCGCGGGCGGGGGGCCGATCGCGAGGTCGACCATCAGGTCGACGAGTTCCGTCTTGCCGGGGACGTACCGGTAGAGGGCCATCGCGGTGACGTCGAACTCCTGGGCGACCCGGGCCAGCGAGACCGCGTCCAGCCCTTCCGCGTCGGCGATCGCGACGGCCGCCTCCGCGATCCCGGTCGCGGTGAGCGAGGGCTTCGGGCCCCTGGCCGGCGGCTCCTCCTCGCCCCAGAGCAGCGCGAAGCCCGCCTGCGCGCCGGTCTGCTTCCTGGGCTTCCTCGCGGCCATGCCGCCTCCTCCACCGATTCCCGTTGACAGCCCTCCGGAACTGTTTATAGCGTAAAGCCGTCACTGCTTACGCCATATACAGTTTCTGGGAGCCGTCGTGATCGCCGCCGTCGCCGCCACCTCCGCCGCCGCCCTGCTCGCCGCGCCCGCGGCCCTCCTCCTCGGCCACCGCGCCCTCGGGCGGGCCCGCAACGCCTCCCGCATGGCGATCACCACCCCGAACGGCGTCGACGAGCAGGGCTTCGTCCGCATCGGCGGCATCGAGCAGTGGATCTCGGTCCGCGGCGAGGACCGGACCAACCCGGTCCTCCTGGAGCTGCACGGCGGCCCCGGCGCCTCGACCGCGATCTTCGGGGCCCGCACCCGGTCCTGGGAGCGGCACTTCACGGTCGTCCGCTGGGACATGCGCGGCACCCTCAAGACCCTGGGGCGCAACGGCCCCGAAGGAACAGGCGAGTTGAGCTTCGAGCGGCTGTACGCGGACGCCGTCGAGGTCACCGACCACGTCCGCGCCCGCCTGGGCGTCGACAAGGTCGTCCTGCTCGGCCACTCGTACGGCAGCGCCCTCGGCCTGCGGCTCGCCCGCGCGTTCCCCGAGCGCTACTCCGCGTACGTCGGCACCGACCAGAACATCCACGACGCCGGCCGCGACGACTCCGTGCACCGCGCCCTGCTCGCCCGGCTGCGCGCGGCGGGGAAGCGCCGGGAGCTGGCGGCGGTCGAGGCGCTCCACCCCGACGAGCGGCGCTGGACCGCCCGCGAGCGGGCCACGCACGCCAAGCTCCTCGCCACCAGCGACCCGCTCACCCTCGACACGATGAAGAGGACCGTCATGGGCTCGCTGTGGCTCTCGCCGCGGCACTCGCTGCGCGAACTGCGCCTGTTCCTCCGGGGCATGAGCCTCTCGGAGCCGGTCGCCCAGGGCACCGCGGGGTACGACGACTGGGCGGACGGGACGGACTTCGCGCTCCCCTTCTTCGTCTTCCAGGGCGAGAAGGACGTCCTCACGTCGCCGGAGCTCGCCCGCCGCTTCTTCGACGACGTCCGGGCGCCGGTGAAGGGCTTCGCGCTGATCGAGGAGTGCAGCCACTTCGCCGCGTTCCGCCGGCCCGAGCGGTTCCTGGAGCTGCTCCTCACCCACGTGCGCCCGGTCGTCACCCGCGCGTCGGCCCACGCCTGACGCGGCCGGGCCCCGGGCCGGCGGCCCGGGGCCCGCGTCCGGCGGCGCGGTCACGCCGGTGCGACGTGGAAGGTGATGCCGTCCGCCAGGGCCTCGCAGCGCCGGACGGCCTCCGCTCGGGTGGGGGCGGTGGCGAAGACGTAGCCGCGGTCGGAGGAGAGCAGCGAGTCCATCGCCGACACCTCGTCGCCCACGTGCTTGCCGATCACCGCTCCGGCGTCGTCCGCCGCGAAGTCCTTGAGGTACGGGATCATGTGCGGGGCGCGTTCGCCGGCCGGGACCCGGCGGACGGGGACGGGCAGCTCGTCGGCGCCGGTGATCGCCGTGATCCGGCCCGGGGCCGCGTCCAGGAAGCGGATCGCCGCGCCCCGCTTCGGCTCCGGCGCCGTCTCGGGCAGCCGGTCGATGCCCAGCGGCACCGTCATGAACAGCCTGGCCGGGTCCCAGCCCGTGGCCCGGTGCACCATCTCGGGGATGCCGGCGCCCGACAGCCGGTTGTGCGTCTCCAGGAGGCGCGGCCCGGCCGGGGTGAGGACGAACTCGCTGTGCGAGGGGCCGTCGGTCAGGCCGACCGCGTCCAGCACGCCCGCGGTGACCCGGTGGAGCTCCGCCAGGTCCGGCTGCGCCGCGTCGCTGGGGACGCTGCACTCCCACTCGACGAAGTGCTCGTTCACCCGGTACTCGCTGACCCCGAGCACCACGTGGCGGCCTTCGTGGGAGAACGCCTCGACGCTGACGACCGGGCCCTCCAGGTACTCCTCGGCCAGGACGCCGCCGTACCCGAACTCCTCGATCTCGCGCACGGCCCGGGCGGCGCCCTCCGCGTCGCTGACCACGTTGATGTGCAGGCTGCCCGCGCCCTGGCCGGGCTTCAGCACGATCCGGTCGCCGACCTCCTCCAGGAAGGCGACCGCCTCGGCGGCGCTGTGGACCCGGCGGTGGCGCACCGGGCTCAGCCCGTGCCGGTCCAGGGCCTGCCGGGTGAGGGCCTTGTCCTGGATGATCCGGGACACCTCCGGCGGGGTGCCGGGCAGACCGAGCTTCTCGTTGACCTCGCCGACCGGCACGGCGGACAGCTCGGTGGTGGTGAGGATCCGGTCGAACGGCTGGGCCTCGTGCAGCGGCCGCAGCAGCTCCAGGAGCGCGGCGGTGTCGGTGATGTCGCAGGTCAGGACAGAGACGCAGTGCGCCTCGGCCTCGGCGCGGTCGAACTGTCCCTCGGTGTGGACCAGGGTGACGTCGATGCCGAGTTCCCTGGCTCCGTGGACGGGGGCGGGACGGCCGCCGACGACGGCGATACGGGGCCGGGTGTGCCGGGTGTTCATCGCGGGGCTCTCTCCGGTGGTGGGGGATTCCAGGGGGGCGCTGCTCAGCGGGGTGCTCGGGTGGACCTCGCGCTCGACGCGCGGCAGGATCTCGGGGAGGTAGACCTGCCGGATGGCCGCTCCCTCGCCGTGCGCCTCCCAGTGGGCGCGGCTCGCCCAGCGCTCGACGAGGACGAAGCGGAGCGGGTCCGCGTCCGAGCGGTACGCCTCCCAGGAGACGCAGCCGTCCTCGGCGAGGCACAGCGGCCGCATCCGGCGCAGCGCGTCGGCCACGGGCCCGGCGTCGGCGGGGTCGGGCACGCGGACGATGACGATCAGGTCGAACACGGCGGTCTCCCCCGCGGCGGTCGGGTCGGACATGAGGGCGGGCATCGGGTCGGACATCGGGTCGGGCATCAGGCGGTCTCCTCCGCGGCGGCGATCCGGACGATCTCCGGCAGCCAGCGGCTCACCGGGGCGAGGTCGACGCCGAGGGCGAGCGCCCGTCCGGCGTCCATGCCGAAGTCGGCCGGGCAGGAGTAGGGCGAGAGCGCCGGGTCGCCGGCCGGGTCGTCCTTCTCCACGACGGTGGTGGCCTTCCCGGTGGCCCGCTCCACGGCGGCGCACACGTCGTAGACGTCCGCCGTGTCCGGGGAGGTGATGTTGAAGGTGCCGGGGAGGTCGGAGGTCGCGGCCCGGGCGAGGAACGCGGCGACGTCCGGGGCGTGCACCAGCGACGTACGGCCCGGGCGGGCGTGGGCCGTGACGGGCTCCCCGGCGCGGGCGCGGTCGAGGTGGAACCGCAGCCGTCCGGTGAAGTCGTCGGTGGCGGCGAGGACATGGGCGACGCGGGCGACGGTGACGGGCACCGCCGCGTGCCGCACCAGGGCCGCCTCGGCCTGCCGCTTGCCCTCGCCGTAGTTGCGGCCCACGAAGTCGAGGTCGTGCCACGGCAGTTCGGTGTCGTACGCGTACTCCTCCGGCCGGAGCTCGTCCTCGCGGGCGAAGGCGCTCATGGGCGGCGCCGGGATCCGGTGGCGGAAGGTGTCGGCGTTGTACACCTCCATGCTGCTGGTGAGCACGAACCGGCCCGCGCGCCCGCCGAAGGCCGTGGCGGCGTCCAGGGCGGCGGCCGGGGTGTAGCACGCCTGGTGGACCACGGCGTCGAACCGCTCACCGGCGACCGCGGCGGCCAGCTCGCCCGGCCGGCCGACGTCGGCGGTCAGCCGCCGCACGGCCGGGCCGAACGGGTCGGCCGTGCGGCCCCGGGTGACCAGGGTGACCCGGTGTCCCTCGTCGATCAGCCGCCGCACCAGCAGCTTCCCGAAGAAGCGGGTGCCTCCGATGACACAGATCTCAGCCATCTCTCTCGCCTTCTCGCCTTTCTCGTCCGTCTTCTCGTCCGTCTTCTCGCCCGCCCGGAGCGGGGGTTACGCCGTGACCGGCTCGGCCGACGGGGACTCCGTGTCCTCGGTGTCGCCGGAGCGGTCCTCGTCGCGGCTGACGAAGCAGACGACGGCGCAGAGCGCGGCCACCGCGGCCGCCACGTACCAGTTCGCGCCCGGCAGGTCGGCCGAGACCGACACGTCGAACATCACGCCGGCGAGCAGCGCGCCGGCCATGTTCCCGGCGCTGCGGAAGAAGTGCATGGCGCCCATGGCGCGGGCGAGCTGCTGCTCGGGGACCTTGCGGGAGACCCACATGTCGAAGGAGGGCACGAAGAGGATCTCGCCGAAGACGACGACGAAGCAGCCGGCGACGACGGCCCACAGCGCGGCGGGTCCGGAGCCGAAGAGGGTGAAGGCGAGGGCCATGGCGGTCAGGCCGATGCCCATGACCACACCGGGGCGCAGGTGCTTGATCGCCAGCTTGAAGACCGGGTACTGGAGGACGAGCAGGCTGAGTCCGGTGATCCAGAACGGGGCGGAGGGCGCCCACTGCGGCACGTACTTCCCCATGTGCAGCGGGATGCCGACGACGAAGCAGAGGGAGAGGAACCAGAACACCGCCGACAGCAGGAAGTAGCGGGTGGCGCCGCCGACCTCGACGGACCTGAGCCCGGCCAGGCTGAACAGCGGCGCCCGCTCGGCGCCGGCGTCCTTCCGCGGGGCGGCGGTCCCGTCGGCCTGGAAGCCGTCGCGGGGGATGAACAGCGAGGCCGACAGGCAGAAGCCGAGGAAGAGCACGAAGACCGCGGTGAACACCACGCGCAGGTCCATGCCGAGGAGCAGACCGCCGGCGAGCGCGCCGCCGAACAGGCCGACCTGCGCCGACATCTGGAAGGTCGAGAACGCCTTGGCGCGCTCGTCCTCCGGGTACGACACGAGGATGTTCTTCAGGCCGGGGAAGGCGGTGCCGGAGCCGAAGCCGATGAACAGCGCGAGGAGGCTGTAGACGGCGACGCCGCTGGTGAAGCCCATCAGCCCCAGCGAGACCGCCTCCAGGCCGGTGCCGACGAACACCGCGCCGCGGATGCCGAGCCGGTCCGAGATGCCCTCGTAGGAGAAGGTCGCGGCCAGCCGTCCGACGTACGTCATACACATGACCACGCCGGCCCAGAAGCCGCTGTCGCTGTCACCGAGCGAGGCCACCAGGATGGGGAACCAGATGAAGTTCCCGATGTGGGCGAGGAAGATCCCCGCGTTGAGCCCGAAGAGGGCGCTTCTGCGCTCGCTGGTCACAGGCTTGCCTTTCCTTTCGAGGGGGCCGAGCGGAGCTCGGCGATGGTGCGGGCGAGGGCGGCCCGGTCGATCGGCACGCCGTTCACGACGGTGGCCAGGGGCAGCGCCGACAGCGGGCCGCCGGCGGTGTGGAGGTTGAAGGTGGCGGCGGCCCCGGCCCGCAGCGGCTGCTCCGCGGCGCGGACGCCGCTCAGCTCGTCGAAGTGGCGGCGGCCGGTGACGGTGGCCTGCCGGCGCAGCTCCTCCGTCAGCCCCTCGTCGTCCCCGGCGAGCAGGGCGAGCTCGCTGAGGAACGAGTAGCCGTGGTAGGCGCCGAGGTTGCCGGAGTCGGTGCCGATGAGGAGCTCCCCGCGCCGCAGGGCCGCCAGGGCGTTGCGGCGCATGTCGGCGAGGGCCGCGGTTCGGGTCTCCTGGCAGCCGTACTCGATGCCGAAGGGCTGCTCGACGGTGCGGACGAACTCCAGGTTGTGGGGGTCCTGGGTGTCGAGGAAGCCCTCCCGGCCGTACTCGGCGAGGAACTCCTCCCGGGTCATGATCATCGAACGGAGTCCGGCGAGCGTGGAGACGAACCGGGCGCCGTCCAGCTGCTTCCAGTCGGCGTCGTCGAGGGTCCGGTCGCGCACGGTGTGGGCGAAGAGCCGGAAGCCGCACTCGTACGCGAAGAGGGTCTCCTCCAGGGTGTTGCAGTCGACGACCGCGGTCACCCCGCGCTCGGCGGCGATCCGGGCGGTGAACCGCAGCACCCGCTCGGAGAGCCGGGAGAAGCGGACCGGGCTGCCGGGCTGCTCCGTGCCGTCGGTGAACATGACCTTCAGGAAGGTGCCGCCGCGCTCGGCGTTGGACCGGAGCGCGTGCTCCAGGTCGGCCTCCACCGCGAGCATGTGGACGGGGGCGGGGAACTCCACGCCGTGGCCGTTGCGTCCGGCCGCGTCGGTCATCGCCGTCACCGCGTACCCGCAGTGGACGATCTCGGGGTACGGCCACGGGGACGCCTCCCGGCCGGCCCGCCAGGCGTCGTCCACCAGCGGGAAGCCGAACATGTCCACGACGTGGGTGACCCCGTGGTACAGGTACTGGAGGGCGACGATCCGCGGGTCGTCGACCGAGTCGTCCCAGTTGGCGGGGAGCGAGACGTGGGCGTGGGTCTCGGTGTAGCCGGGCCACAGCTCGGGCTCCGAGCCGGTGCGGCGGCCCGCCGGGGTGAAGGCGGTGAACACGCCGTCCTCGGCCGTCACGTCGAACAGCGCCTCGTCGTCGAGGACGGGGATCGCGACCCCCCGCACGGTGAGGGTCCCCGCCTCCTGCCGGATCGGAGCGGTGGTCACCGGGCGACCTCGACGCCCATGCGCAGCTCGATCCGGCCCAGGGCCTCCTCGCAGCGCTCGTTGACCTGCTCGCGGCCCTCGCCGGTGAAGATGAGGTGGCCGATCCAGTCGAAGTTGCTCTTGGCGAGCCGGTCGACGGCGGTGCCGGGCTTCTTGTACGCCTGGGCGCTGTGGAAGCCGGGCAGGTCGGCGAGGGCGTCGAAGCCGATGGACTCGACGGTGCCGGCGATGGGGGCGCCGAACCAGTGGCCGCCGGCCGTGGTGCCGCCGGGGAAGGGGAGCTCGGGGCGCTCGCCGAGGGCCTGCCGGATGACCTCCAGGTAGGCGTCCACGCCGGAGGAGATCTTCATCAGGGTGGGCACGATGCCGCCGATGAGCCGGCCGTTGACCTCGCAGAGCACCGGGCCGTCCGCGCCGAGGAGGAACTCGGTGTGGATGAAGCCGAAGTCGACGCCCAGCTCGTTGAGGACCTGGGTGGTCATGGCGAACAGCTCGTCCTGGAGCGGGTGGCCCTCGAAGTAGGTGGCGCCCATCTCGATGAAGTGCGGGAAGCCGCTCAGCGGGCGGTCGGTGAGGCCCAGGTTGACGACCTCGCCGCCGGCCAGCACGCAGGACTCGACGGAGATCAGCTCGCCCTCGACGAACTCCTCGATGAGGATGTCGGGGATGCGGACGACACCGCGCCCGTAGTCGGTGACCCGCTCCAGCTCGGCGAGGTAGTCCTTCAGGTCCTGCTCGTCCTTGAGGTGGAGGACGTGGAGGCTGGCGGTGCCGTCGGACGGCTTGACCACGCAGGGGAAGCCGACCTCGCGGACGGCGGCCTCGACCCTGGCCGGGTCGTCGACGTGCGCGAAGCGGGGCTGGCGGACGCCGGTGCCGTCCAGGGTGAGGCGGGTGCGGTGCTTGTGCCGGGCGTTGAGGGCGCCGTCGACGCTCATGCCGGGAAGGCCGAGGGAGCGGGCGACGGTGGCCGTGTGCACCGTGTGGTACTCGCTGTAGGTGGTGACGCCGTGCACCGGGTTGGCGGCGTGGATCTCCTTGGCGAGCCGCTCCAGCTCGTCGATGGAGAACGCCTGGGCGCTCTTGACGACCTGGCAGCGGGGGTGGGCGAAGGCGTCCTTCGCGAGCGGCGAGGCGGCCAGGTAGAAGTCGGGGTCGGCGGAGACGAGCGTGACGTCGTGGCCCAGCTCCAGGGCGTTGGCGATGCCCTGGATGCCGTTCGGGTTGCACTCGATCATCAGGATGTGCATGGCGGAACTCCTTGCGGACGTGGGTGGTTGGGGCGCGGCGCGGCGGGCGCGGGGTTCAGGAGGCGGCGGCGAGGACGGCGTCGGTGTCGAGGCCGAGCCGGGCGAGGACCTCGTGGTGGTCGCCGCCCTCGTAGGGCCAGTCGTGGCCGGCGTTGACGCCGACGACCTCGCTGCCGGGCAGCAGCAGGGCCAGCGCCTCGGCGGCGCCGCCCTCGGCGCGGTGCTCCTCGACGACCACGAACCGGCGGTGGAGACCGGCCAGTTCGGCGGCGGAGCGGGCGAGCCTGGCATGGTCGAGGTGGACCAGGTGGGCGTGGGCGAGCTCGGGGCGGCGCTCCCGCGCGGCCAGGGCCAGGCGGGTGCCCTCCTCGCCGACGGAGACCAGGCAGGGCGTGTCGGCGTCGCCCCGGGCGTCCCACACGACGGGCGGGACGCCGCCGTCCGCGGTGCCGCCCGGGAGGGAGGTGTAGGCGGCGTTGCGGCCGGTCCGGATGTAGGTGGGGGTGCCGGTGAGGGCCGCCTCGCGGACGACCGCGCGGGTCTCGGCCTCGCCGTACGGGGCGGCGACGGCGACGCCGGGGATGCTGCGCAGGACCGCGAGGTCCTCCAGGCAGTGGTGGGTGGTGCCGAACCAGGCGCCGGACACCCCGGCGTACGGGGCGACGACGGTGACGCCGGCCTTCAGGTAGCCCAGCGTGAGCTTGAGGCTCTCGGCGGCGCGCAGCGCGGCGAAGGGCGCGAAGGTGGAGACGAAGGGGCGGTAGCCGGCGGCGGCGAGTCCGGTCGCCATGTCGATCATGGCGCCCTCGGCGATGCCGAGGTTGAAGAAGCGGTCCGGGTGGGCCAGCTGGAAGGGGTGCTTCTTGCCGCCGAGGTCGGCTTCGAGGCAGACGATACGGGGGTCGAGGGCGGCGAGCTCGGTGAGTTCGGCGCGGTAGGCGTCCCGTCCGCTGAGCACGGGTGCCGGGGGCGTGAGGGTGGTCGGGGTCATCGGATGGCTCGCTTCCACTGCGCGGCGCGGGCCGCGTCGATCGTCACGTAGTGCGAGGCGGCCTTGCCCTCGACGGCGCGGACGCCCTTGCCCTTGACGGTGTCGGCGAGGACGGCGAGCGGCCGGTCGGCGCCGGTGCGGTCGCCGGCGAACACCTCGGTCAGGGCGGCGAGGTCGTGCCCGTCGACGGTGACCGTGTCGAAGCCGAAGGCGGCGAACCGCTCGGCCAGCCGGGGCAGCGGGGAGATGTCCGCGACGAGCCCGTCGTTCTGGCCGCCGTTGCGGTCCACGACGAGGACGAAGTTGCCGAGCCGCTGGGCGGCGGCCACCTGGACGGTCTCCCAGACCAGGCCCTCCTGGAGTTCGCCGTCGCCGGCGACGGCGATCCCGAGGCCGCCCAGGCCGCCGAGCCTGCGGGCCATGGCCCAGCCGGCCGCGTACGGGACGCCGTGGCCGAGGCTGCCGGTGGGGAAGCGGACGCCGGGGACCTTCGGCCCGGGGTGCCCGGTGTAGGGGTGCCCGGCGAGGCCGTACAGCGGGGCCGGGTTCTCCGGGAGGACGCCGCTGACGTGCAGGGCGGCGTACAGTCCGGCGGCGGCGTGGCCCTTGCTGAGCACCACCTCGGTGCCGTCGCCGCGCGCGGCGCGGTGCAGGGCGGCGATCAGGACGTCCAGGACGGAGAGGCTGCCGCCGAGGTGGCAGCCGCGCGGGCCGGCGGCCATGTCGACGACGAGCCGCCGGGCCTCCCTGGCCCGCTCGGCGAGCAGGGCGACGGTCTCGTCCGCGGAGTCGGTGCGCACGGGGGCGTCGTGCACGGCGGTCATCGGGCGCTCCCCTCGCCGAGGGCGAACCAGCGGTTCACGGCGTCCGCGAGGACCGAGCGGGCGGTCCGGTACTCCATGCTGCCGATCCGCTCCTCGTCGGTGTGGTCGAGCGCCGAGTCCCCGGGGCCGTACGCCACCATGGGGACGCCCCGCCAGGTGGTGGCCAGGGTGTTCATGTCGGAGGTGCCCTTCTTCACGACGAACCGCGGCCGGATGCCGGCCTGGGCGAAGGCGCGGGTGAACACCTTGACGAGGGCGGTCGCCCGGCCGCCCGTGTGGCCGGGGGTGGCCCGCAGGATCTCGGCCTCGACGCCCTCGCGGCCGGCGGCGGCGCCGAGGGCGGCGGTGCGCAGCGCCTCCAGGTCGGCCGAGGGCGGGACCCGGAAGTTGAGGATCCCGACGGCCCGGTGGCGGGCGCGGCCGGTCTCGCAGCGGATGTCGATGACGGCGCTGAGCGCGTCGGACGCCTCCTTGAGCACCGCCGTCCGGATGTCGTCGAGGACGTCCGTGAGCAGGTCGGGCGCGGAGACGGCGTCCAGGCCGGCCGAGTGGCCGCTGGGCACCGACGCGGTGACGCGGAGCTTGAAGAGGCCGAAGTAGCCGAGCGTCAGGGTCTCGGAGCCGCTGGGCTCGCCGATGACGACGGCGTCGGCGGGGTAGTGGTCACGGGCGTGGAAGGCGCCCTTGGAGGAGGACACCTCCTCCTCGACGGCGCCGACGACGCGCAGCTGCCCGTCCTCGGGGATGTCCGCGTGGGCGAGGACCTCCAGGAAGTTGGCGAGGCTGCCCTTGGCGTCCACGCTGCCCCGGCCCCACAGCTCCTCGCCGCGCCATTCGGCGGGCCAGCGGTGCGGCACCGTGTCGAGGTGGCCGAGGAGCAGCATCCGGCGGGGTCCGTCGCCGCGGGTCGCCACCAGGTTGCCGGCGGCGTCGACCTCGGCGTCGATGCCCCGCTCCCGGCACCAGTCGGCCAGGTAGGAGGCGAGTTCGGCCTCGTCGCCGGAGACCGAGGGCACCGAGACGACCTTGGTGAGCAGCCCGAGGTCGGCGCCGGGCTCGCGGGTGCGCCAGAAGCGGGTCCACTTCTCCGGTTCGGCCATGGTGTGCGGGCCGGTGATGGCGACGTCGGCGCTGCCGGCGAGGGCCATCTCGGCGGCCCGGACCTTCTGCCGCATCCTGCCGCCGGCGTACCGCGCGCCGTCGCCGGGGTAGGCGTTGGGCAGGGTGGAGGCGGGGTCCTCGGGGTCGGTGAGGAGTCCGGCGCTGCCGGTGACCAGGCGGAGGTGGTCGGCGTCGAGGGCGTTGCTGAGCGCGGCGGCGAGCACGTCGGCGTCCACGTTCAGCGGGGCGCCGCCGGCCTCGTCGTGCACCGGCGGGGAGACGCAGACCACGTCGTAGGCGTCGAGCAGCGCGGCCAGCCGGACGGTGTCGACGTCCGAGGGGACGCCGGCCCGGTGGTCGCGGACGATCACCGGCCGGCCCTCGTCGTTGACCGCCTTCAGCGGCCGGTTGGCGCGGCCGCTGACGAGCCGGTTGCGGGCCGCGACCGAGGTGAAGACGCGCAGGCCGTGCGCGGCCAGGCCCTGCTCGACGGCGGGCAGGGTGACCTGCTCGTACGCGTCGACCAGGTGCCGCATCTCGGCCGGCGGGCAGTAGCGGACGGCGTCGCCGTTGGCGAGGCGGAGCTGGGGCATCGGGCGGCCGGCGGACCGGTAGTGCCGCTCGATGCCGGTGGCGCCGCCGGCCACCAGGAGCACCCGGGCGCCGCGGTCCACCAGGAGCGCGAGCTCCTGGTAGACGGTGCCGAGGTCGAGGGTGGCGCTGCCCGCCTTGATCACGTACAGGGGCCTGGTCACGGCGACACCGCCGTGGTGGGCAGGCCCGCGGTCTCGTCGAAGCCGCAGATCAGGTTCATGGCCTGGATGGCCTGGCCGGCGGCGCCCTTGACGAGGTTGTCGAGCGCGGCGACCGCGACGCACTGCCCGTCGCGGACGGCGATGGCGACCTCGGCCACGTTGGAGCCGACGACGGCCTTCAGCATCGGGAAGTCCTGCGGCGCCTTCGGCGCGGTCCTGACCCGCACGAACGGCTTGCCGACGTACGCCTTGGCGTAGGCCCGCTTGACGTCGAGCGGCGACACCCCGGGCAGCAGGTCGGTGTAGGCGGTGACCATGATGCCGCGCGCCACGTCGAGGCTGTGGGTGGAGAACCGCAGGTCCATGGTGGCGCCGGTGAACTCGGCGATGGCCTGGCTGATCTCCGGCGCGTGCCGGTGGCCGTACAGCTTGTGCACCCGGAAGTTGCCGCTGCGCTCGGCCGGCGGCTCGCCGCTGCCCCGCCCGCCGCCGGTGGAGCCGGTCTTGGCGTCGACGACGACCCGGTGGTCGATCAGGGAGGCGGCGAAGAGCGGGTAGAGCGCGTAGATGGTGGTGACGGCCATGCAGCCGGGCAGGCTGATGAACCGGCTCTCCGGGACGGCGGTGCTCAACTCCGGTACGTAGTAGGCGAAGTCCTCGAACGGCGGGTTCTTCGCCGTCTTCGGGTAGTACGACTCGACCTCGGCCTGGTCGCGCAGCCGGAAGTCGCCGCCGAGGTTGAGGACCCGCTTGGCGCGCTCCGCGATGAGGGGCAGCCGCTCGGGCAGCGCTCCGGTGGGGAGGCAGCCGAACGCGATGTCCACCTCCTCCAGTTCGGCCAGCGGCCGGAACCTGAGGCCGGCCGCGGCCGGGTGGTTGCGCAGCCAGGGGTGGACGGAGCCGAGGGTGGCGCCCGCGTTCCGCTCGGCGGAGAGGAAGGCGAGTTCGACGCCGGGGTGCTCCAGGAGCAGCCGGATGACCTCGCCGCCGGTGTAGCCGCTGGCGCCGATGACGGCGACGCGTACCTTCTGGTCGTTGTCAGCCAAGGCGGGCCGCCTTCTCGTACGGGCGGCGGTAGTCGCCGGTCTCGACGAGCTTGCGGATGGCGTCGGGGCGCCGGGCCACCTTGCGGAAGGCGTCGGCGTACCGCAGGGCGCGCTCGTACTCGACGGGGGAGCGCAGCTCGCGGCAGAGCACCAGGGTGCTGTCGAGCATGCCGAGCGTCACCGGGAAGTCCTCCGGGCGGTGGTCGCGCACGGCGCCGGGGTTGAGGGTGAACGGGTAGCCGTTGCCGAAGCCGTCGCGGTGCCGGAACGGCAGGTGGCAGGGGATGGGGGTGTTCTGCCACTCGCGGGCGGGCACGCCCTCGGCGACGAGCAGCTCGTGCACGGCCTCCTTGACGGCGTGCACGGGCAGGTCGTCGAGGCCGACGGCCTCCGGGTGCAGCGTGACCCGGTACATGTTGTACGCGTGGGTGTGGCCGGCCGGGACGTGCGGCGGGGTGAACAGGCCGGTTCCGTCCAGGGCCTCGCCGAGGAGCGTGGCGTTGCGGGCGCGGATCTGGTCGTAGTACGGGAGCCGCTTGAGCTGGCTGCTGCCGAAGGCGGCGGCGACCCAGGACATGCCGTAGTCGATGCCGTGCCGCTCCAGGTAGGCGGCGGCGCGGTCGTACGCCTCCTCGGTGGCGAAGAAGGCGATGCCGCCCTCGCCGCCGAGCGGGAAGTTCTTGTCGGCCATGAGGCTCTGGCCGGCGGCGTCGCCGAAGGAGCCGGCGACCCGGTCGCCGATCTTCGCCGAGTGGGCGTGCGAGGCGTCCTCGACGAGGGCGATGCCGTGCCGGTCCGCGAGCGCCCGCAGGGCGGGCACGTCGGCCGGGAGGCCGTGGACGTGGACGGGCATGAGGGCGCGGGTGCGGTCGGTGATGGCCGCGGCGGCGGCCTCCGGGTCCATGCAGTACGTGACCGGGTCGATGTCCACGAAGACGGGGACGGCGTGCGCGGCGACGACCGCCTGGGCGGTGGCGATGAAGGTGAACGCCGGGACGATGACCTCGTCGCCGGGCCGCACGCCGGCGCCGACGAGCGCCATGTGCAGGCTGGAGGTGCCGCTCGCGGTCGGCAGGGCGTACCGGGCGCCGACGTAGTCGCGGTAGGCGTCGGCGAAGTCGGCGACGACCTTCGCCGGGTCCTGACGCTGGGCCAGCATCAGGTTGAACACGTCCTCCTTGGTGATGACCGGGAAGAGGGTGCGGCGCAGGGCCTTGGGGATGAGGGCGTCGCCGCCCAGCGCGGCGAGCTCGGTGTCGAGCTCGGCCTCGGACGGGAGGGGCAGCGGCGCTGCCGGGAAGTCAGTGATCACGAGTGTGCTCCGAGAGTGGCGGCCGGCCGGACCGCGTGGGTGAGGGCCATCCGGGCGCAGGCGGCCACCAGCGGGCTGAGCCGGTAGTTGAACTGGACGCCGGGCACCAGGTCCGCGTCGGCCTCCTCCTGGGTCCACATGGTCCGCAGGTCGTAGGCGCCGAAGATCTTCAGGCGCTCGGCGCGCGCCCAGACGTCGGCGGAGTCGGTGAGGACGGCGGCGGCGGGGCCGAAGCCGAGGCCGGTGAGGTCCACCACCAGGACGGGGGCGGTGGACGCGGCGGCGAGCTCGGGCAGCCGGTCGGCGTTCTCCTGGGTGAGTTCCACGTAGTCGTACGCGGTGGCCTCGCCGGTTTCGGTGGTCTCGGTCGTGAGGCCGAGCCAGGCGAGGAACGCGAGGGACTCGCGGTCGGTGTGGGGCACGGTCACGGTGTCGCCGTGGCCGAGGCCCCGGCCGGCGAGGGCGCCGTGCAGGGCGCCGGTCCGGCTGTTGAAGAGGGCTGCCCTGGCGCGGCCGGTGCGCTTGGTGAGCAGGCGCTCCAGGCCGGGCAGCTCCCGGTCGCTCTTCTCGATGCTCATGACGACGCCCGAGGTGAGGACGCGGGTGAGCACGGTCGCGGTGTCGAACAGTTCCATGGTCTTCTCCGGTGTCTCCGTCTCGCGTGACGGTGGGCCGCGGGCATGACGGGGCGTCACGTGGCGCGGTGGGGCGCCACGTGCGCGGCCGTGCGGCGGTTACGCGGCGGTCGGCGTGACGGCGGTGCGCCCGAGCAACTCCGTGACGTAGGCGGCGAGATGACCGGCCACGTTGACGCCGTGCTGGGCGGAGGAGCGGGCGAATTCGGGGTTGGCGTTGACTTCGAGCACCAGCAGTTCGCCGGTGGTCCGGTCCTCGACGAGGTCGACCCCGTAGAAGCCGTCGCCGAGGGCGTCGACGACCTGGGCGCAGAGCTTCTCGATCTCCGGCGTGATCTCGGTGCGGTGGACCTCCGCGCCGAGGTGCGTGTTGGTGCGGAAGTCGGGCGAGACCCGCTGGATCGCGACGACCGGGGTCCGGCCGACGACGACCACGCGCAGGTCGTGGCCGGGCTTGTCGATGTACTGCTGGACGACGACCGGGAAGAGCTTGCCGGCGGCGTCGGTGGACTCGCGGCCGCCGACCCAGGCGTCGACGCACTCGGGGTTGACCATCCGGGTGACGCCGCGGCCCCAGGAGCCGCTGACCGGCTTGACGACGGTCGGCAGGCCCATCCGGGCGACGGTCTCGCGGACCTGGTCGTAGCTGAAGGCGTGGAGGGTGTGCGGGTGCGGGATCCCGTGCCGGGCGAAGGCGAGGGCCTGGAGGCCCTTGTCGTTGCAGGTCTCGATGGTGGCGGCGCGGTTGAGGGTGGCGATGCCGCTGTGTTCGAGCCGGCGGGAGACGCTGACGGCGTCCTGGTGGGAGAGGTTCCTGATGAGGGCGAGGCCGGGCGGGCGCGTGTCGCCCGCCACCACCCCCGCGAGGTCTTCCCGGAGCAGCGGAGCCGCCTTCAGTCCCTCGGCCCGCAGGGCCTGGAGAAGGAGCTTCTCGTCCGGCCTCAGCATGGTCGCCGAGACGAGGACCTCTGCGTCCTGGCTCACTCGCCCCAGTCCTCCTCGACCTCCGGCGCGAGGTCCAGACGGACCAGGTCGCCGGTCTTCTCCAGGACCTCGTGCTCCTGCCCGCAGGCGGTGCATTCGGTGATCTCGCCCTTTTCCCAGTCGGCCTGCACCTCGAATTCTGTGTCACATACGAGGCACTTGGGCGCCGCAATGGCGGTGGTCATAATGGAGACTCCTTACGAAAATCGGCATGCCGGTGCTGCCGGCGTATTACCGATCGGTGGGATTTCCGCCGGGATTCCGGCGGAGGGTGATGTCGGCCCGGGCGGATGACGCGGCGGGCGGGGCGACCGCTCAGCCCCAGCCGTGGTCGTCCTGGTCGCCCGCCACGGTGGCCACGGTCTGCGTGGTCGGCGCGGCGGCGTGGGCTCCGGCCGCGTCCCCCTGGGCGGCGGAGAGGCCGGTCGTCGCGGCGACGGCGAAAGCGGCGACGACGAAAGCCTTGATGGCGTTCAGGAAAACATTGGTCTTCATTTCCGGTTCCCCCCGGTCTTCGGACGACCAGCGACTCGCTGGTTTCTTCATGAAGAGCATGCCCCGGGGTGGAGCTTGCGTGAAGCGATCACAGGCTTCAGGATCAGGCGTTGCAGAAACATGAGGGGGGAGAAGCAATGTGCTCCATGACTGACAATCCAGACATACCGCCAGGCGGGCGCGACGGGACCCCGACCATTCCGTCGCTCCACACCGGCGTCTGCCCCGAGGGCCTCGCCTACTACGAGGCCGCGCTCACGACCGGCTCCGCCCACGGGGAACCGCCCTCGTGCCTGGCGGCCCTGGGGCTGCTGGCGCCCGCCGCCGACGCACCGGACACCCTCGTCCCCGTGCCCCCGGACGTCGCCGCCGCGGCCCTGGCCCATCCCGTCGAACGGGCCATCATGGAGCAGCAGCAGGCCCTGAACGCCATGCGGACCGCGATGTCGCAGGTCGAGAGCGTCTACCGCAGCACCCGCCGGGAGACGTCCGTCAGCGTCCAGCGGCTGCACGGGCCCGCGGTCATCAGCGCCGCCCTGGAGGAGGCCGCGCAGTCCTGCACGACCGAGTCCCTGACCGCCCACCCCGGCGGCGGACGCCCCGCGGAGATCCTGGCCGAGGCGCTCCCCCGCGCCCTGGAGGCGCGCGACCGCGGCGTCGCCCAGCGCACCCTGTACCAGCACACCGTGCGGGCCCACGGCCCCACGCTCGACTACATCCGGCGCGTCACCGAGGTCGGCGTCGAGGTGCGCACCATCGACGAGGTCTTCGAGCGGCTGATCATCTACGACCGCTCGGTGGCCTTCATCCCCGACAACCAGGGCGCCCGCCACATGTCCGCCGTCATGATCCGGGACCCCGGGATCGTGCACTACCTGGCGTCGGTTTTAGAACACGCCTGGGAACGCGCGGAGCCGGTCACCTACCGGTCGGACCACCAGCGCCCGGAGCTCCTCACCGAGGCGACCCGGCTGAACGTGCTGCGGCTCATGGTCGACGGCTACACGGACGCGGCCATCGCCAGCCGGCTGGGCATGAGCCCCCGCACGGTCGCCGCGCACATGAAGAAGGCGTCGGACCTCCTCGGCAGCAACAGCCGCGCCCAGCTCGCCTACCTCATCGCCCAGGCGGGCATCCTGGACCCGGCGTCCGCCCGCGACCGGGCGGCGGACGGGGCGTGACGGGCGTCACCCTTCCGGCGGGCCCCCGGCTGTCACGTACGGGGGCCGCGGTCAACCTCTTCTGGTGACGACACCTGGAGGTTGACCATGAGGATCCTGCTCGCCGGCGCGACCGGCGCCATCGGCCGTCCGCTGACCCGGGCGCTGGTCGGGAACGGCCACGAGGTGCTGGCCCTGGCCCGTTCCGAGGGTTCGGCGGAGGCGGTACGGGCGCTGGGCGGGACGCCCGTCCGCGCGGACGCGCTCGACCGGGAGGGCCTGCTGCGGGCCCTGGACGGGCTGTCCGCCGACGCGGTCGTCCACCAGCTGACCGCGCTCAGCTCGCCGAAGCTGCGGCTCACCGCGGACGACCCGAGCAACGTGCTGCGGGAGCGCGGCACCGCGCACCTCCTGGAGGCGGCGGGCGTGCTCGGCGCGGGCCGGTTCGTCACCCAGTCGCTGGTCCTGGGGTACGGCTACCGCGACCACGGCACGCGGCCGGTCACCGAGGAGGACCCGTTCGGCGTCCGGAACGGCACGGTCGCCGACCACGTGATCACCGGCCTCGTCGAGGCGGAGAGCCGGCTCTTCGCCGCGGACCACGTGGCCGGTACGGCGCTGCGGTACGGCGTCTTCTACGGCCCGGGCACCTGGTTCGACCCGACGCCCGGCAGCCGCCCGTTCCCCGTGCCCGCGGGCGGCGGCGGCACCATGTCGTGGATCCACGTCGAGGACGCGGCCGGGGCGACGGTCGCCGCGCTGGAGCGGGGCGGCGCGGGCCAGGCGTACAACATCGTCGACGACCGCCCCTCCACCTGGGGCGAGCTGGCCGCCGCCCGCGGCTCCCGGCTGCGGGTCCCCGGCCGGCTGCTCCGCCTGGCCGTCCCCTACCTCGGCAGCCTGATGCTCGACACCCGGCTGCGCGTCTCGCACGCGAAGGCCACCCGCGAGCTGGGCTGGACGCCCCGGTACGCGGACCACCGGGAGGGCATGCGGGCCGGCCGGCCCGCGGTGTGAGCGGTCAGGCCGTCGCCTTCTTGATCAGCGCCTCGATGCGGGCCTCGACCTCGGGGGTGAGGGTGGTGAGGGCGAAGGCGGTGGGCCACATGTCGCCGTCGTCGAGGCTCGCGGCGTCGTTGAAGCCGAGGGTGGCGTAGCGGGCCTTGAACTTGGCGGCGCTCTGGAAGAAGAAGACGACCTTGCCGTCCCGGGCGTAGGCCGGCATGCCGTACCAGGTCTTGGCGGTCAGGTCGGGGGCGACCTTCTTGACCAGGGCGTGGATGCCCTCGGCGAGGACCCGGTCCTCGCCGGTCATCTCGGCGACCTTGGCGAGGAGGTCGGCCTCCCCGTCGGCGGCCTTGCCGCGGGCCTTGGCGCTCTTCAGCTCCTTCGCCCGCTCCTTCATCGCCTCCCGCTCGTCCTCGGTGAAGCCGTCGTAGGACTTGGCGGACTTGCTGGTCTGGGTGGTCTTGGCGGTCATGCCGGTTTCCCCTCGTTCGCTGTGTGGGCTGGTCTTTCCCGGTGCTGGTTCCAGGCTAGGTTCCGGGTTCTCCCGGTGCTTCTCCGAAACTGACCGGCCGGCTCAGGAGAGCCAGACGCCGTCGCGCATCAGGGTGCGCCCGTCGAGCTCGTCGGCCTCGCGCCAGGCGTGCACCCGGCGCGGCCGGATCAGGAAGTACTGGTAGGGCGCGGTCAGTTCGCGCGGGTCGAAGCCGGTCTTCGCGGCGAAGGCGTCGCCGGTGCCCGCGGGCAGGTCGGCGAGGTCGACGGGCTCGGCGGTGCCGTCGATCATCACGACGTCGCGGGTGGGGCCGAGGGCGAGCCGGACCCGCCCGTCGGCCAGCAGGTTGCGGCCGGTGCGGGAGGCGCGCGGGGTGGAGACGAGGACGGCGGCGCCGTCCCAGAGGAAGGAGAGCGGGATCAGATGGCCCTGGCTGGCCAGCCAGAGGTCCACGTCCGTCTCCAGCCGGGTCAGGGTGTCCGCGAGGCGTTCCCCGCGGGTTCTCGGCGCGGGCGTGGTGGTCATGCCGTTCTCCCCCGGGCGGTGCGGAGCGTGGTGACGAAGGCGTGCGGGGTCATGCCGTACGCCTGGGTGAAGGCGCGGTGCAGCGTCCCGGCGGGCAGGCCCGCCGTCCGGGCCAGGGCCGGGACGTCCAGCGGCCGGGTGTACTCGCGGTCGATGCGGTCGCGGACCCGGCGCAGCGTCCTCAGCGCCTGGAGCCGTACCGCCTCCGTGCGGGCCGCGGCCCATGCGGGCTGGCACATGTCGTTTCCCCCCCTGGGATTCAGCGCAGTTCCTGGATGCGGATCAGGTTGCCGGCCGGGTCGCGGAAGGCGCAGTCGCGGACCCCGTACGGCTGCTCGGTCGGCTCCTGCACGACCTCGGTTTCGCCGGCCGAGACCTTCTCGAAGACGGCGTCGAGGTCGGGGGTGGCGAGCAGGATCCAGCCGTACGTGCCCTTGGCCATCATCTCGGCGATGGTGCGGCGCTCGTCCTCCGTGATGCCCGGGTCGACGGCCGGCGGGGCGAGCAGGATCGAGGTGCCGGGCTGCCCCGCGGGGCCGACGGTGATCCAGCGCATCCTGCCCTGGCCGACGTCGCTGCGGACCTCGAAGCCGAGGACGTCGCGGAAGAAGGCGAGGGAGGCGTCCGGGTCGTCGTGCGGGAGGACGGTGGTGTGGATGGTGATGTCCATGACGATCACGGTAGTGGGGGCGCCGCGGGCCCGCTTCTCGAATCCTGACCGTGCGTCGGCCCGATGTCCCCGGGTTCCTCCGGAGCCTCGGGTTCCGCGGGGTCCGCGAGGAAGTCCGTCACCGCCAGGGCGAAGAGGAGCGCCAGGGCCAGGCCGACGACGACCCAGCCGGTCGGGTACGACCAGAGGACGAAGGCGAGCGCGGCGGCCACGACCAGGATCCACACGATCCAGGTGTGGAAGCGGCGTACGAACGGGCCGACCGGGCCCAGCCGCATCCCCGCCCGGTCCGCCGTCGAGCGGGAGGCGGCGATGCCCGAGTGCCACAGGCCGCGCACCAGGACGGCCGGGCGGCTCGGCCCGGACAGCCAGGCGACCAGCGCGACGAGGACGCCGATGACCGCGCAGACCCGGACCGAGGTGCGCAGGAAGCGGATCAGGGTGTCGTAGACCGACCCGGCGGCCGCCGGGGAGACCGAGGAGGGCAGGGCGTTGAGGTAGACCGTACGGAAGACGGTCAGGGCGATCCCGAGGACGACGGCCGCCACCGCGAAGCCCAGGGCCCCCGCGACCAGCGCCCGGCGCCGGTGCACCGCGAGCAGCACCCCGCCGGCCACGCACAGCACGGCGATCACCGGCAGCCACACGCCCAGGGTCTGCAGCAGCGCGAAGCCCGTCTTCGCCTTCCCGATGTCGTCGGACCGCAGGACCGTGAAGTCGGTGTGGACCTCGGGGATGTTCGAGGCGACCGTGAGGCCCGAGTCGACGAGACGTTCCTTCACCCGCTCGATGACCGGCGCCAGGTCGATCGTGACCGCGTCCGTCTCGATCTTCACCGCCCCGTCCTCGTCGCCGGTCAGGGCCCGGTCGAGGGAGGTGTGGATCGCCCGGTTCGCGTCGGTCCAGATCGTCTGGAAGGCCGGGGAGGCGACGACGTCCTGCGCCCGGTCGTGGACGAAGCTGGAGAGCGCGCTCTCCAGCGAGCCGCCGAGCTTCCCGAGCGCCTTCTCCACCAGCGGCCGCTGGTCGGGGGCCACACCTTCGAGGAGCGCGGGCAGGTCGATGTGCTCCATCACGGCGCCGGTCACCCGGTTCGCGACCGCCGCCTGCACGTCCGGGTCCGAGGCCAGCGGCTCCACCGTCTGCACATAGCGGTCGGTGTCGCCGAGGAGGTCCGAGGTCCAGGCCGCGACCAGGCCCAGCGGCACCAGGACGCAGCCGACGACGATCAGCAGCGCGGCGAAGAACGAGCGCAGCCGGTGGTGCTCCCGCCGCGGCGCGCCCCGCGCGGCCGTCGCCTCCAGCGCGGCCACCCGGGCCCGCAGCACGGTGAGTTCGTCGTCGGTCCCGCCGCCTGGTGCTCCCATGCGGCCACTGTGCGGGCGGTGCCGCGGCCCTGCGCCCCGGAGAAGACCGAACGGGTGACGCGGGAGGGGACCCGTCGGCGATCATGCCGGTATGACTTCGCTGCCGATCTGTGCCGTGCTCGACGACTACCAGGGCGCCGCCCTCGCCTCCGCCGACTGGAGCCCGCTCCACGGCCGGGTGGAGATGCGGGTGCTGCGCGACCACCTGACGGACCGCGACGCGCTGGCCGCCGCCGTCGGGGACTGCGAGATCCTCGTGGTGATGCGCGAGCGGACGCCGCTCGACGCCGCCCTGCTCGACCAGCTCCCGCGGCTGCGGCTGGTCGTCACCTCGGGGATGCGCAACGCCTCCATCGACCTGGCCGCCTGCCGGGAGCGCGGCATCACCGTCTGCGGCACGGCCAGCGGCTCCGAGCCGCCCGCCGAGCTGACCTGGGCGCTGATCCTGGGGCTCGTCCGGCACGTCACCACGGAGGCGCGGGCGCTGCGCGAGGGCGGGCCCTGGCAGTCGACCGTCGGCGGCGACCTGGCGGGCCGCACGCTGGGCCTGCTCGGCCTGGGGAAGATCGGCGGCCGGGTCGCCGCCGTCGGCCGCGCCTTCGGCATGGACGTCCTCGCCTGGAGCCCGAACCTGACGGAGGAGCGGGTCGCCGCGCACGGGGACGGCGTACGGCTCGCGAAGGACAAGGCCGAACTGTTCGCGGCGAGCGACGTGGTCTCGCTGCACCTGGTGCTCTCCGACCGCACCCGCGGCATCGTCGGCGAACCGGAGCTGCGGGCGATGCGGCCGGGGGCGTACCTGGTGAACACCTCGCGGGCCGGTCTGGTGGACGGGACGGCGCTGCTGCGGGCGCTGCGCGAGCGGTGGTTCGCGGGGGCCGGACTCGACGTGTACGAGACGGAGCCGCTGCCGGCCGGCGACCCGCTGCGCACCCTCCCGAACGTGCTCGCCCTCCCCCACCTCGGCTATGTCTCCGAGGCGAACTACGGCCGCTACTTCGGGCAGGCGGTGGAGGACGTGGAGGCGTACCTGGCGGGCGCGCCGGTCCGCGTCCTCTCCTGAGCGTGCGTCGTCTCCGGAGCGGCTAGTCGAGGACGGTGCGGGCCAGGGCGAGGAACTCCTCGTCCGTGAGGCCCTGTCCGCGTGCCTCGGCGGCGGCCTCGCGGAGCCGGGTGACCAGGCGCGCGCGGTCGGGGGCGGTGGCGCCGGGGACGACGGTGGCGCCGCGGCCGCGCCGGAGTTCGATGAGGCCCTCCTCGCGGAGCCGCTGGTAGCCGCGGAGGACGGTGTGGACGTTGACGCCGAGGGAGTCGGCGAGCTCCCGGGCGGCCGGGAGCCGTTCGCCGGGCGCGGCGGTGCCGTCGGCGAGGGCGCCGCGGACGCAGGCGGCGATCTGGTCGCCGAGCGGGACGGCGGAGGCGGGGTCGACACGGAAGAGCACGGTCAGAGCCTTCCACGGCGTTCGACGAGGGTGTTGAGGAGGGCGGCGGCGGTACGGGCGTCGGGCACGGTGACGGCGAACTCGCGTCCGTCGCCGCGCCGGACGACCAGCGCCTCGCCGGAGCGGAGGATCACGCCGGTGCGGCGGGCGCGGACCCGGTAGCCCCAGCCGCCGAACTCGCCGAGCGCGGCCACGTCGCGCGCGTCCGCGCCGGCGATGTCGGCGAGCGGCACGTGGAGGCGGGGGCGGGGGGCGAGCGTCGAGCGGACGGTGAGGCCGTGCCGGTCGACGTTGACGCGGACCCGGGCGAGGGCGAGGCCGGGGACGCCGATCAGGACGGCGAGCGGGAGCAGCGGCCAGGGCCCGAGGAGGGCGGCGACGGCGCCGGCGGCGAGGAGGAGCAGGCCGAGCGCGGTGAGCGGGGTGGAGGCGGTGGCGCGGGACCAGCCGGCGACCTCGCCGGGGCCGAGGTCGAGGCGGGGTGCGGCGGGGTCGACGTCGGGCCGGGTGCCGTCGCGCTCCTCCGCCGGGACCAGGCGGGAGAGGGCGTGTCCGGCGAGGGCGCAGACGGCGCCGACGCCGAGCGCGACGGCGAGGTTCGAGAGCGGGGAGCGGACGTCGGCGGCGTCGGCCGCGTCGAGGTTGTCCCGGACGAGCAGGCAGAGCAGCGTGCCGAGGAGACCCGCGGTCAGCCAGGCGCCCCACAGCGCGCCGCGCCGGACGAGGACGGTCCAGCCGGCGCCGAGGGTGAGCAGGAGCGCGGTGCCGACGGCGGCGAAGGCGGTCCGGCCGGTGAAGCCGTCGGCCTCGCCGCCGGTGGAGAAGTGGGTGGCGAGCGGGTCGGGCAGCCGGTCGGACCCGAGGGCGAGCAGCAGCAGGTACGCGGCGACGGCGAGCAGGAACGGGAGCGCGGCGAGGGCGCGGAGCCGGAGCGGGACGCGGAGCGTGGCGGAGTGCGGAGCAGTGGTCATGAGAACCTCCCTTGTTCGCACTCTACTAGAACAATGCGGTTTGGGGGTCGAGATGCGGCGCCGCCCTTCCCGGATGCGCGCCCGCACGGCCGGTTGTTCACTGGTCAAATGCTGACGAATGCCGCCGAATGGGGAGACTTCATGCGCCGTCGGTCCGCCGCCGCCCTCACCGCCCTCGCCGCCCTCACCGCCACCCTCGCCACGGGCTGCGGCAGCGACGACGAGCCCGACCCGCTGCGGAACCAGCAGTGGGCGCTGAACGCGCTGAAGCTCCCCGACGCCTGGTCCACCGCCGAGGGCGACGACACGGTGATCGCGGTCGTCGACACCGGCGTCGACCTCGACCACCCGGACCTCAAGGGGCGGCTCGTGGACGGCTACGACTTCGTGGACGGCGACGACGAGCCCAGGGACCTCAACGGGCACGGCACCCACGTCGCCGGCATCGCCGCCGCCCACACCGACAACGGCATCGGGATCGCCGGTGGCGCGGGCGGCGCGAAGATCATGCCGGTCCGGGTGCTGGGCGCCGACGGAAGCGGCAGCGACGCGAACATCACCAAGGGGATCGTCTGGGCCGCCCAGCACGGCGCCGACGTCATCAACCTCTCCCTCGGCGAGTCCGGCCTGATGGCCCGGCTGCTCAAGGGCGGCGTCCTCAACGACGCCATCTCGGCGGCCAACAGCAAGGGGGCGGTCGTGGTGGCCGCCGCCGGCAACGACTCGACCCTGCTCCAGCCGTACGAGCTGGAGACCCCGGTCCTCGTCGTCAACGCGGCCGACGCGAACGGGCAGCCGGCCTCCTTCACCAACTTCGGCGCGCGGAACGCGGTGGCGGCGCCGGGCGTGGACATCCTCTCCACCCTGCCGACCTACACGTCGAAGGAGACCCTGCGGAACACCTCCGGGTACGGCAAGCTCTCCGGCACCTCGATGGCCTCGCCGTACGTCTCCGCCGTGGCCGCCCTCCTCCACCAGGAGGGCCTCTCCCCGGCCGAGATCATGGCGGCGATCCGGGACACGGCGCGGAACCCGACGCAGAACCCCAAGCTGGGCCTCGGCAACGTCGACGCGGCCGCCGCGGTGAAGGCCGCGGCCGCCCAGAACTGAGCCCTCCAGGGAGGGCGCCGGTCTTCACCCGCAACCCGGCGGTGGCGGGGACCATGACGAAGCCCGGGGTGCCGGAGACCTGGCCGCCCCGGCCGGGGACGGCGAAGGTGGCGGGCGCGCCCGGCATGCTCCCCGGCCTGGCGGTCCCCGCGCCCGGCGCGGCCGCCGCGATCGGGCTCGTCCTCTCCTTCGCCGGCGCCGTCATCACCCACCTGCGGGCGAAGGACTACGAGCCGGCGCCGGCCGCCGTCCTGACCGTCCTCCCGGCGGCCGCCCTGGTGCTGCGCACAGCCAGCGCCCGATCCCCGCCGAGGCGACCCGAAAAAACGAGACGAGACGAATCGTCTTGCGAAAGACCTCCGCACGCCGTACGGTCGACGCATCGAGACGAACCGTCTCGTCACGCGTTCCACGTCCACGTCCCCGACGGCAGGAGACCGCCCTTGTTCCGTGCGTCACTCACCGAGGTCACCAAGCGCTACGACGACCGGTACGTCCACCACCGGACCGTCCTCGACCGGGCCTCCCTCACCGTCCGACCCGGCGAACGCCTCGGCGTCGTCGGGGACAACGGCTCCGGGAAGTCCACCCTGCTCCGGCTCCTCGCCGGCCTGGAAGCCGCCGACGACGGCACCGTGGCCGTCGAGGCCCCCGGCGGCCTCGGCCATCTCGCCCAGACCCTCGACCTCCCCGCGACCGCGACCGTCGGCGACGCCGTCGACCACGCGCTCGCGGAGATCCGGGAGCTGGAGCGGGAGATCCGGGCGGCGGAGGGCGCCCTCACCCCCGCCGGACTCGACCGGTACGCCGGACTGCTCGCCGCCTACGAGGCGCGCGGCGGAGCCGGGGCCGACCGGCGGGTGGCGACCGTGCTGCGCCGGCTCGGCGAGACCGCCCCGCCCGGCCGGGACCGGCCGCTGGCCACGCTCTCCGGCGGGCAGCGGGCCCGGCTCGCGCTGGCCGGCGTCCTCGCCGCCGACCCGGAGCTGCTGCTGCTCGACGAACCGACCAACGACCTCGACGACGAGGCCGTGGCCTGGCTGGAGGAACGGCTCCGCACCCACCGGGGCACGGTCGTGGCCGTCTCCCACGACCGCGCCTTCCTCGACCGGGTCGCCACCGCGATCGTCGAGGTCGACGAGGACCGGCACACCCTGCGCCGCTACGGCGACGGCTACGCCGGCTACCTCGCCGGACGCGCGGCCGAACGGGCCCGCAGGGCCCGGGAGTACGAGGAGTGGAAGGCCGAACTGGCCCGCCACCGCGCCCTCGCGGACAGCACCATCGACCGCTTCACCGCCATCCCGCGCAAGGCCCCCGCCGCCTTCAGCGGCGCCGGCGCCTTCCGGGCCCGGTCACGGGCGCACGGGGCGATGAGCAGGATCCGCGCCGCCCGCGAGCGGCTGGCCCGGCTCACCGACCACCCGGTCCCGCCGCCGCCCGAACCGCTGCGCTTCCGGGCGGAGATGGACGGCGAAGGAGCCGCCGTCGGCCTGACCGGCGTCCGCGTCCACGGCCGCCTCCGGCTCGACGCCCTGCACCTCGAACCGGGCGAGCGGCTGCTCGTCACCGGGCCGAACGGCGCGGGAAAGACCACCCTCCTCCGGGTCCTGGCGGGCGAGGTCGCCCCGGACGCGGGCACGGTGACCGTGCCCGCCCGGGTCGGACTGCTCCGCCAGGACACGGCCTCGCCCCACGACCCCCGTACGGTGGGCGAGACCTTCGGAGAGGGCCGCGAGGACGAACTGCTCGCCCTCGGGCTCTTCACGGCCCGGGATCTGACGACCCCGGTCCGACTGCTGTCGACGGGCCAGCGCCGCAAGCTGGAGCTGGCCCGCCTGGTGACCGAGCCGGCCGACCTGCTCCTCCTCGACGAGCCGACCAACCACCTGTCGCCCGCCCTCGTGGAGGAGGTCGAGGCCGCGCTCGCCGCCTACCGGGGCACGCTGGTGATCGTCAGCCACGACCGCCGGCTGCGGACCGGCTTCCGGGGCCGGCGCCTCGAACTGGCCCCGGCCCACGCCCTCGTCACGGGCTAGGCGCGCGGCCTACTCGTCCCCGGAACCCTCCAGGTCGCCCTCCGTCTCCAGGAACACCTGGCGCAGGGCGGCCAGGGTCTCCGGGTCCGGCTTCTCCCACATGCCGCGCGACTCGGCCTCCAGGAGGCGCTCCGCGATGCCGTGCAGGGCCCAGGGGTTGGCCTCCTTGAGGAACGCCTGGTTCGTCTCGTCGAGGACGTACTCCTGGGTGAGCTTGTCGTACATCCAGTCGGCGACGACCCCGGTCGTGGCGTCGTAGCCGAAGAGGTAGTCGACGGTCGCGGCCAGCTCGAACGCGCCCTTGTAGCCGTGGCGGCGCATCGCCTCGATCCAGCGCGGGTTCACCACCCGGGCCCGGAAGACCCGCGAGGTCTCCTCCACCAGGGTCCGGGTCCGGACGGTCTCCGGGCGGGTCGAGTCGCCGATGTACGCCTCGGGGGCGGTGCCCCGCAGCGCGCGGACCGTCGCCACCATGCCGCCGTGGTACTGGAAGTAGTCGTCCGAGTCGGCGATGTCGTGCTCGCGGGTGTCGGTGTTCTTCGCCGCCACCGCGATCCGCTTGTACGCGGTCTCCATCTCGGCGCGCGCCGGACGCCCTTCGAGCCCGCGCCCGTAGGCGTACCCGCCCCACACCGTGTACACCTCGGCGAGGTCGGCGTCGGTGCGCCAGTCCCGCGAGTCGATCAGCTGGAGGATGCCGGCGCCGTAGGTGCCGGGACGGGAGCCGAAGATGCGGGTGGTGGCGCGGCGCTCGTCGCCGTGCTCGGCGAGGTCGGCCTGGGCGTGGGCCCGGACGTAGTTCTCCGACGCGGGCTCGTCGAGCCCGGCGACCAGCCGCACCGCGTCGTCGAGGAGGCCGATGACGTGCGGGAAGGCGTCCCGGAAGAAGCCGGAGATGCGCAGCGTCACGTCGACGCGCGGGCGGCCGAGCTCGGCGAGCGGGATCGGCTCCAGGCCGTTGACGCGGCGGGACGCCTCGTCCCACAGCGGCCGGACGCCGAGCAGCGCCAGCGCCTCGGCGACGTCGTCGCCGGCGGTGCGCATCGCGCTGGTCCCCCACAGGGAGAGGCCGACGGAGGTGGGCCACTCGCCGTTGTCCTCGCGGTAGCGGGTCAGCAGCGAGTCGGCGAGCGCCTGGCCGGTCTCCCAGGCGAGCCGGGACGGCACGGCCTTCGGGTCGACGGAGTAGAAGTTCCGGCCGGTCGGCAGCACGTTGACCAGGCCGCGCAGCGGCGAGCCGGACGGGCCGGCCGGCACGAAGCCGCCGTTCAGCGCGTGCACGGCGTGGGTCAGCTCGTCGGTGGTGGCGGCGAGCCGCGGCACCACCTGCTCGCAGGCGAAGCGCAGGACGTCCCGGACCTCCCGGCCGTACGCGGCGGCGACCTCCGCGACCGCGTCCACGGACCAGCCGGCGGCCTCCATCGCCTCGACCAGCTCGCGGGCCTTCGCCTCCGCCTCGTCCGCGGAGGTGCGGGTGGCGGCCGACTCGTCCAGGCCGAGCGCCTCGCGCAGCCCGGGCAGCGCCTGCGTGCCGCCCCAGATCTGGCGGGCGCGGAGGATGGAGAGGACCAGGTTGACCCGGGCCTCGCCCTCCGGCGCGCCGCCGAGGACGTGCAGGCCGTCACGGATCTGGGCGTCCTTGACCTCGCACAGCCAGCCGTCGACGTGCAGCAGGAAGTCGTCGAAGCCGTCGTCGTCGGGCCGCTCCGCCATGCCGAGGTCGTGGTCGAGCTTGGCGGCCTGGATCAGGGTCCAGATCTGGGCGCGGATCGCGGGCAGCTTCGCCGGGTCCATGGAGGAGATCTGCGCGTACTCGTCGAGCAGCTGCTCCAGGCGGGCGATGTCGCCGTACGAGTCGGCGCGGGCCATCGGCGGCACGAGGTGGTCGACGAGGGTGGCGTGGACGCGGCGCTTGGCCTGGGTGCCCTCGCCGGGGTCGTTGACGAGGAACGGGTAGACGAGCGGCAGGTCGCCGAGGGCCGCGTCCGGGCCGCAGGCGGCGGACAGGCCGGCGTTCTTGCCGGGCAGCCACTCCAGGTTGCCGTGCTTGCCCAGGTGGACCATGGCGTCGGCGCCGAAGCCGCCGTCCTCCGCGCGGGCCGCGATCCAGCGGTAGGCGGCCAGGTAGTGGTGGGACGGCGGGAGGTCGGGGTCGTGGTAGATCGCGATCGGGTTCTCGCCGAAGCCGCGCGGCGGCTGGATGAGGACCAGGAGGTTCCCGCGCCGGAGCGCCGCGAGGACGATGTCGCCCTCCGGGTTCCGGGACCGGTCGAGGAACATCTCGCCGGGCGCCGGGCCCCAGTGCTCCTCGACCTGCTCGCGCAGCTCGGCCGGGAGCTCCGCGTACCAGCGCCGGTAGTCGGCGGCCGGGATGCGGACCGGGTTCTTCGCCAGCTGCTCCTCGGTGAGCCAGTCCTGGTCGTGGCCGCCGGCCTCGATCAGGGCGTAGATCAGCTCGTCGCCGTCGCCGGAGACCAGGCCGGGCAGCTCCTCGGCCGGGCCGAAGTCGTACCCCTCGGCGATCAGCCGGCGCAGCAGGGCGACGGCGGAGGCGGGGGTGTCGAGGCCGACGGCGTTGCCGATCCGGGAGTGCTTGGTCGGGTACGCGGAGAGGACCAGCGCCAGCTTCTTCTCGGCGTTCGGGATGTGCCGGAGCCGGGCGTGGCGGACGGCGATGCCGGCGACGCGGGCGGCGCGCTCGGCGTCGGCGACGTACGCGGGCAGACCGTCCTCGTCGATCTCCTTGAAGGAGAACGGGACGGTGATGAGCCGGCCGTCGAACTCGGGCACGGCGACCTGGCTGGCCGCGTCCAGCGGCGACAGCCCCTCGTCGTTCTCCTCCCACGCCGCGCGCGAACCGGTCAGGCACAGCGCCTGGAGCACCGGCACGTCGAGCGCGGCGAGCGCGCCCGCGTCCCACGCCTCCTCGTCGCCGCCCGCCTGGGCGGCGGCCGGCTTGGTGCCGCCGGCGGCGAGGACGGTGGTGACGATGGCGTCGGCCCCGCGGAGCTGGGCCAGCAGCTCCTCCTCGGGGGCGCGCAGCGAGGCCACGTACAGCGGCAGCGCCCGGGCGCCGGCGTCCTCGATCGCGTCGCAGAGGGCGCCGACGAAGGCGGTGTTCCCGCTCATGTGGTGGGCGCGGTAGTAGAGCACGGCGACCGTCGGGCCCTCGGTGACGCGGGCGGTCCGCTCCAGCGGGCCCCAGGTGGGGGCGGGTGCCGGGGCCTCGAAGCCGTGGCCGGTGAGGAGGACGGTGTCGGACAGGAAGCGGGCCAGCTGCTCCAGGTTGGCGGGGCCGCCGTGGGCGAGGTAGGCGTGCGCCTCGGTGGCGACGCCGACGGGCACGGTGGAGGCGGCCATCAGCTGGGCGTCGGGGGCCTGTTCGCCGCTGAGGACGACGACCGGCTTTCCGGTGGCGAGGACCGCGTCGAGGCCCTCCTGCCAGGAGCGGACGCCGCCGAGGAGGCGGACCAGGACCAGCTCGACTCCGTCAAGCAGGGCCGGGAGGTCGGCGAGCGGGAGCCGGGAGGGGTTGGCGAAGCGGTACTCCACCGGCCCCCCGGCCGCACGGGCGCTGAGCAGGTCGGTGTCGGAGTGCGACAGCAGCAGGAGCATGGCGAGCTCAGGCCCTTCCTCGGGGTTGTCCGCGCCCCGGGTGGTCGATGGACGGCGGGAGTTCCTGACTCACCCGGGCCGTCGCCGGCTCGGGCTCACAGTGGCGGGACCGCGCCGGATTCTCACCGGGCTTCCTCCCCGGGGTCCTGGGACCCCATGCCGATCTGCATAGTAGAGCGTGGCGTCGGCGGGCCGGAGGGGACCGG
Source organism: Streptomyces sp. NRRL F-5727 (assembly GCF_000719555.1). Taxonomy (GTDB): domain Bacteria; phylum Actinomycetota; class Actinomycetes; order Streptomycetales; family Streptomycetaceae; genus Streptomyces. The sequence goes on from NZ_JOGX01000049.1 coordinate 32,566, forward strand.
GGAGTCGGCCGGATCACACTCGGTGGCCGCCCGGTTCCCCGTGGGTATGCTCGCCGCCATGCCGCCGACCCCGCCCAGCCCGGCCGAACCGGGCGAACCCCGCATACGGGACCGAGGCGACGCGTGCCCCGGGGCGCTCCGGCTGCACGCCGCCGCCGACGGATTCCTCGCCCGACTCCGCCTCCCCGCCGGAAGGTTGACGCCCCGTCAGGCGCTGGCCCTGGCCGACGTCGCCGAGACCCTGGGCGATGGCAGCCTCTCCGTCACCTCGCGCGGCAACGCCGAGCTGCGCGGCCTGCGCGACGGCTGCGACGCCCGGCTCGCCGCACTCCTCGACGACGCCGGCCTGCTGCCCTCCCCCACCCACGAACGGGTCCGGAACATCGTCGCCTCCCCCGCCGCGGGACTCGACGGACTCGGCCACGCCGACGTGCAGTTGTGGGCCCGCGCCCTGGACGCGGCGCTCTGCGCCGAACCCCGCGCGGCGGCCCTCTCCGGCCGCTTCCTCTTCGTCCTCGACGACGGCCGCGGCGACGTCGCCGCACTCGGCGGCGATGTGACCTTGATCGCAGCCCCGGACGGCGCCGCCCTCCTGGAGACCGGCTCCGGAACCCTCCGGCTGCCCGCCGCCGACGCCGTCCCGGCCGCGCTCGCCTGCGCCCTCGCCTTCCTCGACGCCGCCGCGGCCGCCGGCACCGGCGCCTGGCGCCCGCGCGAGCTCCCGCCCGGGCACCTCCCGGACTGGGCCGGCGCCCTGCACCGGGCGGCGATCACCGCGGAGCCCGTACCCCCCTTCTCCTCCCCGGGGACCCCGCCGCCCGCACCCGGACCGCTCGGGGGCCGTGCCCTGCACGTCCTCGCCCCGCTCGGCCGGCTCACCGCCGGCCGGCTGCGGGCGCTCGCCGACGGCGCCGCCGAGCTCCGGCTCACGCCGTGGCGCGGAGTGGTCGCCGTCGCGCCCCCGACCGGCGCCCGGCTCTCCGCCCTCGCCGCACACGGCCTCATCACCGACCCGGCCGCCCCCGGCGCCGGCGTCACCGCCTGCACCGGACTGCCCGGCTGCGCCAAGTCCCTCGCCGACGTCCGCGCCGACGCGGCGGCCGCGCCCGGCGGCCCGCTGCCCGTGCACTACTCCGGCTGCGAGCGCCGCTGCGGCCACCCGCACGGCACCTGGATCGAGGTCACCGCCCGGGACTCCGGCACCTACCTGCTGGACGGCGCGCCCGTCCCCCGCACCGCCCTGGCCGAAGCCGTGGCGGCGGCCCGTACGAGAAAGAGCTGAGGATGTACGAGTACGAGAAAGACGGCGCCGAGATCTACCGCCGCTCCTTCGCCACGATCCGCGCCGAGGCCGACCTCGGCGCCCTGCCCGCCGACGTCGCCACCGTCGCCGTCCGCATGATCCACGCCTGCGGCATGACCGACCTCGTCCGGGACATCGCGTACTCCCCCGGCGTCGTCACCCGCGCCCGCGCCGCCCTCCAGGCCGGCGCCCCCATCCTCTGCGACGCGCAGATGGTCGCCTCCGGCGTCACCCGCAAGCGGCTGCCCGCCGACAACGACGTGCTCTGCGCGCTCTCCGACCCGGCCGTGCCCGCCCTCGCCGCCGAGCTGGGCACCACCCGCTCCGCCGCCGCCCTCGAACTGTGGCGCGACCGCCTCGAAGGCTCCGTCGTCGCCATCGGCAACGCCCCCACCGCGCTCTTCCACCTCCTGGAGATGATCGCCAAGGGCGCGCCGAAGCCCGCCGCCGTCCTCGGCATCCCCGTCGGCTTCATCGGCGCCGCCGAGTCCAAGGACGCCCTCGCCGCCAACGACCTCGGCCTGGACTACCTGGTGGTCCGCGGCCGGCGCGGCGGCAGCGCCATGACCGCCGCCGCCCTCAACGCCCTCGCGCACGAACCGGAGATCCAGCAGTGACCGTAGTGAAGGGCAAGCTGTACGGGGTCGGCCTCGGCCCCGGCGACCCGAACCTCCTCACCCTCGCCGCCGTCCAGGCCATCGCCGAGGCCGACGTCGTCGCCTACCACTCGGCCCGCCACGGCCGCTCGATAGCGCGCTCCATCGCCGCCCCCCACCTCCGCGAGGACCACATCGAGGAGCGGCTCATGTACCCGCTCACCGTGGAGACCACCGACCACCCCGGCGGCTACCGGGGCGCCCTCGACGACTTCTACGAGGAGGCCGCGGCCCGGCTCGCCGCCCACCTCGACGCGGGCCGCACGGTCGCCGTCCTCGCCGAGGGCGACCCGCTCTTCTACGGCTCCTACCAGCACATGCACAAGCGGCTCGCCGACCGCTACGACACCACCGTCATCCCCGGCGTCACCTCCGTCAGCGCCGCCGCCGCCCGCCTCGGCGAACCGCTGTGCGAGGCCGAGGAGGTCCTCACGATCATCCCCGGCACCCTCCCCGAGGACGAGCTGGCCGCCCGCCTCGCCGGCACCGACTCCGCCGTCGTCATGAAGCTCGGCCGCACCTTCCCCACCGTGCGGCGCGCCCTGGAGCGGGCCGGCCGGCTGGACGACGCCCGGTACGTGGAGCGCGCCTTCATGGCCGGCGAGCGCACCGACCGCCTCGCCGACGTGGACCCGGAGACCGTCCCGTACTTCTCCGTCGCCGTCCTGCCCTCCCGCATCGACCGCGAGAACCCCGTACGGGAGACGGGCGAGGTCACCGTCGTCGGCACCGGCCCGGCCGGCGCGCCCTGGCTGACCCCCGAGTCGCGCGGCGCGCTCGTCAACGCCGACGTCCTCGTCGGCTACACCACCTACCTCGACCGGGTGCCGGTCCTGCGCCCCGGCCAGATCCGGCACGGCTCCGACAACAAGGTCGAGTCCGAGCGGGCCGAGTTCGCCCTCGACCTGGCCCGGCGCGGCCACAAGGTCGCGGTCGTCTCCGGCGGCGACCCCGGCGTCTTCGCCATGGCCACCGCCGTCCTGGAGGTCGCCTGCGAACCGGCGTACGCGGACGTGCCCGTCCGGGTCCTGCCCGGCGTCACCGCCGCCAACGCCGCCGCCGCCGCGGCCGGCGCGCCCCTCGGCCACGACTACGCGACGATCTCGCTCTCCGACCGGCTCAAGCCCTGGGACGTCATCGCCGCCCGCCTCCGCGCGGCCGCCGAGGCCGACCTCGTCCTCGCCCTCTACAACCCCGGCTCGAAGTCCCGCACCCACCAGGTGGCCGCCGCCCGCGACCTCCTGCTGGAGCTCCGCTCCCCCGACACCCCCGTGGTCGTCGCCCGTGACGTCGGCGGCCCGGAGCAGTCGGTCCGGGTGGTGACCCTGAAGGCCCTGGAGCCCTCCGAGGTCGACATGCGGACCCTGCTCCTCGTCGGCTCCTCGCAGACCCGCGCGGTCGAACGCGGCGACGGCCGCACGATCACCTGGACCCCGAGGCGGTATGGCTGACGGCGCGGGCTACCGCGCTTCCCGCAGCCAGGCGGCGGCCTCCTCCGGTGTCGCCGCCGCCGGTACGCCCTCCGGGACCGGCGGGCGGCGGACGACGACGACCGGGATCCCGGCCTCGCGGGCGGCGGCGAGCTTGGGCGCGGTGGCGGCGGCGCCTGAGTCCTTCGTGACGAGCACGTCGATCCGGTGACGGGCGATCAGCTCGCGCTCCCCGTCGAGGGTGAACGGCCCCCGGTCGAGCAGGACTTCGATCCGTGCGGGCATCGGCGCTTCGGGCGCGTCCACGGACCGCACGAGGAACCACTCGGGCCGGTCGGCGAAGGCGGCGAGCCCCATCCGCCCGGTGGTGAGGAACACCCTCCCGAAGCCGTCCAGAGCGAGCGCCGCCTCCTCCAGGGACCCCACGTCACGCCAGTCGTCGCCCTCCCCCGGCACCCAGCCGGGCCGGCGCAGGGCCAGCAGGGGAACATGGGCGGTGGCGGCCGCCCGGGCCGCGTTGAAGCTGATCCGCTCGGCGAAGGGATGGGTGGCGTCGATGACCGCGTCCACGGCGTGCTCCCGCACCCACGCGGCGAGCCCGTCCGGCCCGCCGAACCCGCCGATCCGGACCTCCCCGGCCGGCAGCCGGGGCGCGGCGACCCGCCCCGCGAGGGAGCTGGTCACCCGCGTGCCGGGATGCAGCAGCCCGGCCAGGGCGCGGGCCTCGGTCGTCCCTCCGAGAATGAGTACGTGCATGGGAGCCTTTTCGTGAGTACCGGCGGCGGGCGCGAGGCCCAACTCAAGCACACCGGTCTGCGGCCCGGGTGGACGACCGGGGCCTGCGCGACGGCCGCGACGACCGCCGCGTACACCGCGCTGCTCACCGGCGACTTCCCGGACCCCGTGACGATCACCCTGCCCAGGGGCCAGACGCCGTCGTTCGCGCTGACCGCGGAGTCCCTGACCGGCGGCACGGCCATGGCGGCCGTGGTCAAGGACGCGGGCGACGACCCGGACGTCACCCACGGCGCGGTGATCCGCTCGACCGTACGCCTCCTCCCGCCCGGCTCCGGGGTCGTCTTCCGCGCCGGCGAGGGCGTCGGCACGGTCACCCTCCCCGGCCTCCCCCTGGAGGTCGGCGAACCGGCGATCAACCCGGTGCCGCGCGAGCTGATGCGCGCCCACGTGGCGGAGACGGCGGCGGCGCACGGGGGCACCGGGGACGTGGAGGTGACCCTCTCCGTCGACAACGGCGCCGAGATCGCCCGCTCCACCTGGAACCCGCGCATCGGCATCCTCGGCGGCCTGTCGATCCTCGGCACGACCGGGATCGTCGTCCCGTACTCGTGCTCGGCCTGGATCGACTCCATCCGCCGGGGCGTGGACGTGGCCCGCGCCGGCGGTCTCACCCACGTCGCCGGCTGTACGGGCTCCACCTCCGAGCGCACGGTCACCCGGCTCTACGACCTGCCGGACATCGCCCTGCTCGACATGGGCGACTTCGCCGGCGCGGTCCTCAAGTACATCCGCCGCCACCCCGTCGACCGCCTGACGATCTGCGGCGGCTTCGCGAAGCTCTCCAAGCTGGCCGCCGGCCATCTGGACCTGCACTCGGCCCGCTCCCAGGTCGACAAGGGCTTCCTGGCGGAGCTGGCCCGCACGGGCGGCGCGCCGGACCCCCTGGCGGCGGAGATCGCCGAGGCCAACACGGGCCTCGCCGCCCTCCGCCTCTGCGAGGCCGCCGGGGTCCCCCTGGGCGACCTGGTGGCCGCCCGCGCCCGCGACGAGGCCCTGGCGGTCCTGCGCGGCGCCCCCGTCACGGTCGACGTGGTCTGCATCGACCGCGCGGGCACGGTGGTGGGCCGCTCGGAGCCGGCGGGCCCGTAGGACGGCGGCCCGCGGAGCGGCGAGCCGGGTAGCACCGCAGGACGCCGCGGAGCGGCCGGCCGGGTAAAAAGCGCAGGACACCGGCCCGGAGCCGGGCCCAGAATCCCCGCATGGCCGACTTCTCGCACAAGCCCACCCTCACCGGTGACCTGGTGGTCCTCCGTCCCGTCACCGAGGACGACGTGCCCGCGCTGCTCCCGATGTTCGAGGACCCCGAGGTGACCCGTCTGACCGGCAGCCACACCCGCTTCGACGAGCCCGCGCTGCGCCGCTGGTACGGCTCCCGGGCCGCGACCGACGACCGGCTCGACCTGGCGGTCGTGGAGCGGGCGACGGGCCGGGTGGTCGGCGAGGCGGTCCTCCACGAGTGGGACCCCGCCAACGAGAGCTGCGCCTTCCGCATCGGCTTCGCCCCCGAGGGCATCGGCCGCGGCCTCGGCACCGAGGCGACCCGCCTCCTCCTCGGCCACGCCTTCGCCGCCCTCGGCCTCTACCGTGTCTGGCTGGAGGTCTACGCCTTCAACCCCCGCGCCCGCCGCGCCTACGAGAAGGCCGGCTTCCGCCCGGAGGGCGTGCTGCGCGGGGCGCTGCTGTGGGAGGGGGAGCGGGTGGACGCGACGGTGATGGCGGCCCTCGCGCCGGAGTGGACGGCGCGGGCCTGAGGTCAGAGGCCGTCGTCGTCCACCGGGTCGGCGCCTTCGAGGAGGCGCTCGCCGATGTCGTCGGCCCAGCGCTGGGCCCAGCCGCGGAGTTCCCGGATCCGCTCCTCGTCGAGGCCGTGGGCGGCGAACTCGTCGTCGTCGATCCACTCCGCCCCGGCCAGCTTCGCCTGGAGTTCCTCCAGGTCGAAGCCGTCGCGGGCGTGCTGCCGGCCGAGCTCCTCCAGTTCCTCGGGGCTCCAGCCGCGTTCCGCCGCGGCGTGGACGTCGATCAGGTCCCGGGGCATGCCCCGGTCGGCGAGCGCGCGCACCTTGGTGCCGACGACGTCGCGCAGGGAGAGGAGGAGGCCGAACTCCCGGCGCTCGGGCGGGCCGCACAGCACCTCCTTGAGGACGTCCACCTCGCACGCCTCGCCGCTGCCGGGGTCCGTGACGATCAGACGGGCGGAGAGCGGGTCCGTCTCCACCGTCCGCACCCGCCACCCCCGCGCCTCCAGTTCGGACCGCAGATGGGCGACGATCTCCGCCATCGGCCGGGGGTTCTCCGTGGCGACGTCGAGGTCCCGGCTCAGCCGGTCCACCAGTCCGTGCGCCTGCACGGCGTAACCCCCGGTCAGGACGAGCGGGTACTCGGTGCCCGCGCGCAGGACGTCGTCGAGGAGGCGGCGGTGGAGCCCGGTGAGGTTCATCCGGACGCGGGGGTCAGCTCGCGGAAGGCGCTCTCCCAGGTGACGCGCAGGTCCTTGCTGACGAGGGTGCGCAGGACGGGCCACATCTCGACGAGCAGGTCCCGGTTGAGATGGCGGACGAGGTCGTCGTGGCCGCCTTCGGCGAGGACGGTGCGGTAGCAGCTCATCCTCAGCCGGGGCCGGTCGAGGTCGTACTCCGTCAGCCCCGACCACGCCAGGTGCAGGGGGAGCCGGACCCGTCCCCCGCCGGGGCCCCGGAGGGCGGACAGGTCGGTGGGGAGCCGCCGTGCGTACCGTTCGCGCCGTACCTCGGAGACGGTCGCCGTCTCGTGTGCCATGCCCCGATTATCCCCCGGCCCGGCCGTCCCGGGGGAAACTTCCGCCCCGCGGACCGGATGCGGCGCGCCGCACCCGAACCTACGCTTACCACCACGAAACCCCCGCACGAGAGGGAGACCCATGGCGAAGCGTGGCAACAAGAAGCGGGCGCGCAAGAAGAAGAAGGCGAACCACGGCAAGCGGCCCAACGCCTGAGCCGTCGTGGTGGCCGGGGCCGGATCCGTCGCGTACGGGTCCGGCCTCCGGTGCGTCGCAGGCGGGGCGGGGCCGCGGCCGGGTCGGCCGGGCCGTCAGCAGGTGTGGCGGTCGCGGGCCGGGCCGTCAGCAGGTGTGGCCGTCGCGGGCCGGGCCGTCAGCAGGTGTGGCGGTCGCGGGCCGGGTCGTAGAGGTGGCTGTCGCGGAACTCGGAGGCCGCGAGCGTGCGGCCGACGATGATGACGGCCGTCTTGGTGATGCCGGCCGTCTTCACCTGCTCCGCGATGTCCTCCAGGGTACCGCGCAGGACGACCTCGTCGGGGCGGCTGGCCATGGCGACGACGGCGGCCGGGCAGTCCACGCCGTAGTGCGGGACCAGCTCGGAGACGATCCGGTCGACGTACCGCGCGCCGAGGTGGAGCACGAGCAGGGCGCCGCTGCGGCCGAGGGTGGCCAGGTCCTCGCCCTCGGGCATGGGGGTGGCCTGCTGGGCGATGCGGGTGAGGACGACGGTCTGGCCGACGGTCGGGACGGTCAGTTCGCGCTTGAGCGCGGCGGCGGCCGCCGCGAAGGCCGGGACGCCGGGCACGACCTCGTACGGGATGCCCGCCGCGTCGAGCCGCCGCATCTGCTCGGCCATGGCGCTGAAGACCGACGGGTCGCCGGAGTGGAGGCGGGCCACGTCCTGGCCGGCCGCGTGGGCGGCGGCGATCTCCGCGACGATCTCGTCCAGGTGCATCTTCGCCGTGTCGACGAGCTTCGCGTCCGGCGGGCACTCGGCCAGCAGCTCGCGGGGGACGAGGGAGCCGGCGTAGAGGCAGACCCCGCAGGCCGCGAGGGTGCGGGCGCCGCGCACGGTGATGAGGTCGGCGGCGCCGGGGCCCGCGCCGATGAAGTAGACGGTCATGAGTCGGAAGAACCCTTCGTTGCGGACCACTGCGTGACGGGCATCGCCGTCCGCCAGCCGGTGAAGCCGCCGACGGGCACGGCGGCGGAGACCGCCAGCCGGACCAGTTCGCCGCCGTGGCGGCGGTACCGGTCGGCGAGCAGCGCCTCGGATTCGAGCGTCACCGTGTTGGCGACGAGCCGGCCGCCGGGCGGCAGCGCGTCCCAGCAGGCGTCGAGCAGGCCGGGGGCGGTGAGGCCGCCGCCGATGAAGACGGCGTCGGGGACGGGCAGGCCGGCGAGCGCGGCGGGCGCCGGGCCGGTGACCACACGGAGGGCCGGTACGCCGAGGCCGGCGGCGTTGCGCGTGATGCGGGCGGCCCGTTCGGGTGACTTCTCGACCGCGATCGCCCGGCAGTCGCGGTGCGTCCGCATCCACTCGATCCCGATGGAGCCGGAGCCGCCGCCGACGTCCCAGAGGAGTTCGCCGGGGGCGGGGGCGAGCGCGGCGAGCGTGGCGGCGCGGACGTACCGCTTGGTGAGCTGGCCGTCGTGCTCGTACGCCTCGTCGGGGAGGCCCGGCCCGGCGCCGAGCCGGAGCGCGCCGGGGTCGCGGACGCAGTCGAGGGCGAGGACGTTGAGGGGGTCGGTGCGCTCGTGGGGCCAGTCGGCGGCGGTGCCGTCGAGGAGCCGTTCGGCGGGGCCGCCGAGCTGTTCGAGGACCCGGATCCGGGTGCCGCCCCAGCCCGTCCGGCGCAGCAGTTCCGCGACGCCCGCGGCCGTGCCCGCGCCCTCGCTGAGGACGAGGAGGCGGCGGCCGTCGTGGAGGGCGGCGGAGAGCGCGGCGAGGGGCCGGGCGACGAGCGAGACGGTCTCGACGGCCTCCAGGGGCCAGCCGAGGCGGGCGCAGGCGTACGAGACGGAGGACGGGTGCGGGCGGACGTCGAGGGCGACGTCCCCGGCGGTCTCGGCGAGGGTGCGGGCGATGCCGTGGAAGGAGGGGTCCCCGCTGGCGAGGACGGCGGTCCTGCGGCCGGCGTGGGCGGCGAGGAGGCCGGGGACGGCGGGCCGGAGCGGCGACGGCCAGGGGATCCGCTCGCCGGGGCAGTCGGCGGCGGGCAGCAGGGCGAGCTGGCGGGGGCCGCCGATCAGCACCTCGGCCTCGCGCAGGACCTGGCGGGAGCCCTCGGGGAGCCCGTCCCAGCCGTCCGCGCCGATCCCGACGACCGACACCACCGATATCGCAGCGTTCACGTCCGGAACCCTACGTGAAGGGCGCAGGTGGGCGGCACGTGGCAGCCCTCACGTCCGGGCGGGGCCGGCGTCGGCCTCCGCGGGGTCACTTCTGGGCGTTCTGCCCCACGTAGAAGAGGAGCCAGACGAAGCCGGCGAAGGCGTGGGTGGCGAAGACGTACACGAAGACGCGGAGCATCACGCCCCGCTCCTTCCAGCTCTCGTTGTCGTGCGCCTTCTCGGTCATGGCGTCCAGGGTACGGCGCGGAACGGGGGGCGGGACCGCGCGGAACCCGGAGCGGGACCGCGCGGACCAGGGGGCGGGACCGCGCGGAGCAGCGCGGAATAGGGAGAGGGGTCGCACCGTTGGAGCAGATAGTTTAAGCTTCAACCACCAGTCAGGAAACGCGAGAGGTGACCACGATGCAGTTCGGGATCTTCACCGTCGGCGACGTGACGACCGACCCCACCACCGGCCGCACCCCCAGCGAGCACGAGCGCATCAAGAACACGGTCGCCATCGCGCTCAAGGCGGAGGAGGTCGGACTCGACGTCTTCGCCACCGGCGAGCACCACAACCCGCCGTTCGTCCCGTCCTCCCCGACCACCCTCCTCGGACACATCGCCGCGCGGACCGAGAACCTCATCCTGTCGACCTCCACGACCCTCATCACCACCAACGACCCGGTGAAGATCGCCGAGGACTACGCGACCCTCCAGCACCTCGCCGACGGCCGCGTGGACCTGATGATGGGCCGCGGCAACACCGGCCCGGTCTACCCGTGGTTCGGCCAGGACATCCGCCAGGGCATCCCGCTCGCCATCGAGAACTACGCGCTCCTCCACAGGCTGTGGAGGGAGGACGTGGTCGACTGGGAGGGCAAGTTCCGCACCGCCCTCCAGGGCTTCACCGCCACCCCGCGCCCCCTCGACGGCGTCCCGCCGTTCGTCTGGCACGGCTCCATCCGCTCCCCCGAGATCGCCGAGCAGGCCGCGTACTACGGCGACGGCTTCTTCGCCAACCACATCTTCTGGCCCAAGCAGCACACCGAGAAGATGGTCCGCCTCTACCGCCAGCGGTACGCGCACTACGGCCACGGCACGCCCGAGCAGGCCATCGTCGGCCTCGGCGGCCAGGTCTTCATGCGGAAGAACTCGCAGGACGCCGTACGGGAGTTCCGCCCGTACTTCGACAACGCGCCGGTCTACGGCCACGGCCCCTCCCTGGAGGAGTTCAGCAGCCAGACCCCGCTGACCGTCGGCTCCCCGCAGGAGGTCATCGAACGCACCCTGTCCTTCCGCGAGTACGTCGGCGACTACCAGCGCCAGCTCTTCCTGGTCGACCACGCCGGACTGCCCCTGAAGACGGTCCTGGAACAGCTCGACATCCTCGGCGAGGAGGTCGTCCCGGTGCTCCGCAAGGAGTTCGCGAGCCTGCGCCCCGCCGGCGTCCCGGAGACCGCCCCGCTCCACCCCGCCGTCCTCGCCCCGAACGCCTCGAACGCCTCGAAGGAGGTCTGACGCCATGCAGACCCTGAAGCTGGTCGCCGTCTCCGCCGGCCTGAGCAGCCCCTCCTCCACCCGGCTCCTCGCCGACCGCCTCGTCCAGGCCGCCCGCTACCGGCTGGCCGAGCAGGAGTACGCGGTCGAGGCCGAGGTCGTCGAACTCCGCGACCTCGCCGTGGACATCGCGAAGAACCTGGTGACGGGCTTCCCGTCGGAGGCGCTCCAGAAGGCCGTCGACAAGGTGACCGGCGCGGACGGCGTCATCGCGGTGACGCCCGTCTTCACCGCCTCCTACAGCGGCCTCTTCAAGTCCTTCTTCGACCTGATCGACCCGACGGCCCTCACCGGTACGCCGGTCCTCCTCGGCGCGACCGGCGGCACCGCCCGCCACAGCCTGGTCCTCGACCACGCACTGCGCCCGCTCTTCGCCTACCTGCGCGCCCGGACCGCCCCGACCGCCGTCTACGCGGCCTCGGAGGACTGGGGCACCGGCGGCGACGAGTACACCGAGGGCCTGCCGCACCGGATCACCCGGGCGGGCGAGGAGTTCGCGGACCTGATCGCGGCGACGGCGCACACCCGCCCCGACCCCGGGGAGGAGTTCGTCCCCTTCGAGAAGCAACTGGCCGACCTCCGCCTGGACTGACGCTTTTGTTACGTTGTGAGAGGTAATCGGTAATCGGTAATCGGTTACTCCCCGACGAACGGAGGTCGGCGATGGCCGGCGGCAGGATCGTGGTGGGCGTGGACGGCTCGGAACCGTCCCTGAAGGCGCTGAAGTGGGCGGCCGCCCAGGCCGCCCTCACCGGGGACGCCCTCCACGCGGTGATCAGCTGGGAGTACCCGGCGTCCTGGGCGACGCTGATGCCGGGCGTCCCACCGGAGTTCGACCCCGAACGGCTGGCCAAGCAGATCCTCGACCAGTCCCTCACGGAGGCGCTCACCCCCGAGGAGGCCGCCGCGACGACCCGCACGGTCGTCGGCGGCAACGCGGCGCAGGCACTGATCGACCAGGCGGAGGGGGCGGAACTGCTGGTTGTCGGCGACCGGGGCTACAGCGGCTTCAAGGCGGCCGTCCTGGGCTCGGTCTCCTCCAACGTCACCCAACACGCCCCCTGCCCGGTAGTCGTGGTCCGAGGCACCTGACCCCCGGCGGGCCCCACGCCCGGGCCGTGGCGTCCGCTGCGGTCGGCGCCGCCGCTCCGTTGTGGGCAATCGTTCCGCTGGGGCTGGGGGTACCCCCTGGACGAAGTCCTTGGGGGAGGGTGGGCCCAACGGAACGGCACCGTTGCGGGTGCCTCCGCTCCCGGGCCTGGACCCGCACCCGTACGGCGCCGTACATCGGGTGCGGGTCCAGGCGCGGAAGCCCGGGCCCGGCGCGCGGCTGGATCTGAGGGTGGGCGCCGCCCTGCGGGAGGCCCGGGGCGCGGCGCCGTTCGTCGTGCGGGAGGCGACCGTCCGTCGGAGGATGGCTCTCATGGACATCAAGCTCGAACTGATCGGCGTCCCCGTCACCGACATCGACCGCGCCAAGACCTTCTACGAACGCGTCGGCTTCCACGCGGACCACGACGTCACCGTCAGCGACGCGATCCGCTTCGTCCAGATGACCCCACCCGGCTCCTCCTGCTCGATCGCCTTCGGGAAGGGCATCACCGAGATGACCCCCGGCTCCCTCGACAACATGCAGGTCGTCGTCGACGACATCGAGCAGGCCCACGCCGAACTGACCGCCCGCGGCGTCGACGTCGGCGCGATCGACGACCAGCCGTGGGGCTCGTTCGTCTACTTCACCGACCCGGACGGCAACCGCTGGGCCGTCCAGCAGAAGACGCCCCGCGGACAGTGACCGCTCACCTGCGGTTGTAGAGCCGCATCGTCACCGCGCCGAACACCGCCACCAGCGCCACCGACCACCCCAGCGTCCACGCGATGTCCGCCGCGGGCCACGCGCCGGCCATCAACTCCCGCACCGCCGTCGCCAGATGGGTCACCGGGTTGTTGTTGACGAACGCCTGCAGCCAGCCCGGCATGGTCTTCGGGTCGACGAAGACGTTGGACAGGAAGGTCAGCGGGAAGATCACCATCATGCTGACGCCCATGACGGACTTCTCGCTGCGCAGCAACAGCCCGAACATGGTCCAGATCCACGAGAACGCGAACGAGAAGACCAGCAGCAGCGCCACCCCGAGCAGCACGCCGACCACCCCGCCGTCGGGCCGGTAGCCGATGACGAGGCCGACGCTCAGCATCACGGCGGAGGCGATCAGATAGCGCACGACGTCACCGAGGAGATAGCCGACCATCGGCGCCGGCCGCCAGATCGGCAGCGTGCGGAAGCGGTCGAAGACGCCCTTTTCGATGTCGGTGTTGACCGAGACGCCGGTGTACATCGTGATCATCACGACCGACATCACGAGGATGCCGGGCAGCAGGAACTGGATGTACGCCGAGACCGACCCGGCGAGCGCACCCCCGAAGAGATACGTGTACATCAGCACCATCATGATCGGGAACGCGGTCACGTCGAACAGCTGCTCCGGCACGTGCTTGATCTTCAGCATGGCCCGCCAGCCGAAGGTGAGCGACGCGGCGAGCGCGCCGGGCCGGGCGGGCCGGTCCTTCGCCAGGAGCAGGGCGGCGAGTTCGTCGGCGCGGGGCGCGGCGGACTCCACCTCCTGGCCGGTCTCCGTGGACGTACCGGTGCTCATGCCGCGGGCCCCTTCCGGTCGGTGAGGGCGAGGAAGACCTCGTCCAGACTCGGCTGGCCGAGGGCGAAGTTGTCGACGGTGATCCCGGCCCGGGCCAGTTCGGCGAGGGCCCGGGCGGCCTGCTCGGCGGCGCCGAGATCGGTGCCGTGGCCGTTGACGGTGGCCGTGAGGGCGACCGGGTCGGGGTCGAGCTGGACGGCGGCCCGCAGGGCGGTGGCGAGGACCCGTTCGGCCGCGGGCCGCTGCTCCGCGTCCCGGAGCCGTACGTGCACGGAGCCCGAGCCCACCGACGCCTTCAGCTCGCCCTTCGTGCCCTCCGCGATCACCTTGCCGTGGTCGATGACGGCGATCCGGGAGGCGAGCTGGTCGGCCTCGTCGAGGTACTGGGTGGTGAGGAGGACGGTGGTGCCCTGGGCCACGACGGCCCGCACGATGTCCCAGACCTGGTTGCGGCTGCGCGGGTCGAGACCGGTGGTCGGCTCGTCGAGGAAGAGCAGGTCGGGGGTGTTGAGGATGGACGCGGCGATGTCGATGCGGCGCCGCATGCCGCCCGAGTAGTTCTTGACCTGCCGGCCGGCGGCCTCCGCGAGCCCGAACGCGTCGAGCAGCTGCGCGGCGCGGTCGCGGGCGGCGGGGCGGGTGTGGCCGAGGAGGCGGGCGAGGAGGACGAGGTTCTCGGTGCCGGTGAGGTCCTCGTCGACGGAGGCGTACTGGCCGGTGAGGCTGACGCGGCCGCGGACGGTGTCGGCGTCCCGGACGACGTCGTGCCCGAAGACGCGGGCGTGGCCGGCGTCGGGGCGGAGGAGGGTGGCGAGCAGCTTGACGGTGGTGGTCTTGCCGGCGCCGTTCGGTCCCAGCAGCCCGTAGACGGTGCCGGCCGGCACGCGGAGGTCCACGCCGTCGACGGCGCGGTTTCCCCCGAAGTCCTTGACCAGCGCCTCGGTCTCCACCGCCATCCCACTCATCCCCCCAGTCTCCCCCCACCC
>NZ_JOGX01000050.1 GCF_000719555.1 Streptomyces sp. NRRL F-5727
GGGCGGGGGCGGGTGGGGCGGCGGCTCCCACCGCGAGCATGGTCGCGGTGGCCGCCGCGACCATGCCGTACCGCCAGGCGGACCGGCGCATCCCTGACCTCCCGTCAACGCTCCGGCACCCACCGTAACTTCCGTGCGCGGCCGGCGAGGGGAGCGTCCCCCTCCCCTCTCGAAGGGTCACCCGACCGCCGCTAGCATGCGCCCCTATGGACGAGGACCTGCGGAACATCGTGCTCGGCGTGCTGGCGACCGGCCTCAGCGCGTCCCTGGGCTGGCTCACCCGGACGTACGTGTGGCGTCGCCGGCTCCGCCGGAAGCAGGAGTTCTTCGGCCTGCCCGGCCACGCGGAGTGTCTGCTGGTGGTCAACCGGGAGGCGGGCGGGGACGGGGCGGTGCACCGCTTCGACGTCTTCGCGCTGCTCGAACTGGCCGCGCTGGTGAAGGACTGCGGGGCGCAGGCGCAGATCGTCCAGCACGACCGGACCCATCTGGGCTTCGGCGACCGCACGGAGTTCTGCGTCGGCGGGCCGGGGTCGAACCGCAGGATGGCCGCGCATCTCGGCAGTCTGCTGCCCGGCCTGTCCATGAACACGGAGCCGGACCCGGTCGAGGAGCGGGGCGCGATCGAGGTCGGCGGCGAGCGGTACCGGATGGACCCGGGGACCGTCGAGTACGTGGTGCTGGCGCGGATCACGGCCGGCGAGGGCGGGCGCCCGGTCTTCCTCTTCTGCGGACAGCGGGCGATCACCAACCAGGCGGCGACCCGCTATCTGGCCCGGCACCACGAGCGGCTCGCCCGCACCCACCGCGGCGGCTCGTTCGTCCTGCTGCTGCGGGTGGTCAACTCCCAGGCGTACGGCCCCGACGTGGTGGAGCTGGTGGCCGACGTGACGCGGGCGGCGCTCAGGGCTCCCGCAGTCGCACCGGCAGCGACGTGATCCCGTTGATGAAGTTGGAGACCAGCCGCCGGGGCGCCCCGGCGGACTCGACGCCCGCGCAGGCGCCGCGCAACTCCTCGTAGAAGACACGGAGTTGCAGCCGGGCGAAGTGGGCGCCGAGGCAGACGTGCGGGCCGTCGCCGAAGGAGACGTGGGGGTTCGGGCGGCGGTCGAGGTCGAGGCGGTGCGGGTCGGCGAAGACGCGTTCGTCGTGGTTGGCGGAGACGTGGAAGACGACGACCTTGTCGCCGACGGTGATCCGCGTCCCGGCGAGTTCGGTGTCCCGGGCGGCGGTGCGACGGAAGGAGAGCACCGGCGGGTGGATCCGCAGCAGCTCGTCCACGGCGGTGTCCATGCCGGCCTCGCCCCGCCAGAGCCTGCGCTGCTCGCCGGGGTCCCCGCAGAGGGCGAGGACGCCGCCCGGGGCCGCCGACCGCACGGTGTCGTTGCCGGCGACGGTGAGGAGGAAGAAGAACATCTCCAGCTCGGCGTCGGCGAGTTCGGTGGTGGCGAGGGCGGTCATGAGGTCGTCGGCGGGGTGCTGCCGCTTGTACGCGGCCAGCTCCTGCGCGTACCCGAACATCTCGGCGAGCATGGCCGGTGACCGCGGGTCGAGGGGCCGTCCGTCGGCGCCGAGGACGGGCGGCTCGTCGGGGTCCTGGTAGGCGATGACCCGCTCGGTCCAGGCGTGCAGCAGCCCCCGGTCCCCGGCCGGCACGCCGAGCAGGTCGGTGAGGTTGAGCAGCGCGTAGTCGTCGGTGACGGTCCGCACGAGATCGACCTCGCCGCCGGCCTCCCGGGCCGCCGTGAGCAGCCGGCGGGCCCGCGTACGCGCGGTCGCCTCGAACCGCTCGATCCGCCCCGGCGTGAACGCCCGGCTGACCAGCCGCCGCAGCCGGCCGTGCTCCGGCGGGTCCTGGTTGAGCATCATGCGCCGGATGAAGGGCAGGTCGGCCGGATCGGGGTCGCGGATCTGGGTGGCCCCGAGCCGGGAGGAGTACGTCCCGGCGTCCTTGAGCACCCGCACCACGTCGGCGTGCCGGGTCACCGCCCAGAACCCGCTCCCGGCGGGCCACCCCAGCACCGCCCGCTCCTCCTGCCAGGCGACGGGCGCCCGCTCCCGCAGCTCCCGGAAGGCGTCGTGCGGCGGCCCGGCGGCGTGGACACGGGGGTCGAAGACATCGGGAAGGCTCGTCGGCTGCACGGGTCCAGCCTGGAGCAGGGAGCAGCACCCCACAATCGTTACCCGCACGTAACTTACCGACCGGTTACCACGGGTAGCACCTCGCCGTTACCGTCGGGCCACCTCGCTGCCCCCATCAGCGACCCCCCATCGAGGAGTGGCCCGTGCGCACATCCCTGGCCCTCGCCGTCTCCGCCGCCCTGGTGGCCGGGACGGCCCTGGCCCTGTCCCCCGCCGCCCACGCCGCCGAGTCCGGCACGTCGGTCCGGTTCGTCGACATCGCCGGTGACGGCGGCACCGTCCTCAAGGCCAACGTCGTCACGCCCGCCGGGGCCGACGGCTCCGTCCGCTACCCGGTCGTCGTGCTGCCCACCAGCTGGGCCACGCCCCAGATCGAGTACCTGGCACAGGCACAGAGGCTCGCCGACTCCGGTTACGTCGTGGTGAGTTACAACTCGCGCGGGTTCTGGGAGTCCGGCGGGGAGATCGAGACCGCCGGACCGAAGGACATCGCCGACGCGTCGAAGGTGATCGACTGGGCGCTCGCCCACACCCCGGCGGATCCGGCCAGGGTCGGTATGGCCGGGATCAGTTACGGCGCGGGGATCAGCCTGCTCGCCGCCGCGCACGACTCCCGGATCAAGGCCGTCGCCGCGCTGAGCGGCTGGGCCGACCTGATCGACTCCATCTACAGCGGCCGCACCCAGCACCTCCAGGCCGCCGCGCTGCTCGGCGGAGCCGGGTACCTCACCGGGCGGCCCGGGCCCGAACTGGAGAAGGTCCTCAAGGACTTCCTCTCGTCCGACCTCGACCAGGAGGACGAGATGATCGCCTGGGGACGGCAGCGTTCGGCCGTCACCCACCTCGACCGGATCAACGCCAACGGCACCGCGGTCATGCTCGGCAACGCCTGGGGCGACACCGTCTTCCCGCCCAACCAGTACGCGAGCTTCTACGAGAAGCTGAAGGGCCCCAAGCGGCTGGAGTTCCGCCCCGGCGACCACGCCACCGCCGAGGCCACCGGCCTCCTCGGCCTGCCCAACGACACCTGGACCAGCGCCCACCGCTGGTTCGACCGCTACCTCAAGGGCACCGACAACGGCATCGACCGCGAGCCGCCCGTGCGCCTGAAGCCGCGCTCCGACGGCGGCTACGAGGGGTACGCCGACTGGGCGTCCGTCCAGGCGCACCGCGAGCGCATCGCGCTGGCCGACTCCGAGCACGTCTGGGCCAACGTGAACTCCGGCGCGGACGGCGGCATCGTGCTGCTCAGCAATCTGCTCGACCAGCTGGCGCAGACCCCGCCGACCGTCTCCGTGCCGCTCCTCCCCCGCTCCTTCGCCGCCGTCTGGCAGTCCGGGCGGTACGACTCCGGCGCGGCGGTGCGCGGCACGCCCGTGCTGCACACCACGGTCACGCCGACCGCGTCGAGCGGCACCTTCGTCGCGTACCTGTACGACGTGGGCCCGCTGGGTGTCGGGAAGCTGGTGAGCAACGCCCCGTACACCTTCCACGGCAAGACGCCCGGCCGGCCGTTCGCCGTCGACCTGGAGCTGTTCTCCACGGCCTACGACGTCCCGGCCGGCCACCGGCTCGCGCTGGTCGTCGACACCGTCGACCCGCTGTACATCGAGCACAACCCGGCCGGCGCGCAGCTGACCTTCTCCTCCCCCGCGTCCGATCCCTCGTACCTGACGGTGCCGATGCGGAAGGAGTGATCACGGCTGCTGCCGGGCCGGTTTCAGGCCCGTGCGGGGGCCCGTAGAGGGGTCACTCGCGGCCCGGCAGCGTGATCACCGGTGCGGCGGGAGCGACGTCCACCCCCTTCGTGCGGGGGTCGCGGCGCTCCCGGCGCGCGATCCAGGTCGCGAACCAGGAGAGCAGCATGCACATCCCGATGTAGATCGGCGAGATCACCAGGACGACCGGGATGAACGGCAGGTCGTAGTCGAGGTTGGAGGCGATCAGCTTGCCCGCGTGGAGGAACTCCTCGTAGGTGATGAGATAGCCGAGCGAGGTGTCCTTCAGCGCCACCACCAGCTGACTGATGATGGCCGGAAGCATCGCGCGGACCGCCTGCGGGACCAGGACCCAGGTCATCACCTGGGTCTTCCGCATGCCCAGGGCATACGCGGCCTCCCCCTGCCCGCGCGGCACGGCGTGCACGCCGGTGCGGAAGACCTCGGCGAGCACCGAGCCGTTGTAGAGGGTGAGTCCGGCGACCAGCGCCGGCAGCGGCTGCACCTTGAGCGCCACGAAGATGAAGAAGATCATCACCAGCACGGGCATGGCGCGGAAGAACTCCACGAGCAGGGTGGCGATCCAGCGCACCGGCCGGTGGTCGGAGAGCCGCCCGGTGGCGAGGACCGCGCCGAGCGCCAGGGAGAGGACGGCGGCGAGCGCGAACGCCTTGAGGGTGTTGCCGAGCCCTTCGAGCAGCAGCTCCTGGATGCCCTCGTAGAGGAAGGGCCGCCACTTCACCGCGGTGAACTGGTCGGTGTCGAAGAGCAGATAGAGGATCCAGGCGGCGATGCCGAGGATCACGGCGGTGGAGAGCAGGCCGTAGAGGAGGTGCCGGCGGCGGGCCTGCGGGCCGGGGATGTCGTAGAGGGCGCTGGCCTGCGGCGGGCGGCTCATCGGGCCACCCCCCAGCGCTTCTCCATCACGTTGAAGAGCGCGCTGATGGCGAGCGTGATGACGAGGTAGCCGACGGCGATCCAGACGAAGGTCCAGATGATGTTGTAGCCGAGTTCGCTCAAGGTCTTGTAGGTGCCCAGGAGTTCGGTGACGCTGAAGGCGCCGGCGATGGCGGAGTTCTTGGCGAGGGCGATCAGGGTGGAGCCGATCGGCGGGATCACCGAACGGAACGCCTGCGGCAGGACGACCGCGCCGAGGGTCTGGGTGAAGCTCATGCCGAGGCTGCGGGCGGCCTCGCCCTGTCCGACGGGGACGGTGTTGATGCCGGAGCGCAGCGCCTCGCAGATGAAGGCCGAGGTGTAGCAGCCGAGGGCGAGGACGGCGAACAGCTCGAAGGGCAGCACGATGCCGAAGCGGGGCAGGCCCAGCATGACCGCGAAGAAGAGCAGGGTGAGCGGGGTGTTGCGGAGGACGGTGACCCAGACCGTGCCGAAGACCCGGAAGGAGCCGACGGGCGCGACCCGGAAGGCGGCCATGACGAAGCCCAGGACGAGGGCGAGCGCCGAGGCGTAGACGGTGAGTTCGAGGGTGCCGAGGAAACCCTCGGCGTAGAGCGAGAAGTTCTCTGTCAGTACGTCCATGTCAGCGGTGGGGGTCCTCAGTTGGCCGGGTAGCGGTCGATGGGCGGCGGCGTCGGGGCGGGGACCCCGGAGAGGCCGAGGGTCGCGTCGTACGCCTTCTTCCAGTCGCCGTTCTTCTCGTGCGCGGCGATGGCGTCGTCGAGGGCGAGGCGGAGCGCGGTGTCGCCGTGCGGCACGCCGATCCCGTACGGCTCCTTCGAGAACGGCTTCCCGGCGAGCTTGAGTTCGTCGGGGACCTTGGCGGCGTAGCCCATGAGGATGGTGTCGTCGGTGGTGACGGCGTCGACCTGGTAGGTGAGGAGGTTGTCGACGCAGATGGAGTACGTGTCGTAGGCGACGAGTTCGGCCTTCGGGTACTCCTGCTGGATCCGCTGGTAGGGGGTGGAGCCGGCGGCGGAGCAGACGCGCTTGCCGTCGAGGTCCTGGGGCCCGTGGATGTCGTCCTCGTCGGTGCGGACGAGGAGGGACTGCCCGGCCTGGTAGTAGGGGCCGGCGAAGCCGACGAGCTGCTTGCGCTTGTCGTTGATGGTGTAGGTGCCGACGTAGTAGTCGATCTGCCCGTTCTGCAGAGCGGTCTCGCGGTTGGCGGAGGCGATGGTGCGGAACTCGACGCCGCTCTTCGGGTCGAAGCCCAGGGAGGCGGCCATCATCCGGGCGATCTCGATGTCGTAGCCGGAGTAGACGCCGGTGGCGGGGTCCTTCTCGCCGAGGTACGGCTGGTCCTCCTTGGCGCCGACGATCAGCCGGCCGCGTTTCCTGGCCCGGTTCCAGGTGGGGGACTCCGGCAGCCGGAAGCCGGACTCGACTCGGTAGGTGGGGAGTTGGTCGGGCTGCGGGCCCCTGACGGGCGGGCTGCCGGGGCGGCCGCAGCCGGCCAGCAGGGAGCCCGTGACGGCGAGCAGCAGGGCGAGGGCGCCCAGGCGTCGGTGCGTGCGCTGCATGGTTCCCACCCCGGTCAGTGCGAGAGGATCTTGGAGAGGAAGTCCTTGGCGCGCTCGCTGCGCGGGGCGGTGAAGAACTCCTCGGGGGCGCGGTCCTCCAGGATCCGGCCGTCGGCCATGAAGACGACCCGGTTGGCGGCGGACCGGGCGAAGCCCATCTCGTGGGTGACGACGACCATGGTCATCCCCTCGCGGGCCAGTTGCTGCATGACCTCCAGGACCTCGTTGATCATCTCCGGGTCGAGGGCGGAGGTGGGCTCGTCGAAGAGGAGTGCCTTGGGGTCCATGGCGAGGGCGCGGGCGATGGCGACGCGCTGCTGCTGGCCGCCGGAGAGCTGTGCCGGGTACTTCTCGGCGTGGGCGGCGAGGCCGACCCGGTCGAGGAGTTCGCGGGACCGCCGGTCGGCCTCCTCGCGCTTGCGCCCGCGGACCTTGATCTGGGCGAGGGAGACGTTGGCGAGGACGGTCTTGTGGGCGAAGAGGTTGAAGGACTGGAAGACCATGCCGACCTCGGCGCGCAGCCGGGCGAGGTCCTTCCCCTCCTCGGGGAGGGGCCGGCCGTCGATGCGGATCTCGCCGGACTCGATGGTCTCCAGCCGGTTCATCGCCCGGCAGAGGGTGGACTTGCCGGAGCCGGAGGGTCCGATGACGACGACGACCTCGCCGCGGCCGACGGTGAGGTCGATGCCCTGGAGGACGTGCAGCGTGCCGTAGTGCTTGTTCACGCCACGCAGTTCGATCAGCGGATCGACGGTCATGCGCTGCCCTGCCCCATTCCCAGCGGTGTGCCGATGCGGTGTGTCGAGACAGCGCAAACTACCGCCGGGAAAAGGGACTTCACGCCCGACACGCCCGAAAGGGAGCAAGTCGGGATTAGCCGTATTTACGGCAACCGGGTGGGGCGGGCACGGCCTGCCGGAAGGTCACTCCTCGGCGGCCTCGGCGTACACCTGGGAGAGTTCGGGCGCCCCGCTCATCGCCCACTCGACGCCGTACTCGACGACCGGGACCTCACGGCCGGACTCCAGGACGACGACCGGACCGCCGTTCGGCCACACCTGCCAGCGGGCGCCCGGCACGTTCCGCACGATGACGGTGCCGAGGTAGAGCCCCGCGTCGTTGCCGAACCAGGGCAGCTCTTCGGCGTCGTCGCGCCAGCGCGGCGGGAGCTGGTCGAGCTCCTCCAGGGAGCGCGGGGAGTCGTCCAGCGTCACGCCCGCCCGCTCGACCCGGGCGCGGAGCAGCTCGCACTCGGCGAGCAGTTCCGCCACGCCCTCGGGGTCACGGTCGAAGGCCGCGGCCAGCGGGGACGGTTCGGGCTCGTGCCGCTTGCGCCAGTGGTCGAGAAACGGGATGTTCATCGGAACAGCGTCGCATCGTCACCCGCCCGTCCACCACCCGGCACGCTGAGATCGTTATGGAGCGCCCGCGCAGGTCACCGCCGTCAGAGGTCGAGGTCGACGACGACCGGGGCGTGGTCGGAGGCGCCCTTGCCCTTGCGCTCCTCGCGGTCCACGTAACTGTCCTTCACGGCCTCGGTGAAGGACTTGTTGCCGTAGACCAGGTCGATGCGCATGCCCTTGTTCTTGGGGAAGGCGAGCTGGCGGTAGTCCCAGTACGTGTACGGGTGGTCGTACTTGAGGGGGCGCGGGACGACGTCGGCGAGGCCGGTCTCGCGCAGCCCGGCGAGGGCCGCGCGCTCGGGCTCGGTGACGTGGGTGGCGCCCTCGAAGAGGGAGATGTCCCAGACGTCGGCGTCGGTCGGGGCGATGTTGTAGTCGCCGAGGACGGCGAAGGGCCGGTCGCCGGCCGCGTCCTCGCCGACGGCCGCCTTCAGCGCCTCCAGCCAGCGCAGCTTGTAGGCGTAGTGCTCGTGGGCGACCTCCCGGCCGTTCGGCACGTAGACCGACCAGACGCGGACCGGGCCGCAGGTGGCGGAGACGGCCCGGGGCTCCTGCACGCCGGCGTACTCGGGCCCGCCGGGCAGGCCCGTCACGACGTCCTCGAAGCCGACAC
The DNA here is from genome assembly GCF_000719555.1 of Streptomyces sp. NRRL F-5727. Taxonomy (GTDB): domain Bacteria; phylum Actinomycetota; class Actinomycetes; order Streptomycetales; family Streptomycetaceae; genus Streptomyces. The sequence continues at coordinate 8,357 of NZ_JOGX01000050.1, forward strand.
GGGAGAGCAGGGCCACGCCGTTCCACCGGCCGGTGGCGCTGACCGCCGACTCGTACCCCAGCGCGCGCAGCTCCTCGGTGGGGAACTGCTCGGCGGTGCACTTGGTCTCCTGGATGCAGAGCACGTCGGTGCCGCTGCTCTCCAGCCAGGCCAGCAGCCGGGGCAGCCGGGCGGTGATCGAGTTGACGTTCCAGGTGGCGATGCGCATGACGCCCAGCCTACTGGCGGGCACCGACAGCGGCCCGGAGCCCGCTCAGAGCTCCGCGGAGGCGCCGGACGCGAGCCGCTGGTGGTCGGTGCCGCCGAGCCCGCCGATCTGCCGGTCGTAGATCGGCCGGGCCAGGTCGGTCAGGAGCGCGTCGTGGATGTCGTACGCCCGGCGCGGCCTCACCTCGCGGACGTAGTCGATCACCTCGGAGATCTTGTTCCACGGCGCCATCACCGGCAGCAGCAGGGTGTCCACCGGGCGGCCGGGGACGGTGAGGGCGTCGCCGGGGTGGAAGACGGCGCCGTCGACGAGGAAGCCGACGTTGGTGATGCGCGGGATGTCCGGGTGGATCACGGCGTGCAGCTCGCCGTGGACCTCGACGTCGAAACCGGCGGCGGTGAAGGCGTCGCCGTGCCCGACGGTGTGCACCCGGCCGGGGAACGCCGGCGCCAGCCGGTCGGCGACGCTCCGCAGGGTCCAGATCTCGGCGGCAGGGTTGGCGTCGAGGGCGGCCCGGAGCCGGCCCTCGTCGAAGTGGTCCGGGTGCTCGTGGGTGACGAGGAGGGCGTCGGCGCCCAGCACCGCGTCCTCCTCCGTGAACATCCCGGGGTCGAGGACGAGCGTCCGCCCGTCCTTCTCCAGCCGGACACAGGCGTGGGACTTCTTCGTCAGCTTCACGGCCTCACCCTACGCCGGGCGTGCGGGCCCGGCGCGGTCCGAGCGGCACGGCCTACGCGGGCGGCGTGGTCTCCTCGGTGATCACGCGGCCGACCGTGGCGAGGGCGGTCTCGGCGGCCGGGAGGCCGCAGTAGACGGCGGTGTGCAGCACGATCTCGCGGATCTCGGCGGGCGACAGGCCGTTGCGGAGCGCGGCCCGGGTGTGGTCGGCGAGCGCCTCCCGGTGCCCGCCGGCGATCAGCGCCGTCAGGGTGACGACGCTGCGGGTGCGCCGGTCGAGGCCGTCCCGGGCCCAGACCTCGCCCCAGGCGTAGCGGGTGACGAGCTCCTGGAAGGCGCCGGCGTCCGGGTCGGCGAGCGCCCGGTCGACATGGGCGTCGCCGAGGATCTCGCGGCGCAGCCCGAGCCCCTTCTCGTACGGGTCGGGGCGGGCCGCCGGGGCCTCCGCGGCGTCCTCGGCCGCGGCCGGGACGGGGGCGGGCGACTCGGCCGGGACCGGGGCGGCGGTGGGGACGGGCGGCGGGACGGCCAGGGTGCCGCTGGTCTCCGGGCCGGTCGCCGAGAAGTGCTCCAGGAGCAGGTCGGTGACGGCGGCCGGCTGCTCGACCGGGGCGAGGTGGGAGGCGCCCGGGACGACGGCCAGCTTGGCGTCGGCGATGCCGGCGACGAGGGTACGGGCCTCGGCGGGGCCGGTCACCCGGTCCTCGGAGCCGACCAGGACCAGCGCGGGCACGCCGATGCTGCCGAGGGCGGCGCGGACGTCGAAGACGGCCAGCGCCTCGCAGGCGGCGACGTAACAGGCGGCGTCGGTGGTCCGCACCATCTGGACGGCCCAGTCGACGATGGCCGGCTGGTTGGCGGCGAAGTGCGGGGTGAACCACTGCTCGGGCGCGGTGCGGGCCATCGGCTCCAGGCCGTTGGTGCGGACCACGACCCCGCGCTGGCGGAACTCGTCGGGGGTGCCGAACCGCGGCGCGGTGGCGACCAGCGCCAGCGAGGCGACCCGGTGCGGGGCGCGCAGGGCGAGGTCCAGGCCGACGGCGCCGCCGAGGGAGCAGCCGGCGTAGCCGAAGCGCTGGACGCCGAGGGTGTCGAGGGTGGCGAGGAGGCGGTCGCCGAGCTCCGCGACGGAGGTGAAGGGCTGGGCGGGGGCGCCGCCGTGGCCGGGCAGGTCGAACCGGACGACGCGCCGGTCCCGGGTCAGCTCCGGGATCTGGCGGTCCCACATGTGGAAGGTGGTGCCCAACGAGGGGCCCAGGACCAGGACGGGAGCGTCGTCGGGCCCGTCGACTCGGTATTGCAGGGTGTTCGTCGGTGTCTCACTCACTCGCCCGACCCTCTCATCCCGCCGCGTCGCGCGCGGCGCCGGGTCGGAGGTCGGGGTGTGACGAGGCTCCCGTCCGGTCCGGGGTCAGCGGCCCCGGCGGATCCGGGCGGCCTTGCGGGCCTCGGCCAGCTTGCGCTCCTCGGCGGACCGCCGGGACTCGTTCTTCGCCCGGCCGGGCTTGCCGGGGACGGTGCCGATGCCGCGGAACTGCGCGCCGCCCCGCTTGGGGCGCTCGGTGCTGGGGGCGGCGCCGTCGACGGGGACGCCGGACGGCGCGCGGGCGCCGGTGAGGCGGGTCAGCTCCGCCTCGCCGGAGCGGACCTGGGTGACCCGGGGCCGGAGCCCGGCGTCCGCCATCAGCCGCAGCACGTCCTTGCGCTGGTCGGGCAGGACCAGGGTGACGACGGTGCCGGAGCCGCCGGCGCGGGCCGTGCGGCCGCCGCGGTGGAGGTAGTCCTTGTGGTCGGCGGGCGGGTCGACGTTCACGACGAGGTCGATCTCGTCGACGTGGATGCCGCGCGCGGCCACGTTGGTGGCCACCAGGACGGTCACCTCGCCGGCGCGGAACCGCTCCAGGGTGCGGGTCCGCAGCGGCTGGGACTTGTCGCCGTGCAGGGCGGCGGCCCGTACGCCGCTGCCGCGCAGGTGCGCGGTGAAGCGGTCGACGGCCGCCTTGGTGGCCAGGAACATGATCACGCGCCCGTCGCGGGCGGCGATCTCGGTGGCGGTGGCGAACTTGTCGGCGCCGTGCACCTGGAGGACGTGGTGCTCCATGGTGGTGACGGCGGCGGCCGAGGGGTCGACGGAGTGGACGACCGGGTCCCGCAGGTAGCGCTCGACGACGAGGTCGACGTTCCGGTCGAGGGTGGCGGAGAACAGCATCCGCTGGCCGTCCGCGGGCACCAGGTCGAGGAGGGCGGTGACCTGGTCGGTGAAGCCCAGGTCGGCCATCTGGTCGGCCTCGTCGAGGACGGTGATCTCCACCCGGTCGAGCCGGGCGTCCTTGCGTTCGACGAGGTCCAGGAGGCGGCCGGGGGTGGCGATCACGACCTCGGCGCCGTCGCGCAGCGCGGTGGCCTGCCGGCCGATCGACATGCCGCCGACCACGGTGGCGAGCCGCAGCCGCAGCGCCCCGGCGTACGGTGCGAGCGCGTCGGTGACCTGCTGGGCCAGTTCGCGGGTGGGGACGAGGACCAGGGCGCGGGGCCTGCGGGCCTCGGCGCGACGGCCGGCGAGGCGCACCAGCAGCGGCAGCCCGAAGGCGAGCGTCTTGCCGGAGCCGGTCCGGCCGCGGCCGAGGACGTCACGCCCGGCGAGGGCGTTCGGCAGGGTCGCCGCCTGGATCGGGAAGGGGGTGACGACGCCCTGCGCGGTGAGCAGCTCCCGTACCGCGGCAAGCAGCCCCAGCTCGTCGAAGGAGGCGACGGCGGGGAGGGCCGGCGTGGCACCGGCGTGCTGCGCGAAGTCGTCCTCGGCTGCGGTGGGGCGGGAACTGTTCATGGGGTCCATTGTGACCCGGCGCGGACGGCGCGCGGGTCACGGGCTGGTGGTGGAGACCGTGAAGACGCGGGGGAAGGCCGGGTCGGTGAGGTCGACGGTGATGTCGGAGGTGGGGCGGGGGTCCTCGCGGGTGACGGTGGTGCCCGACCAGGTCAGGCCGTCGGGGAAGGTCCAGCCGACGATGTCGGCGTCCCGGCCGGAGACCGTGATCCGGCCGGAGGTGAGCGCGGAGCGGCTGGTGCCGGACTCGGCGAGGAAGGCGTCGAGGCCGGCCGCCGTGGTGGTGAACTGCACGTAGAGCCGGCTGGTCCGCCAGTTGCTGGTCTCGTAGTAGGCGACGCCGGAGGCGCCCGCCGGGACGGGGACCTCGAAGACCCGGCGCTTCATCAGCGAGGGCCAGTTGTCCTGGAGGCCGACGACGGAGGACTCGCGCTCCTTGTCGACGCCGCTCGCCCGGCTCTGCCCGGCGGAGATCACCAGATAGCCGGCCGGGATGCCGACGAGCAGGACGATGATGACCGCCGTCAGCCAGCGGCGGCGGATCATCCGTCCCCGGTCCTCCGGCATCCGCTGCTCGGCGTGGCGCTGCTCGGGCAGCCGCTCCTGCACGCTCATGAGCCGGGGTCCTCGGGGGTGCGGGGGGCGCGGCCGTGCGTCCCGGGGCGGAACGCCTGCGCGTACCGCTCGTACCGCTCGTAGCGCTCCACCCGGCGCCGGTTGGCGCGGCGGAAGCGGCGGGCGACCAGCCGGGCGAGGTCGGCGGCGCCGACCATGCCGGCCTCGGGGCCGAGCTGGGCGCGGGTGATGCGGGCCTCGGGGCGGTAGCCGCGGCCGGTGAGGTGGCGGCGGAAGGCGTCCCGGGCGGGGCCGATGAGCAGGTCGTCGGCGGCGGAGACGCCGCCGCCGATGACGAAGCAGGAGGGGTCGAGGGCGGCGGCGAGGTTGGCGATGCCGACGCCGAGCCACTGCCCGATGTCCTGGAGCAGTTCGACGCACATGGCGTCGCCCTCGCGGGCCAGCTCGGTGATGAGCGGGCCGGTGATGTCGGGGACGTTCCCCTTGACCCGCTCGATGATCCCGTACGCCACCGGGGAGTCGGCGGCGGCCAGCTCGCGGGCCTCGCGGACCAGGGCGTTGCCGGAGCTGTACTGCTCCCAGCAGCCGCGGTTGCCGCAGGGGCAGCGGTGGCCGCCGGGCACGACCTGCATGTGGCCGAACTCGCCGGCCACGCCGTACTTGCCGCGCTTGACCCTGCCGTCCTCCAGGATGGCGCCGCCGATCCCCGTACCGAGGGTGATCATGACGAGGTGGTCCTCGCCGCGGCCGGCGCCGAAGCGCCACTCGGCCCAGGCGGCCGTGTTGGCGTCGTTGTCCACCATGACGGGGACGGCCAGCCGGTCCTGGAGGGCGTCGCGGAGGGGTTCGTTGCGCCAGGCGAGGTGGGGGGCGAAGAGGACGCGGGCCCGGTCGGCGTCGACCCAGCCGGCCGCGCCGATGCCGACGGCGTGCACGTCGTGCCGGTCGGAGAGGTCCAGGACCAGCTCGACGATGGTGTCCTCGACGACCTTGGGGCTCTTGGACTTGTCGGGGGTCTCGGTGCGGATCTTCTCCAGGATGGTGCCGTCGGCGTCGACGACGCCCGCCATCACCTTGGTCCCGCCGATGTCGATGCCCACCGTCGGCACCCGGGGCGCCGACAGGTGGGAGCGCCGCTCGCGGGTCCCGACGGTCCGCAGGACACCGCCCCGGGCGGGGTCACGGTAGGTACTCATCGGCTCGATTCTGCCAGGAGGGGCGTCGGGTCCGCGTGATGAGGCGGCGGGTCGGGTCACGGGCCGGAGGGGCGCTCCAGCTCGTGGCGGAGGTCGTCCAGCTCGCTGCCGCCGGCCATCTGGCGGGTCAACTCGTCGAGCGTCACCGAGTCCTTGGTGTGGCTCGCGGCCATCACGCCGCGCTTGAGCAGCACGAACCGGTCGCCGACGAGGTAGGCGTGGTGGGGGTTGTGCGTGATGAGGACCACGCCGAGGCCCTGGTCGCGGGCGGCGGCCACGTACTTGAGGACGACGCCGGACTGCTTGACGCCCAGGGCGGCGGTCGGCTCGTCGAGGACGAGGACCTTGGCGCCGAAGTGGACCGCGCGGGCGATGGCCACGCACTGGCGTTCGCCGCCGGAGAGGGTGCCGATGGGCTGGTCGACGTCGCGCAGGTCGATGCCCATGCGGAGCAGCGCCTCGCGGGTGGTGGTCCGCATCCGTTCGGTGTCGAGCCGCCTGAGGGGCCCCTTGCCCTTCGTGGGTTCCGAGCCGAGGAAGAAGTTCCGCCAGACGGGCATCAGCGGGACGACGGCGAGGTCCTGGTAGACGGTGGCGATGCCCCGGTCGAGGGCGTCGCGCGGGTTGGCGAGGGTGACCTCCTCGCCCTCGACGCGGAAGGTGCCGGCGTCGTGCCGGTGCAGACCGGCGACGATCTTGATGAGGGTGGACTTGCCGGCGCCGTTGTCGCCGAGGACGCAGGAGATCTCGCCGGCCCGGACCTCCAGGGAGACCCCTTCGAGGGCGCGGATGTTGCCGTAGTACTTGCTGACGCCGGTCAGCTCCACCAGCGGGGTCGTGGTCACTTGGTCGCCTCCACGCGCCTGCGGATCCAGGCGTTCAGCAGGGTCGCGAGCAGCAGCATCGCGCCCAGGAAGAACTTGAACCAGTCGGGGTTCCACTCGGCGTAGACGATGCCCTTGCTGGTCATGCCGAAGATGAGGGCGCCGACGGCGGAGCCGATGGCCGAGCCGTAGCCGCCGGTGATCAGACAGCCGCCGATGACGGCCGCGATGATGTAGATCAGCTCGTTGCCGACGCCTTCGCCGGACTGGACGACGTCGAAGGAGAAGAGCAGGTGCTGGCCGGCGATCCAGGCGCAGAGGGCGACGCCCATGTAGAGGCCGATCCTGGTGCGGTGGACCGGGACGCCGACCGCGCGGGCCGCGTCGGCGCCGCCGCCGACGGCGAAGATCCAGTTGCCGAAGCGGGTGCGGAGCAGGATCCAGGTGGCCACCGCCACCAGCCCGAACCACCACAGGATGGTGACCTTCAGCTCCACGCCGCCGACCGTGAGGGTCGAGGCGAAGACGGAGTGGGCGGAGGGGAAGCCCTCCATGTCGGCGATCGACTTGGTGGAGACGGTGCCGGTGATCAGCTTGGTGAGGCCCAGGTTCAGGCCGGTCAGCATGAGGAAGGTGCCGAGCGTGATGATGAAGCTGGGCAGCTTCGTCCGGGTCAGCATGAAGCCGTTGAAGGCGCCGATGGCCAGGGTGACGAGCAGCGAGACGCCGACGCCGACCCAGACGTTCGCGGTCATCTGGTAGCTGAACATCGACGAGACCAGCGCGGAGCTGGTGACGAGGACGCCGGCGGAGAGGTCGAACTCGCCGCCGATCATCAGCAGGGCGACCGGCACGGCCATGATGCCGAGGGTGGAGGCCGCGTAGAGGACGGTGCCGAGGCTGGACGGGCGCAAAAAGCTGTCGGCGGCGAACGCGAAGAAGACGAAGACGGCGACCGCGCCGACGACCGAGCCCAGCTCGGGGCGGGCGAGGAGCTTCTTCAGCGGGGTGGTGCGCAGGAGGCGTTCGTCGACGTGGTCGACGCCGTCGCCCGGTGCGGACGGCGGGGCGGTGGCGCTCATCGGGTCCCCCGCTCCGCGTACTCCCTGAGGGCCCCGGCCTGGTCCTTCGTGATGATCTGCGGTCCGGTCAGGACGGGCTTGCCGCCGCCGAGGACGTCGGCGTTGTAGCGGTAGAGCCAGAGCAGGTCGACGGCCTCGTAGCCCTGGAGGTAGGGCTGCTGGTCGACGGCGAAGCCGAGGGTGCCGTCGGCGAGCGCGGCGGCGACCTTGGCGTTGAGGTCGAAGGTGTCGACCTCGGCCTTGCTGCCGGCGCTCTTCGCGGCCTGCACGGCGGCGTCGGCGAAGGGGGCGCCGAGGGTGACCACGGCGTCCACGTCCTTGTCGGACTGGAGCTTGGCCTCGATGGACGCCTTCACGTCGGGCATGTTGGTGCCGTCGACGTAGAGGTTGACCAGCTCGCCGTCGAAGGTCTCCTTCGTGCCGGCGCAGCGCTGCTCGTGGCCGACGTTGCCCTGCTCGTGCAGGACGCAGAGGGCCTTCTTGCGCCCGCGCTTCGTCAGCTCCTCGCCGACGGCCTGGCCGGCGACGGTCTCGTCCTGGCCGATGTGGGTGAGGGCGCCGAACTCCTCGGACTGCGCGGCGCCGGAGTTCACGGTGATCACCGGGATGCCGGCCTTGACGGCCTTCTCCACGGCGGCCTTCATCGCGTCGGGCTTGGCGAGGGTCACGATGAGCCCGTCGACGCCCTTGGCGACGTACGAGTCGATCAGCTGCGCCTGCTGCTGGGACTCGTCGCTGTGGGCGTAGAGGAAGTTGATGTTGTCCTTGGCGGCGGCCTGCTCGGCGCCGTTCTGGACGATGTCCCAGAAGGTGTCCCCGTCGCCCGAGTGGGTCACCATCGCGAAGGTCCAGCGGGGGGTGTCCACGGCCGCCCGGCCCTGGGCCGCGGCCGCCTTGCGGGCGTCCTCCGCCCGCTTGCCGCCCGTGCTGCTGCACCCGGCGAGCGCTCCCGTGAGCGCGAGTGCGAGCACGGCGCCGATCGCGGCGCGTACCCCTCCTGTCCGAAGCCTGGTCACGAGGCCGTGCCCTCCTTTGTGTCCTTCTGCGTGCATTGCAGTATCGGTCATGCGGGTCAGGGCGCTCGTCAGGGGGCCCCGCCCCCGGTCCGGCGGCCCTACGGACGGACCATCAGCTGGAACTCGAAGGAGTAGCGGCCGGCCCGGTAGAGGTGGGAGCCGAACTCGACGGGCCGGCCGGTCGCGTCGAAGGTGGTGCGCTCCATCGTGAGCAGCGGCGCGCCGGGCTCCTCCGCGAGGAGCGCGGCCTCCTCGGGGGCGGCGGCGCGGGCGCCGATGGACTGGCGGGCGGTGTGCAGGGCGGGCGCGGCGGCGCGGAGCAGCCGGTAGAGCCCGGTGGTCTCCAGGGCGGCGGCGTCGACGAGCCCGGCGGGGAGGTGGTTGCGGAGGTACGCCAGGGGCTCGCCGCGCGCGGTGCGCAACCGCTCCAGGTAGTGGACGCCGGTGCCCTCGGGGACGCCGAGGGCGGCGGCGACGGCCGGTCCGGCGGGTTCGAGGCGGTCGACGAGGACACGGGTGGCGGGGTGGTGGCCGGCGGCCTCCAGGTCGTCGTAGAGGCTGCTGAGCTCCAGGGGGCGGCGGACGCGGGAGTGGACGACCTGGGTGCCGACGCCCCGGCGGCGGACGAGCAGGCCCCGGTCGACGAGGGTGCGGATGGCCTGGCGGACGGTGGGCCGGGAGAGGCCGAGGCGGGCGGCGAGGTCGATCTCGTTGCCGAGGAGGGTGCCGGGCGGCAGGGTCCCGTCGGCGACGGCCTGTTCCAGCTGCCGGGCCAGCTGGAAGTAGAGCGGGACCGGGCTGGCACGGTCCACGGAGAAGGGCGGCAGGGGGGATCCGGACTGCTTGGCCACGGCTGGGAGCGTAGCCCCGCCCCGGGACGCCGGGAAGGCGTCGTACCGGGTTCACCGGGGCGCCGCCGGCGCTTGTCCTGACAAACCTTGACACGGTCCGGCGGGCGCCTCACGGTGGGGCCATGCGCATCGGACTCATCGGTACGGGCCGGATCGGGAGTTTTCACGCGGGGGTGCTCGCCCGGCATCCGGGGGTCGGCGCGCTGGTGGTCGCCGACGCCGATCCGGCGCGGGCGGCCGCGGTGGCGGCGGCGGTGGGCGCCGAGGCCGCGCCGGACGTCGCGGCGCTGCTCGGCGGGGGCCTGGACGCCGTGGTGATCGCCTCGGCGACGGCCGCGCACGCGGAGCTGATCGCCCGGGCCGCGCGGGCGGGGCTGCCGGCCTTCTGCGAGAAGCCGATCGCGCTGGACGTGCCGGGCACGCTGGCCGCGCTGGCGGCGGTCGCGGAGGCGGGCACCGAGCTGCAGCTGGGCTTCATGCGCCGCTTCGACGCGGGCTACCGGGCGGCGCGCGAGGCGGTCCGGGCGGGGCGGCTGGGGAGGCTGCACACGGTACGGACGGTGACCTCGGACCCGGAGCCGCCGCCCGCCGCGTATCTGCCGCTGTCCGGCGGTCTCTTCCGGGACTGCATGGTGCACGACGTCGACATCGTGCGCTGGGTGACCGGCCGGGAGGTCGTGGAGGTGTACGCGACCGGCTCGGACGCGGGCCCGGCGATGTTCCGCGAGGCCGGTGACGTGGACACGGCCGCCGCGCTGCTCACCCTGGACGACGGCACGCCTGTGACGGCGACGGCGACCCGCTGCAACGGCGCCGGGTACGACGTACGGATGGAACTGGCCGGGGACCGGGACCAGTTCGCGGTGGGGCTGGACGAGCGGACCCCGCTCACCTCGCTGGAGCCGCACTCCCCCGCGCCGCCGCCGAAGCCGTGGCCCGGCTTCCTGGAGCGGTTCGCCCCGGCGTACGAGGCGGAGCTGGACGCCTTCGTCCGGCTGGTGCGCGGCGAGGCCCCGAACCCGTGCGACGGGCGGGAGGCGCTGGCCGCGCTGCGGGTCGCGGACGCGTGCGAGCGGTCCCGGCGCGAGCACCGGCCGGTGCGGGTCGCGGACTGAGCTCAGCCGACGGCGCGGACGGTGCCCTGGGCGAGGGCGCAGACGGTCTCGTCGCCCTCCTCGTCGACGGTGAGGAGTTCGCAGCGGACGACGGCCTGGCGGCGGCCGGCGTGCAGGACCTCGGCGCGGGCGCGGAGGGTGACGCCGACGGCGGGGCGGACGTAGTCGATGGAGTACCCGGCGGTGAGGACGGCCGGGCCGAGGACGGTGCCGGCGGCGAAGGTGATCGCGTTGTCGGCGGCGTACGAGAGGACTCCGCCGTGCACGAAGCCGTTCTGCTGGCGCAGGTCCTCGCGGATCGGCAGTTCGAGGGTGGCGCCGCCGTCGCCGAAGGCGCGGACGTCGGCGCCGACGAGGCGGCTGAAGGGCTGGGCCCGCAGGATGTCCCGGGCCATGGCGAGGGTGGCGGAGTCGGTCACCCTCGTCACCCTACTCGCCGGTACCCCCGTGGGGGTCCTGATCGAGGAGACCGGCGTCGTGGACGAGGAGCGCGATCTGGACCCGGTTGTTGAGGCCGAGCTTGGCGAGCAGCCGGGAGACGTACGTCTTCACCGTCGGCACGCTCATGTACAGCTCGGCGGCGATCTCGGCGTTGGAGGCGCCGCGGCCGACGGCGACGGCCACCTCCCGCTCGCGGTCGGCGAGCCCGCCGAGGCGTTCGGCGGCGCCGGCCCGGCGGGGGCGGGCCTCGGGGCGGCCGGCGACATGGCTCATCAGCTGGCGGGTGACGGCCGGGGAGAGCACCGGGTCGCCGGCGGCGACCCGGCGGACGGCGGCGACGATCTCGGCGGGCGGGGTGTCCTTGAGGACGAACCCGGCGGCGCCGGCCCGCAGCGCGCGCAGCACCTGCTCGTCGGCGTGGAAGGTGGTCAGGACGATCACCTCGGGGGCGCCGGGGCGGGCCCGGAGCCGTTCGGTGGCGGTGAGGCCGTCGACGTGCGGCATACGGATGTCCATGAGGACGACGTCGGGGGCGAGCCGGGCGACGAGGTCGGGGACCTCGCTCCCGTCGGAGCCCTCGCCGACGATCTCGACGGCGTCGTCGCCGCCGAGCATCAGGGTGAGGCCCGCGCGGACCAGGGGGTCGTCGTCGACGAGGAGCAGCCGGATGGTCATGGGGGCCACGGTAGCCAGGCGGTGAGGGCGAAGCCGCCGCCGGGGGCCGGGCCGTGGTCGAGGCGCCCGCCGGCGAGCGCGGCCCGCTCGGAGAGCCCGATGAGGCCCTGGCCGGAGCCGGGGACGTGCGGGACGGGTCCGTCCGGCGCCGGGTTGCTGACCTCGACGGTGAGCCCTTCGCCGGGCCGGCCGCGCAGCAGGACGGTGACCCGGGCGCCGGGGGCGTGCTTGCGGGCGTTGGTGAGGCCCTCCTGGGCGATGCGGTAGACGGTGCGGCCGGTGGCGGCGGGTACGGCGCGGGGGTCGTCGACCGTGGAGTCCAGGACGACCGTCATCCCGGCCGCGCGGGACTCGTCGACGAGCTCGCCGAGGGTGGCGAGGGTCGGCTGCGGCCGGTCGCCGCCGCCGCTCTCCTCCCCCGGGGCGCGCAGCACGCCGATGATCTCGCGCAGGTCCTGGAGGGCGTCGTGGGCGCTGTCGCGGATGACGCCGGCGGCGCGGGCGATCTGCTCGGGCGGGGCGTCGGGCCGGAACTCCAGGGCGCCGGCGTGGACGCTGAGCAGGGTGAGCCGGTGGGCGAGGACGTCGTGCATCTCGCGGGCGATGGCCTCGCGGGCCAGCCGCTGGGCCTGTGCGGCGCGCAGCTCGGCCTCCGACTCGGCCCGCTCGGCGCGCTCGCGTAGCGCCTCGACGAGCTGGCGGCGGGCCCGGACGAGCATGCCCCAGGCGGTGACGAGGAGGGTGAGGGAGACGCCGAGGACGATGCCGAGGACGGCGCCGGTCTCGGGGTCGGGGCGGACGAAGACGGTGACGACGGCGCCGGCGAGGGCGATCCCGAGGATCCAGGCGATCTCCCGGAAGGGCCGGCGGACGGCGACGCTGAAGAGGCTCGCGAGCATGGCGCCGGCGGCGACCGGGGCGAGGGCGCCGACGACGGCGAGGACGGCGGCGAGCCCGACGGGCCACCGGCGGCGCAGCCAGAGCGCGCAGCAGGCGAGGGCGCCGACGATCTGGTCGGCCAGGTTCACGGCGTCGCCGTTGTAGCGGGCGCTGGTGTCGAGGGCGACGAGCCCGAAGACGGCGGCGAGCAGGAAGACGACGGTGTCGACGACCCAGTCCCGGACGGTACGGCGGGGCCGGCCGGCCCCGCTCCCGCCCGGTTCGACCAGGTGGGAGGGGAGCAGCCAGCGCTGCCGGTCCGTTCGCGTCATATCCGCAATGTACGCAGCCGGGGCCCGGCGCACCGGTCCGCGGCGGCCGTCCGCGACCGAAGTCGCGCGGGTCGATACTTCGGTCGCGCGGCCGTCGACCGGCGGCCGACGCGGCCGGCCGGGCGGCGCGCCCATGATCGCCGCATGAGGAGATTTCTTGAGGTGACCGGTTTCCTGCTCACCGTCTTCGGGGTCTGCGGTGTGGTGCGGGAGCTGACGGACGGCTGGTTCTCGTTCATGGGCGCGACGCGCTTCCTGACCGAGCACGTGGGGTTCCTGGAAGGCCGCGAGGTCTTCGCGAACGTCGTGGTCGCCGTGCTCGGCCTGGTGCTGATGATCGTCTCGGAGCGGGTCGAGAAGAAGTCCTAGGCGCGGGGGGCGGTGTCCAGATGTTCGGCGAGCCGGCGCTGGGCGCCGCCGCTCGCGCTGAGTCCGGCGCCCAGGGCGGCGCACGGGACCGAGCCGCCGAGCAGGGCGACGAGGAGCGGCCAGTCGCGCACCTCGACACACGCGTCGTCGTGGGCGTACTCGCTGGCGACCAGCGCGGGGCACTTGCCGTCCTCGGCGTACGGGGTGACGAGGAGGACGGCGAACCAGGCCCAGAGGAGCCCTGCGACGGCGAGGAGGCCGAGGCCCCACGCCTGGGTGCGGCGGGCGCGGGCGAGCAGCGGGGACTCGGGGGCGACGGTGGGGTTGCTTGGCATGGACAGAACCTATCGGGCGTCCGCGTCGGCGCTCCGGCGGCCCCAGGCGGTGCCCGTGAGGACCAGGACGGCGCCCGCGAGGCCGAGGACGCCGGGCCGGTCGCCGGCCAGGGCGATGCCGGCGAGGGCGGCCCACAGCGGCTCGGTGCCGAGCAGCAGGCTGACCCGGGAGGCGGAGGTGCGGCGGACGGCCCACATCTGCACGAAGAAGGCGAAGAGGGTGCAGAAGACGGAGAGGAAGAGCAGCCCGGCCCACTCGCGGGGGCCGAAGTCCAGCGCGGCGGCCCACGGGCTGACGCCGCCGCCGGTCGCGGAGAGGACGGCGAAGACGAGGACGGCGGTGCCGAGCTGGACGGTGGTCAGGGAGAGCGCGTCGGCCGACTGGACCGCCTTGATCCGGGCCATCGCGAGGACGTGCACGGTCCGGGCCACCGCCGCGAGCAGGATCAGCAGGTCGCCGAGGGAGGGGGCGGTGAAGCCCGCGCCCTGGGTGAGCAGGACGACGCCGGCGACGGAGAGCCCCGCGGCGCCGAGGAAGCCGCGCGACGGCCTGGTGCGGGTGACGGCGGCCTCGGCGAGCGGGGTGAAGATCATGGTGAGGCTGATGATCAGGCCCGCGTTGGTGGCCGAGGTGTGGACGACCCCGTAGGTCTCCAGGAGGAAGATCCCGGCGAGGATCCCGCCGAGCAGGGCGGCACCGCGCCACTGCGCGCCGGTCAGGGCCCGCAGGCCCTTCCGTCCGGCGGCGACCAGGACGGGCACCACCAGCGCGAACCGCAGCACCAGGACGGCGACGACGGTGTGGCTGGTGGTGATGCCCTTGGCCGCGAGGTAGCTGCCGCCCCAGAAGGCGGCGACGAGCAGCAGCGGAAGGTCGGTGAGCCAGGCGCGGCGCCGGGCGCCGAGGGGGACGGATCCGGCGTACGGCGAAGCGGACGAAGCGGCCATCGGTGCGGGTCTCCAACTCTGCTCAAGGGGTGGAGACTTCGTCGGCTCGCCCACTCTGACACGGGGACGATCACCGTACCGGCCCGTCCCGGTGGTGACTACACCCTTTTCCTCGCCCCCGCTCAGGCGTAACTGCCGTACGTGGGGCGGCCCGCGCGCTCGTAGGTGTGGAGGGCGACGCCTGTGCTGGTGACGACGGCCTCGGTGAGCCGGAAGGCGGTCGGCCGGGCCCCCTCGGTGAAGAGGCGGTAGCCGGTGCCGAGGACGACCGGGAAGAGGTGCAGGTGGAGGGTGTCGATGAGGTCGTGGGCGAGGAGGGTGCGGGCGAGTCCGCCGCTGCCGTGCATCTGGATCTCGCCGTCGAGGCGCTCCTTGAGCGCGGTGACCTCCTCGACGGCGTCCCCGCGCAGCAGGGTCGTGTGGGCCCAGTCGGCGGAGTCGAGGGTGGTGGTGGCGACGTACTTGGGCAGGGCGTTGAGCTTGCTCGCGACGGGGTCGGCCGGGTCGTCGTGCTTCGGCCAGTACCCCGCGAAGATCTCGTAGGTGCGGCGGCCGAGGAGGAAGGCGGTGGGCCGGGAGAAGATCCCGTCGATGTGGCGGCCGAAGTCCTCGTCGCCGAAGGGCACGGACCAGCCGCCGTGCTCGAAGCCGCCGCTGCGGTCCTCGTCGGGGCCGCCGGGCGCCTGGTAGACGCCGTCGAGGGTGAGGAACTGGGTGAGGCTGAGGGTGGCCATGACGCTTGCCTTTCGGTCGGTGGGAACGTCGGGTTCCATCCGTATCGACCGGGACGGGTACCGCAACTCATCGGTGCGCGCCGAAGTCGGTGTCCGATGGCCGCCAGCGGAGGCTCCTCGCCCCCGCTTTCCTTGAATCCGCAACCAGTTAGGCGATTTCGAGGAGGCAGGGAGCGATGTCCACGATGAACGCGGTGAACGCGATGGACGGGACGGCGGTACTCGTGACGGGCGGCAGCCGCGGCATCGGCGCGGCGACGGCGGTCCGGCTCGCCCGGCAGGGCGCCGACGTGGCCTTCACCTATGTACGGGACGAGGCGGCGGCCAAGGAGGTCGCGGCCCGCATCGAGGCGGCCGGCCGGCGGGCGCTGCCGCTGCGCGCGGACGCGGGGGACGCCGGGGAGGCGGCGGGCGTGGTGCACCGGGCGGCGGACGACCTGGGGCGGCTCGACGTCCTGGTGAACAACGTCGGCATCGGCGTCCTCGGCCCGCTGGGCGAGCTGACCCTCGCCGACGTGGACCGGGTGCTCGCGGTGAACGTCCGGGCCACGTTCCTCGCCTCCCAGGCGGCGGCGGAGCGGCTGCCCGACGGCGGCAGGATCATCACGATCGGCACCTGCATGACCCAGCGCGTGCCGGGCCCCGGCGGCACCCTCTACACGCTGAGCAAGTCGGCGCTGGTGGGCCTGACGCGGGCGCTGGCGCGCGAACTCGGCGGGCGCCGGATCACCGCGAACATCGTCCACCCGGGCCCGGTCGACACCGACCTCAACCCGGCGGACGGCCCGTACGCGGAGGGCCAGGCGGCCCTGACGGCGCTCGGCCGCTTCGGCACCCCGGACGAGGTCGCCGCCGCCGTCGCCTACCTGGCGGGCCCGGAAGGCCGCTACGTGACGGGCGCCGAACTGTCGGTGGACGGCGGGCACGCGGCCTGACGCGGAAGGGGGCGGAGCCCGATCCCGGTGGACTGAGCTTCGGCCGGCTGGGCTTCGGCCGGTGGGCTGAGCTTCGGCCGGCTGGGCTTCGGCCGGTGGGCTGAGCTTCGCCCGATGGGCCGGCGAGTGAGCCGAAGGGGCGCGCCGGGGGAACGGGTCCGAGCGCGCGGAGCCTCCCGAGGAACGAGGGAGGCGAGCACGGTCGGACCCGTGAGCCCGGCATGAAGCGCCCCGGAGGCGAACCGAGCCCAAAAAAATACAGTCCGCGAGGGCGCACCGGTGCTGTCGGGCCGGTGCGCCCTCGCGGGCCGGGCGGGGTGTCGTGCCCGCCCGGTCAGGGGCCGGTCGGTGTCGGCCGGCCGGGCCCCCGGGTCGTACGGGCTCGTCAGCCGCCGAGTTCCTGGTGGCGGGCGGTGAGGCGGGACGCGCCCGTCTCGGTGAGGGAGCCGAAGAGGCGGAGGCGGGAGATGCCGCCGTCCGGGTAGATGTCGATCCGCACCCGGGAGCCGACCGCCGGCGTGTCGAGCACGAAGCGGTGGTTGGTGTCGGGCTGGAGCCGGGTCCGGGGCAGGATCTCGGTCCAGTCGTCGGAGCCCTCGGCGGCGACGGAGAGCGCGGCCCAGCCGGCGCTGTTGCCCTTGAGGTAGGCGGTGTCGATCTCGACGGCGCGGATCTCGGACTCGGCGGCGAGCGCGTAGCGGATCCAGTCGTTGCCCTTGTCGCGGCGGCGGCGGGTCTCCCAGCCGTCGTCCATCTTGCGGGAGCGGCCCGGCTGGATGGTGTTGGTGGCCGGCGAGTAGAAGCGGTCGGAGGCGTCCTCGACCTGGCCGCCGTTCTCCAGGGCGGCGAGGTCGAAGGTGCCGAGGACGGCCAGCCACGCCGGGTCGGGGGCGACCTCGCCGTACACGCGGAGGCGGGCGATGCCGCCGTCCGGGTGCTGGTTGACGCGGAGGTGGGTGAAGCGCTGCTCGACGTCGACGGCGAAGCCGTTCGCCGCGTGACCGCCGATGGCGGTGCGCGGGACGAGGGTCGTCCACTTCACGTCGTCGGCGAGCAGGTCCTCGGGCGAGGGCGAGCCGGGTACGGAGGCGGCCTCGACGGAGACGGCCTGCGGGTAGTTGCCGCGGAAGTGGGCGGTGTCGACGACGATGCCGCGGATCACGCCGGGCGCGCCGAGCCGGACGAGCGCCCAGTCGTGGTCCTCGGCCGTGGGGTGCGGCTCGGCGGCGGAGACGCCGCGCCGGCGGCGGGTCTCCCAGCCGTCCATGATCTTGCCCTTGTGGCCGAAGTGCTCGGGGTCGAACTCGGCGGCCTCGGGCTTCAGCAGGTTCTCGCGCTCGGCGAAGAACTCGTCGTTGGCGGCGATGACGCCGGCGCCGAGGCGGCGGTCGGCGAGGTCCGCGTACTGGGTGAAGGGGAACTCGGCCGTGCGGTAGTCGGCGTACGGGTCGCCGCCGCCGTACGGGCTGGCGTCGCCGGTGAAGGAGGGTATGCCGGTGCTCACGGGTCAGTTGTTCCTTTCGAGGAGACGGCCGGAGGGCTCGGCCAGGGTGCCGCGGTCGTTGATCTTCGCGCCGCGCAGCCAGGTGGAGGTGACCACGCCGTGGAGGGTCTTGCCCGCGTAGGCGGTGATGCGGTTGCGGTGCTGGAGCTCGACGGGGTCGACGGTGAAGGTGGCGTCGGGGTCGACGACGGCGAAGTCGGCGTCGCGTCCGGCCTCGATGGCGCCCTTGCGGTCGAGGCCGGCGAGGCGGGCCGGGCCGGCGGACATCCAGCGGACGACGTCCTCCAGCGAGTGGCCGCGGCGGCGGGCCTCGGTCCAGATCGCGGGCAGGCCGAGCTGGAGGGAGGAGATGCCGCCCCAGGCGGAGGAGAAGTCGGGCGTCTTCAGGTCGGCCGTCGACGGCGAGTGGTCCGAGACGATGCAGTCGATCACCCCGTCCGCCAGGCCCTGCCACAGCGCGTCCTGGTTGACCGCCTCGCGGATCGGCGGGCAGCACTTGAACTCGGTGGCCCCGTCCGGGATCTCCTCGGCGGTGAGGGTGAGGAAGTGCGGACAGGACTCCACGGTCACCTTCACCCCCTCGGCCTTGGCGGCGGCGATCAGCGGGAGCGCGTCCGAGGAGGACAGGTGCAGGACGTGGACGCGGGCGCCCAGGCGCCGGGCCTGGCCGATCAGGTTCGAGATGGCCGTGTTCTCGGCGTCACGCGGCCGGGAGGCCAGGAAGTCGGCGTACTGCTCCGAGGACTTCTGCGGCGCGGCGGCGAGGTGGTGCGGGTCCTCGGCGTGCACGATCATCAGCCCGTCGAAGCCGGCGATCTCCGCCAGCGACCGCGCCAGCTGCTCCTGGTCGAGCTCGGGGAACTCGTCCACGCCGGACGGCGACAGGAAGCACTTGAAGCCGTAGACGCCGGCGTCGTGCAGCGGCCGCAGGTCCTTGACGTTGTCGGGCAGCGCCCCGCCCCAGAAGCCGACGTCGACGTGGGCCTTCGTCCGGGCGACGTCCTGCTTGACCCGCAGGTTCTCCACGGTCGTGGTCGGCGGCAGCGAGTTCAGCGGCATGTCCACGATCGTCGTGATGCCGCCGGCGGCGGCCGCGCGGGTGGCGGTCCAGAAGCCCTCCCACTCGGTGCGGCCGGGGTCGTTCACATGGACGTGCGAGTCGACCAGACCCGGCAGGACGACGTCGTCGCCGACGTCCTCCAGCCGCGCGCCGGCCGGCACCTCGGCCTCGTACGGCAGCACCGCCGCGATCGTCCCGCCCGAGACGGCGATGGCCGCCGGCCGCGTGCCCTCCGGGGTGATGACCCGTGTCGAGCGCAGTACCAGGTTGACGTCCACCATGCCCCTTTCCCGTTCCGCTTCCACGAAGCAGAATTTCAACGAACTGTTGAAGGAGTCTGCGGCCGGGGGCGAGACGCCGTCAAGGGTCCGCCCGACCCGCCCGCACCCCACGGAACCGTCTTAGACGTTTCCACAAAGTGGAATGTGAATTTCGTACAGTAGAAGGTAGCTCCGCACAGGCGGGGTCGTCCAGATCTCGCGGAGCAGCCGCCGACAACGGACAAACACCCCGCTGACCGGCCCGGACGCCGGGGCCCGCACACGGTGCCCGGCGCGGCGGACCGGTAGGCTGCTGCCTTGCCCGCCTGCCCCGAAAGGACCGTTGACGTGCCGACGTCCAGCGCCAGCACCACCGACGCCGCCAAGCCCGCCGCGAGCGGCGGCGTCCAGTCCCTCGAGCGCGCCTTCGATCTCCTGGAACGGATGGCCGACGCCGGGGGCGAGGTCGGGCTGAGCGAGCTCTCCGCCAGCAGCGGACTCCCGCTGCCCACCATCCACCGTCTCATGCGCACCCTCGTCGCGTGCGGCTACGTCCGCCAGCAGCCCAACCGGCGGTACGCGCTCGGCCCCCGCCTCATCCGCCTCGGCGAGTCCGCCTCCCGCCTCCTCGGCACCTGGGCCCGCCCCTACCTGGCGCGGCTCGTCGAGGAGACCGGCGAGACGGCGAACATGGCGCTCCTCGACGGCGACGAGATCGTGTACGTCGCCCAGGTGCCGTCCAAGCACTCCATGCGCATGTTCACCGAGGTCGGCCGCCGGGTGCTGCCGCACTCCACCGGCGTCGGCAAGGCGCTGCTCGCGCACACCCCGGACGACGAGGTGCGCGCCCTGCTCTCCCGGACCGGGATGCCGGCCGCCACCGAGAAGACCATCACCACGCCGGACGGCTTCCTCGCGGCGCTGGCGGCGGTCCGCGAGACGGGGTACGCGGTCGACGACAACGAGCAGGAGATAGGGGTCCGCTGCCTCGCGGTCTCCGTCCCCGACTCCCCCACGGCGGCGGCCATCTCCATCTCGGGCCCGGCGGGCCGGGTCACGGAGGCGGCGACGGAGAAGATCGTCCCGATCCTCCAGCAGGTGGCCCGCGAACTCTCCACGGCCCTCGCCAACACCACCGGCAACGGCCAGCCGTAACCCCCACGCCGCGCCGCGCCGTCGCGGGCCGGTGGGTGCCGCCCCTCCGTTGTGGGCTGCGCCCGGCTGGACCCCGTTGCGGGCGGTCGCGCCGCTCCGTGGTGGGCAGGTGTTCCGCTGGGGCGGAACGCCTGCCCACACGGAGGACCATCGGAAGGCGCCGCCCCGCGGGGGTGTCAGGCGGGCGTCCCGATCGTGACGTGGCCGTCCTGGAGCGTGATCGTCTCGGCCGCCGCCGACAGGTGACCGTGATCGTGGGTCACGAGCAGCGTCGCCGTCCCCCGTTCCCGCGTCAGCGTCGCGAGGAGGTCGACGATCGCCGCGCCCCGCTCGTGGTCCAGCGCGCTCGTCGGCTCGTCGACGAGGAGGACGGACGGCTCGTTCATCAGCGCCCGCGCGATGTTGACCCGCTGGCGCTGTCCGCCGGAGAGCTGGTGCGGCCGGCGGGCGGCCCGGTCCGCGAGGCCGACCGCGTCGAGGAGGTCCATGGCCCGGTCCCGTACCGACTTCGGCGGACGCCCGGACAGGTGCGCCATCACCTGGAGCTGTTCGGCCGCCGTCAGCGAGGGCAGCAGGTTCGGCTGCTGGAAGACGATCCCGAGGGAGGTCCGCCGCAGCGCCGCCCGGCCCGCCGCGTCGAGCCCCGCCGTGTCCGTGCCGGCCACGACGACCCGGCCCCGGTCCGGGGTGACGAGGGTCGCGGCGACGGCGAGCAGGCTGGACTTGCCGGAGCCGGAGGGGCCGACGACGGCGGTGAGCCGGCCCGGCGGGACGGTGAGGGAGACGTCGTCGAGGGCGGTCAGCCGCCCCTCGCCGTCCGGGTAGGTGAGGGTCACGGCATCGAGTTCGAGGCTCATCGGACGCTCCCGAGCGCGGTGAGGGGATCGACGGCGGTGATCCGCCGGATGGACAGGGCGGAGCCGATCGCGCCGAGCACGATGAGGACGGCGGCCGGCCCGAGGACGGTGAGCGGCGAGAGGACGAAGGGCACGTCGCCGCCGCTGACGAGCGCGCCGATGCCGAGCGCGAGGCCGGTGCCCAGCAGCGTCCCGGCCACCAGCATCAGCACCGCCTGCCCGAGCGCGTCCCGCAGCAGATAGGACGTGGAGGCGCCGAGCGCCTTGAGGACGGCGACGTCACCGCTGCGCTGGATGGTCCAGACGGTGAAGAAGGCCCCTATGACGAGCGCGGAGATGACGAAGAGGAAGCCGCGCATCAGCTGGAGGGAGCCGTTCTCGGCCTGGTAGGACCCTATGGCGGTGAGGGCGTCGTCGACGGTCCGCGCCTCGGTGCCGGCGGCCGCGTCGCCGGCGGCCCAGTCGGCGCCGTCGCCGCGCAGGGCGATCACCGTCGCCTGCTCCTCCGCCGTCGTGCCGCTGTGGCCGAGCCGCTGCCAGTCGTCCAGCGAGGTCCACACGACGGGCGTGTGGCTGTACGAGGCGTCACCGGCGACGGCGGCGACGGTGACCTCCAGCGGGCCGAGCCGGACCGTGTCCCCGGCGCGCGCGTCCAGTTCCTCGGCCGCCGACGCGGACAGGACCGCCCTGCCCGGGGCGACGGCTCCGGGTGCGAGGCCGTCGCCCGGCCGCGTACCGAAGGCGGAGACGGCGGCGGTCCGCTCACCCGCGACCGCGTTGAGGGTGCGGATGCCGAGCGGCGCCGCCCCGGTCACCCCGGGGCGCTCCGCCCACGCGGTCCACTGCCGCTCCGTCACCGTCGAGTCGGTGAACGAGACCGACCGCCCGGCGGGCGGCGCCGCGAAGGCGATCCGGTCGGCGGGCAGGCCGGTGACCGCGGAGACGTTCTCCCGCGCGAGTCCGGCCGTCAGCCCGGAAAGGAGCCCCACGAGCAGGGTGATCAGCACGATCACCGTGCCCATGAGGGCGAACCGCCCCTTGGCGAATCTCAGGTCTCTCCATGCCACGAACATGGGGCCAAGCCTGCTGGCCCGGGGCCCCTCCGGGCATCGCGCCACGGATGGCTCCGTATTCAAACTTTCGGTTGAGCCGCCACCTCCCCGCCCTGTCTACGCTGGTGAGGTCATGGATGCGCGCACCCTCACCCCCGCCCTCCGCGCCCTGCGCCTCTGTCTCCACCTCCTCATGGCGGGACTGCTGGTGCTGGCCGCGGTCCGCGCCCGCTCCACCGCCGGGACCGTCCTCGCGGTCGTGACCGGCGCGGTGTACGCGGCCGGGGCCTGGCTCCCCTCCGTACGGAGCTCGCAGCGGGCCGCCGCGGGCTGGCTCGCGGTGCTCGCGCTCGCCTGGCTGGCGCTGCTGTGGGCGACGCCGGAGGCGCTGTGGCTCGCCTTCCCGCTGTACTTCCTCCAGCTGCACCTGCTGCCCACCCGCTGGTCGCTGCCGGCGGTCGCGCTGACGGCGGGCGCGGCGATCCTCTCGTACGTCGGGCACGGCGCCGCGCTGAACCCGGGGGTCTTCATCGGCCCGCTGCTCGGCGCCGCGGTGGCCGTGGCGACCGTCCTCGGCTACCAGGCGCTGTACCGGGAGAGCGAGCGGCGGCGACGGCTCATCGAGGAGCTGATCGCCACCCGGGCCGAGCTGGCGGCGGCCGAGCGGCACGCGGGGACGCTGGCCGAGCGGGAGCGGCTGGCCCGGGAGATCCACGACACGCTCGCGCAGGGGCTCTCCTCGATCCAGCTGCTGCTGCGGGCGGCCGAGCGGGCGCTGCCGGCGGGTTCGCCGGCGGCCGGGCACATCGACCGGGCGCGGCAGGCCGCGCAGGACAACCTGGCGGAGGCGCGCCGGTTCGTGCGGGCGCTGACGCCGCCCGAGCTGGAGCGCGGTTCGCTGGCGGCGGCGCTGGAGCGGCTGTGCGAGCCGGGCGCGGGGCCGCGGGCGCGGTTCTCGGTGAGCGGCACGCCGGTGGAGCTGCCGACGCCGTACGAGGTGGCGCTGCTGCGGATCGCGCAGTCGGCGCTGGGGAACACGGTGCGGCACGCCGGGGCCTCGCGGGCGGAGATCACCCTGTCGTTCATGGACGCGTCGGTGACGCTCGACGTGGTCGACGACGGCCGGGGCTTCGACCCCGCCTCCGTGCGCCCGTCCTCGGACGGCGGTTTCGGGCTGCCGGCGATGCGCTCGCGGGCGGAGTCGCTCGGCGGCACGTTCACCGTCGAGTCGGCGCCCGGCCAGGGCACCGCCGTCGCCGTCTCCCTCCCCCTCCCCGCTGGAGCGTCCGCATGACCATCCGACTCCTGCTCGCCGACGACCACCCGGTGGTACGGGCGGGGCTGCGCGCGGTCCTGGACACGGAGCCCGGCCTCACCGTGGTCGGCGAGGCGGCGACGGCGGAGCGCGCGGTGGAGCTGGCGGCGGCCGGGGGTGTGGACGTGGTCCTGATGGACCTCCAGTTCGGCGCGGGGATGCACGGTTCGGAGGCGACGGCGGCGATCACCGCCGTACCGGGCGGGCCGCGGGTGCTGGTGCTGACGACGTACGACACGGACGCGGACATCCTGGCGGCGGTGGAGGCGGGCGCGTCGGGCTATCTGCTGAAGGACGCGCCGCCGGAGGAGCTGGCGGCGGCCGTGCGGACGGCGGCGGCCGGCCAGTCGGCGCTGGCCCCGGCGGTGGCGCACCGGCTGATGGACCGGATGCGGACGCCGGCGGAGGCGCTGACCAAGCGGGAGCTGGAGGTGCTCCAGCTGGTCGGCGAGGGGCTGTCGAACCAGCAGATCAGCAAGGTCCTCTTCCTCAGCCAGGCGACGGTGAAGTCCCACCTGGTGCACGTCTTCGCCAAGCTGGGCGTCGACTCCCGCACGGCGGCGGTGGCGGCGGCCCGCGAGCGGCGGCTGATCCGGCGCTGAGCCCGCGGCCCCTCCTACGCCGGGTCCTCCAGGACCAGCAGGGTCTCGCGGCGCGGTGCGAGGGCGCGCAGCCGGGGCGCGGTGACCTCCACCGTCCAGACGCCGGGCGGCAGCTGGGCGGTGGCCCGGTAGCCGCCCTCCCCGTCGGGGCGGAGCCGGAGGTCCGCGGCGGTCTCGCCCGAGACCGGATCGTGGACCCGCGCGTCGAGCAGCAGCCGCTGCTCCTCGGAGACCGCGCCGATCTCGAAGGGCGTGCCGGCGGTGACGGCCTCCGGCAGGTCGAGTCCGAAGCCCCGGTCGCCGGCCTGGAACCTGCGGTGGTCGAGGGCGTCGTACCGGTCCTGGAGCTGGAGGTGCAGGTCCGGGTCGTTGGCGAGTTCGGTGTGCCCCAGGCCGTACCAGTCCATGCGGGCGCCGGACTCCCAGGCGGGCGGGGTCGCGGACAGGCAGGAGACGGTGCCGTCGCCCTGCCAGCGGGGGTCGCCGGGGAGCCGGTCGGCGAAGGCGATGCCGTCGGGGCCGCGGCTGAGGGTGACGGCGGTGGGGGTGCCCCGGCCGCCGGCCGCGAACCAGGTGTAGGGGGCGGGCCGGCCGGCCGCCGCGTCGGCCGCCCGGTTCCTGCGCTGGGCCTCGTCGAGGCGGGCCCGGAAGGCGAACGCGTGCCGGACGGCGGCCGTGTCGAGGTCGGGCAGGGGCACCGTGTCGAGCCGGGTGCCGTCCGGGTCGCCGGTGACGCACTGGTAGGTGGGCAGCAGCTCGTGGACGGCGGGCATGCTGCGGGCCGCGGCGACCAGCCGCTCCCGCAGCCGGGCCGGGACGCCGAGGAGCTTGCGGCGGGGAAAGGCTCCGGTGAGCGCCTGGACGGCCTTGACCGCCCCGGAGTACGGCGTGCCGATGGTGACCAGCGAGCGAGCGGTGTCGCGTCCGCCGTACAGCTCCAGGTAGCAGAGGGCCACCAGGCCGCCCATGGAGTGGGCGACCAGGACCACGCGGGGTTCGTCCGGGACTCCGGCCCGGCGGCAGGTGTCCCGCCAGTCGTCCAGTTCGCGTGCGACGAAGGCGGCGAGCCGGCGGGCCGAGACCTCGTTCGACAGCCGCCAGTCGTACGAGAAGGTGACCACGCGGTTGCGGCCGGCGGCGCCCGCCCGGTCGAGGTGCTTGCGCAGCGGCTGGTACGCGACGTGCGGCATCAGCCCGGGCCAGCTGCGCGGCTGGAGGAGGAGGCCGGCCGGCTCCAGCAGTCCCTCGGCGGCGTCCCCGGGTTCGCCGGTGCCGAGCCCCGGGGGCAGGGTGAGGCGGGCGAAGAACTCCTCGGTGCCGCGCAGCAGGACCCGGCCCGCGACGCGCAGCGACAGGTCCCACACGTCGGTGCCGTCGGCGGACCGCAGCCGGCTGCCGAGGATGCCGGGGACGAAGACCACCAGGTCATGATTCATGCGCGGCCTCCGTGAGCCGGTCGGTCGGGGTGAGGTGGAGCAGGTCCATCCGGTCGAGGCCGACGGCCGCCAGGTACAGGCCGCCCGCAGGGGAGCGGGCGCTGAGGACGGACTGCACGTCGTAGCCGCGCGAGGGGATCTCCCAGCGCGCCGGCGCCTCGGCGCCGCCCGGCGCGACGGTCCAGCCGGTGATCTCGGTGAGGTCGGCCTGGAGGGACGCGGCCAGCAGGACGGACGCGCCGTCGCCGGTGGTGGAGAAGGCCAGGGAGTTGAGGCGCGGGGGCGCCCCGTCCAGGGCGCGCAGGCCCTCCGGGTCGTCGGGCCGGCCGAGGAGCAGGGTGCTGCGGGTCGGCTGGGCGTTGACGGCGGACCGGTGGGAGGCGGTGCCGGCCGCGTGGGGCACCGGCTCGTCGACGGCCACCGCCAGCCAGGTCCGTCCCGTCCCGTCGCGGGTGGCGGCCAGCGCCCGGGCGGAGGAGCCCTTCGGGAGGCGGAGCCGGGCGCGGGGCCCGCCGGGGGCCAGGCCGGGCCACAGCCAGAGGGAGTCGCCCGCGGTGGCGGCCAGCAGGGACTCGCCGCCGGGGCCCTGGACGACCTCCAGGTGGCCGACGCGGCTGTTGGCCACCCAGTGGCCGGGCGACTCCTCGCCGGTGCGGACGCCGCGCCGGTGTATCCAGCGCCCGTCGGCGTAGAACAGCCACAGCTCCCCTCCGGGGTCGCCCGGACCGGCGCCGGCGTCCTCGGCCAGGGCGACCGCCGGGAGCACGGCGCCGCGCCGCGGGGCCTCGAACTCCCGCCAGGGCGCGTCCCGCGGTCCGTGCAGCGGCCGGATCCGGGCCAGCGAGCGGCCCTGCCGGTCCCGTCCGCCGACCGCCAGCCAGGTGCGGCCGCCGCGGTCGGTGTGCAGGGCGACGGCCCCGGCCTCGCCCAGGTCGTCCGTCTCGTACAGCCGCCGCCCCGTCAGGTCCCAGGCGCGCAGCCGGCTGCCGGAGGCGAGGGCCACCGCCCCGGACCGCGGGCTGCCGGCCGCGTCGGGGGCGAGCGCCCCGAACAGCTTGGCGCTCGGCGACAGCAGGCCGTCGCCGCGGACCGGGGCGGAGCCGGCCGCGGGCGGGTCCCAGACGCGGACGCGGACGCCGTCGGCGACCGCCACGGCGCCGCTGCCGTCGGGGAGGAAGGCCAGCGAGGTGGGGCGGCTGCGGTGCCCGGGGCGCCGGGGGAGTTCGCGGCCCCGGGAGAGGTTCCAGATCCGCGCCGAGTCCCCGTCGAGGACGGCCAGCATCAGATCGTCGCCCTGGTGCCCGAGGGCGACCGCGGTGCCCGACGGCTCCCGGCGCTGACCGTCCGGCACCGACAGCGGGACGGGGGCGGAGCCGTCGTCGGGGAGCCGCCACACCCGGATGTCGGGGCGGCCGGTGAACAAGCCGGCCACATAGGTGCCGGCGGGCGGCCCAGCGGCGGTCGGCGCGGCCGGTACCGGCCGCGGAGTCCCCGGCTGCCCGCCCGGCGCGCCCGTCGTGCCCGGGGGGCGCTGCGGTGTGCCCGGCGCCGGTTCCGCGATGCCCGCGCCCGGCCGGTGGTCGACCACGGCGAGGGCCTGGCAGGTGCCGCTGTCGGCGCCGAAGGCGTGCAGCCGGCCCCCGGTCCGTACGTCCCACAGCTCGCAGCCCCCGTCGCCGCCGGCCACCACGCACAGCGTGTCGCCCAGCCGCGCCACCGCCACCGCGGACACCACCCCCGGTTCCGTCCCGCGCCCCAGGTGCCAGCGCCGGAAGCGGTGGTGCCGGGGCCGGCCGTCGGTCCACGTCCACACGCCCACGTGGAAGCCGCCGGCCGCGACCACCACCTCCGTGTCCTCGTCGCCGCCGACCGCCACGTCCGAGATCCCCGCGCCCCAGCCGAGGATCCGCACCTCACCCGCGTCGCGCGGCCACACCAGCAGCCGCCCCGCGTCGCCGGCCACCGCCGCGACGGGCGAGTCGGACCGTGCGGGCACCTTGAGGCTGTGCAGCCGGTTCGCGGCGCGCCCCGCCTCGGCGGCGATGTTGTCGCGCAGCAGCTCCGGTCCGCCGCCCGCCAGCGGCCAGCGCCACAGCTGCTCCCCGGCGCCGAGCAGGGCCGTCTCCGGGACGGCGGTGCCCGCGAGGGCGAGGACGTCGCCGCGCGGGGCCCGCCACTCCCGGCTGTGCCCCAGCGCCTCGGCCGTGGTCCAGCGGTCCTCCCACGGCAGGTCGGCGCCGCGCCGGGCCCAGCCGAGCAGCGCGGGGTCGTCCCGCAGGGCGGTCGCCGTGAGCAGGGTGGCCCGTCGCACCGGGGTGCCCGCCCGGCCGAGGGCGTCCGCGATCCTGCGGTAGAGGGCGGTCTGCGGGGTGGCCGGGCGCTCGGGCCGGTCGAGCAGCATGCTCATCCGCTCGGGGTCCAGGCGGAGCAGCAGCGCGGGCCGGTCGAAGAGTTCGTGGAGCCGGCCGGCCGCGGCGGCGTGGTCGGCGAGGTGGCGGGCGATGTACGGGCCGGTGGTCTCCCGGCCGGCGTACGCGTCGTCGTGTGCGGCGAGCAGGACGTCGGTCAGCACCGAGTGCAGCTGCTCCGGTCCGCCGGGGGCGGAGGCGGTCAGGTGCCCGACCCACGCCTTGTGGTAGAGCCGGTTGACCTTCTGCCCGCTGCCTCCGGCGATGTCGATGTGGGCACCGGCGTGGTGCAGGATCCATTCGATGTCGTCGTCGCGGTACCGGTGGCCGGTCCCGGCGCGGGCGGCGAGGGCGTTGGCGGCGGACAGCCAGATCCCGTCCTCCTCCGGAAGCCCGGCGCCCTGCGCGGCGGCCAGCGGCAGCAGCAGCCCCCTGGCCCAGCCCGGCCGGTCGCCGGACCGCCGGCCCACGGCTCCGGCGGCCGCGTCGAGGTCGGCGAGCTCCTGGTCGAACACGTCGTCGAGGCCCGCCTCCAGGACGGAGCGGAACTCGGGGGTGGTCTCGTCGTAGGGCCGGTCGAGGCGGGCGAGGAGGGCCGAGTAGAGCAGAGCGGCGAGGAAGGAGCCCTGGCAGCGGGCGGCGACGGCGGCCACCACCCGGTCGCGCAGCGCGCCGTCGGCCGGTGCGCCGGGCCCCTCGGAGCCGTCCTCCCAGGCGGCCCCGCCGGGTAAGGACGCGGCGTACGGGGAGGGCGGTGCGGCCAGCCTCCGGCGGGTGTACGCGGCGATGTCGGCGTCCCGTTCGGTGTCCCGGTCCAGGTCCTCGACCCGGGCGCGGGCCGCCAGCGGGAGCAGCGCGGTCCTGGTGAGCGTGCGGCTGCCGACGACCAGCTGAACGCCGGGCAGCTGGGCGAGCGGGGCCAGCACCTCCTCGGCTATCACCTCGGCCTGTCCGGCCGCCGCCTCGTCCAGTCCGTCGACCACGAAGGCGGTGGCCGCCCTGCCGCGGGTCTCCCGGCCGATCGCGGCCAGCACCTGTGCGGGGCTGCGCCACACGCCGTCGGGCGGGGCCAGCTCCATGTCCTCGGCGAGCCGGCGGGCGACGTCCAGGGCGGCGGCGTCGCGGCAGAGCGCGACGGCGGCGACCGTGGCACGGTGCTGCGGCGGGATCCCGGCGGCCCGGTGGATGGGGCCGCCGTCGGTCTCCAGGGCGAACCGCACCAGCTGGGCCAGGAAGGCGGACTTGCCGCAGCCGGGTTTCCCGGTGACGAGCAGCACCGGGTGCCCCTGGGGGGCCGCCAGCCAGTCCGCGGCCCGCCGGAGCGGACCGTGCCGGCCGACGAACGACTCGCTGTCGGACACCTGCCGGAGACTGGGGAACCGGCTCTGCCGGAGTTCGGCGGCGGCGCCGCGCAGCGCCGCGGACTGCGCGCTGGCCCGGGGGTCGTGGTAGGGGTTGCGGAAGAAGCGGTTGAGCCCTTCGCCGCCGTAGAGGCGGGATTCCTGGCGTTCCTGTTCCGGCACCCGGTGCCGGACCGCCTCCATGAGTTCCCCCGCTCCCAGGGCGGCGGTGTACGGCGTCCACAGGGCGCCGTGCCGGGTGGTGGCCCGCCGGTCGCGGACCAGGTCCTCCAGGCAGCGGAGCCAGACGCCGACGCGGGCGCGCTCCTCGCGCGCCGCGGTGCCGACGTACCCGATGCTGCGGACGGGGCGGGCCTCCGCCTCCTCCATGGTGCGCAGGTGGTCGTCCAACTGGCGGGCCAGGGCGCCGGAGTGGCAGGCGTCGATGACGCACAGGACGTCGCCGCGGAGGCGGGTCAGCCGCGCGTGGAGGGCTCCGGCGTCCATGGAGGTCTCGGTGGCCCAGTCCGCGTCCCAGTCGGCCGCGGGGAGGGTGACGCCGAAGCCGAGGTCCTCGCCGTGGCCCAGCCAGTAGAGGAGGGTCCGGCCGCCCGGGGTGGAGCGCCGGGCGACGCCCATCAGCTGTTCCGCGATCTCCCGCCGGGTGCCGGTGATCACCGGTCCCCCGCGCGCGAAGCCCAGTTCGGCGGCGACCGTCCAGAAGCGCTCGATCACCTGGTCGGCGCCCAGGAGTTCGGGCAGGGTCTCGGGGCCGTCCGGCGGCCCGAAGCGGCGTACGCACACCGCGTAGGCGAGGTTGTGCTCCGTGGTGGCTCGGTCCACCGCCGCCCCCTCCCCCCGTCGGAGTGCCCTGATCTTGCCTCACCGCCTCGGGGTGTGCAACGGTCAACTCCCCATGGACACCAACGGGGAGCGAGGGAACCGTGGCTGACCGCGACCTTTTCCGGATCGGGCCGCTGAGGACTCCGTACTACGTCTACGAGGGCGACGGGACGCGCCCCATCAAGGAGGAGAACCTCCAGGTCTACTACGAGCCGGACACCTTCGTGCACGTCCCCGCGGACGTGCTGCGGTGGCGGCAGGAGATCGAGGACGAGCAGGAGACCCGGGCGGTCGCCGGCCTGCCGCAGCGCTGGAACCACCCGAACTTCGCCCTGGAGACCATCGCGGTCACCCGTACCGACCGGCACGAGGACCCGATCGTGGAGCTGCGGTTCTCCCCCGCCGACTACTTCACCTTCCTGGCCTCGCAGCAGCTGGACCGCCGGCTGGAGGAGGGCGAGGGGGTGGGCCTGACGCTGCGGGAGCACTACCTGGACGGGAAGGACCCGGTCGCGGTCAACGGCTTCCTGTCGAGCAGCTTCGGGGCGAACGTGATCGTGGTGTCGGAGCCGGACGACACGATCCTGGTGTCACGCCGGAGCGCCACGGTGGGCATGAACCCGAACCGGTGGAACTCCTCGGCGAACGAGGGGATGTCGGGCGTCCACGACCTCAAGGACGGCGTTCCCGACCTGTTCGGAGCGGCGCGGCGGGCGCTGCGCGAGGAGCTGGGCATCCGCGACGACGAACACCGGCTGGAACTGCTGTCGTTCGGCATGGACACACAGTCGCACCAGTGGGCGGGCTGCTTCCGCGCGGTCCTGCCCGAGCTGGGCGAGGCCGAGCTGCGGGACCGCTGGAGCAGGGGCGTCGACGACAAGTGGGAGCACAGCCGCTACGCGTTCGTCCCGGCCCGGCCGGACGGTCTGCTCGACTTCATGCTGGACCCGGAGAACATCGGCTGGTGGGCCTCGGGGGCGCCCGCGTTCTTCTACCACGCGCTGGTGCGGACGATGGTGGAGCGGACCGGTTCGGCGGCCGCGGGCCGCGCGGCGGTGGAGGCGGCCATCGCCCCGGCGATCCGCCGCGCGGAGGCCCGGCGCGCGGAGGCGGCGCGTACGGAATAGGCCGCCCGGGCCGCCGGGACGGACGGCTCGGCGCCGGGGGTCAGGCGCCGGGCTGCCGGGGCGGCAGGGCGGGGCCGAAGAGTTCGACGGCGTGGCGGACGCCGGCGAGGGCTTCGGAGAGGGCGCTGACGGAGCCGAGCGAGCCGGCGACGAGGAGGAGGCTGCGGCGCAGCCGCCACACCTCGGGGGCGCCGCTGACCGCCATCGCGTCGAGCGCCGCCAGTTCGTCCTCGGCGATCTCCCGGTCGGCGAGCTCCACCCGGTGTCCGGCCAGTTCGCGCCGGAGGCGGGCCACGGCGGACCGCAGTCCGGTCACCCTCGGGTCCACTGTCTCGCCGGTCACCGGCCTCTGCTCCACGCTCCGCACCACGGCCCCCCACTCCGAGACGTCCGCTCCGACTGGCTCCGGGCGGTGGTCGGGCGCCCTGAGTGGGGGTCAGTTAACCCCTCGGCCGCCCGGCGGGGAAGAGGCCGGGCGCGCCATTCATGCGACCGTGTCATTCCGGGTCATGAGGTAAGCAGTGCTCATGACGAAGACTGCCTCCCCCTCTCCTTCCTCCCCTTCCTCCCCGCCGCTCGTCGCCGGTCTGCTGCTGGCCGCCGGCGGCGGGCGCAGGCTCGGCGGGCGGCCCAAGGCGCTGCTGCCGTACCGGGGCCGTCCGCTGGTCGAGCACGCGGTGCGGGTGCTGCGTGAGGGCGGCTGCGCGGTGGTGCACGTGGTGTTGGGCGCGTCGGCGGAGCTGGTGCGGGAGCGGGCCGAGCTGCCGGGGTGCGTGCTCGTGGAGAACCCGGGGTGGGCGGACGGGATGGGCTCGTCGCTGCGGGTCGGCCTGGCCTCGCTGGCGGCGGATCCGCGCGGGGTGGACGCGGCGCTGGTGTCGCTGGTGGACCAGCCGGGGATCGGGGCGGCGGCGGTGGCCCGGGTGCGGGCGGCGTACGGGGGGCGGGACGCGCTGGCGGCGGCCGCGTACGACGGGAAGCGGGGGCATCCGGTGCTGTTCGGCGCGGACCGGTGGGCGGGGATCGCGGCGGGTGCGGAGGGCGACCGGGGGGCGCGGGACTACCTGGCGGCGCACCGGGAGGCGGTCGCGCTGGTGGACTGTTCGGACGTGGCGGAGCCCTTCGACATCGACACGGAGGCGGATCTCCACCGGTTGGAGGGGTGAGGCCGGCCGGGTGCGGGCACCTGGAGTGAGGGGGCTGGCACCCGGAGCCATGTTCTGTCGACCCGAAGAATCTCGACATCAACAAACGATTGAACTTCCACCATGAGGAAACTAATATCCACTGCATAGAAGCGCCTGATCCCCTGTGAAGGCGCTCGCGGCCGTATCTCGGCACCCGCGGCACTCCGTGCCGTCCGTGACGCCCGGCGGCCGCCAGGCACCGCACGCGTAGTCCGCTGAAGGAAGTGACAGGTCATGTCCGCACCAGCGCCGTCCCCCCTGGCCGTCGTCGACGCCGAGCCCCTGCCGCGCCAGGAGGAGGTGCTGACGGAGGCGGCCCTCGCCTTCGTCGCCGAGCTCCACCGCCGGTTCACCCCGCGCCGGGACGAGCTCCTCGCGCGCCGCGCCGAGCGACGCGCCGAGATCGCCCGCACCTCGACCCTCGACTTCCTCCCGGAGACCGCCGCGATCCGCGCCGACGACTCCTGGAAGGTGGCGCCGGCCCCGGCGGCCCTCGACGACCGCCGCGTCGAGATCACCGGCCCGACCGACCGCAAGATGACGATCAACGCGCTCAACTCCGGCGCGAAGGTGTGGCTCGCGGACTTCGAGGACGCCTCGGCGCCCACCTGGGAGAACGTGGTCCTCGGTCAGGTCAACCTGATCGACGCCTACACCCGGAACATCGACTTCACCGACGCCCGCACCGGCAAGTCGTACGCCCTCAAGCCGGCCGAGGAGCTCGCCACCGTCGTCATGCGGCCGCGCGGCTGGCACCTGGACGAGCGTCACCTCACCTTCGAGGGACGGGCCGTGCCCGGCGCGCTCGTCGACTTCGGCCTGTACTTCTTCCACAACGCGCAGCGCCTGCTCGACCTCGGCAAGGGCCCGTACTTCTACCTCCCGAAGACCGAGTCGCACCTGGAGGCCCGCCTCTGGAACGACATCTTCGTCTTCGCCCAGGACTACGTCGGCATCCCGCAGGGCACCGTCCGCGCCACGGTCCTCATCGAGACCATCACGGCCGCGTACGAGATGGAGGAGATCCTCTACGAGCTCCGCGACCACGCCGCCGGCCTCAACGCGGGCCGCTGGGACTACCTCTTCTCCATCGTCAAGAACTTCCGTGACGGCGGGGCGAAGTTCGTCCTCCCGGACCGCAACGCGGTCACGATGACCGCCCCGTTCATGCGCGCGTACACCGAACTCCTCGTCCGCACCTGCCACAAGCGCGGCGCGCACGCGATCGGCGGCATGGCGGCCTTCATCCCGTCCCGCAAGGACGCCGAGGTCAACAAGGTCGCCTTCGAGAAGGTCAAGGCCGACAAGGACCGCGAGGCCGGCGACGGCTTCGACGGCTCCTGGGTCGCCCACCCCGACCTGGTCCCGATCGCCATGGCCTCCTTCGACGCCGTCCTCGGCGACCGGCCGAACCAGAAGGACCGGCTCCGCGAGGACGTCTCCGTGGCCCCCGGCGACCTCATCGCCATCGACTCGCTCGACGCCAAGCCCACCTACGACGGCCTGCGCAACGCCGTCCAGGTCGGCATCCGCTACATCGAGGCGTGGCTGCGCGGCCTCGGCGCCGTCGCCATCTTCAACCTGATGGAGGACGCGGCCACCGCCGAGATCTCCCGCTCCCAGATCTGGCAGTGGATCAACGCCGGCGTCGTCTTCGAGAACGGCGAGACCGCCACCCCGGAGCTGGCCCGCGCGGTCGCCGCCGAGGAGCTGGCCGCCATCCGCGCCGAGATCGGCGAGGAGGCGTTCGCCGCCGGCCGGTGGCAGCAGGCCCACGACCTCCTCCTGCACGTCTCCCTCGACGCGGACTACGCGGACTTCCTCACCCTCCCCGCGTACGAGCAGCTCGTCGGCTGATCTCCGGCGCGCCTCCGCACAGGGCCCGGCCCCCGGGAAACGCACAGATCCGGGGCCCGGGCCCTGTCGCGTCACAGGGGACGTGACGCAACCGAGATATGCAGCTACCTAGCGGTAATAAGCCGGCGCGTGCGAGATTCCGCCATGCCACCGGCCGGCGGCTGTCCCCCACGTCACTGCGTCCCCGCAGGAGCACACAGCCATGCCCTCGACCCCCCACCGCGCACTGCGCGCACTCCTGGCCCTGTGTACCGCCGCCGGACTGGCCACCGCCGCCGCCCCCGCCGCGCAGGCGTCCCCCGGCACCGGCCCCACCGCCGTCGTCGCCATGGGCGACAGCTACATCTCCGGCGAGGCCGGCCGCTGGCTCGGCAACAGCCTCACCGACTCCGGCGGCCGCGACGGCACCGACCGCGCCTGGACCGGCAGCGGATACGCCCCGTCCCGGGTGTACGGCTCCACCGCCGGCGGCTGCCACCGCTCCGACGTCTCGGAGGTCAGGAGCGCCGGACCGGTCGCGAGCACCCTGATCAACCTGGCCTGCTCCGGGGCCACGACCGAGAACGTCGTCCGCGCCGCGCAGGGCGGCCGGGCGTACAAGGGGGAGGCGCCGCAGGCCGACCAGCTGGCCGCCGTCGCCGCCTCGCACGACGTGGAGCTGATCGCCCTGTCGATCGGCGGCAACGACCTCGGCTTCGCCGACATCATCACCACCTGCGCGACCGACTACATCGTCTGGTACTCGTACTGCCACGACGACCAGCAGGCCGAGGTCGACGCCAGGATCGACGGCGTGATGGCCGACGTCGGCAGGGCGGTCGACGAGATCCGGGCCGTGATGACCGGGGCGGGCTACGCGGCCTCCGACTACCGGATCGTGCTCCAGTCGTACCCGTCGCCGATCCCCCGCGCCGCCGAGAACCGCTACTCCGAGAGCGGCTGGTCCCGGACGAACACCGGCGGCTGCCCGTTCTGGAACAAGGACTCCGACTGGGCGCGGGACTCCCTCGTCCCCCAGCTCGCGAACCGGCTGCGGCAGGTGGCGGTCGCGAAGGGCGCGCAGTTCCTCGACCTGCGGGACGCGCTCCAGGGCCGCGAGGTGTGCGCGAAGGCGAGCCGTCAGGTGACGGCGGCGCTGCCGCCGTCGGGGGCGGCGAGCGAGTGGGCGCGGTGGATCGACAGCCAGTCCACCCAGGGCCTCGTCCAGGAGTCCATGCACCCCAACGCGTACGGTCAGCAGGCCCTCGGGCGCTGCCTCGCGCTGATCCACGCCACCCCGTCCGGCCACCGGGCCTGCCGGAACACGGCGGGCGCCGGACCGTCGGGGATGTACCTGACGACCGGCTGATGCCGGGGGTGCGTCAGCACCGCCCGACACCGGAGGCGCCTCACGGCAGGCCGATGCCGAGCGGGCCGAGGACCCGTTCGGTGCCGTGCCGGTCGGCCTCGGCCATCGCCCTGACCAGGGCGGCCGAGCCGCCCGGCCAGTCGGCCGCCGCCGCGTCGAAGGCGGCCCGCCGCGACTCCAACGGCCCCTTCTTCGCGGGCAGCCGGTCGAGGACGCGCAGGGCCCGGGCCGACATCGGCACCTGGAGCGGGTCGGCGTCCTCGCCGCGCACCCGGAGCGCGTCCAGGGCGCAGGCGCCGACGACCGGGTCGCGCAGCGCCCCGCGGAGGGCGCCGGGCGGGGCGGTGGCCGTGTCGAGGAGCCCGAACAGGGCGCGGACGTCGGCCCCTTCGGAGGCGTGGGCGTGGACGGTGCCGAGCGCGGCCAGCAGCTCCGACCAGGCGTCGGCGGTCTCCCCGCGCGCGTGCAGCCAGTCGGCGAGCACGCGCGCGGCGGCCGGGTGCGGCCACTGCGCGGCGGCGGCCACCAGCTCCTCCGCGGACCAGGCGGCGGCCTCGGCGGCGGTGGGCGCGGCGATCCGGCGCACCCGGAGGAGGTAGCGGACGGTGGCGGCGCCGCGCGGGGTCAGGCCGAAGGCGTCCCCGGAGCGGAGGACGAGGCCGGTGGCGGCGAGCCGGTCGGCGACGGCGGCGAGGTCGCGGGCCGGGCCCTCCAGCCGGGCCCGGTCGTCCTCGGTGATCCCGGCGGAGCCGAGCAGCCGGACGAGTTCGGGCACGGGCGGGGTGACATAGCCGCCGGTGACGCCCTCGGGCACGGTGACGGGCACGTCCTCCAGGGCCGGGTCGACGGTCCAGTCCTCGTACTCGGCGGCGCGGCGGGCGACCGAGTCGGCGGCGCAGCCCCGCTGGTAGAGCGCGTAGAGCAGGTGCGGTGCCTCGCCGCCGTACGGCTCGTACTCCTCCTCGGCGAGCTCCTCGACGGCGGCGAGCAGCGCGTCGGCGTCCCGCTCGACGTCGCCGCCGGGGCCGTCGTCGGCGGGCGGCGGGACGGCGACGGAGGTGTCGCCGTAGTAGTCCATGTGCTCGTCGAGGAGGGCGTCGGCGAGGACGAGGTGGGGGAAGTCGTCGGGGCCGGGCGCGAAGCGGGCATAGGCGCCGGCGAGCTGGTCGGCGAGGCCGGCGGCGGTCCAGCGGTCGAGGAGCGCGGCGGTGACGCGGCCGATGCCGGCGGCGACGGCGTGGTCGGTGAGGAGCGGGCCGGCGGCGGGCGGCTGCTCGGCGTCCCGGACGTAGGCGCGGGCGACGGCCTCGGCGAGCACGGTCTCGGCGAGCGCGGTCCGCCCCATGAGATCGGCGCGGAGCACGCCGTCGGGCAGCGGTGCCCCGTCGAGGGCGCCGATCCGCCGCCGTACGTCGTCGGGGTCGGCGAGGTCGGCGCCGACGGTGCGCAGCAGCGAGGCGTACCAGCGGTGCCAGGTGAGGTTCCCCGGGTCGGTCATGGCCCGTTCGAAGTCGGGCCCGGCCTCGGCGACGACGGCGGCGACGCGCTGCCGCAGTTCGCCGTCGAAGCAGCCGGCGAGCGCGCCGACGACGGCCGGGTAGGCCGGGAGGTCGCCGGGCGGGGCGTAGACGAAGGCCGGCAGGTCCTCCACGAGCAGTTGCCGCACGAGCCGCGGGTCGGGTTCGGGCATCCCCGCGGCCCGGTCGGCGCCGCGCAGGGCGAGCAGCCCGAGCACGGCTTCGGCGGCCCGCGCGAAGGCCGGGTCGCGGTGCTCCGGCCTGCCGTCGAGGAGCGCGAGGAACTGGTCCAGCCCGGTATTGGTGAGAACGGTCTCGGCCACGGTTCCAGGGTAGTTCGGGGGCGCCGGGAACGGCCTGAGGGACACCCCCGGCGGGCTCAGCGGACGACGACGGTCCGGGGGGCGGAGAAGTCGCCCCAGGTGCCGTCGGGGAGGCGGGCGCGGAGGGTGAGGGTGAGGGTGGTGCCGGGGCGGGCCTGGGCCGGGAAGGTGTAGGTGGCACGGCCGGGGGGCGGGGTGGTGCCCCAGACGACGGTGGTGGCGAAGCGCCCGTCGATGTGGAGTTCGTGGTGGGTGACGGGGGCTCCGGTCTCCGGCGGGGTCCAGGTGAGGGTGATCTCGCCGCGGGCGGAGGCGGCGGTGAGGGCGCGCGGGGAGGTGTTGGGCGGCGCGCCGGGGGCGGCAGGGGTGGTGAGGTCGGCGGGGGCGGTGTCCGGGGAGGAGTTCTCGGCGGCGTCGCGGGCGCGGAGGGTGAAGGAGTAGGCGGTGCCGGGGCGCAGTCCGGTGACGCGGGCGGTGGTGACGGTGCCGGGGGCGGTGTGGATGCGGACGCCGGCCTGGTGGACGTCGTAGGCGGTGACGCGGGTGTCGTCGCGGGAGGGGGTCCAGGTGAGGACGGCGGCGTCGGGGCCCGCGGGGGTGGCGCGGAGGCTGCCGGGGGCGGTGGGGGGTTCGCGGTCCTCGGCGGTGGCGCGGAGGGTGGTGGCGGGGACGGCGGGGGGGGCGGGCGAGGGGT
>NZ_JOGX01000051.1 GCF_000719555.1 Streptomyces sp. NRRL F-5727
CCCCCCCCCCCCCCGGACTCCGCCTCCGCTTCCGGTACGCCACCTCCTCCCGCACCGTCGGACGCGGGGTGTACGTGACCGGCCTGCGGGTCCTCGACCGCTCGGGCGGCCCGCTCTTCGACGAGTCCCGGCCGGCGGACGGATCCCGCGTGGAGGCGGACGGCTGGCACCGCTCGGCGGACTGAGGGGACCCGGGCGGCCCCACCGAGGGGATGCGGACAGCCCCTACTGCGGCGGGCCGGCGACCCCGACGCACGCCTCGTTCCCCTCGGGGTCGGCGAGGACCACGTTCGACGGCGCGTCGGCGTCGTTCACGATCCGGCCGCCGGCGGCGACGGCCGCCGCGATCCGGGCCTCGGCCTCGTCGTACGGAACCCAGACGTCGACGTGGATCCGGTTGCGCCCGCCCCGGGGCTCGTCCATGCGCTGGAAGTAGAAGGGCGCGCCACGGCGGCGCGGGTCGATCAGGTCCTCGTCGCTGCCCGCCCGGTTCTCGTAGCCGAGCAGCGCCCGCCAGAACGGCAGCACGTCCGCCACCACGAACGCGTCCAGCGTCACCTGGACGGTCCCGGCGGCGGACGGGTCGGCGGTCAGACCACGGGCGCGGGCCAGCGCCGAGATCCGGCGGGCGAGTTCCAGATGCCGCTCGGTCAGTCCGTAGTACGTGTCGGTGACGGTGATCAGCCGGACGAGGACCCCGTCGGGCCGCAGATCGACGTCGGGCGCTTCCCCTTCGCCGTCCACGAGTTCCGCCAGTTCCGCGACGAAGGCGGCCCCGGCCGCGAACGTCCCCGTACGGAAGGCGGCGCAGGCGCCCTCCCCGACGACCCGCCAGTCCTCCAGGCCGGGCGTCTCGTGGAACCGCCGCGGCCTGATCCGATCCGTCTTCTCGTCCGTCTCACCCATGCGGCCAACATAGCCGACGCGTAGGACGATTGACGGAGGTCAGGGGGCTCCCGGGCCGGAGGCGGCGGCCGTGCGGAGGGCGGTCAGGACGGGGGCGATGAGGGGGTGGTCCTCGCCGCCGCGGCGGACGGCCGCGAAGACGCGGCGGGTGGGCGCGACGCCGTCGACGGGGCGGACGGCGACATCCGTCAGGTCCATGCCGCGCAGCGCCGAGCGGGGCACGAGGGCCGCGCCGGCGCCGGCGGCGGCGAGCGCGACGACGGCCCTGAAGTCGTCCGAGACGTGCTCGAAGCGGGGCGCGAAGCCGGCGTACTCGCAGGCCAGGACGGTCACGTCGTGGCACGGATTGCCCGCGGACTGGCCGATCCAGGCGTCCCTGCCCAGGTCGGCGAGGGCGACGCGTTCGCTGCCGCCGAGGGGGTGGCCGGGCGGCAGCACCACATCGAAGGGCTCCGCGTAGAGCGGCACCCGGGTGAGCCGGTCGTCGTCCTCGCCCGGCGCTCCCCGGTACTCGACCGCCACGGCCACGTCGACCTGCCGGTCCAGCACCATCAGCAGGCTCTCGTCGCCCTCGGCGTCCCGCACCCTGACGCGGATGCCCGGTGCCGTGACGGCGAGGTCCGCGATGGCGGGGGCGACGACGAGGCCGATGCCGGTGGCGAACGCGGCGACCGTGACGGTGCCCGCCTCTCCCGAGCCGTACGCGGCGAGCGCCGCCTCCGCCCGCTCCAGCTGGGCCAGGACGGCGTTGGCGTGGCTCAGCAGGATCTCGCCGGCGGGGGTGAGCCTGGCCCCCCGCGCGCTGCGGTCGACGAGCCGGTGGCCCGTCTCCTGCTCCAGCGCGGCGAGCTGCTGGGAGACGGCGGAGGGGGTGAGGTAGAGCGCGGCGGCCGCCGCCGTGACCGTGCGGTGGTCGGCCACCGCGCGGAGGATGTGCAACCGCCGTGCTTCGATCATGCGTCTAGTCTCCCAGGCCGGGGGCGGGGCTCATGCCGACGGCCGAGGAGTTTGGATCCAAGATCCAGCATCCCGGATCCTGGATCCGGGATGCTGGATCCGGGATGCTGGATCCGGGATGCTGGATCCAGGATGTTGGATCCGGGATCCGGGACTCAGCCGCGGAGTTCGGCGCGCGCCGACACGAAGGCGTCGACCGCGCGGTTCACGTCCTCCGTGGAGTGGGCGGCGGAGAGCTGGACGCGGATGCGGGCCTGGCCCTGCGGGACGACCGGGTACGAGAAGCCGATCACGTAGACGCCGCGCTCCAGGAGCAGCTCGGCCATCTTCCCGGCCTCCGCC
The DNA here is from genome assembly GCF_000719555.1 of Streptomyces sp. NRRL F-5727. Lineage (GTDB taxonomy): Bacteria > Actinomycetota > Actinomycetes > Streptomycetales > Streptomycetaceae > Streptomyces. Next base: position 2,206 of record NZ_JOGX01000051.1, read on the forward strand.
GCGTCGCCGATCATGACGGGCGCGATGGCGTGGTCGCCGGGGAGGATGTCGAAGCCGGCCTCGGTCATGCGGCTGCGGAACAGCGCCGTGTTGGCGTTCAGCTTGTCGCGCAGGTCGCCCGCGGACTCCAGCAGGTCGAGGACCTTGAGGGAGGCGGCGGCGATGACCGGGGCGAGGGTGTTGGAGAAGAGGTACGGGCGGGAGCGCTGGCGCAGCAGGGCGACGATCTCGGCGCGGGCCGCGACGTAGCCGCCGGAGGCACCGCCGAGCGCCTTGCCGAGGGTGCCGGTGATGATGTCGACGCGGTCCATGACGCCGTGCAGCTCGGGGGTGCCGCGGCCGCCGGCGCCGACGAAGCCGACGGCGTGCGAGTCGTCGACCATGACCATGGCGTCGTAGCGCTCGGCCAGGTCGCAGATGTCGGCGAGCGGGGCGACGTAGCCGTCCATGGAGAAGACGCCGTCGGTGACGATCAGCTTGCGCCGGGCGCCGCCCTCGGTGGCCTCCTTGAGCTGCTGCTCCAGGTCGGCCATGTCGCGGTTGGCGTAGCGGAAGCGGCGGGCCTTGGAGAGGCGGATGCCGTCGATGATGGAGGCGTGGTTGAGGGCGTCGGAGATGACCGCGTCCTCGGCGCCGAGGAGGGTCTCGAAGACGCCGCCGTTGGCGTCGAAGCAGGAGGAGTAGAGGATCGTGTCCTCCTGGCCGAGGAAGGCGGAGAGGCGGGCCTCCAGCTCCTTGTGCACCTCCTGCGTGCCGCAGATGAAGCGGACCGAGGCCATGCCGTAGCCCCAGCGGTCGAGCGCCTCGTGGGCGGCGGCGACGACGTCGGGGTGGTCGGCGAGGCCGAGGTAGTTGTTGGCGCAGAAGTTCAGCACCTCGCCCGGGCGGCCTCCGGCCGTGACCTCGACGGTCGCGGACTGGGGGGTGCCGATGACGCGCTCGGGCTTGAAGAGGCCGTCCGCCCGGATCTCGTCGAGGGTGGCGCGGATGTCGTCGCGTACGGAATCGAACATGGGTCAGGCTCCCGCAGTCCAGTCGAGGATGATCTTGCCGCTCTTGCCGGAGGCCGCGTCGTCGAAGGCGGCCTCGTAGTCGGTGTAGTCGTACCGGCCGGTGATGACCGGGGACAGGTCGAGCCCGCCCTCCAGGAGGACCGACATGGCGTACCAGGTCTCGAACATCTCGCGGCCGTAGATGCCCTTGACGGTGATCATCGAGGTGACGATCTTCGCCCAGTCGACGGCGAAGTCCTCGCTCGGCAGGCCGAGCATGGCGATCTTCCCGCCGTGGGTCATGTTGGCGATCATGTCGCGCATGGCGTGCGGGTTGCCCGACATCTCCAGGCCGACGTCGAAGCCCTCCTTCAGCCCGAGGGTGCGCTGGCCGTCGGCGATGGTCTTCTCGGCCACGTTGAGGGCGAGCGAGACGCCGGTCTTGCGGGCCAGGTCGAGGCGCTCCTCGCTGACGTCGGTGATGACGACGTTGCGGGCGCCGGCGTGCTTGGCGACGGCGGCGGCCATGATGCCGATGGGGCCGGCGCCGGTGACGAGGACGTCCTCGCCGACGAGCGGGAAGGAGAGGGCGGTGTGGACGGCGTTGCCGAACGGGTCGAAGATCGCGGCGACGTCGAGGTCGACGGGGACGCGGTGCACCCACACGTTGGAGGCGGGCAGGGCCACGTACTCGGCGAAGGCGCCGTCCCGGCCGACGCCGAGGCCGACGGTGGCGCGGCAGAGGTGGCGGCGGCCGGCCAGACAGTTGCGGCACTTGCCGCAGACGAGGTGGCCCTCGCCGCTGACCAGGTCGCCGACGGCGATGTCGGAGACGTCACGCCCGACGGAGACGACCTCGCCGACGAACTCGTGGCCGATGGTCATCGGGGTGGCGATGGTCTTCTGCGCCCAGCCGTCCCAGGAGCGGATGTGCAGGTCGGTGCCGCAGATGCCGGTCCGCTTGACCTTGATCAGTACGTCCCCGGGGCCGGTCTCCGGCTCGGGCACGTCCGTGAGCCAGAGTCCCGGCTCCGCCTTCAGCTTGACCAATGCCTTCAATGCCACGGCTCCCGACGTGCGTGTCCTGTGATGTACGGGTCAGGGCACGCGCGCGTGCCCAAGATCCTCGGAGACGAATCTTCCGTACGGGGGGCTCGCGGTCCATCGAGGTTTTCTTAAGCGCGCTCGCAGTTCAGCTTCACGCCGGGGCGTCGCCGCTGCTCAGGCGGGTGCGCCGGGGCTCGCGGCGGCGACGAAGGAGGCCGGAAGCCAACTCGTACGGACGCGTCCCATGGGGCCCTCGACGGCGACGGCCGCCGCGTGTCCGCCGGCGGTGGGCACGCCTTGCACGGCCCAGCCCTCGGGGAGGGCGGCGGGGTCGCGCTCGCCGAGGTAGTCCTTGTCGAGGGAGCGGGCCACGCCGATGCCGATGCCCTTGAGGTACGCCTCCTTGCGGCACCAGACGCGGGCGAACGCCTCGGGGGCGTGCCCGGCGTCGGCGATCTCGGCCCGTTCCGCCGGGTGCAGGGCCGCGGTCACCTCGCGGACCGTGGTGGCCTCGGGGAAGGTCTCGACGTCGACACCGACGCGGCGGGCCGCGATGCCGATGAGGACCACGTCGCCGCTGTGCGACAGGGAGAAGTGCGGGGCGCCGGGCGGCCCGTCGACGGCCGGCCGGCCGTGGGGGGCGCCGCAGCCGGGGCACGGCTCCCTGCGGTACGCGACCTCGGCCGGCGCGACGCCGAGGCGCGGGGCGAGCAGGCGGCGCAGGGCGATGTGGCCGATGCCGTACCGGAGGCGGTCCGCGACCCGGAGGGGCCTGGTGAGCCGGTCGCGCTCCTCGGCGTCGAGTTCGGAGGGGTCCAGGTCGCCCTCGGCGAGGTGGTCCACCCGGAACTGCCACAGGTCGACGTCGACCCCGGCCGGGCCGGGCTCCGTGTCGGGGGTGGGCGTGCGGGGCTCGGGGGCGGCGTCGCCGGGGCGGTCGATGATCACACGGGTCATTAAATCAGCGCGGCCCGGTCCGACTCAGGGCGTGCCGGGGGCAGTTGGACCGGCGGAGCCTCGACCGTCGGCGGCCGCCGCCGTGCCGCGGCGGACGGCGTCGGCCTCGGTGTGGCGGCCGAGCCGGTCGAGGCAGTGGGTGAGGTCGGCGAGGGCGGCGAGGGTGTCCGGGTGCAGGGGCCCGAGGATCCGGCCGCGGGCCTCGGCGAGGGACCGCAGCGGGGCGAGGGCCTCCTCCCAGCGGCCCAGCCGGCCGAGGAGGACGGCGGCCTCGCGGCGGCTGCGCAGGGTGTCGGGGTGGTCCGCGCCGAGGACCCGCCGGCGGGCTGCGTGCACGGACTGGGCGGCGTCGAGCGCCTCCTGCCAGCGGCCGAGCCGGCCGAGGTGGACGGCGAGGGCGTGCCGGACGCGCAGGGTCTCCGGGGCGTCGGCGCCCTGGGTGCGGGTGCGGACCGCGACCAGGTCGCGGCAGACGGCGAGGGCGTCGGCGGCCCGCCCGAGCCGGCCCAGACAGGCGCTGGTCTCGTAGCGGGCGGCGAGCGTGTCCGGATGGTCGGGACCGAGCGAGGAGGCGCGGCCCTCGGCCACCGCGCGGTACTGGTCGAGGGCTTCCTCGGCGCGGCCCAGGCGGCCCAGGGTGTGGGCGAGTTCGTGGCGGGTGACCAGGGTGTCGGGGTGGTCCGCGCCGAGCAGCCGGGTGCGGGTGTCGGCGACGGCGAGGGCGGTGCGGTACGACTCCTCCAGGCGGCCGAGCCGGGCGAGGGTGTACGCGAGGTTGTGGCGGCAGCGCAGGGTGTCGGGGTGGTCGGGGCCCGCGATGCGCTCGCGGACCGCGAGGACGTCGGCGTAGACCGTGTGCGCCTCCGCGTGCCGGCCGAGCCGGCCGAGGGCGTAGGCCCGCTCCTGGCGGGCGGCCAGGGTGTCGGGGTGGTCCGGGCCCAGGACACGGGCGCGGGCGTCGGCGACGCGCTCGAACGCCGCCAGGGCCTCCTCCTTGCGGCCGAGCCGGCCCAGCGCGAAGGCGAGTTCGTAGGCGCTGGCCAGGGTGTCGGGGTGGTCGGCGCCGAGGACCCGGGTCCGGTCGCCGGCGACGGAGCGGTGCAGCTGCTCCGCCTCCGGCCAGCGGCCCAGCCGGCCGAGGCCGAGGCCGGCGCGGTGGCGGGCGGCGAGGACGGCGAGCAGTTCGGGCGTGGCGTCCGTGGTGGGGCGGACCGGGGCGTCGATCCCGGCGGCGCCCGGACGCGCGGTGGTCCACTCGGTGGTGAGGACGGCGGCGGCCGGGTCGTGGCCGGAGACGCGGGGCGCGCCGGGTGCGACGGGGCGGGGCCCGCCGGTGACGGCCCGGGCCCACGCGGGCGTGCGGTCGGGTTCCGGTACGGGGACGGTGCCGGCGCCGGTTCCGTCGCCGGGGCGCGGCGGGCGGGGCGGCAGCGGCGGCGCGAGCGGTCCCCCGCCGCCGACGGTGCGGCCGTCGACGATCCGGCGGCGCAGGTCGGAGGCGTCGCGCGGGCGCTGGTCGGGCACCTTGGCGAGCAGGTCGACGACGAGCCGGTCGAAGTAGTCGGGCAGCTCGGAGCGGAGGGTGCGCGGCGGGCTCGGCACGGTGTCCCGGTGGCCGACGAGCACGGCCCAGGAGTCGTCGAGGTCGAACGGCGGTGCCCCGGTGGCCAGTTCGTACAGCACGCAGCCCAGCGAGTACAGGTCGCTGCGGTGGTCGATGTCGCCGCCGCCGATCTGCTCCGGGGACATGTAGTGGGGGGTGCCCATGGCGATGCCGGTGCCGGTGAGGCGGGAGGTGAAGCCCATGTCGGCGCCGAGGCGCGCTATCCCGAAGTCGCAGATCTTCACCGTGCCGTCGCGCAGTCGCATGATGTTGGCGGGCTTGAGGTCGCGGTGCACGATGCCCATCCGGTGGGTGTACTCGAGCGCGTCGGCGACCTGGTCGGCGATGTCGACGACCTCGTGGACCGGCAGCGGGCTGCGGGCGTTGGAGGCGAGGAGCTGGCTGAGGTTCTGGCCCTCCAGGAGCTCCATGACGAGGAAGAGCACGCCCTCGTACTCGCCGAAGTCGTGGACGACGGTGATGCCCCGGTGCTGGAGCGCCGCGGCGACCCGGGCCTCCCGGCGGAACCGCTCGCGCACCACGGTCTGCACGCCCGCGTCCTGGTGCGGGCCCAGCGGTTTGAGGCACTTGACCGCGACCCCGCGGCCCAGTGCCTCGTCGGTGGACCGCCACACCTCGCCCATGCCACCGCGGCCGATGACCTCGTGCAGGCGGTAGCGCCCCTGGATCAGTCTGATGTCCCCCATCGTGTGCCGTCGCCCCCGTCGTCTTCGTGCACGCTCTCCGGCCCGTCCAGTATGGCCGCAGCCTCGGACAGTGTGTACGGGTCGGGTCGGGTGTCCGGCCCGAGGCGGTCCATGGCGCGCAGGATGTGGCGGGGCGGCAGCCGCCAGCGGAGCGTCGCCGGGATGCGGCGCAGCAGGCCGGCGGTGGCGGTGAGGCGGCGGTCGACGGTGGCGGCGGGCGGCACGGGGCGGCCGTAGAGCTCATGGGCCCAGTCCGGCAGCGTGTCGTACGCCAGTGAGCTGATCCGCCGCCACACCAGCGCCCGCCCCGCGACCAGCGCCGGCGGTACGGGGGGCCTGCGCAGGAAGTCGAGCACGGCGAACGCGTCCTCGCCCGCCGCGAGTTCGCCCCGGACCGAGACGAAGTACGCGTCCAGTCCGGTCTCGGTGGCCGGTACGGTCGCCGGGTCGAGCCCGACCAGCCGCGCGGAGGTGCGCTGCTCGTCCACGTACCGGTCGGCCGTCCTGCCGGTCAGCGGCAGGCCGGAGCGGCGGGCGACGGAGACGTACGAGTCGATCTCGGCGCAGTGCACCCAGCGCAGGAGGTCGGGGTCGTCCACCCCGAGGAGCCGGTGGATCCGCCGCACCCGCGCGCCGGCCCGCTCGGCGGCCTCCCGCGTCCCGTAGCTGAGCGTGCCGACGAAGCTCGCCGTCCGCATCAGCCGGCCCCAGGGGTCCTCCCGGAAGCTGCTGTTGATCATGACGCCGCGGACGGCGACGGGGTGCAGGGCCTGGAGGTACAGGGCGCGCACCCCGGCGATCCACATCACCGGATCGCCGTGCAGCTGCCAGGTCACGGAGCGGGGCCCGAAGAGCCCGGGATCGGCGTCCTGCCTCATGGGTTCAGGCTACGCGCGGCGGGCACGGACGGACCCCCTCCGTCGTCATCCGATCTCCACCACGCGCGCCCACGCCGGCGGCCGCCACAGGAAGTCGTCCTCCTCGTCGTCCTCGTCCGCGCCGGGCGGGCGCGGGAAGAGGCCGACGACGGTGCGGCAGGAGGGGGCGTGCTCGGGCCAGGGGGTCTGGCCGTCGGTGAAGACGACGAGGGCGTCGGGGCGTGGGGTGAGGCGGAGGGCGCGGGCGAAGCCGGCGCGGAGGTCGGTGCTGCCGCCTCCGACGAGGGGGATCTCGGCGTCGGCGCAGAGGCGGCGGGCGGTGTGGGCGGTGGCGTCGCAGGCGACGACGGTGACGAGGTCACGCCGGCCGCCGAGGGCGTCGGTGAGGGCGGCGACCTCCAGGAGGGCGCTGCCGAGTTCGGTGTCGGAGACGGAGCCGGAGGTGTCGATGACGACGGCCACGTGGGGCGGGGTGCGGCGGAGGCTGGGGAGCACGATTCCGGGGAGGGAGGCGGCGCGGCGGGCGGGGCGGCGGTAGGTGTAGTCGCCGCCGGCGCCGGACGAGGAGACGGCGGAGCGGAGGGCCGCGCCGAGGAGTTCGCGCCAGGGCTGGGGCGGGTGGCAGACCTGCTCGGCCCAGCGCTGCCAGCCCTCGGGGGCGGTGCCGGGGCGGCCCTTGATGCCCCGGGCGACGCGGAAGACGACGGCTTCGCGTTCCTGCGGGGTGAGCCCGTCGGCACCGTCGGGGCCGAGTTCCCACGGGCGGTCGCGGCCGTCGGCGCCGCTGCCGCAGTCGAGCCAGGCCATGTCGGCGGTGCGGGGCGTGATGCGTACCGCGCGGAGGTAGTCCTCCATCAGCAGGCCGGGTGCCAGGTCGAGCATGTCGGGGCGGAGGGCGCCGGCCGGGCGCGGAAGGCCGTCGGCGGGGTCGTCGTCGTAGATGTCGTCGTTGATCTCGAAGTCGCCGGCGATGTTCATGCGGAGCCGTTCGGCCGCGCCGTCGCCGTCGGGGCCGAGGTCGCGGGCGAGACGGTCGCCGCGGCCGTGGTGGTCGCGGAGGAGGTGGGCGACCTCGTGGACCCAGACGCCGGCGAGTTCCCGCATCGGGGTGCGGTCGACGAAGGCCGGGGACACGTACATCCGCCAGTGCCGGTCGACGCCCATGGTGGGGACCGCCCGGGTGGGCACGACCCGGAGGGCGAAGAGGGCGGTGGCGAGGTAGGGCCGGACCCGGACGGCGTAGAGCCGGGCGGCGTACAGCTTGTCGTGGTCGAGGGCCTGTTCGGCCGGGACCACCGGAGCGGCGGGGGCGGTCATCGGCGTCCCCGGGCCGCCGCGGCCGGCCGGGCCGCCCGCCGGGAGAGGCCGATGGTGCCGGCGAGGCGTTCGATGTCGGTGGGCACGTCCCAGTCGTCGCGGCGGAGTGCGGCGAGGGTGGTGGCGGGGACGACGACGAGGTCCGGCGGTCCGGTCTCGGCGGCGCGGGCCAGCAGGGCCCAGGCGGCGTCCCAGCGGTCGCGGGCGGGGCGCTCGCGGACGGCGGCGACGACGCCTTCGAGGGCGGCCTGGCGGCGGTCGCCGCGTTCGGGGAGCACCGCGGCGGCCGGGTCGGCGAGGAGCTCCTCGGGGTCGGGGAGGTCCATCCGGTCGAGCCAGGCGAGGAGTTCGAAGCCGGGCCCGTCGCCGACGGTGCCCCGGACCAGGGAGGAGAGGACGTCCCGGGAGGAGCCGGCGACGGTCGCGAAGGCGACCAGACGCAGGGTCATGTCCCAGCTGCGGGGTGAGGGCCAGGGGCCGCCCCGCCGGGTCTCGTCCCCGGGCAGCCGGTGGACGAGCGTGGGCCGGGCGCCGAGCAGCCCGCAGACCGCCCGGCGGGCGTGGTCGACGGCCTCGGGGAGCCGGAGCGGGTCGAGGCGGGGCAGGGTGGCGCGGGGCCAGGTGCCGCCGAGGCCCCGGACGACGACGTCGTGCTCGTGGGTCCAGCGCAGGTGGACGAAGCGGTTGGCGAGCGGGGCGCTCAGCTCCCACCCGTCGGCGGCGGAGGCCCGGGGGTTGGCGGCCGCCACGATCCGTACCCCGGGCGGGAGGGTGAGGGCGCCGACCCGGCGTTCCAGGACGAGCCGGAGGAGGGCGGCCTGGACGGCGGGCGGCGCGGTGGACAGCTCGTCGAGGAAGAGCAGGCCGCGGCCCTCCCGGACGAGCCGGACGGCCCAGTCGGGCGGCGCCATCGCCACCCCGCGGACGGCCGGGTCGTCGCCGAGGACGGGCAGCCCGGAGAAGTCGGTCGGTTCGTGGACGCTGGCGATGACGGTGGTGAGCGGCAGGTCGAGTTCCTCGGCGAGCCGGGTGAGGGCGGCGGTCTTGCCGATGCCGGGCTCGCCCCAGAGGAGGACGGGCAGGTCGGCGGCGACGGCGAGGGTCAGCGCCTCCAGCTGGTCGTCGGCGCGGGGCTCGGTGCGGGTGTCGCCGAGGAGGGCGAGGAGGTCGGCGGCGACCGCCAGGGGGGCGGTGTGCGGGGTGGTCCGGGAAGTCATGGGTGGCATCACCTGGGTGGGGTGTGGGCGTGCCGGAGCACGGAAGTGAACGGGCGAACGGGGACGGCGGGGTGGCCGCCGTGGGCGGCGGGGCGCGCACGCGCGCGTGCCGGGTCAGCGGGCCCAGGGGGCGCCGGTCGGCGCCCCGTGGGCTCGGCGCGCCGCGTGGGCTCAGCGGGCGAGGGCGTGGCGTGGGTGGTCGCGGCGGTCGAGCGAGCGGGGCGTGGGGCCGGTGGACCGCAGGCGGCGGGTGCGCCGGGGGCGGCCGTGGTCGGGGTCGGGGGCGGCGGCGGGCGGGGGTTCGGCGACGGCGTCGGGGCCGGTGGCGCGCAGGCCCGCCCGGTAGAGCCCGTGCAGGACCTTCCGTTCGGCGGCGCGTTCGAGGGCCTGGCGAAGGGGACCGTCCCGCAGGGTGGCGTCGGGGCCGAGGAGGGTCTCGACGACGACGAGCGCGCCCGCCGTGTCGCCGTGGGCGAGCCGTTCGCGGACGCCGGCGAGGCCCTCGGGCACGCGGTGGGCCTCGTCGATCGCCCGCAGACACGGCAGCGGCGTCCCGGAGAGGGCGACGAGCAGCGCCTCGCGGCGGAGTTCGGCCGGGTCGTGGTCGAGCGGCGTGAGGACGCCGCCGACGAGGCCGATGCGGTGCGGGCGCCCCTGGCACTCCACGACCCGCGGCCCGGACTCCCGCGCCTCCCGGCCGGTGCCGAGACCGCCGCGGTGGCCCGGGACCAGCGCCTCGGCGACGAGCGGGTGCAGGTCGTCGGGGGCGACCAGGCCGGCCCGGAGCAGCCCCAGGTCGGGCGGGGTCCAGGTCGCCGCGTCGGGCAGTACGGCCGGCCGGCGCTCCGCCCGGTCCCCGCGCGCGGATCCGGGCCGCCCGCGGCCCGTCGGCGCGGGCTCGGTCCGGACTCCCCCGTCCGGCTCCGGCGTGAGGAGCAGCCGGTGCCGGGCGGCGAGGCGTACGAGGACGGGCCCGGCGGCCGGCCCGTCGGCGGCGAGCAGCAGACGGGCCTCGGCCGCCCAGCGGTCCACGGCCCAGCCGGGCCCGGGCGGTTCGTCGGGTACGGCAGGGAGGGCGGGCCTCCGGTCGGCGCCGGACCGCGTGCGGAGCTCCGGGGCGCGGGTGGCGTCCCACAGGTGCCGGTGGAGGTCGAGCCGGAAGCGGGGGCTGGGATGCGGGTGGGGGTGGGCGGCGGCGGGGTCGTCCGTGTTCCACCGGCGCGGGGGCGCCCCGGCGGGCGGGCCGTCCCAGAGGGCGAGCGAGATCCGCTGTCCGGCGTCGGCCCAGGCGGGCGCGGTACGGGCCACCAGGTGGACGGGGCGCGCCGGCCGGTCCCCGGGGCCCTGGTGGCCGTCGTAGACGGCCAGGGTGACGGTGAGTCCGGGGCGGAGCAGTCCGTCCGGGGCGGTCCTCGGCAGGTGCCAGCGGAGCAGGTCGGGGGCGAGGCGGCGGAGGTCGGCACGCACGCGTGCGGCGAGTTCGGTGCCGTGGGTCCGGGCCAGGGTCCGGGGTGTCAGGTCGAGGTCCACTCCCGCGGCGGCGCAGGCTCCGGCCCAGTCGCCGGCCAGGCGCCGGGCGGTGGCGGTCTCGATCATGGTGGGCGGGACGGCGTAGGCACGCACGCGCCGCCAGAGGGAAAGGCGGGTGTCCTCCCGCGCGGGTGTCCCCATCAGGACACACCGTGCGTGGTGAGGACCCCCGATCGGTGTGAGGAGTGAGTGATCATCGCGTGCACGCTAACGCCCCCGGTCCGGGCGGCGCCAGGGGTTTTCCGCTCCCCTCGACAGCGGTGGAGCGGTTTCACGCGATTTGACGTGATTTCACAGGGATGTCGGAATGGGAAGCGTCGTTCTTCGTCCCCGCCACCGCACGACGGGAGCCGTCATGACCGCTGGACCCGAGCCCATGAGCGAGGCCGCCCGCTCGGCGCTGAACCGCGAACTGTCCGCGCTGCGCACCGAGCGGGCCAACGTCGCCGCCACGCTCGGCGACGCCGAGGAACCGGGCGACCGGGCCGATCAGGCCGACGAGTTGAACCGGGCCACGGAGGCGGAGCGGCTGGACGCGCGGATCGAGGAGATCGAGGGCCGGCTGCGGGAGGCCGCGGCGGCCGGGCCGCCGTCCACCGGGAAGGTCGGCGTGGGCAGCACGGTGAGCGTGCGGTTCGGCGACGGCACCGAGTCGACGGTGCACATCGGCGAGCTGGCGGACGCGGCGGACCCGACGCTGGTCACGGCCGCGAGTCCGCTCGGCCGGGCGCTGCTCGGGCACGCCGCCGGGGACAGCGTGGCGTACGCGACGCCGCTGGGCCGGACCACCGCGGTCGTCCTCTCGGTGGGGTCGCCGGGCGGCGGCTCCTGACCGGGGCCGCCGACACCCGCCCCGGCGCCGACCGGGATCTGGAGGAGGAGCGCCGGGCCGACCGGAAGGGCGGCCCGGGGCACACCGTGCTCCTGGCTCTGGCGCTCGCCGTGCCGGTGGCCAAGGTCGCGTACACGGTGGGCGGCGGGGACGCGGTGCGGGACGTGTTCATGGGCATGGAGCCGGCGAACTGGCCCGATGTGCTGCTCGGCATGGTGATCACCGACCCGCTGCTCGGCTCCGTCCTCGCCGTGGTGATCTCCCGGCTCGTCTTCGCCGTCTTCGCGGGGCGCGGTGTCGTCCCCTCCGGCCGGGGGCGGGCGGCCAGGCTGCGCCGGGCCGGGATCACCGTCCTGAACCCGCTCGCCGTCGGCGTCATCGACGCCTGCCTGTTCGGCCCCTGGTGGGGCCTCGGCACCGCGCTCGCGGCGTACGCGCTCCGCAAGGGCGTGGTCGTGGAGTACCGGACCGGGCGGCGGCGTCCGCACCACGGGCACGGGGACCGCTCGCACGGCGTCTCGCACGACCCGGGGTACCGGCCGCCGCCCTGGCTGCGCCGGGCCTCGGCGGCGGAACAGCTGGTGGCCCTGCTCCTCACCGCCGTGGCCCTGCCCGCGCTGACCTTCGCGTCGGCGCTCGACGGGCAGGCGTGGACCTCGGTCGTGGCCTGCCGGGTCACCGACGGCACCCGCGTCTCGGAGGCGCGGCTGATCGAGCTGAGCCGCGTGGGCGACGGCGTGGTCGGCTGGAACCTCGACGCGGAGGAGATCTCCAACGGCGTGGGCTGTACCAGTACAGACAGCCGTTACGTACGAGAGCCCTGGTGGCGGTCCTGACCACGCGCGCGTGCGGAGGCGGTCCCGGCTCGGCCCGCGGCTGCGCCGCTCACCGCGCCGGCGGGACGAACTCCGACTGGTCGAGCACCCGCAGCCAGCTGCCGTCGGGCTGGCGCCTGACGACCTGCGCCCTGGCTCCGGTGCCGTCCCTCGGCGGGGTGGAGGTGAGGGCGATGTCGCCGTTCACCAGGGTGGGCAGCGGCTCCTCCGGTTCGAAGCGGGGACGGCGGGCCAGCACCTTCTCCCACAGGACGCGGATCGCCTCCCGTCCCACCGTCACGTCGCCGGGCGGGTAGGCCAGCACGGCGTCCTCGGCGTAGAGCGCGGCGACGCCGGCCGCGTCGCCCGCGTTGGACCGCTCGACGAACAGACGGGTGATGTCCTCGGGGCGCATGGCCTTCTCGTACTCCGGCATCGGGGTTCCTCCTCGGGGCGACTTCCTCGTTTCGGCCTCCAGCCTCGCTCCCCCCTGATCAGAAGTCCAACAGATGGTTCTGCTGCCTACTAGAATCTGCAGTCATGGAACTGAGGCAGTTGGAGTACTTCGTCGCGGTCGCCGAGGAGCGGAACTTCACCCGGGCCGCCGAGCGGGTGCACATCAGCCAGTCCGGCGTCAGCGCGCAGATCCGGCGGCTCGAACACGAGCTGGGCGCCGAGCTGTTCGACCGCTCGGCCCGGACGGTGACCCTCACCGTCGCCGGGGAGGCCGCCCTCGCGCACGCGCGCGCGACGCTCGCGTCGGCCGAGGCGGTCGGGCGCGCGGTGGACGAGGTGACGGGCCTGGTGCGCGGCCGGCTGACCGTCGGAATGGTCGTCGGCTGCACGATCACCCCGCTCTTCGACGCCCTCGCCGCCTTCCGCACGGCCCATCCCGGCGTGGACGTCCTGCTCCGGGAGGACAACTCCGACCGGCTCGTCGAGTACGTCCGGAACGGCACCGTCGACCTGGCGCTCGTCGGCACCGCCGCCGCGACCCCCGACGGCCTGGACGCGCTGACGATCATCAGCGAGCGGCTCGTCGCGGCCGTCCCGCCCGACCACCCCCTGGCCGGCCGGAAACACCTCGCCCTGCGCGAGCTGACGGCCCACCCGGTCATCTGCATGCCGCGCGGCACGGGCCTGCGGGCGGTACTCGACGAGGCGTCCGCCGCACAGGACCTCCGGCCCGCGATCGCCCTGGAGGCCGGCGCCGCCGACGCCATCGCCGACCTCGCCGCACGCGGCCTCGGCGTCGCCGTCCTGAGCACCTCCATGGCCGCCGCCCACACCGACCGCCTCACCCCCCTCCCCCTCACCGACGTGAACGTCCCGGCCCTCCTCGCCCTCGTCTGGAAACCCACCCCCCACCCGGCCGTCCACGCCTTCCTCCCCCACGCACGCGAGGCGTTCGGCACGCCCGGCGCTCCTTGACGGAAGCCGCCGAAGGGTGACGGTCTAGCGCCAGGGCGGGCGGAGGCCCAGGTGGTGGAGGGCTGAGGCGGCGGCGCCGGCGCCGGACATGCCGTGGGCGCCGGGGCCGGGTGGGGTGGCGGCCGAGCAGAGGTAGACGCCGGGAAGGCCGGTGGCGTAGGGGTCGAGGGCGGGGCGGGCGCCGAGGACGAGCTGGCGGACGGTCTTGGCACCGGTGAGGATGTCGCCGCCGGCGAAGTTCGGGTTGCCTGCGGCGAAGTCGGCGGGGCGGGTGATCCGCATGCCGACGATCCGGTCGCGGACACCGGGGGCGAACTGTTCGAGGCGGGCCAGGATCGCGTCGGTCGCGTCGCCGTCGTAACCGTGCGGCACGTGCGCGTACGTCCACACGGGGTGGACGTCGCCCACGGAGCGGGAGGGGTCGGCGAGGTACTGCTGACCGACGAGGACGAACGGCCGCTCCGGCATCCGGCCGTCCGTCACGTCCCGCTCGGCGCGGACGACCTCGGCGAGCGGACCGCCCAGGTGGACGGTGCCGGCGCGGCGGGCCGGCTCCGCGCGCCAGGGCACGCCGCCCTCGACGGCGAGGTCCACCTTGAAGGCGCCGGGGCCGCGCCGGAAGCGGCGGTACGCGGCGGCCGTCCGGGCCGGCAGCAGGTCGCCGTAGACCGCGGCGACCTGCGCCGGGTCGAGGTCCAGGAGGGTGAGGTCGGCGGGCGGCAGCTGTCCGCGGTCGGTGACCCGGACGCCGGTCTCGATCCGGCCGCCGTGGGCGCGGAGCGCGGCCGCCAGGGCGTCCGTGATGGCCCGGGAGCCGCCCTCGGCGACGGCCCAGCCGGCCGCGTGCCCCGCCGTGAGGATGCCGAGCCCGATGGCGGAGCTGAGCGGTTCGGTCAGCGGGCGGTACGCGTGGGCCGCGACGCCCGCCCACAGCGCGCGGGCGCCCGGGGTGCGGAAGAGGCGGGCGAGGGCGGTGGCCGGCAGGACGGTCGGCAGGCCGAAGCGGGCCAGCAGCAGCGGGTGCCCGGGGACGCGCAGCAGCGGGCCCATGACGTCCCCGGAGAGCGCCTCCCAGCGGCGTACCGAGGGGGCGAGGAGCGCCCGGTAGCGGGCCGCGTCGGCGCCGAGGCCGGCGGCGGTCTCGGTGACCGAGCGGTGCAGGACGGCGGCGGTGCCGTCGTCGAGGGGGTGGGCGCAGTCGATCTCCGGGAGCCGCCAGTTCAGCCCGTACCGGTCCAGGCGGAGGTGGCGGAGGGCGGGCGAGGCGACGGCGAGGGGGTGGACGGCCGAGCAGTGGTCGTGGAGCAGGCCGGGCAGGATCGCCTCGTCGGTGCGGGTGCCGCCGCCGATCTCGTCGGCGGCCTCCAGGACGGTGACGTCGACGCCGGCCTCGGCGAGCAGGGCGGCGGCGGCGAGCCCGTTGGGGCCCGCGCCGACGACGACGGCGGTCGGGGTGGTCCCGGTGGGGCGGGCGGGGCGCGGACGCGTGCTGCTCATGGGGCGAGTCTGCCGGGGCGGGCGCCGCGCCCGCACACCGGGGCCCGCGACGGCACGCCGGTCAGCCGCTCAGCCGGTGACGACGAAGACGGCGCGCCGGGCCCGCAGGTGGAGCAGCAGGTCGCCGGGGGTGGCGGGGGTCAGGTGCCGGGGTCCCTGGAGGGGGGCGAAGGGGTGGAGGTCGCGCGGGCGGGTGCCGCCGACGAGCCGGTCCCAGGCGTCGGAGGCGAGGCCGGCGACACAGGCGCGAGGGGGTGCCGGGATTGCGCGGATCGTCGAAGGCGGCGTCGGGGCGAGACGACACGGCCCCGACGCGCCGGCGGTTACGCGGCGGGGGCCGCGTCGGCGGGGGTCCCCTTGCGGACGGTGCAGTGGAGGGAGTCGTCGACGACGTCCGCGACGATCGTGTCGCCGGGGTCCGCCTCGCCGCTCAGCAGGAGGGAGGCGACCCGGTTGTCGAGCTCCGTCTGGATGGTGCGGCGCAGCGGGCGGGCGCCGAACTCCGGCTGGTAGCCGTGGGCGACGAGCAGCTTCGTCGCGGCCTCGGTGACCTCCAGGGTCATGCCCTGGGCGTGGACGCGGTGCTTGCTGCGGTCGAGGAGGTGCCCGACGATCTCGGTGAGGTCCTTCTCGGTGAGGCTGTGGAAGACGATGATGTCGTCGATGCGGTTGAGGAACTCGGGCAGGAACCGGCCGCGCAGGTCCTCCGTCAGCTCGTCCTTCAGCTCGGCCGCGTCGCCCTCGTGGGCGAGGATCCGGTGGGCGCCGATGTTGGACGTCATGATGACCACGCAGTGGCGGAAGTCGACGGTGCGGCCCTGGCCGTCCGTCAGGCGCCCGTCGTCGAGGACCTGCAGGAGGGTGCTGAAGACGTCCTGGTGGGCCTTCTCGACCTCGTCGAAGAGGACCACGCTGTACGGCTGGCGGCGGACCTTCTCGGTGAGCTGGCCGGCCTCCTCGTAGCCGACGTATCCGGGCGGGGCGCCGACGAGGCGGGCGACGGTGTGCTTCTCCTGGAACTCGCTCATGTCGAAGCGGATCATCCGGTCCTCGTCGCCGAAGAGCAGCTCGGCGAGGGTCTTGGCGAGTTCCGTCTTGCCGACGCCGGTGGGGCCGAGGAAGAGGAAGGAGCCGACGGGCCGGTCGGGGTCGCCCATGCCGGCGCGGTTGCGGCGGACGGCCTCGGAGACGGCGGTGACGGCCTCGTCCTGGCCGACGATCCGGGCGTGCATCTCCTCCTCCAGCTTGAGCAGGCGCTCCTTCTCGCTGGTGGTGAGCTGGGCGACGGGGATGCCGGTGCGGCGGGAGACGATGTCGGCGATGTCGGCGGCGGTGACGGAGACGACCCCCTCGCGGCGTTCCTCGATGCCGGCGAGCTCGCCCTCGACCTCGGCGATCTCGTCCTTGAGCCGCTTGGCCTTCTCGAACTCCTCGGCGGCGACGGCCTGGTCCTTCTCGCGGCGCAGCTTGGCGAGCCGGTCCTCGCGGCTGATCACCTCGGTGGAGCGGCCGGCGCTGCGCAGCCGGACCCGGGCGCCGGCCTGGTCCATGAGGTCGATGGCCTTGTCGGGGAGGAAGCGGTCGCTGATGTACCGGTCGGAGAGTTCGGCGGCCGCGGCGAGGGCGCCGTCGGCGAACCGGACCTGGTGGTGGGCCTCGTACGCGTCCCGGAGCCCTTCGAGGATCTGGACGGTCTCCTCGACGGTCGGCTCGGGGACGAGGACGGGCTGGAAGCGGCGTTCGAGCGCGGCGTCCTTCTCGATGTACCTGCGGTACTCGTCGATGGTGGTCGCGCCGACGACGTGCAGCTCGCCGCGGGCGAGGGCGGGCTTCAGCATGTTGCCGGCGTCCATGGAGCCCTCGCCGGTGGCGCCCGCGCCGACGACGGTGTGGAGCTCGTCGATGAAGAGGACGATCTCGCCCTCGGACTTCTGGACGTCCTCGATGACCTTCTTGAGGCGTTCCTCGAACTGGCCGCGGTACTGGGCCCCGGCGACCATGCCGGAGAGGTCGAGGGAGACGACCCGCTTGTCCTTGAGGGTGTCGGGGACCTCCCCGGCGACGATCCGCTGGGCGAGGCCCTCGGCGATGGCGGTCTTGCCGACGCCGGGCTCGCCGATGAGGACGGGGTTGTTCTTGGAGCGGCGGGAGAGGATCTCGATGGTCTGCTCGATCTCCTCGGCGCGGCCGACGACCGGGTCGAGCCTCCCGGCCCGCGCCTCCTCGGTGAGGTCGCGGCCGTACTCGTCGAGGGTGGTGGCGGGCTGCTTCGGTGCGGCGGGCGCCGTGGTGTCGCCGCCGCGCGCGGCCTGGTCGGTCACGCCGCGCAGCTTGGAGACGTCGAGGTCCTCGGCGCGCAGGGAGCGGGAGGCGCCGGAGTCGGCGTCGCCGAGGAGGGCGCTGAGGATGTGCTCGGGGCCGATGTACGAGACGCCGGCGGCCTGCGAGGTGGCGTGGGCGAGCGCGAGGGTCCGCTTGGCGGCGGGGGTGAGGCCGGGCTCGGCGGAGGGCTCGGCGGCCTCGTGGGGCAGCACCTTGGCGATCCTGTCGGCGAGTGCGTCCGGGTCGACGCCGGAGCGGGCGAGCAGCCGCCGGGTGGGCTCGACCTGGGTGGCGGCCCACAGCAGGTGTTCGGTGTCGAGGTCGGTGGTGCCGTCCTCGACGGCCTTGCGCGTGGCCGTGTTGAGGAGTGCGTGGGAGGACTCGGTGAGGAGCCGGCCGATGGGGACCCGCTGGACGGCCGGCGGCGACGAGGCGGGCGACATGCCGAAGAAGCGGTTCAGCAGGTCGCCGAAGGGGTCGGAGGGGCCGAAGGAGGAACCGAACGCCATCGACATGATCAGTGCTCCCGGAGGGCGTGGGGGTGTCACCAGAGGTCACCCACACTCAAACCCGGCCGCCAGGGGTCCGCAAACGGAACCGGACGGGCTGACGCGGCACCGTGGACGCCGCACGCGTGCGTGGGGTTGACGGGACGAGCTTCGCACCGGGGGAGGAACGGCACGCCCGCGGACGGCGGTCACCGGGAGCCGCCGGTCCGGGCCTACGATCGGCGGAATGACCGCTCCGGAAGCCCCTGCCCCGCTGATCCGCACCGCGACCGACGGCGACCTCGACGCGGTCGCCGCGATCTACGCGCACTACGTCGAGCACACCGTGGTCACCTTCGACGAGACGCCGCCGCCGGTGTCCTTCTGGCGGGCCCGTCTGGCCGATCTGTCCGCCCGCGGCCTGCCCTTCCTGGTGGCGGAGGACGCGGGGCGGATCGCCGGGTACGCGTACGCCTCGCCGTGGCGTCCGAAGCCGGCGTACCGCCACTCCGTCGAGAACTCGGTCTACCTCTCGCCGGAGCACACGGGCCGGGGCCTGGGCGGTTCCCTGATGGAGGCTCTGCTCGCGTCCTGTGCGGCGGCGGGCGTGCACCAGATGATCGCCGTCGTGGCGGACTCGGGCACGGCCGCGTCGTTCGCCCTCCACCGGCGCCTCGGCTTCACGGAGGCCGGCCGGCTGCGGGCCGTGGGGCACAAGCACGGGCGCCGGCTGGACACGGTCCTCCTGCAGCGGACCCTGCCGGCGGGCGAGGAGGGCGGGGAGTCCGCCCAGTGAGAGGGCCGTCCGCCGGGCGGGCGGCGCGGCTAGGGTGACCCCGCCCGCCGCCGGCAGCCGCGCGGACGGGCGCCTCCTGCCTGCCGATCTTCCCGAGGATGCCCATGTTCACGGTCAACGAGTACTTCGACGGCACCGTCAAGTCCATCGCGTTCACCCAGGAGGAGGGCCGGGCCACCATCGGCGTCATGGCCCCCGGCTCGTACGAGTTCGGCACCGCCGCGCCGGAGACCATGCACGTGGTCAGCGGCGCCCTGACGGTCCTGCTGCCGGGCGCCGACGACTGGCGGACCTTCGCCGCCGGGGAGCGCTTCGAGGTGCCGGGCGAGAGCGCCTTCCAGCTCAGGGTCGAGGTGGAGACGGCGTACCTCTGCGAGTACCGCTGACCTAGAGCGGGACGACCGTCGTCTCGGTCGCCTTCACGCTCGTCCACACCGTCACGCCGTCGGCCAGGCCGAGTTCCGCGGCGGCCTGCGGCGTGATCTCGGCGACCAGGTCCGGCGTCCGCCCGGAGGTGATCAGGACCCGCAGCCGGCTGCCGCTGCCGGTGATCTCGCGTACGGTTCCGGGCCAGACGTTGCGGGGGCTGCCCGCGGGCTTCTCGCGGTGGACCGAGACCGCCTCGGGCGCGACCACCGCCAACGCGCGCGTGCCCGGCGGCGGAGGGTCGGCCGCGACCAGGACACCGCCGGCGTCGAGGGTCAGGCCCTCGGCGGTGGCCGTGCCCGGCCAGGCGTTGCGGCCCAGCATGCGGGCCACCCACGGCGAGCGGGGGTGGCGGGTGACCTCGGCCGGAGCGGCGTCCTGCAGGGCGCGGCCCTCGTCGAGGACGAGCACCCGGTCCGCGAGCGAGACCGCCTCGACGGGGTCGTGGGTGACGATCAGGCACACGCCGCCGAACCCGGCCAGGTGGGTGCGGAGCGTGTGCCGCACCTGCGCCCGGGTCGTCTGGTCGAGGGCGGCGAGCGGTTCGTCGAGGACGAGGAGCCGGGGCCGGGCGGCCAGCGCGCGGGCCAGGGCGACCCGCCCGGCCTGCCCGCCGGACAGCTGGGACGGCCTGCGGTGGGCCAGGTGGCCCACCCCGAGGCGGTCGAGCCAGCCCTGCGCCTCCCGCCGGGCCTCGGCGCGCGCGACGCCCTGGACGCGCAGCCCGTACGCGGTGTTGGCGAGGGCCGTCATGTGGGGGAAGAGGGCGCCGTCCTGCGGTACCCACGCGACCCGCCGCCGGTGCGGGGGCAGCGTGGTGACGTCCTCGTCCCCGAGCCGGAGGTCCGCGTGGGCCCGGGGGGTCAGCCCGAGGAGGGCCCGCAGCAGCGTGGTCTTGCCGGCGCCGTTCGGTCCGACGACGGCGATGGTGGTGCCGGGGTCGGCGTCCAGGGTGAGCCGGGTGTAGCCGGTGACCTCGGCGTGCAGCCCCCAGCGCTCGCCGGAGGGAAGCAGCGGGCGCGTCGGTGCCCGGGGCTCCGTGCCCGGCTCGGCGGTGGCCGTGATCCCGCGGACCCGGCGGTCCGCCGGGGTGCCCGTCCACCGCCCGCGCAGGGCGATCAGCACACCCATCGCGATGGCCAGCAGGAGCAGGGAGACCGAGGTCGCGGCCTCCGGCTCGTCCTGGAGCAGCAGATAGACCTGGAGCGGCAGGGTCTGCGTGGTGCCGGGCAGGTTGCCGGCGAAGGTGATGGTGGCGCCGAACTCGCCGAGGGCCCGCGCCCAGGTCAGCGCCGCGCCCGCGAGGACGCCCGGCGCGACCATCGGCAGGGTCACGGTGAAGAAGACGCGGACCGGTGAGGCGCCGAGGGACGCCGCCGTCTCCTCGTAGCGGGGCCGCAGTCCGCCGAGCGCGCCCTCCAGGCTGATGACGAGGAAGGGCATGGCGACGAAGGTCGCCGCGAGCACGGCCCCCGAGGTGTGGAAGGGGAGCGTGATGCCGAAGGTGTCCCGCAGCCAGGGGCCTAGGAGCCCGCGCCGGCCGAAGGCGAGGAGCAGCGCCACTCCGCCGACGGTCGGCGGCAGCACCATCGGCAGCAGGACCAGCGAGCGTACGAACGCCTTGCCCGGGAAGGGCACCCGGGCCAGCAGCCAGGCCAGCGGGACGCCGAGCAGCAGCGAGAGGCCGAGCGCCCAGAAGGAGACGAGCAGCGAGAGCTTGAGCGCCTGGACGGTGCCGGGTGCGCTCAGGTGGTCCGCGAGCTCCCCCCACTCGGTCCGGACGAGGATGCCGAGCAGCGGCAGGGCCAGGAAGGCCACGGCCGCCAGCGCGGGCAGCGCCAGGGTGAGCGGGGGCCGGGCGCCGGACGTGCGTACGCGCGCGCGTGTCATGGCTTCTGGAAGCCCGCGTCCTGGAGGATCTTCTGGCCTTCCGGCGAGGACAGCCAGGCGACGAACGCGGCGGCGGCCTCGGCGTGCTCCGAGTCCTTCAGCGGGGCGGCGGGGTACTGGGCGACGGCGTTCTGGCCGTCCGGGATCTCCACGGCGTCGACCTTGTCGGCGGCGCTCGCGGCGTCCGTCCGGTAGACGAGACCGGCGTCGGCCTCGCCGAGTTCGACCTTGCTGAGCACGGAGCGCACGTTGGGCTCCTCGGAGACCGGCTTCACCGTGAGGTGCTGCTTGTCGAGGATCTGCCGGCTGTACTTGCCCGCCGGTACCTCGGGGGCGGCGAGGACCACCTTCAGCTTCGGGTCGGCGAGGTCCGCAAGGGCGTCGACCTTGAAGGGGTTGCCCTCGGCGGTGGCGATGACGAGCCGGTTCCTCGCGATGATCGCCGGGGTGCCGGTGTCGGCCTTCACCTTGTCCATGCTCTTGGTGTCGGCGGTGACCAGGACGTCGGCGGGCGAGCCCTGCGACACCTGGGCGACCAGCTCCTGCGAGCCGGCGAAGGAGAAGGTGATCTTCGTGCCGGGGTGGGCCTTCTCGTACGCGGCTCCCGCGGTCTTGAAGACGTCGGTGAGGGACGCTGCGGCGAGGACCGTGAGGTCGGCGCCCTCGGCGCCGGCGTCGTTCTTCGTGTCGTCGCCGGTGCCGCAGGCCGCGAGCGGCACGAGCAGGGCGGCGGTGAGCACGGCGGCGGAGGCGCGGCGTGCGGCGGGGGTGAGGGACATGAGGGTCGGGGCTCCCGGTGTCAGGCGCGGTCGATGTGCACGCTGGTGGACTTCACGCGGGCGGTGGCCCGCATGCCGACCTCCAGTCCCAGCTCCTCCACGGCCTCCCTGGTCAGCAGGGAGACCAGCCGGTGGGGACCGGCCTGGATGGTGACCTGGGCGGCGACGTCCCCGAGCTTGATCGCGGTGACGATCCCCGGGAAGGCGTTGCGGGCCGACGTGTACGACGGGTCGTCGCCCTCGCCCTCGCCCTGCGCGATCTCCACTGCGAACGCGGCGAGCGATCTGCCGTCGATCACGCGCCGGCCGCTCTCGTCGCGGTGGGTGGCGACCCTGCCCGCGTCCGCCCAGCGGCGGGCCGTGTCGGGGCTGACGCCGAGGAGACGTGCGGCCTGTCCGATGGTGTAGGACTGCATGTGCGCCACGTTAGGCCGTTTGGGGTCTCATCTGCAACAAGATCATGCGACCCTCCATCGCTCCTGCGAGGGGAGCCGTAGGAAACGACGAGAGGGCCGCCCGGCCGTCTCTCTCCGCTCCGGCCCCTTATCTCTCCGCTCCGGTCTCTCTCTGCTCCGGCCCTCTCTCTTCCCTCCGGCCCGCCCCGGTCAGTACACGTCCCGGACGTATCGTTTCTCCACCGCCATCTGCTTCACGTACGCGGCCGCCTCCTCCTCGCCCATGCCGCCGTGCCGGGCGACGACCTCGCGGAGCGTGCGGTCGACGTCCTTCGCCATGCGGGCCGCGTCGCCGCACACGGCGAGGTGCGCGCCGTCCTGGAGCCAGGACCAGAGGGCCGCGCCGTGTTCGCGCATGCGGTCCTGGACGTAGACCTTGGCGCGCTGGTCGCGGGAGAAGGCGGTGTCGAGCCGGTCGAGCCGGCCGCTCGCCAGGTGCGCCTCCAGCTCCTCGCGGTAGTAGAAGTCGGTGGCCTCGCGCTGCTCGCCGAAGAAGAGCCAGTTGCGGCCGGTGTGGCCGCGGGCAGCGCGGTCCTCCAGGAAGCCCACGAAGGGGGCCACGCCGGTGCCGGGACCGACCATGACGAGCGGCGCGGTGGGGTCGGCCGGCGGGCGGAAGTGCGGGGAGCGCTGGACGAAGACCTGCACCGGGCCGTCGTCGGCGTGGTCGGCGAGGTACGCGGAGCAGACGCCGGTGCGGTCGCGGCCCCGGTCGTTGGCGTAGCGGACCACGGAGACGGTGAGGCGGACCTCGCCCGGGTGGGCGAGGGGGCTGGAGGAGATCGAGTACAGGCGCGGCTGGAGGCGCCTGAGGACGCCCGCCCAGTCGGCGGCGGAGGCCCGGACCGGGTGGGCGCCGATCAGGTCGGCCGCCTGGAGGCCCCAGCTCCACTTGGCGAGCTCGTCCTGGTTGCCGGGGCGGAGGAGCCGCTTCAGTTCGTGGCTGCCGGTGCGTTCGGCCACGAAGCGGAGCAGGTCGGGGGTGATGCGCGCGAGGTCGAGGCGGGTCCGCAGGGCCTCGGCCAGCGGCAGCGGGCCGGCGCCTCCGGCGTCGACCGGCTCGGCGGGGTCGAGCCCGGTGAGGGCCAGCCATTCGGCGACGAGCGCGGGGCTGTTGGCCGGCCACACGCCGAGGGCGTCGCCCGCCTCGTAGGCCAGTTCGCCGCCCCGCGTGTCGAAGGTGAACTGCCGCACCTCCTTCTCCGACCCGGGCAGGCTCAGCCGCCGGTTGCCGATGAGGAGGGTGGGGAACGGCGCCGCCTTCGTGTACCGCGCCGGGGCGGACGGCCGGGGCGGCGCCGGCGCCGGTGCCGGGGCCGGGACCGGCGCCGGGGCGGGGGCCGGGGCGGTGAGGAGGGGCAGCAGGGCCGCGAGCCAGGCGGCGGAGCTCTCCTCGTGGTCGGGTTCGCAGTCGGTACGGGGGTGCAGGCGGCCGGCCCCGAGCTCGGCCAGCCGCTCGTCCACCCGGCGGCCGTACCCGCAGAAGTCGTCGTAGCTGGAGTCGCCGAAGGCGAGCACGGCGTACCGCACGCCCTCTAGGCGGGGGGCGTCGGGCGCGCTGAGGGCCTGCCAGAACGCGGCGCCGTTGTCCGGGGCGTCGCCGTCGCCGAAGGTGCTGGTGACGACCAGCAGGTCGGTGTCGGTCCCGATGTCCGCGGGGGCGACGCCCTCCATGGCGAGGACGGCCGGTTCCCGCCCCGCCGCGGAGAGGCGGGCGGCGGCGGACGCGGCGAACTCCTCGGCGGTGCCGGTCTGGGAGGCCCACAGGACGAGGAGGCGACGGGCGGCCGGGGCGCCGGGCCCGTCCGCCCGCGCGGCGGGGTGCGCGGGCGCGTCCGCGGGCGGGTCCGCGCGGGAGAACAGCCCGGCCAGGACGCCGTCGACCCAGAGGCCGTGGGCGGGGGCGAGGGGCGCGGAGGCGGGCAGCACCGGCACCCGCCCGTCGGTGGGCCCGCTCGACAGTCCGGTCAGATAGCCGGCGAGGTACCGGCGCTCCGGTTCGGTGAAGGCCGGCGGCACGAGGTCCGCGACGCCGAAGAGCGCGGCGAGGGCGGGCACCGGCCCGGCCGTCGGCGCGAGAGCGGGCACGGGAGCGAGGGCGGGCTCGGGCGCCGCCTCGGCGGGCCGGACCGGTGGCACGGGGGCGATCGTCCTCGTCAGGGCCACCGCGCACGCCTTGAACTCGGGCTGGAAGGAGAGCGGGTCGACGGCGTCGTTGGTGACGGCGTTGACGCTCAGGTACTCGCCGAAGAGGTCGTTCCAGTGGAAGGGGGCGAAGCAGTTCCCCGGCGCGACCCGGTCGGTGACCACCGCGGGCAGGACGGCCCGGCCGCGCCGCGAGGCGATCTCCAGGTGGTCGCCGTCGGCGACCCCGAGCGCGCGGGCGTCCTCGGGGTGGACCTCGACGAAGGGCCCGGGGGCGAGCTTCGTCAGTTTGGCGACCTTCCCGGTCTTGGTGAGGGTGTGCCACTGGTGCTGGAGGCGGCCGGTGTTGAGGACGAACGGATACGCGTCGTCGGGCAGTTCGGCGGCGGGCAGGTGCGGCCGCGCGAAGAAGCGGGCGCGTCCGCTCGGCGTGGGGAAGGCCAGCCGGGGGCGGCTGCCGTCCTCCCGGACGAGGAGGGTCTGGCTGACGCCGTCGTTGAGGTAGCGGACCGGGTGGCGGTCGGCGTCGTCGCCGGGCGGGGCGGGCCACTGCACGGGGTTGACGCGCAGCCGCTCGTACGAGACGCCGCGCAGGTCCCAGCCGGTCTGCGGGTTCCACGCGCGCTTGAGCTCCTCGAAGACCTCCTCGGCGGAGGCGTACGTGAAGGCGTCGGCGAAGCCCATGGCGCAGGCGACGCGGGCGATGAGCTGCCAGTCGGGCAGGGCCTGTCCGGGCGGGTCGACGACGCCCTGGACGAGGGTGAGGTCCCGTTCGGAGTTCACCATGACGCCGTCGGACTCCGCCCACAGCGTGGCGGGGAGTACGACGTCCGCGTAGGCGTTGGTCTCGGTCTCCGCGAACACGTCCTGGGTGATGACGAGTTCGGCCTTCTCGAGGGCGGCGACGACGGTGCCGCGGTGGGCGACGGAGGCGACGGGGTTGGTGCAGATGATCCAGCACGCCTTGACGGCGCCGGCCGCCATCCGCTCGAACATGTCGATCGTGCCGCTGCCCGCGTCGGTGCGCAGCGAGCCCTCCGGGATGCCCCACAGCCCCTCGGTGAAGGAGCGGTCGGCGGCGGAGAGCACCGAGCGCTGTCCGGGCAGTCCGGGCCCCATGTAGCCCATCTCGCGGCCGCCCATGGCGTTGGGCTGGCCGGTCAGCGAGAACGGCCCGGCGCCCGGCCGGCAGATCGCCCCGGTGGCGAGGTGGAGGTTGACCAGCGCGTTGGTGTTCCAGGTGCCGTGGGTGGACTGGTTGAGCCCCATCGTCCAGCAGCTCGTCCACGCGCCGGCCTCGCCGATCCAGCGGGCGGCCCGCCGGATGTCGGCCTCCGGTATGCCGGTGATCTCGGCGACCGCGGCGGGCGGGTAGTCGGCGAGGAAGGCGGGCATGTCCGCCCAGCCCTCGGTGAACTCGGCGACGAAGTCCTCGTCCACGTGCCCGTTCTCGACGAGCAGGTGGAGCAGGCCGTTGAGCAGGGCGAGGTCGGTGCCGGGCCGGATCCGGAGGAAGAGGTCGGCCTTGTCGGCGGTGGCGGTGCGCCGGGGGTCGACGACGATCAGCTTCGCCCCGGCGGTCCTCACCCGCTCCATCATCCGCAGGAAGAGGATCGGGTGGCAGTCGGCCATGTTGGAGCCGATCACCAGGAACACGTCCGCGTGGTCGAGGTCCCGGTAGGAGCCGGGCGGGCCGTCCGCGCCGAGCGACAGTTTGTATCCGGTGCCCGCGGACGCCATGCAGAGCCGGGAGTTGGACTCGATCATGCTCGTGCGCACGAAACCCTTGGCCAGTTTGTTGGCCAGGTACTGCGCCTCCAGCGACATCTGCCCGGAGACGTAGAAGGCCAGGGCGTCGGGCCCGTGCTCGTCCAGGATCGCGCGCAGCCGCCGGGCCACCTCGGCGACGGCGTCGTCGACGTGCGTGGGGACGGGCTCGCCGCCGCGCTCCGCCCGGACCAGGGCCGTCTCGGCCCGGCCGGGGGCGGCCATCATGTCGGCGCTGGTGGCCCCCTTGGTGCACAGCCGCCCGAGGTTCGCGGGGTGGGCCCTGTCGCCCGAGACCCCGGCGGCCCGCCGCCGCCCGGTGGCCTCGTCCCGCGTGACGTCGAGGACGATGCCACAGCCCACCCCGCAGTACGAGCAGGCCGTGCGCACGGCCCCGGTCCCCGTTCCCGGCGCTGCCACCGGCGCCCCCTTCCGATCGACACCCGGTGGGAAATCTCCCACGTCCGTGACGGTAGGAAGACGCGGTTTCCGGACGATCACGCGCCACACGCGCGGGGGGTTACACCGCCCGCACGCGCGCGCGTGGCGGACGGTGAGGTGGCTTGGTCAGCGTCGAAGCGCTTCGTTCGATCGAGGGGACACTCCCCTGCTCACTCTCCGGCGACGCACGACGGTCGGAGACCGGACGGCCTCGCCTCCCCCACCTCATTGACATCACATCCGGAGTGATGGGAGCGTCGAAGCGCTTCGCTCGTGGCTCCCAGGCCCCACCAACCACCGGGTCTCCCCCGCCGGTTCGGCCGGCCGAACGGCAGCAGCGTCTCCGGCCCCGTACTCCAGAAAGGACATTGTCATGTCCCGGTCGTCGAAGAAGAGAAGCGTCAGAGACGTGCTGGTCGCCCTGCTGATGGGGATCGCACCGCTCGTCGCGGCCCTCGGGCTGACCGGCGCCTCGGCCGGCCCCGCGTCGGCCGCGTCACTGACCGAGGTGACCGCCTTCGGCAGCAACCCCGGAAACCTGCGGATGTACGTCTACAAGCCCGACAGCGCTCCGGCGCGAGCGCCGGTGCTCGTGGCGGTGCACTACTGCACCGGCACGGGGCCCGCCTTCCACGCGAACACGGAGTTCGCCCGCCTGGCCGACCAGTACGGCTTCATCGTCGTCTACCCGGACGCGAACGTCAGCGGGCAGTGCTTCGACGTCTCCTCGCCCCAGGCGCTCAGGCACGACGGGGGCAGTGACCCCACGAGCATTGCCCAGATGGTCCGGTACACCGTGCAGAACATGAACGCCGACGCCCGCCGGGTGTACGTCACCGGCGCCTCGTCCGGCGCGATGACGACCAACGTCCTGCTCGGCACCTACCCCGACCTGTTCAAGGCCGGTGCGGCGTTCTCGGGCGTTCCGTTCGGCTGCTTCGCCACCACCAACGGTTCCGGCTGGAACAGCGACTGCGCCACCGGCAAGATCAGCAAGACCCCGCGGGAGTGGGGCGACCTCGTCCGAAACGCCTACCCGGGGTACACCGGCCCCCGGCCGCGGATGCAGCTGTGGCACGGCACCGAGGACGACGTGCTGCGCTACGCGAACTTCGGCGAGGAGATCAAGCAGTGGACCGATGTGCTCGGGGTGAGCCGGACCCCGGCCTCCACCGACTCCCCGGAGTCCGGCTGGACCCGCACCCGCTACGGCGCCACCGGCACGCAGGCTCCGGTCGAGGCGAACAGCTTCCAGGGCGTCGGGCACACGCTGCCCGCCCGCGGCATGGCGGCCCGGGCCATCGCCTTCTTCGGACTCGACGGCTCCGGCGGGACCACCCCGGGTCCGATCCGCGCCGACGCTTCGGGCAAGTGCCTGGACGTGCCCGCCTTCTCGCAGACCAACGGCGTCCAGACGCAGATCTGGGACTGCACCGGCCAGACGAACCAGACCTGGACCGCGACGTCGGCCGGGCAGCTCACCGTCTACGGCGGGGCGAAGTGCCTCGACGCCACCGGGACCGCGGCCGGCGCCGCGGTCGCGATCTGGGACTGCAACGGCGGCACCAACCAGCGGTGGAACCTCAACCCCGACGGCACCGTCACCAGCGTCCGGTCGGGCCTGTGCCTCGATGTGACCGGTGCCTCCACCGCGAACGGCGCACGGGTCGGACTGTGGGGCTGCCACGGCGGCGGCAACCAGCAGTGGCGCCTCGGCTGACACCACCGCTCAGCGGCGGACGCGGGGCATGCCGAGGCCGATCCAGGAGATGATCTCGCGCTGGATCTCGTTGTTGCCGCCGCCGAAGGTGAAGATCACGGCGGAGCGGTAGCCGCGCTCGAGTTCGCCGTGGAGGACGGCGCCGGGGGAGCCTTCCTTGAGGGCGCCGGCGGCGCCGACGACCTCCATGAGGGCGGCGTAGGCGTCGCGGCGGGCCTCGGAGCCGTAGACCTTGACGGCGGAGGCGTCCTGGGGGGTGAGGGTGCCGTGGTGGACGGCGTTGACCATCTGCCAGTTGAGGAGCTTCATCGCGTCGAGGCGGGTGTGGGTGCGGGCGAGGCCGCGGCGGACCCAGGGGAGGTCGATGACCCGGCGGCCGTCGGAGAGGAGGGTGTCGGCGGCCCAGCGGCGCACGTCGTGGAGGGCGCGGATCGCCATGGTGCCGTGGGCGGCGAGGGTGACGCGCTCGTGGTTGAGCTGGTTGGTGATGAGCCGCCACCCCTTGTTCTCCTCGCCGACCCGGCGCGAGACGGGGACGCGGACGTCGTCGTAGTAGCTGGCGGTGGTGTCGTGCGAGGCGAGGGTGTTGATCACCGTGCACGAGTAGCCGGGGTCGGTGGTCGGCACCAGGAGCATGGTGATGCCCTTGTGCGGGGCCGCGTCCGGGTCGGTGCGGACCGCGAGCCAGACCCAGTCGGCGGTGTCGCCGTTGGTCGTCCAGATCTTCTGCCCGTTGACGACGTACGTGTCCCCCTCGCGCACCGCGCGGGTCTTCAGGGCCGCGAGGTCGGTGCCGGCGTCGGGCTCGCTGTAGCCGATGGCGAAGTCGATCTCGCCGGAGAGGACGCGGGGCAGGAAGTACGCCTTCTGCTCGTCGGTGCCGAACTGCATGATCGTCGGTCCGACCGTGTTCAGCGCCATGAGCGGCAGCGGGACGCCCGCCTGCGCGGCCTCGTCGAAGAAGATGAACTGCTCCATCGGCGTGAGGCCGCGCCCGCCGTACTCGGTGGGCCAGCCGACGCCGAGCCAGCCGTCCGCGCCGAGGCGGCGGATCGTCTCGCGGTAGAAGCGCTTCTGGGCCGCCGGGTCCCCGTACCGGCTGTGCACGTCCTCGGGGACGAGCTCCGCGAAGTAGGCCCGCAGCTCGGCGCGCAGGCGGTTCTGTTCCGGCGTGTACTGCAGGTGCATCCCGGCCTCCCGTGGCGGCTCCGTCGTCCCTGGGCACGACGGCCGTCACGGTAGAACGTGTTTCACAAATGTGGAAGGCCCGGGGCGCGGCGCGTGCCGGCCCGGGCCCCGGGGTACGCGCGCGTGCCCGGGCCGGGGGCGCGCGGCTCGGACCTTACGGAAGGAGTTCGTCCAGGGATGCGCGGCCCTTCTCCGCCATCCGGCGCTCGGCCCAGGCCAGGGTCTTCGGCGTCACGTCCCGGCCGGAGGCGAGCACCAGGTCCTCCGCCGTGAACTCGCCCTCGGAACCGGCGTGCAGCAGCCGGTCGGGCGTCGGTACGTCCCCCCGGGACTTCTCGTCGGGCTCAGCGTTCATGCCGTCTCCTCCATGCTTCTGCGGGTGGGTCCCGGCACTCGCCATTCTCGTGTCCGCTCCGCCGCCCCGCATCCGGGCGCCCCGCGCGGGCCCGGGATCCGCCGTCCGCCGCAGCAGGGCGGCCGCCTCCACGACCGCGAGCGCCGCGCCCGCCGCGTACTCCCCGTCGTACGCCTCCGGGGTGAGCGCGGCCCGCAGCACGGCCTCCGCGCGGCGCCGGATCAGGGTCTCCGTCTGCGGGGTGTACGGGCGGAAGCCCCCGCCCCGGCCCCCGCCGGCGTGGGCGTCGTACGCGCCGAGGAGCCGGGCCCCGGTGCGGGCGTCGCCGCTCCGGCCGCGCCCGCCGAGCGCCCACGCGCCCGTCGCGAACTGGGCGACCAGCAGGTACGGCGCCACCAGCCGCGCCAGCGTCTCCAGGTCGTCGACCGCGCGGGCGAGCCGCTCCAGGGCCCGTCCGTACCCGCCGTCCATGCAGTCCACCCAGGCCCGCATGCCGCCGACGCCCTCGGGGCCCGGGGCGCCCCCGGCCCACACCTGGCCGGCGAGGGCGGCCACCGGGACGGGCCGGCCCCCGGCGGCGGCGAGCGCGGCGAAGAGGGCGGCGAGGCGGGCGCCGCGCACCGGGCCCTCCGTGCCGTCGGCGTGCGGGGCACGGCCGGGACCGAGGACGCGGTAACGAGGCTGCACCGCCCCATTCTGCCCCGGCCGCCCGGCCCGCCCCGGCGTCGCTCCGGGGTCGGTACGGGCCGGTACGGGGGCCGCGCCGGCCGACGGCGTGCGGGCGCCACGCCGTGTCGCAGCCATGGCGTCCGCGGGGCGCGGGTTCGACAATGGGGAGGATGACCGACGACGATCCGCGAGGGCGCACGGGCGGGATCGGGCCCGCCGAGTGGCTCGCCATGAACCGGACCGGCAGCTTCGACTGGGACCTCGACACGGGCACCATCGATGTCGACGCGTCCGGGCTGCTGGTCTTCGGCATGTCCCCGGAGGGTTTCGACGGGCGGCCGGAGACCCTGGTGGCGCGGCTCGACCCGGCGGAGCGGACGCGTCTGGACCGGGTGGTGCGGGCCGCGGTGACCGGCGGTGACACCTCGTACAGCGCCCACTTCCCGATCCCGCAGGACGACGGGACACCCCATTGGACGCATGTGCTGGCGCGGATCCTGCGGGACGGAGACGGGTGGGCGCACCGGATCGTGGGGGCGGTGCGGGACACCACGGCGGAGGTGTCGCACGCGGCCTTCGTGCAGCAGCTGGAGAAGCGCCGCGAGATGCAGACGAGCATCGTCGAGCGGACCACGCACGCGCTGTCGCGGGCGGTGACGGTGGACGACGTGACGGCCGCGCTCACGGGGCCGGGCGGCCTGGCCCGGCTGGGCGCGGACGGGCTGGCGCTGGGGCTGGTCGAGAACGGTTCGCTGAACGTGATCGCGCTGAGCGGCGACTCCCTGGAGGTGCTGGACGGGCTGCGGCTGCGGCGGCTCGACGACGGGCTGCCGCTGGCGGACGCGGTGCTGAGCGGCCGGCCTCGGTTCGTGTCCTCGTTCGCCTCGCTGGGGCGGGACTTCCCGGAGCTGGCCCCGTATCTGGGCCGGCTGCCGTTCCAGGCGGCCTGCTATCTGCCGCTGGTGGCGCAGGCGCGTTCGCTGGGCGGGATGGCGCTGTTCTACCGGGGGCGTACGGCGTTCACGGCCGACGAGCGGAACCTGGCCCTCGGACTCGCGGCGATCGTCGCCCAGTCGCTCCAGCGGGCGATCCTCTTCGACGAGGAGCGGGAACTGGCCACCGGCCTCCAGGAGACGATGCTGCCGCGCCGGATCCCGGAGATCTCCGGCGGGGAGATCGCGGTCCGGTACCACGCGGCGTGGAGCGGCCGGCAGGTCGGCGGCGACTGGTACGACGTGATCGCGCTGCCGCGCGGCCGGGTGGGCATCGTCGTCGGCGACGTGCAGGGCCACGACACCCACGCGGCGGCGATCATGGGCCAGTTGCGGATCGCGCTGCGGGCGTACGCGGGCGAGGGCCACGCCCCGTCCACGGTGCTCGCCCGGGCCTCCCGCTTCCTCGCGGAGCTGGACACCAACCGCTTCGCGACCTGCACCTACGCGCAGGTGGACCTGGCGAGCGGGACCGTGCGGGCGGTGCGGGCCGGGCATCTGGGGCCGCTGATCCGGCACACCGACGGGCGGGTGGGACAGCCGAAGCTGCGCGGCGGGATGCCGCTCGGACTCGCCACCGTGTTCGGCGAGGAGGAGTTCCCGGAGACCCGGCTCGACCTGGTGCCGGGAGAGACGCTGGTGCTGTGCACGGACGGTCTGGTGGAGCAGCCCGGCACCGACATCGAGGCGGGGCTGGCGGCCCTGTCGGAGGCGGTGAGCAGCGGGCCTCCGCAGGCGGAGGCGCTGGCCGACCACCTGTCGGAGCGGCTGTGGGAGCGGTGGGGGTCGGGAGACGACGTGGCGCTGCTGGTGCTGCGGCGGAGTCCGGACCCGGGGACGCCGCGGGCGCCGCGCATCCACCAGTACATCCACCAGGCCGATCCGCAGGGGCTCTCGGACGCGCGGGCGGCCGTGGGCCAGGCGCTGCGGGACTGGGGGATGCCGGAACTCGCCGACGACGCGGAGCTGTTGACGGGCGAGCTGCTGGTCAACGTGCTGCTGCACACCGAGGGCGGGGCGGTGCTCACCCTGGAGGTGCTGCCGGAGCCGGTGCGGCGGGTGCGGCTGTCGGTGCAGGACCGGTCGAGCGCCTGGCCCCGCCGGCGTACGCCGGGCGAGGCGGCGACGTCGGGCCGGGGGCTGCTCCTGATGGACGCGCTGGCCTCCCGCTGGGGGGTGGAGCCGCGCGGCGAGGGCAAGGCGGTGTGGTGCGAGATCGGTCCGGCGCCGGTGGGCGCGGACGCGTCGGGCGGCGGCTGAGGAGCCGGTCATGGATCCTGTGGCGGCGTTGAACCGGATCGCGTTCCTGCTGGAGCGCGGCGGCGGCCCGGCCTATCGGGCGCGGGCGTTCCGGACGGCCGCGGCGGCGGTGGAGGCCCTGCCGGCGGGCGAGGCGGAGCGGCGGGCGGCGGCGGGCACGCTGGAGTCCCTGAAGGGGGTGGGCCCGAAGACGGCGGGGGTGGTGCGGGAGGCGCTGGAGGGCCGGGTGCCGGACTATCTGGCCGGCCTGGAGGAGAAGCTGGCGGAGTCGCTGGAGGTGGAGCCGGCCGAGCCGGGCGGGGGGCGGGAGCTGCGGGCGGCGCTGCGCGGCGACTGTCACCTCCACTCGGACTGGTCGGACGGCGGGGCGTCGATCGAGGCGATGGGCCGGGCCGCGATCGAACTGGGGCACGACTGGGCGGTGCTGACGGACCATTCGCCGCGGCTGACCGTGGCCCGGGGCCTGTCGCCCGAGCGGCTGCGGGAGCAACTGGACGTGGTGGCCGCGCTGAACGAGCGGTGGGCGCCCTTCCGGCTGCTCACCGGCATCGAGTGCGACATCCTCGACGACGGCTCGCTCGACCAGGAGCCCGAACTCCTCGACCGGCTCGACCTGGTGGTGGGGTCGGTCCACTCGAAGCTGCGGATGGACGCGCGGGCGATGACCCGGCGGATGGAGACCGCGGTGCGGAACCCGCTGATGGACGTGCTCGGCCACTGCACCGGCCGGCTCGTCGCGGGCGGGCGGCTGCGGCCCGCGTCGGAGTTCGACGCGGAGCGGGTGTTCGCGGCGTGCGCGGAGGCGGGCACGGCGGTGGAGATCAACAGCCGTCCGGAACGGCTCGACCCGCCGCGGCGGCTGCTGCGGCTCGCCGTGGAGACGGGGGCGTACCTGGCGGTCGACACGGACGCGCACGCACCGGGCCAGCTGGCCTGGCAGATCCTCGGCTGCGCGCGGGCGGAGGAGTGCGGCGTCCCCGCCGGGCGCGTGATCAACACGTGGGACGCGGACCGGCTGCTGGCGTGGACGCGGGAGTAGGACGGACCGCGGTTCTTTCCGGGGTTCGGTCCCCAGGGCTCTGGTTCGGGCCCCAGGGCGCTGGTTCGGGCGCGGGGCTCGGGGCCAGGCGCGGGGCCTCGGGGCCAGGCGCGGGGCTCTGGGTCAGGCGCGCTGACGGGGCTCAGGCGCGCTGCCAGACCGTCGTGGCGTTGCAGAACTCCTTGATGCCGTGGCCGGACAGCTCGCGCCCGTAGCCCGAGCGCTTGACGCCGCCGAAGGGGAGCGCCGGGTGGGAGGCGGTCATGCCGTTGACGAAGACGCCGCCGGCCTGGAGGTCGCGGACGAAGAAGTCGACGTCCTCGTCCCGGCGGGTCCACACGTTCGAGCTGAGCCCGAACGGCGAGTCGTTGGCGACCGCCACCGCCTCCTCCGCGTCCCGGACCGCGTAGACGGTCGCCACGGGGCCGAAGGTCTCCTCCTGGTGGATCCGCATCTCGGGGGTGATGCCGGTGAGGACGGTGGGCCGGTAGTACCAGCCGCGGGCCAGCTCCGGCTCCTCGGGACGGTGGCCGCCGCACAGCGCGGTGGCGCCGAGCCGGACGGCGTCGTCGACGAGTTCCTCCAGGTCGGCGCGGCCCTTCTCGGTGGCGAGGGGTCCGACGTCGGTGGACTCGTCGAGGGGGTCGCCGACGGTGAGGGCGTTCATGGCCGCGGTGAACCGCTCGGTGAAGTCCTCGTACACGTCCTCGTGGACGATGAACCGCTTGGCGGCGATGCAGGACTGGCCGTTGTTCTGCACGCGCGCGGTGACGGCGGTCTTCACGGCCCGGACGATGTCCGCGGAGGGCATCACGATGTACGGGTCGCTGCCGCCGAGCTCCAGGACGGTCTTCTTGACGACGTCGCCGGCGACGGAGGCGACGGCCCGGCCGGCCGGTTCGCTGCCGGTGAGCGTGGCGGCGGCGACCCGGGGGTCG
Source organism: Streptomyces sp. NRRL F-5727 (assembly GCF_000719555.1). GTDB lineage: Bacteria > Actinomycetota > Actinomycetes > Streptomycetales > Streptomycetaceae > Streptomyces. Next base: position 36,699 of record NZ_JOGX01000051.1, read on the forward strand.
CGGAGCACCGCCTCGACGTCGCCGGAGCCGATCAGCAGGGTCTGGAAGCAGCCGTCGGGGTAGCCGGCGCGGCGGAACAGGTCGCCGAGGTAGAGCGCGGTCCTGGGCACGTTGGAGGCGTGCTTGAGGAGTCCGGTGTTGCCGGCCATGAGGGCGGGCGCGGCGAAGCGGATCACCTGCCAGAGGGGGAAGTTCCACGGCATCACGGCGAGGACCGGGCCGAGCGGCCGGTAGTGGACGCGGGCGCGGTCGGCGCCCGAGTCCCGGACGTCGCTCTCGGCCGGGTGCTCGTCGGCGAGCAGTTCCTCGGCGTGCTTGGCGTACCAGCGCATGGCCTTGGCGCACTTGCCGGCCTCGGCACGGGAGGCGGTGAGGGGCTTGCCCATCTCCAGCGTCATGGTGCGGGCGATGTCCTCGGCGTCCTCGTCGAGGAGGGTGGCGGCGGCGCGCAGCAGACGGGCCCGCTCGGCGAACGGCGTGGTGCGCCAGTGGCGGAACGCCTCGTGGGCGGCGGCGATGCGCCGCTCCACCTCGTCCGGCCCGTGCGCGTCGTAGGTGCGCAGCGTCTCGCCGGTGGCGGGGTTCACGGTGGCGATGGCCATGGCCTTCTCCTCCTGCGTCGGCCCCCACCGGAAACCTCCCGCTTCCGGCGCCGTGGCGCAAGGGGGGCGGGTGCGGTGGGGTGACGCACGCGCGCGTGGGTCACCCGAGGAGCCAGGCCAGGGCCCCGTCGAGATGGGCCTGGAAGACGGGGTCGCGGTACGCCTCCGGGGTGTGGCCGAGGGCCGTGAAGAGGAAGCGGCCCGCGTCCACGGTCCGGCACCAGGCGATCGGGTGGTCGTCGCCGAGCGTGCCGCCCTCGTACGCGGTCTCGTCGGCGCGCAGCAGCACGCGGACGCCCGCGGCGCGCGGGTGGGAGGCGTACTCGTACCACTCGTCCGTCCACTCCCAGCGGCCCGGCAGCGGCGCGCAGGCGGGGTGGCCGGCGTCCTCGACGAGGACGGCGCCGGGCTGGAGCGGGGGGTGGCCGGCGAAGCGGGTGCCGAGGAGGTCGCCGTAGAAGGGCCAGTCGGGTTCGGCGTTGGCGGCGGCGTGGACGGCGAGCAGCGCGCCGCCGCCGCGCAGGTACGCCTCCAGGGCGGTGCGGCCCTCGGGGGTGAGGACGGTGCCGGTGGTGGAGAGCAGGACGACGAGGGCGCGGCCGGCGAGTCCGCCGGCGGTGAACGCGGCGGGGTTCTCGGTGGTCTCGGCGGTGAGCCCCCGGGCGGCGGCGAGGGCGGTGAGGGCGGCGGCGCCGTCGGGGATGGAGTCGTGCCGGTACCCGGCGGTGCGGGTGTAGACGAGGACGTCGGGGGTGGGCACGGGGGGCTCCTGGGGTGCGGGACGGACGAGCGGGGAGAGCCGCGGCCGAGGGGCCGCCGGGGCCGGCAGGGTGGGCAAGCGCTTTCCCCTCCCCTTCGCCGTGACCGTAGCCAGCGAAATCCGCGTGCCGCAAGCCCGTCGGCTCGGGCAGACTCCCCGCATGACGACGACCTCCGCCTCCCGCCCGTCCCCCTCCCCGCTCCACGACACGGCCCTGCGGGCGCTGGCGCACGTGGAGGCCCGGTCGTCGGGGGCGCCGCTGGACCCGGCCCTGCGGGTCACCCTCAACTTCCACCCGCACTTCCTGGACGCGCTGGCCGACGACGGCGTCTATCGCTCGCAGTTCGTGACCGGCACCAGCAACGGCGGGCTCACCGCCCGGCCCGGCGGCGACCGGTGGCGCTGGGAGAGCCGGATCTTCGGCGGCGCGTACGACGAGGCGCCGGCCCACGAGCGCCCGGTCTACGGCGCCCTGGACTTCCGCCGCCGCCCCTACGGCGCCGCGCCCCGCTTCGGCTCCGCCCATCTGCGTCTGACGCCGGAGGCCACCGCCCGGACGAGCTTCTGCTACCCCGACAGCTTCCTGGAGCCGGCCGACTTCGGGGTGGCGTCCCGGATGGGCCTGGTGGCGCTGGCGGAGGCGGACGCGGCCGATCCGCTGGACGACTACGTCGAGGCGCAGGTCCACGGCCCGGTCGAGATCGCGCGGGACGTGGAGGCGCTGGTCCTGGACCCGAGCCACCGCGGCACCGCCGTGGAGGCGGCGGCCCGCAGGCTGCCGTGCCCCGTCGAGTGGCACGCCGGCTTCCGCCTCACCGTCGCCGAACTCCGCCGCCACCCCGACTTCCGCGGCCCCGAGTACGTCGACCTGGGCGCCCGCATCGCCGTCGACGGCCTGCTGGACCCGCGCATCGTCCAGGACGCGTCACTGTCCGGCGCGTACGACCCCCAGGACGTCAAGAAGGTCTGGCACTACCTGGCCCGCTTCGGCGCCCCCTCCTCCTGACCCGGGGTCAGAGCGAGGTGTCCGGCCCGGAGGTGTCCGGCTGGGGCGGTGGGGCCGGGCGGGTCGAGGCTTCGAGGAGTGGGGGGAGGAACTGGCGTTCCAGGGTGCCCGGGGGCAGCGCGTCCGGTTCCACGTAGCTCTGTGCCAGGCCGCCCTCGCGGAGGGCGATGAGGAGGCGGGCGAAACGGTCGGCGTCCACGGTCAGTTCGCGGCCCGCCCGGTGCAGGACGAGGGTGAGGCCGCGGGCGATCTCGGCCCGCAGCCGCTCGTCGTGCCGGGCCAGCACCCACGCCGCCTGCGGGTCGCGGATGGCGTGCAGGGTGAACTCGGTGGTGACCAGGTACCAGTCGCGCTCGTCCGGCTCGATGGTCGCGGCCAGCTCCGCGAGCCGCCCGAGGGTGTACTCCTCGGCGGTGAGGGCGTCGATGGACGCCGCGAGCCGGCGCACGGTCCGCTCGCTGTGCTCGTCGAAGAGGGCGAGGAAGAGCTCTTCCTTGCTGGCGAAGTTCGAGTAGTACGCGCCCCGCGTGTACCCGGCGCGCTCGCAGATCTGCTCGATGGTGGTGGCGTGGAAACCGTGCTCGGCGAAGGTCTCCAGCGCGGCCTTCAGCAGCGCCGCCCGGGTGCGCGGCCGCCGCCTCGTGACACCTTTCGGCACGTCCGCGTCCTCCCGTCGCTCCGGCGCCGCTCCCCGCGGCCCGGCGCCCACCCTACCCGCGCGCCGCACCCCGCCCGAGGCCCGGTGCCCGGGCGGGCGCGGGCCCCGGCGGATAGGATTCACGCATGGGAGAGCGGCCGGTCGCGCCCGCCGCACCGGGCCTGGTCCTGCTCGTCGACGGGGTCTCGACGCGCATGGACCCGGGCCGCGTCTACCGCGTCGGGCGTGACCCCACCAGCGACATCGTGCTCTCGGACGCCCGGGCGTCCTGGCACCACGCGGTGCTCCGCGCCGCCGGCGGCCAGTGGACGCTCGCCGACGAGGACAGCACCAACGGCACCTACGCCGACGGCGTGCGGGTGCGGCTCCCCCGGGTCGTCGGCCCGGGCACGGTGGTCCGCTTCGGCCACCCGCAGGACGGGCCCCGCGCGGTCCTCACCGCACCCCCGGGCGAGCCTCCTCCCCCGCCGCCCCGCGAGCCCCGGCCCGCGGCCGACCGGGACGCCGGCGCCCCACCCGGCTCCTCCGCGATCGCCGCCGACGCGGAGCCCGTACGAGAAGCCGCGGCGCGGCCCGCGCGGGTGTCGCGGCCGGGGGCCACGGGGACCTTCCGGCGGCCGACGGCGGTGCGGCCGCTGCCGGAGCACACCGTGCGGATCGGGCGGGCGCCGGACAACGACGTCGTCGTCGCCGACCTGGTGGTCTCCCGGCACCACGCCGAACTCCTCGCCCGCCCCGACGGCACCTACTGGATCCACGACCTCGGCAGCCACAACGGCACCTTCCTCAACGGGCGCCCCGTCGTCGAACCGGTACGGGTCACGGCGGACGACATCGTCGGCATCGGCCGCAGCGCGTTCTGCCTGGCGGGCGGGCAGCTCGTCGAGTTCACCGACACCGGCGAGATCTCCCTCGACGTGCAGGAACTCGCCGTCACCGTCGACCACGGCCGCAAGACCCTCCTCGACGGGGTGTCCTTCCCGGTCGGCGAGAAGACGCTGCTCGCGGTCGTCGGCCCGTCCGGCGCCGGCAAGTCCACCCTGCTCGGCGCGCTCACCGGCCAGCGGCCCGCCGACCGGGGCACGGTCCTCTACGACGGCCGCGACCTCTACCGGGACTACGCCGAGCTGCGCCAGCGCATCGGGCTCGTCCCGCAGGACGACATCCTGCACCTCCAGCTGACCGTCCGGCGCGCCCTGTCGTACGCCGCCGAACTCCGCTTCCCCGGCGACACCGCCGCCTCCGAGCGGCACGCGCGCGTGGCGGAGGTCATCGGCGAACTGGGGCTCACCGAACGGGCCGACCAGCCGATCCACAGCCTCTCCGGCGGGCAGCGCAAGCGGGTCAGCGTCGCCCTCGAACTGCTGACGAAGCCGTCCCTGCTCTTCCTCGACGAGCCGACCTCCGGCCTCGACCCGGGCATGGACCGCTCGGTGATGCACATGCTGCGCGGGCTCGCCGACGACGGCCGCACGGTCGTCGTGGTCACCCACAGCGTGCTCAGCCTGGACGTCTGCGACCGGCTCCTCGTGCTCGCCCCCGGCGGCCGGGTGGCCTACTACGGACCGCCCGACGACACCCTGTCGTTCTTCGGCTTCGACCAGTGGCCGGAGGCGTTCGAGGCGTTCGAGACCGACCGGGACCGGGACTGGGCCGGGCAGTACCGGGACTCGCGCTTCCACCGGCGGTACATCGAGGACGCGACGGTCCGGCCGTACGCGCCCGTGGCCGACGGCGACGGAACCGCCGGAGCGCCCGCCGCCGCCCACGCGCCGCCGCCGAAGCCGCAGAGCTGGGGCGGGCAGCTGCGCACCCTGGTGCGCCGCTACACGGCCGCGCTCGCCGCCGACCGCACCTTCCTCGCCATCATGGTCGCCCTGCCGTTCGTGATGGGCGCCATGGCCCGGGCCCTCTCCGAGGGCAGCCTCAACCCCGAGTCCACCCTCAACGTGCTGCTCATCCTGTGCGTCGGCGGTGTCCTCACCGGCGCGGCCAACGCGGTCCGCGAGCTGGTGAAGGAGCGCACGATCTACCGCCGGGAGAGAGCCGTCGGCCTGTCCCGCTCCGCCTACCTCGCCTCCAAGGTCGTCGTCCTCGGCACGGTGACCGTCGTCCAGGCGGTGGTGCTGACCCTGGTCGCCCTGGTCGGGGTGCCGCTGAACGTGCCCGACGGCAAGGGCGTGCTGATGCCCCCGCTGATCGAGATCACGCTCGCCGTCGCCCTGCTGGCCTTCACCGCGATGATGCTCGGGCTGCTGGTGTCGGCGCTGGTCCGCAAGGAGGAGGTGACGATGCCGCTGCTCGTCCTCCTCGCGATCGTCCAGGTGGTGTTCTGCGGCGCGCTGCTGAGCGTGCGCGGGACCCCGGTGCTGGAGCAGCTGGCCTGGCTGGTGCCGTCGCGGTGGGCGTTCGCCGCCATGGGCGCGACCATCGACATCGGGGCGGTGGCGCCGAGCGAGAAGACGGCCGATCCGCTGATGGACCACACGGCGTCGGCCTGGCTCTTCGACATGGGCATGCTGGTCGTGCTCTGTCTGGCGCTCGGGCTGGCCGTGGCCCGGCTGCTGCGCCGGCACGAACCCGTCGTCATGCGCCGCTGACCGCCATCTGATCAGGAGGTGGGGCTGTGACCGTTCCCGACCCCGTATCGGATATCGGATCCGATTCCTATGACGCGGCCGGTTTCCGGCCGACCCATGTCGTGCCGCGCGGCGGGCTGTCCGCCTGGCAGGCGCCCGACCCCGGTTTCCCGACGTTCCCGCTGGACGCCTTCCTGCCGGTGCGGCTGGTGGAGCGGACGGGTGACTGGGGGCGGGTGCTGTGCTCCAACGGCTGGCAGGCGTGGGTGGACGCCCGCCTGCTCGTCACGGTCCCCGACGATCCGCCGGCGGCCGGCTCGTCGCTCGCCCGGACGGCCGACCCGCGCCCCCTCATCGCGCGCGCGGAGGACGCCCTGGGCCGGTACCGGCGGGCGGTGGAGGAGCTGGCGGCGGGCCGGGCGGACGGCGAGACCTTCCGGCGGCGCACCCGCGGGCTGCGGGTCGGGATGGTCGTGGACGGCGAGTCGGTCTGGCTGTACGACGCGGAGCACGAGCGCTGGGTGTACTGCGACGGGGTGGGCCTGACGACGTACGCGGCGTCGTCGGGGCCCTCCCGGACGGCGGAGGAGGCCGGCGCCCCGCAGGCCGCGGCGGCGGAGCCCGTACCGAAGGCGGCGGAGCCCGTACCGGAGGCTGAGGAGGTGCCGCCGGCCGGGCCCGAGCCGGAGACCGAGCCCGTGCCGGAGGTGCGGCCGGCGCCGGTCGGGTACGAGCCGACGCAGGTGGTGCCGCAGATCGATGAGGCGGTGGCGGCCGGGCCGCCGCCGACCCGGGTCGTCAGCCGGCCGCCCGACGCGGAGGACGAGCGCTGATGGCGGGCGCGGGCGCCGGCGGGGCGCGGGACACCGGTCTTCCGGCGGGGCGGCCGTCGGGGCTCGTCGGCAGGGAGATCGCGGGCTACCGGGTGGAGGCCGAGATCGGGCGCGGCGGGATGGCGGTCGTGTACCGGGCGCGGGACCTGCGGCTCGACCGGACGGTGGCGCTGAAGCTGCTGGCGCCGGAGCTGGCGCGCAACGACACCTTCCGGAAGCGGTTCGCGCACGAGTCGCGGGTGGCGGCGTCGATCGACCACCCGCACATCGTGCCGGTCTTCGAGGCGGGCGAGACGGAGGGGGTCCTGTACATCGCGATGCGGTACGTGGCGGGGCAGGACCTGGTGGCGCTGCTGGCCCGGGAGGGGCCGCTGCCGCCGGCGACGGCGGGCCGGATCGCGGCGCAGGTGGCGTCGGCGCTGGACGCGGCGCACGCGCACGACCTGGTGCACCGGGACGTGAAGCCGGGGAACATCCTGGTCGCCGAGGGCACCGACCGGGAGCACCCGGAGCACGTCTACCTCACCGACTTCGGGCTGACGAAGAAGTCGCTGTCGCTGACCGGGTTCACGACGGTGGGCGAGTTCGTGGGCACGCTGGACTACGTGGCGCCGGAGCAGATCTCGGGGAAGCCGGTGGACGGGCGCTGCGACGTGTACAGCCTGGCGTGCGTGGTCTTCGAGACCCTGTGCGGCGTGCCGCCGTTCCGCCGGGACACCGACTGGGCGGTGCTGTGGGCGCAGCAGTACGACCCCCCGCCGGCGCTGGCCGAGCACCGGCCGGGGCTGCCGGAGGCGGCGGACGCGGTGTTCGCGCGGGCGCTGGCGAAGACGCCGGAGGAGCGGTACGGGACGTGCCTGGAGTTCGTCGCGGAGCTGCGGGCGGCCCTCGCGCGCGTGCCGGGCGGCGGTCCGGTCGCCGCGACCGGGGCGGGGCGGCGCGCTCCGGGTCCGCCGCCGGAGCCGCCCGGGTGGGCCCGGCCGGTGTTCCGGCGGCTCGGCGCGTGACCGTGGGCTCCCGTCGGGCAGCGTCCTGGCTGCCTAGGGTGCCTCGGGTGCCTTGGATGCCTCGGGGTGCGGCGGGAGCTGGCCGTGGTGGCGGGTGCGGGTGGCGAGGAGGCCGCCCAGGAAGCCGGCGACGAGGCCCCAGAGGAGGGCCAGGCCGGCCGTCCGCCACACCTCGGGCCGCAGCACGACCTCGCCGCCGAGCGCTCCGAGGTCGCCGATGCCGAGGATGGAGAGGCCGAAGCGCGCCTCCACGAGGGTGAGGGGCGCGACGGCCAGCATGGTGAGGGCGAAGGCGACGCCGACGTGCAGGGCGTGCTGCCAGGGCCGGACCCGGGCCGGGGAGCGTACGGCGGCGAGGAAGGCCGTGGCGAGGACGAGGACGGCGGCGATGGGCAGCAGCCACCAGGCACGTCCGTCCTCGGCGGCGAGCGAGGACAGGTCCACCGTGGACAGGCCGGTGCCGTCGCCGCCGCGCAGGACCGCGTCGAGGATCTGGGGCATGGGGAGGCCGAAGGGGCCGTCGACCGTGCCCTCCCAGGAGCCGCCGATGCCGACGCCGAGGGCGAGCCAGCTGACGTTGGGCAGGCCGAGGAGGAGGACGGCGAGGGTCTCGGCGGCGTGTCCCCTGGTGGCGGCGACGACCAGGCCGATGACGAGGCCGACGGCGACGTAGGCGAGGAGCAGCAGGAGCATCGCCGAGGCGGCGGGCCGGACGGCCTCCTGATGGCGGAGCACGCGCGCGGGGAGGGCGCTGCGGCGGGAGACGAGGAGGGCGACCAGCAGGACGCCCAGGATCCACAGGAGGCCGTAGCCGAGGGTCGCCCCGACGACGGCGCGGAAGCCGACGGTGGGGTCGGTCGCGTCGAGGAGTTCGCCGAAGAGGTCGGCGAGGGGTTCCTGCGGGTCGCCGACGCCGAGGGTGAGCGGGAAGTCGTGGCGGGCGGCGGCGCAGAGCCCGGCGAGCGCGGCCAGCCACAGCACGACGACGGCCGCGGCCCGGGCCGCGAGCTCACCGCCCCGGGCCACCGCGTGGTGGCGGAGCGGGCGGAGGAAGACGGCGCCGGTGACGAGCGCGCCGACGAGGGTGACGGTGAGGGGCATCGCGGTCAGTTCGCCCTCGGTGCCGGCGAAGGCGCCGGCCGAGCCGGTGATCTCGACCTGGCCGCCGGCGGCCATGACCACGACGGCGGCGAGGACGGCGGCGAAGCCTCCGGGGAGGTCGGCGGCGCCGGCGGCCCAGAGGCCGAGGGCGGCGGTGACGCCCATGGCGACATAGCCGGCGACGACGGCGGCGAGGGCCTGGACGGCGACGCGGAGCCCCGTCCGGGCGGGGTCGCCGCCCGGGGCGCCGGGGGTGCCCGGTCCGGCGGCGGGGGGC
>NZ_JOGX01000052.1 GCF_000719555.1 Streptomyces sp. NRRL F-5727
ATCGAGGGGTGGGTTGACCGGGGGCGGGTTGACGGGTGGCTTCGGGGGCGGGTTGGTGGGCTGCTCCGGGGGTGGGCTGACGGGTGGCTTCGGGGGCGAGGTCCGGGCCGGTCACCGACTCGACCTCCGCGCCGATGAGGAGCGCCTCGGCGGGCAGCCCGGCGCGCAGCAGCCGGTGCAGGGTGGATCGGGGGATGCCCATGATCGGCGTACCCACCGCCCGCTCCAGCGCCGCGCCGTCCATACGGGTCAGCCAGCTGCCGCCCGGTGTGCGGGTGCCGCCGCTGTACTGGCCCCGCGAGGCTTCCCGTACGCCCGCGCCGACTCCCAACGCGCCCAGGGCGCGCAGGCCGTTGGCCGCCAGGGAGATGCCCGCGCCCGCGTCGTCGAGCACGGGAGCGCGTTCGACGACGGTCACGTCCCACCCGACGCGGCGCAGACCGATCGCAGCGGCCAGCCCGCCGATGCCCCCTCCGACGACCACTGCTGTGTTGCCCATACCGAACCCTCGACTTTCTACACCTGTAGAAGGAGGAGGCTAACCGAACCTCTACAGGTGTAGAAAGGGGGGCATGGTTTCCGACCGACGCGCGTTCCTCGCGGACGCGGCTCTCGACGTACTCGCCGACGAAGGCATCCGCGGCCTGACCCACCGGGCGGTCGACCGCCGGGCCGGCCTGCCGTCCGGCACCACGTCGGCCTACTACCGCACCCGGGCCGCGCTGCTCACCGGCCTCGTCACCCGCCTCGTCGCACGCGACCAGGCGGAACTCCAGACCGTGGCCGAGGAACTGCCGCCGCTGCGCACGGTCGAGGAGCTGGTGGACGGCATGGCGCTGCTCGCCCGCCGGAGGCTCACCGGCGAGGGCCGGCGCCGCTCGCTGGCCCGTTACGCCTGCGCCGTCGAGAGCGTGCGCGACCCCGAGCTGCGCGAACTGCTCGTCCCGCGCGAGAACGCCGGACGCGAGGCCGTCCGCCTGTTCCTCGCCGCGCACGGGGCCCCGGACGTGGAGACCCGTACGCACACCCTGCTGACCTGCATCGACGGCCTGGTCTTCGACCGGCTCGTCAGCGGCGGCGACGTATCACGCGAGGCGCTGGAGGGCCTGGTCGCCGCGGCCCTGCGCCGGTGACCGCTCGCCGCCGCCACGCATCGGGCTGAGGATCAGAGGATCAGCCGAGTCCGCGGTGGGCGGCCCACATCGCCCCAGCGCGACCGGCGGCCTCGGAGACGAGGGCCGCCAGTTCGGGCTCGTCGGGGACCGGGAACGAGACGTACGCGCCCCGCCCGCCGGCCAACGGCCGGCCGTACGCCTTCACGGCGAGGCGCCCGTCCGGGAGAAGCCGGACGTTGAGGGTGGTGAGGGTGAAGTCCTCACCGCGCCGGCTCGCCGTCCAGCGGAGCGTCTCGGGGATCGTGACGTTGATCGCCAGAGCGCTCACTTCCAGGTCGCTGCTCATGGACGGATGCTCTCATGCGAGCCTGCGGCGGCGTGCGCGGTGCGGCTCGTCGCGCGGGGACGCCACCGGGCCCACCGCCACGACGGACGTCCGCCGAACTCCCGGTTGTGCACCTCGATGTCGGCGTACCGCCCCTCGGTCAGGACGGTTCGCCGCCGAGGCGGAGCGCATTGCGGTGATGTTTCGGCTATCCACCCGAACAGATCGTCAATGTCCTAGAAGGTGATCGTTTCTGCATGTTCCCCTCCCCTTTGTGAACACACGTACCAGACTCGCTCTCGCGAGTGCCGCCCTGTCCGCGCTGGCCCTCACCGCTCCGACCGCGACGGCGTTCGGCTCCGTCGCCGCCGGGCCGGAGCCGGAGCCCGCGCCGCTCGTCACCGCCGCCAACGCGGTGCCCGGCAAGTACATCGTGACCCTCGACCGGACGGTCGACGCGGCCAAGGCCGCCGAGCGGCTGAACCTCAAGCCGACGTTCGTCTACGAGAAGGCCCTCAACGGGTTCGCCGTGCCGCTGACCGCGACGCAGCTGGACCTCGTCCGGAAGACGCCCGGCGTGACGTCCGTCGAGGAGGACGCGGTGACGGTCGCGCCGCCGCGGCCGTCCACCCCGGCCGGCGCCCGCAGCCCCGCCGCGTCGTGGGGCCTGGACCGGATCAACCAGCTGAACCTGCCGCTCGACAACGACTTCACCACCGAGGGCAGCGGCGCCGGCGTGACGGCGTACATCCTCGACAGCGGCATCGACTTCGCCCATGACGAGTTCGGCGGGCGCGCCACGTTCGGCTTCGACGCGATGGCCGACGGGCGGGCCGGGCAGGACTGCAACGGGCACGGCACGCACGTGGCCGGCACGGTCGCCGGCAGCACGTACGGGGTCGCCCGCAAGGCCAGCCTGGTGAGCGTCCGCGTGCTGGGCTGCGACGGCCGGGGCTCGTACTCGGGGATGATCGCCGGGTTCGACTGGGTCGCCCGGAACGCCCGGCAGCCGGCCGTCCTGAACGGCTCCCTGGGCGGTGACAGGTCCACCGCGCTGAACAACGCCGCCACGGCTCTCCGCTCGGCCGGCGTGCTGCCCGTCATCGCCGCCGGCAACAGCGCCAAGGACGCCTGTACCGTCTCGCCCGCCTCGGCGGACGGCACGCTGACCGTCGCGGCCTCCAACGCGTGGGACGAGGAGACGTCCTTCTCCAACTACGGCCGGTGCGTGGAGATCTACGCCCCCGGCCAGGACATCGTGTCGGCCAAGCTCGGAGGCGGCGCCGTCGCGCTGAACGGTACGTCGATGGCCGCCCCGCACGTCGCCGGTGTCGCCGCCCTGTACAAGGCCGAACACCCGACGGCGTCCCCGGCCGAGGTCGCCGCGTGGCTCGACGAGCAGGCGTCGAAGGACCTCCTGACCAACATCAGCACCGGCTCCCCCAACAAGCTGCTCCACACCGGCGGCCTGTAGTCCACCGTCGCCGGGCGACACCCAGGGCCCAGGTCGACCGCGACCTGGGCCCGCGTCACCGGCTCGCGCGCCGGCGCCGTGCCGGGCCCGCGCCCACCCGCCCCCCGCCGACAGCCCGCCGAGGGGATGCCGGCCCAGGACGACGAGTCGCCATCCCGGCGGGGTCAGGCCGTCGGGGCGGTGCCCCGGAAGGTGCGGCGGTAGGCGAGGGGTGAGACGCCGATCGCGGCGTGCAGGTGTTCGCGGAGGGAGGTGCCGGTGGCGAAGCCGACCTGGCCGGCGATGTCGTCCACGGCGAGGTCCGTGGTCTCCAGGAGGTGCCGGGCGCGGTAGACGCGCTGCTGGATCAGCCAGCGGCCGGGGCTCGTCCCGACCTCCTCGTTGAAGCGGCGGGCGAAGGTGCGCAGGCTCATCCGGGCGTGCCCGGCGAGTTCCGTCAGCGTCAGGGGTTCGTGCAGGTTCTCCAGCGCCCACTGGCGGGTGGCCGAGGTGCCGTGCGCGGCCGCCGGGGGCACCGGGTACTCGATGTACTGGGCCTGGCCGCCGTCCCGCCACGGCGGTACGACGCAGGCCCGGGCGACGTGGTTGGCGACGGCGGCGCCGTGGTCGCGGCGTACGAGGTGCAAACAGACGTCGACGCCGGAGGCCGCGCCCGCCGAGGTGAGCACGTCCCCGTCGTCCACGAAGAGCACGTCCGGGTCCAGGGCCACCTCCGGGTACCAGGACCGGAAGACGTCGGCGACGGCCCAGTGCGTGGTGGCGGGCCGGCCGTCGAGCAGACCCGCTGCCGCCAGGACGAAGGCGCCCGTGCATATCGACACGATCCGCGCCCCGGGCCGTACGGTCGCGAGCACCTCGCCCACGTGCGGCGGCAGCTCGCGCGAGAGCCGGGAGATGTCGAAGGGCGGCAGCAGCACCGTGTCCGCCGTCGCGAGCACCTCGGGCCCGTGGCCCACCGTGACCGAGTAGTCCGCGTTCGTGGCGACGGGGCCGCCGTCGACGGAGCAGGTCAGGACTTCGTAGCGGTCCTGGAGGGCGCCGAAGACCCGGCTCGGGATGCCCAGTTCGAAGGGGTACACCCAGTCCAGGGCGAGCACGACGACACGGTGGAGGGCGGTCATGGCACGATCCCGTCGGAAGATGGCATTCATGCCATGGTACGACCCCGGGGGCCCCGGCGAGGCTGGTGCACATGACGAACACCCTGACCAACGCCGTGACGAACGCGAACGCACCCACCATGCTCGCCATCAGCCAGGACGCCCACGGCACCCCCGAGGTGCTCAAGGAGGTCGTCGTCCCGCGGCCCGCGCCCGGCCCGAGCCAGATCCTCGTCGCCGTCCGCGCCGCCGGCGTGAACCCGACCGACTGGAAGCACCGCGCCGCCGGGCTCTTCCTGAACCGCGTGCCACTGGTCCTCGGCTGGGACGTGTCCGGCGTCGTCGAGGCCGTCGGCTTCGGCGTCACCCTGTTCAAGCCGGGCGACGAGGTCTTCGGCATGCTGCCCTACCCGCACGGCGTCGGCTCCCACGCCGAGTACGTCACGGGCCCCGCCCGCGCCTTCGCGCGCAAGCCGGCCGGCATCGACCACGTCCAGGCGGGCGCGCTGCCGCTCGCCGCGCTCACCGCGTACCAGGCGGTCGTCGACACGGCCGGGGTCCGCTCCGGGCAGCGCGTGCTGGTCCACGCGGCGGCGGGCGGGGTCGGTCACCTCGCCGTGCAGATCGCGAAGGCCCGTGGCGCGTACGTCATCGGCACCGCCAGCGCCGCCAAGCACGCCTTCGTACGCTCCCTCGGGGCGGACGAGGTCGTCGACTACCGCACCACCGACTTCCGCGAGGTCGTCGGGGACGTCGACATGGTGCTCGATCCCCTGTCCGGCGACACCCGGGCCCGTTCGCTGGACGTGCTGCGGCCGGGCGGCCTGCTCGTGTCGCTCCTGCCGGGGACGGATCCGGACGAGGCCGCGAAGGCCGCCGCCCGCGGGGTACGCGTCGAGACCCTGCTCGTCGAGGCGGACCATGCGGGCATGAACGCCGTCGCCGACCTGGTCGCCTCCGGCGCCCTCCGCGCTCATGTCGAGGCCGTCTTCCCGCTCGCGGAGGCGGCCAAGGCGCACGCGCTCGGAGAGACGGGCCGTACGACCGGCAAGCTCGTGCTCACCGTCCCGTAGCCCGATCGCGGTTCCGGCGGCGGTGCCCTGGTGGCCCCGCCGCCCTGAGGATCAGGCCCCGTCGGCGGCGAGGGGGGAGACCGGCCGTTCGAAGAAGGTCTCCAGGACCACCGTGGCCTGCGTGCCGCTGACGCCGTCGATCGCGTAGATCCGGCGCAGCACGTCCTGCAGCTGCTCGGTGGTCGCGGTCCTGACCTTCACCAGCACGGAGGCGCTGCCGGCGATGACGTGCGCCTCCACGATCTCGGGGAGCGCGGCGAAGTCCTGCGCCGAATCGCCCATCCAGGAGGTCGAGTCGACCATCACGTACGCCAGGACGGCGCTGCCCACGGCGGCCGGGTCCACCTCGACCGTGGTGCGCCGGATGACGCCGCGCTCGCGGAGCTTCCGCACCCGCTCGTGAGCGGCGCCGGCGGACAGTCCGACGGCCTGCCCCAGCGCGGCGTAGGACTGGGTGGCGTCCTGCTGGAGCCGGGCCAGCAGCGCGCGGTCGATGTGATCCACCACTCTCCCTTCGGCGTCTTCTTGCCGTGACCATACCTCATCTTGCAATGTTCCCCTGACGCCGATTCTTCTTCGGCGCATGGCGGTTTTCCTGAGGAGTGGATCCTGTGAGCAGCGAGCGCCCCGGGCTGTACGAGATGCTGGACGAGCGGTTCCGCACCGGGCGGTGCATGAACGGCGACGAGGCGCTGGAGGTCCTGTACACGGGCTGCCGCTGGGCCGAGGGGCCGATCTACGTGCCGGCCTGGCGCCAGGTGGTGTGGAGCGACATCCCCAACGACCGGATGCTGCGGTGGGACGAGGAGACCGGTTCGGTCGCCGTCTTCCGCCGCTCCGCCGGGCACACCAACGGCAACACCCTCGACCGCGAGGGCCGGCTGATCACCTGCGAGCAGGGCAACCGCCGGGTGACCCGGACCGAACACGACGGCACCGTCACCGTGCTGGCCGACCGCTGGCGGGGCAAGCGCCTCAACAGCCCGAACGACGCGACCGTGAGGTCCGACGGCTCCGTCTGGTTCTCCGACCCGGACTTCGGCATCACCAGCGACTACGAGGGGTACCGCGCGGAGAGCGAGATCGGCTCCAACAACGTGTACCGGATCGATCCGGCCACCGGCGAGGTGCGGCTGGTCGCGGACGGCTTCGGCGCGCCGAACGGGCTGGTCTTCTCTCCCGACGAGCGGCGGTTGTACGTCTCCGACACCCGAGCGGGGTTCATCCGGGTCTTCGACGTACGGGACGACGGCACCCTGTCGGACGGCGAGGTCTTCGCCCAGGCCGGGGCCCGTGAGAGGGCCCGCTTCGACAACCTCCGCTTCGACGAGGGCGGCCGGCTCTGGGTCGCCGCGATGGACGACGGCGTGCACTGCTACGACCCCGACGGCACCCTGATCGGCCGGCTCGACGTCCCTGAGGCGGTCGCCAACATCTCCTGGGGCGGCGCGAAGCGCAACCGGCTCTTCATCGCGGCGGAGACCAGCCTGTACTCGGTGGTCATGGCGGTCACGGGCACCCATCCGACCGGACCGGGACGGCGGCCCTGGCTGTAGGCGCCTCGCCCCCGGAGCCGGGCGGGGGGCGGCGGCCCGGCCTGTAGGCCCTCACCCGCGGCGTCGGGCGGGGGGCGGCGGCCCGGGCTGCAGGCCCTCACCCGCGGCGTCGGGCGGGGGACGGCGGCCCTGGCTGCAGGCCCCTCGCCCCGGAGTCGAGCGGGGCCGGGCGCTCAGACCGCCAGGCGTTCCACCAGCAGAAGGGCGCCGATGGCGATCATCATGGCTCCGCTGACGCGGGTGACGGCCCGGGCGGCCGAGGGGCGGGAGCCGAGGACGGTACGGGCCAGGACGGCGACGGCGAGGTAGACGACGGCGCAGGCGGTCAGGTGCACGGTGCTGAGCAGCCCGGTCTGCGCGGCGACCGGCCAGCCGGTCACGGGGTCGATGAACTGCGGGAAGAGCGAGAAGTACAGCAGCAGCGCCTTGGGGTTGAGGCCGCTGGTCCCCGCCCCCTTGAGCAGGACCCGCAGCGGGGAGGCGTCCGTCCCGTCCCCCGCCCCCGCCGCGGGGGCCGCGGCCGGCTGGCGCAGGAGGCCCCAGCCGAGCCACAGCAGGTAGCCGGCGCCGGCGACCGTCAGGGCGGTGAGCGCGGCCGGGGAGCTCGCCACGATCACGGCGAGGCCGGCGACGGCCACCAGCGCGTACGCCGCGTGGCCGGTGAGCAGGCCCGCGACCGCCGGGACGACCGAGCGGTCGCGCAGGCCGGCGGAGATGGCGTACGCCCAGTCGGCGCCCGGGGTGACCACCAGGAGCAGGTCCACCGCCAGGAAGGCCGCCAGCGTCGTCGTGTCCATCGTTCGTTTGTTCCCTCTCGCACTTCTTGTTCCGGGAGGGAAGGGTAGGCGGGATTCGCCCGAAGATGTTTGCGCCTTTCCCCCTCGATCGCGGGGTTCGGGGGAGAATCTTCTCCATGGACGCACTTGACCGGAAGATTCTGACCGAGCTGCAGCTCGACGGCCGCCTGACCATCACCGAACTGGCCGCCCGCGTGCAGCTCAGCGTCTCTCCCTGCCACCGCCGGCTGCGCGACCTCGAACGCGAGGGCGCGATCCGTGGCTATCGCGCCGTGGTCGACCCCGCCGCCGTCGGCCTGAACTTCGAGGCCCTGGTCTTCGTCACCCTGCGCTGGGAGACCCCCGACACCGTCACGGCCTTCGAGGACGCCGTGGCCGCCGTGCCCCACGTCCTGCAGGCACAGCGCCTCTTCGGCGAACCCGACTACCTGCTCCGGGTCGCCACCACCGACCTGACCGCGTTCCAGCAGCTCTACGACCAGCGGCTCGCACGCCTGCCCGGGGTCCAGCGTCTGACGTCCACGCTGGTGATGAAGAACGTCATCGACGACCGGCCGCTGCCGGAGAGCTGACCCGCCGCCCGACGGGCGACACGCCGGCCGCGACGGCTCCGGAAGAAAGACCGAAAGAACTTCCGGCGGTGATGTCGAGAATCCGGGTCCGGCTTCGTCCCCGGTGCGAACGCGGCCAGAATGGGCCGCACCAGCACCGAGGAGAACCACGATGGCCAAGTACCTGCTGCTGAAGCACTACCGAGGCGCCCCGGCCGCGGTCAACGACGTGCCGATGGACCAGTGGACGCCGGAGGAGATCTCGGCCCACATGCGGTACATGCACGACTTCGCGGCCCGGCTGGAGAAGACCGGCGAGTTCGTCGACGGTCAGGCGCTCGCCCCCGAGGGGGCATGGGTCCGCTACGACGGCGAGGGGCGCCCGCCGGTCACCGACGGACCGTTCGCGGAGACCAAGGACCTCATCGCCGGCTGGATGATCATCGACGTGGACGACTACGAGCGCGCCGTCGAACTGGCCGGGGAGCTGTCGGCCGCCCCGGGCGCGGGCGGCAGGCCGATCCACGAGTGGCTGGAGGTGCGCCCCTTCCTGGCCGCACCGCCCACCATCACGGAGTGACGCCACCCATGGACGAGGCACTGCTCAGGAGCCTCACCCCGGGCGTCCTCGCCGTCCTCGTCCGCCGCGGAGCCGACTTCGCGGCGGCCGAGGACGCCGTGCAGGACGCCCTGGTCGAGGCGCTCAGGGCCGGTGCGGCCGGCCCCGCGCCGCACCCCCTCGACGGCGCGTCCTCCCCTGCCCCGAGCGCACCCCCGGGCGGGGCGGACCCGCTCCGGGACCCCAAGGGCTGGCTGATCACGGTCGCCTGGCGCAGGTTCCTCGACGCGACGCGCGCCGACGCCGCCCGCCGACGGCGTGAGGACCGCGTCGAGGAGGAGCCGACGCCGGGGCCCGTGCCCGACGTCGACGACACGCTCCAGCTGTACTTCCTGTGCGCGCATCCGTCGCTGACACCGGCGTCGGCGGTGGCGCTCACCCTGCGGGCCGTCGGCGGGCTGACCACCCGGCAGATCGCCCACGCCTACCTGGTGCCCGAGGCGACCATGGCCCAGAGGATCAGCCGGGCCAAGCGCACCGTCTCCGGGGTGCGCCTCGACCGGCCCGGAGATGTGGCCACCGTGCTGCGCGTCCTCTATCTCGTCTTCAACGAGGGCTACTCCGGCGACATCGACCTCTCCGCGGAGGCCATCCGGCTCACCCGGCAGCTCGCGGCCCGCGTCGACCACCCCGAGGTGTACGGCCTGCTCGCCCTCATGCTGCTCCACCACGCCCGGCGCGCCGCCCGGACCGCGTCCGACGGCAGCCTGGTGCCGCTCGCCGAGCAGGACCGCGGCCGCTGGGACACGGCGCTGATCGCCGAGGGCGTCGGGATCCTGCAGGCGGCGCTCGCCCGCGACCGGCTGGGCGAGTTCCAGGCCCAGGCCGCCGTCGCGGCGCTCCATGCCGACGCGCCCACCGCCGAGGAGACCGACTGGGTGCAGATCGTCGAGTGGTACGACGAGCTCGCGCGCCTCACGGACAACCCGGTCGTCCGGCTCAACCGCGCGGTCGCCGTGGGCGAGGCCGACGGACCGCGGGCCGGCCTGGCGGCGCTCGCGGCGCTGGACCCGTCACTGCCCCGGCACGCCGCGGTGGCCGCGTACCTCCACGAACGCGACGGCGACCTGACGACGGCGGCGCGCCTGTACGCCGAGGCCGCGCACAAGGCCCCGAACCTCGCGGAGCGCGACCACCTGACCCGTCAGGCGGCCCGCCTCAACGCGCGCCGAGCACGCTGAGCGGACCACCCGGGCGGCTGACCGCCCGGCCCGGCATTCGCGTCAACTCCCGTTCACCCCTGAGCCGTTGAGGCGGTCTATACGCGTAGACGGATCGTGCTCCATCATGGTCGCGCTCCACCCCGGCACCACCGCGCACCGGTCGCACATCCGCGGCCGGTGTCTCCGGCGCGCCCTGGCACCCCGGGGCCGCCGTCCGACTTCGCTGGAGGATGTCTCGTGTCCGTCAGAAAGCAGCTCCGCACGGCCCTCTGCGGCCTCGCCCTCACCGGCGTCGTGGTCACCGCCGCGCCCGCCACCGCCGTGGCGACGCCCGCCGTGAACAGTGCGGCGAAGAAGTCGCCCGTGACGGCCGCCGAGGACGCCGCCGCCCGCGCGCTGGCCCGCTCGCTCGCCGACTCCGCCTGGCGGGCCGAGGCGGGCCGGGCCGTCGCGGACGGTACGGAGAGGGGCCTCGGGGCGCTGGCCGGGGGCTCCCGCACCCGGGCCGCGGCGCCGCTCGCCGCCGCTGTCGCCGCCGCGGACCGCGCCGTCGCCACGGCCAAGGGCCTGCCCGCCGACACGGGCGCCCTGCTCACCGTGACGCTGACCGGCGCCACGCACTCCGGGCGGGCCCCGCTGGTCGCCGTCGAACCGTCCGACGACGAAGCCACCGCCGTCACCGCCTACGACACGCACGGCCGGGCGCACACGCTGGACGTCTCCCGCACGCCCGACGTACCGGTGTACGTCGTCGGCGTCGACGGGGAGAAGGCGGTCGAGGCCGGTACGCGGGTCCTGGAGCGGGAGCTGGCCGCCGCGGGCGTCGCCACGGCCGCGCCGGACGCGACGACCCCGACGACCTCGGCGACCTCGGCGAGCAGCACCGGCTTCTGGACCTCCCGCATCACCTCGGTGCGCCTCGACGACGACAAGGAGACGTGGATCAAGGGCGATGCCGAGATCTTCAGCATCGTCAGCGGCTTCGGACTCGACGGCAAGGTCCGCGTCGACACGGTGACCCACCCGTACCTCGACGACGCGGGGACCACGTACCACCCGAACCAGATCCTGGTGAACTGGTCGCTGTACAAGTACAACCTGGCCGACGCCGTGATGATGGAGGACGACGGCGACACCGACTACTCGGCCCTGGCCAAGGCCATCGCCGCCGCGCTGCTGACCATCGCGGACCTCGGCGCGTACATCCCGCTGGTCGATCCGGTCGTGGACGCCGTCCCGTCCTCCTTCTGGACCGACGACGCCGACTTCGTGGACGCCTGGTACACGCTCGCCCGGGAGATGACGGGCACCCGAGACGGGGCCGGCGCCAACGGCCGGTTCACCTTCGACCGGTACTGGGTCTCCGCACTCTGACGACCGCCGCGTTCAGGAGGGCGCCGACGACCGAGCCGACTGTCAGTCCCTCCTGACACCCTGTACGCATGACCGCGATCGGCGATCCGCTCGCCTCCCGCCCCGACACCGACCGACCGCGCGCCCGCCTGCTGGACCTGGTCGGCGCCATCGAACCCTGGGACGACCTGGAGCGCGCCCACCTGGCGACCGCCGCGGAGTGGATCACCGGCGGCGCACCGCTCTACCGGGTGCGCGCACCGGACGTGCCCCCGATGCACCTGGTGTGCTACTTCGTCGTCCACGACGGGGCACGCGGACAGCTGCTGCTCACCGCCCACCGCAAAGCGGGACTGTGGCTGCCCGCCGGCGGTCACGTCGAGCCGGACGAGGACCCCTGGGACACGGTGGTCCGCGAATGCCGGGAGGAGCTGTCCCTCCGGGCCACGGCCTCGTCGCTCACCGGCGAGCGCCCGCTCTTCCTCACCGTCACCCGCACGCGGGAACAGGATCCCCACACCGACGTCGCGCTCTGGTACGTCCTCGACGCGGACGCCGACTCCGTCACCACGTACGACGAGGGCGAGTTCGAGGCGATCAGATGGCTGACGAAGGAACAGGTCCTCCAGGAGCCCGTCGACCGGCTCGACCCCCACATGCACCGCTTCACCCACAAACTCAGGCGGCGGGGTCGGGGAGGGGCCGGCGCCAGTCGCCCGTAGTTCTGCGGAGGATCCGGCGGGCCAGGGTGCGCACCTCGGTCCAGGTCCGGTCGGTGACCAGGGATTCGGCCCAGAGACCGGCGCGGTCGGCGGCGGTGAGCTCGGCCAGGCGGCGGCCGAGTTCCTGGAGGTCACGGGTGTCCTCGGGGGCGAGGACTCCGCGCTCCGCGAGTCCCTCGGAGATCCGGCAGACCAGTTCCACCTCCTCGACGACGGACGCCGTGTCCAGGTCCCGGCCGGTCAGCCAGGCGCTCTGGTCCTCGGGGTCGGCGGCGAGGAGGGCCATCCAGCGCAGCGTCCACGTCCGCAGGCGCTCGTCGTTGAGGAGGTTCATGGCTGCACGATCTCACCGGGCGGGAACGGGCCCCGCGTCGACCCCTCAGCAGTCGGCCCCCGCAGACGGCTCCTCAGCAGCGGATGTCGGTGGCCGGCCGTTCTCCCGTCAGCAGGAACCGGGTGACGGTGCGGTCGCCGCAGGCGTTGCCCGCTCCGCCGGCGCTCACGAGGTAGACGCCGTGGCCGCCGCGGTCGACCGAGACCATCCGGGCACGGTCTCCGAGCGCCTCGCGCATCTTCAGGCCGGAGGAGTGCGGGGTGGACGGGTCCCGCAGGTTCTGGATCATGAGGATGTTCGATGGGCCCTCGTCGGTGAGGCGGACCGGCTTCTCCACCGCGCCGCCCTTCCAGAAGGCGCAGGGCGTGACGTTGACGGGCATGCCGCCGGTCAGCGGGTGCCGGGCGCGGTCGGCTGCCACCGCACGGGCGTACGCCGGTACGGAACGGGGCCAGTCGACGTCGTTGCAGACGACGCCCACGGTGACCGCCGCGGCCTCGTCCGGCATCGCGCCGGACAGCTCCGGCGGCAGCACGGGCACGGCCTGCGGGTCCCGAGCCTGGGCGGCGAGCCGCGCGAAACCGGGGAAGGCGGCGTCGGAGTAGAGCGCGAGCTGAAGCGCCTGGCGGAAGGCGGCTCCGGTGAGCGGCGCGCCGGGCACGGCGGTGGTGCGGGGCGCCCGGTCGAGCCGCGCCGCGAGGTCGAGGACGAGCGCCCGTACGGCCTCCGGGGTGTCGGCGAGCCGCAGGCCCTCCGCCGCGCGGTCCGGGTGGGACGCCCAGGCGGCGAAGTCCGGGAAGCGGTCCTCGGCGCCCTTCGCCATGTCGGCGAGCCAGCCGTACGCGACCCGGCGCGGGTCCGGGTCGGCGCTGCTGTCCAGGACCCAGCGGTCGGTGCGCCCGGGGTGCTCCTGCGCGTACCGGGCGGCGACATAGGTCCCGTACGAGTTGGCCCACGCCGACAGCCGCTCCTCGCCGAGCGCCTGTCGCAGCAGCTCCATGTCCCGCACCTGGTTGGCGGTGGTGAGGCTGCGCAGCACGGGGCCGCCGTCGCGGGCGCAGGCTTCGGCGATCCGCCGCGCCCGCTCGGCGTTGGCGCCGATGGACCCGTCGTCGCCCGGCCAGGACCGCAGGGTCAGCATCCACCGGTCCCGCTCCGCGAGCCCGCACCGCGCCTTCGTCGAACCGCCGACGCCGCGCGGGTCGAAGGCAACCAGGTCGTACACCCCGCCGGTCTCCTTCGCGAGCGCGGCCCCCTTCTGCGCGAGCCGCTGCACCCCGGAGCTCCCGGGCCCGCCCGGGATCACGAGCAGCGTGCCGCGGCGGGCCTCCGGGCGGGTGCCGGCGAGGCGGGACACGGCGAGTTCGACGCGGGGGCCGTCGGGGTCGGCGTGGTCGAGCGGCACGGAGAGGACGGCGCACCGCTGCCCCTCGGCCGGTTTCACCGAGGCGGCACATTCGCCCCACTGGAGCCGGCCGCCGGAGGCGGCGCCGGTCGCGCTCGCGGGGCCGGTCGAGGCGACGAGGCCGGCGGAGGCGAGTGCGGCGACGGAGAGGACGGAGGCGGCGAGGGAGGTACGTACGCGGCGTGTTGTCATGGCTCCACCCTGCCGTCCCGCGACCGGACGCCCCATCAGGCCACCGGGCCATTCGGGGTGGGGTCAACCCCCGTGTGCGACAGTCCCGTTGTCCCCAGGGGTCTGACGAGCCGGGAGTTCTGGGCGGAGTTCGTGCCGCACGCCGACGTCAGGGAAAGTACAGGCCCGCCTTCTCCAGCACATGGCCCGTGAACATCGCGCCCCAGACCACCCGGCCCCGGTACATCGTGGTCCGGACGGTGTCCGGGGCTGTCTGGACCGTGACGGGACGGCTGACGACGGTCGTGTCGATGGTCCGCGCGTCCTGCGCTGCCCACTGGGCGGCGGCCGGATCGACGTACGGGCTCACGAGGGCGGGCAGCACCAGGGTCACGTTGCGGGCGCCCGGTATGCCGCCGCGCAGGCTCTTCGCCCGGCTCATGGCCCAGACGGTGAACTCCTCCAGGGTGACGACGTCGACCTGGGGCACGGCCGCGGCGAAGACGAACAGCTCGGACTTCGTCCCGAACCAGCGCGCCTTGCGGTCCGCGCGCTGCGCGGCCACGACCGGGCGGCCGTTCCACTCCGGCGACGTCACCGCGCAGCCGTCGGCCGTCAGGCGCCCGGCGAGGCCCGCCAGGTACGTGCCCGCCGCGTCGGCGGTCGCGTCAGATGCATGCTGAGTCATGACAGCAGATCCTCCAACACCCCACGGAGGGCGGGGAAGAGGAGTGCGACACGAACCCGCCGGCCGCCGGCGGACGTCACCTCTCGTTCAGCTTGCGGACCCCTGAGGCGTTCCGTTCGGCGGCGCGCGTGGCCGGGCCCGAGAAGCGGAGGTGGCCGTCGGCGATCGCGGCGTGCCGGAGCAGTCTGCGGTCGCCGCGGTAGCTCGTCGACGTCACCCACGGCACGCCCGGTCCCTGCCGGGGCAGCCGGTCGAGCGCTCGCCGTACGTAGCCGGCGCCGAAGTCGAGCATGGGGCGGGTGGCCAGGCCGGGTTCGCTCTCGGGCCGGGCGGTGTCGTGACCGTACCGGTCCATGTGGGCGAGGAGCCGGCAGACGTACTCGCAGAGCAGCCCGATCTTGAGCGTCCAGGAGGCGTGGGTGTAGCCGAGGGCGACGTTGAGGTTCGGGATGCCCGACAGCATGGTGCCGCGGTAGAGGAGCGAGTCGGCGGGCGAGACGTCGGTGCCGTCGACGGTGAGGCGCATGCCGCCGAGGAGCTGGAGACTGAGGCCGGTGGCGGTGACGACGATGTCCGCGGGGAGTTCCCGGCCGGATCGGAGCAGGATCCCGTCCTCGGTGAAGGTGCTGATCCGGTCGGTGACGACGGAGGCCGTGCCGGCGCTGACGGCCTTGAAGAGGTCGCCGTCCGGGGCGGCGCACAGGCGCTGGTCCCAGGGGTCGTACGGCGGGTTGAAGTGCTCGTCGACCGGGAAGCCGGCGGGCAGGAGCCGGGCGTTCGCCGCGCGGATCAGCTTCCGGGTCGCGCCCGGGAAGCGCCGGGCGAAGCGCCAGACCAGCTGCTGCCGGGCGATGTTCTTGCCGCGCGTCACGGCGTGTCCGCGCCGGTCCCCCAGGACGCGGCGGAGGAAGCGGGCGGTCTTGTCCTCCTTCGAGACGGGCACGACGTACGTGGGGGTCCGCTGGAGCATCGTGATGTGCGCTGTGGCGCCGGCCATGGCGGGGACGAGGGTGACGGCGGTGGCACCGCTGCCGATGACGACCACGCGCTTGCCGCGGTAGTCGAGGTCCTCGGGCCAGTGCTGCGGATGCACGATCTGCCCGCGGAAGCGGTCGCGGCCCTCGAAGTGCGGGGTGTGGCCCTCGTCGTAGCGGTAGTAGCCGGTGGCGCAGAAGAGCCACCCGGTGGTGAGCTCGATCCGCTCGCGCGCGCCGGTCGCCGGGTCGGTGCGCTCGACCCGTACCGTCCAGCGAGCCGTCGCGGAGGACCAGTCGGCGGCGACGACCCGGTGGTGGTAACGGATGTGCCCGTCGAGGCCGTTCTCGGTCGCGGTCTCGCGTACGTAGGACAGGACGCGGGCGGCGGTGGCGATGGACTCCCGGTCACGCCACGGCCTGAACTCGTATCCGAAGGTGTACAGGTCCGAGTCGGACCGGATGCCGGGGTACCGGAACAGATCCCAGGTACCGCCGGAGGCGCCGCGCCCCTCCAGGATCGCGAACGACCTCCCCGGGTGCCTGAGCCGCAGGTAGCGGCCGGCGCCGATCCCGGAGATCCCGGCACCGACGATCAGGACGTCCAGGTGCTCCACGTGCGGCGGCGGGTACGAGGTCATAGGGAAGAGCATGCGCCACGCCGGATCCGGACTCGACAGCGGACTGCCCTCCCCGTACGGCCGGCCCGATCGACGCGCGTCCCGGTCGTCCCCCTCCGTGACGGACGAGGCGCCCGCACTCCCCCCTCCACCAGACAGCCGAGATGCCGTACGCATCCTCCGTCGGCCGTCAGCGCCCTGTACCGGGGGTCGCTCGCGAGGTCGGGCTTCCAGGAGACGACGGGCCGATCACGGGTGACGCCCTCGAAGTCCACGCCGAGGTCGTCCTCGCAGGACGCCCTGCCCGTCCCAATGGTGTGCCGCATGTGCTCACGGAACGCGCCTCTGACCGCACGGGGCCGCCGGCCATCGACTCGCATGCCTTCGCGAGCACCGCGATGAGAGCGACCGTGGCCACCAGGGCCACGGACAGGGCAGCGACACGGAATGAGCGCCGCGGGTTGCGGCGCGGGGGCGGGCGCGTACCGCTGCCGTGCTCAGGAGCGGATGAGTGCGACGCCGCGAGGTCGGATCGTCACAACCTCACGAACGCCCTGCGCGATCAGCACGCCATCCGCCAGGCTGAGCCGATGCGCACGAGATCCCCGCTCGACCCCACACGCACCCCCCTCTCCATCCTCACCCTGACCCTCGCGCTCGTCCTCGCCGTCGCCGCCTGTGAGGAAGCCCCCGGCCCCGGCCCCGGCTCGAACAAACCGGGCACCGCCCGCTCTCCCCAGGCGACCGGCAGCCTCCCGGACATGACCGGCAAGGGCCTCCAGTCCGCCCAGGACCAGTCCCAGGCCGCCGGCTTCCACCACCTCCATTCCCACGACGCACTCGGCCGCGGCCGCGTGCAGGCGCTCGACCGGAACTGGAAGGTGTGCGACCAGACCCCGAAGGCGGGCAAGCACCCCACCGACATCAAGATCGACTTCGCTACGGTCAAGCTGGAAGAGGACTGCCCGACCGACGACCAGGCCACGGAGATCCGCGAGCCCGCCCCCACCATGCCCGACTTCACAGGCAAGTCGGTCAGGACGGCCCGCCGGTCCCTCGACACCTCCACCAGCCTCACGATCACCGACGCCTCCCCCGAGGGCCGCCTGATCCTCGTCGAGTCCAACTGGCAGGTCTGCACCCAGAACCCCGCCGCAGGCACCAGGCTGAACGGCCAGCCGGTCACCCTCAGGGCGGTGAAATTCGACGAGACGTGCTGAGCAGCGACCGGTCCAACTCCCATGGCACCGCAGTCAGTCGCCTCACAGGATCCGTCTCTGATGCCGTTGGTGCTTCAGCTACTCGACCGCGGTCGTGAGGAACGTCTGGAACTCGGCAGCGGGAATGCGCATCTCCTCGCCGGCCGCGTGCACGGTGGTGGTCTCGAAGCACCACTGCTCGGACCGGGGCCGGTCATGAATGCCCCAGGTCAGGTGAACATAGCCGCCCGAGCGGTGCTCGGCCGAGATGGTCAGGTCGCGTTCCAGAGAGCGCCAGGTACGTGCCCCGTCCCAGCCACGGAAGTCCTCGGCCAACGAGGAGAGGAAGGTGTCGAGTCCGTCGCCGTCCCATGTGCGCACCAAGGTCTCGACGCTCCCCCACCGCCCGACCGCTCTGACGAGGAACTCGATGGTGGGGTCGTCGCCCCCGAACGGTCTGGCCGGCTCGGAGAAATGCAGGTGAACCGGTCGCGGTCCCGAGCCGTCTCCCACGCGAACCAAGGGGCTTTCTTCGATCATCTGAGCAGGCTAGAGGTCGTGGGAGGCTCGTCCAGCTCGCCGTCGGTGTGGCGGGAGTGCGGCTTCTACGCCTCGATGGCAGCGGCCGACCTGGCGGCCTGCTCGATCTTCGCGCGGTATGCGGCACGGGCTTGCTCGTCGATGGGCTTCTCGTGTTCGGGGCGCAGGCCGGTTCGGCCGTCGAGGGTTTCGCGCAGGATGTCGGCGTGTCCTGCGTGACGGATGGACTCGCCGAGGACATGGACCAGGACGGCGAACAGGTTGGTGTCGGCATGGGGTTCCGGCCACCATGGCACGTGGCCGGGGGCGTCGAGGGGAAGCTCGTCGATCGTCGCGTCCGAGTGTTCCCACGTGCGCCGGTAGAAGCCGATGATCTGGTCGCGGGTCTCGTCCTCGGCCGCCCACTGGTCGCTGCCGTCGGAGTCCTGCCAGCGGGACAGTGGTTCCGGGGAAGGGCGGCCGAAGACCTCGCCGAAGTATCTGGCCTCCACGGTGGCCAGGTGTTTGACCAGGCCGAGGAGGTTGGTCCCGGTCGCCGTCAGGGGGCGGCGGGCGTCGTACTCGGACAGGCCGTCGAGCTTCCAGAGCAACGCTTCACGGTCCCGCCGCAGTCTCCCGTGCAGGTTGTCCTTCGCGAATTCGTCGGTCATGCGGCATGAGCCTGCCATGCGCGGCTCGTGGCCTCAAGATTCCGCGTCTGGCCCCCCACGTGGGCTGGGCAGGACCCTCACATGCCGTGCGCTCCCTCGATGCCGTCTGCGGGAACTCCGGTGCGTTTTCGGGGTCCGGGGGCGGCGTCCGGCAGACCGGGGCGGGCACCGGACTCGTATGATCTCGCGGTGAGGGTCTGGACGGAGCAACCTGGTCAGGCGGACGTCGAAGCCGTCGTGCGGTGCTACTTCGGTCTGCTCCGGGCCGGGAGGATCCCTGAGGCCGAGCAGCTCATCGATCACGGCTCGGTCCGTCATGTGCTCAGGTCGCTGTGGACCGGGTCCGTCGGAGCGAGCGCCGAGGGGGACGAGGCGAGTCGAAGCGCTGCTGCCGGCGGGTGGGAGCAGGAGCTGTCCTGGCTCGGCGAACTCGGTCTCGCGGACTTCCACTGGGGCGACTCCGGCAGCCACCTCTACGTCGAGATCGCCTACCGCACGCAGATCATCGAAGTCGCGTTGAGCTTCTGGGTCAAGCCGGTCGACGGCGGGTGGGTCGTCGCGGGACCGGGCACCCTCTGGTAGGACGAGCGCGACGGCTGCGCCTGGTTACTCTGGCGCTCCTGGGAGTCGGGGAGGCGCGGGTTCGGTGAGACGGAAGACGCCGCAGGAGAAGAAGCGGCTGAGTTACGTCAAGGATCGCCGGAACAACTACGGCGAGAACGACAAGAGTTCACGGAAGAGCATCCGTCGGAACAAGCGTTCTCCGAACAGTGCCAACCGTCGGCGTGCGCAGGCCGCGCTGACGGCGCTTCTGGGGGCGCCTGACGAAGTCCGTGCCGATGCCGTCGAGCAGCGGATGAACGGTCGGCGGCCGAAGCGGTGGCGGAAGTTTCCCGACGTGCCTTTGGGTGTCGTCGTCGAAGGTGCCCTTCAGCGCCGTGTCGAGCGGGGTGCCGGTCAGGGGCGGGCGGCGGTCGGCAGCCGTGCCGCGAGGAGCACGCCGCAGGAGGGGGCCGTGGCGGCGGCGAGGCTGGAGACCACCAGTGCGGCGAGGAGTGCGGTGAGGACGTGACGTCGCGGCACCGTCCTCACCGCGTGCGCGAGCGGGACGGACGCGACGGCCACCGTCACTCCGTGGCCGGTGACCAGAAGGCCGACCGCCGCCCCGGAGACCCGCAGGCCGTCGGAGATGCCGTCGAGGAGGCCGATGGGCAGGTTCTCCGCGGTGTCGAACGGGAACGCGGCCGGCGTCAGGGCCGCGAGCACCGCCGCGGCACGCCAGGGCGCCGGGCGTCGTACGGCCGTGTGCCCGTCTCCCGCTCGCGTTCCCCGCGCCCTTTCCGTCGCACCGTCCATGGGGCCGGCTCGTCAGGCGCGGGGGTGTCGTCGCAAAGCCGTATGTCGTGCCGTCAGCGCGCCACGCGGTAGCGGACGTACAGCACCCGTCCTTCGTAGGTGCGGGTGTCGACGAGTTCGAGGTCCACCCGGCGTTCGTCCCTCGGGAAGAAGGGGATGCCGCCGCCCACGAGGATCGGGTGGACCCGCGCCCGGTACTCGTCGATCAGGCCCAGGGCGGCCGCCTCGGCGGCGAGCGTGGCGCCGCCGATCGCGATGTCGCCCTCCCCCGGCTCGGCCCGCAGGCGCGCGATCTCCTCCGCCAGACCGCCGGAGGCCAGGCGGGCGTTGCCCTGGACCGTCGTCAGCGTCCGGGAGAAGACGACCTTGGGGAGGGGGTTCCAGAGCTCGGCCCATGCGCGCTCGGAGTCGTCGAAGGTCGACGGGTCGGTGGTCTCCCAGTACAGCATCGTCTCGTAGAGCCGTCGGCCCATGAGGTGGACGTCGACCTCGCGGATCTCGTCGATGAAGGACCGGAAGACCTCGTCGCCGGGTTCCGTCCAGGCGAAGTCGCCGTCGGGTCCCACGATGTAGCCGTCCAGTGAGACGCCCATGGAGTAGGTGACGTTACGCATCGGGTGAGGACCACCTCGGGTATCGGCTCGTCGGTGCTCGGTGCTCGGTGCTCGGTGCTCGGTGCTCGGTGCGCCCCTGGGGCACACCACTCCACGTAACCACACCTTCGGGAGATCCCGGGCGCCCTCGCCCGCCGTGTTCCTCCGTGGTCAGTACCGGTGGTCGGGCATGTGGGGGTCCTCCCAGCGGGCCGGGCCGGTCAGGCCGAGGAGTCGTACGCGGTGCAGGAGGTCCTCCGGTGCGCCGTGGGCGCGGAGTCGGGCGGGCGCGTGGCGTACCAGCCAGGTGGTCAGTTCGGCGTACCACTCCTCCTCGTCCTCCCAGGTGCTCCAGGGCAGTCGGTCGGCGAGCAGGTCGTGGTCCCAGTGGTCGATCGCCTCGGCCAGGTGCCGGGTCGCCTCGGGGGTGGGCGTCGCCTCCCAGGCGGCCAGCCACGGGGCCATGGTGCCCGTGGCTTCCGCCGTCAGGACCAGGAGCTGGTGGGCAGGGACGGTGGGAGCCGGGGTGGTGAGCGTGTGCGTCCACCAGGCGTGCAGGAACTCCTCCACCGCGGCCGTCTGCTCGGCGGGCCACGCGCGCCAGCCCGACATGGCGAAGGCGCGGCCCACGCCCTCCAGGTCGGGGCCGGTGCTGCCGCTGACGAGGGCCGCGGCCAGCTGGGGCAGGATCCGGCGCAGGACGGATCCCCGGTACGTCCAGTCGGTGGCCTCCCAGGTGCGCCGCAGGAGGTCCGCGTCCAGCTCCACGTCGGCCGTCTTGAGCCGGGCGAGCTCTTCCGCGCTGCCCCAGTGGCAGGGGCAGTTGTACTCGTCGGGGTGCGCGGTCATGCCGCGGAAGGTGTCGGACAGGCCGCTCAGGGCCTCGTCCAGCCGATGGGCCGTCGAGGGCGGGCGCGGGGGCGTGGGGCGGTGATCGGTGGGGCCGGGCTGACGGGGCATGGCGTTCGCCTTCGGGGCTCCGGGGCTTTCGCCGGCCGAAGGTCGCCAATCTACCGCCGGGCACACCGAAGGGCCGCCCCCTTTCTCTCGGGGCGGCCCCTGGTGCGTCTACTTGACGGCCGTGGGCGCGTCGAAGCGGACCGAGCGGAGTTCCAGGGTGTCCTTGGCGGGCTTGCCGTGGGCCTTGAGGCGCCACTCGGGGCCCTCGCAGTTCGCGCCGACGTAGACGGTCACGGCGGTGTCGGTGTCGTTGTGCGGGCCGTAGCCGGGGAGTTCGTCGTCCTCGCCGACGGCGTGGAGGTTGATGCACTTGCCGCTGTGCGGGTCGTTCAGGGTGACGGTGTTCTCCTGACCGAAGCCGTCGACGTACTTGTAGTGGAACTCGCCCTGTGCGGCCTGGGCCGAGCCGGCCGTCGACAGGACGAGGGCGAGGGCGCCGAGCGACGCGCCGAGGGTGCTGCGCAGCTTCATAGCGGGGTGGTCCCTTCGAAAGATGATCAAGGAAGCAGGGGTCACCTTACGAAGCCAGGCGGGAGGCGAATCGATCCACCGAAGGGGCCGCGGTGGCGTGTTGGCGCAGCGTCACCCGTTCGGACGTATCAGGGTGGCGCGCGGTGCCGCTTCCGGGTCGGCCACGCCCCCCGCGCCCTCGGTTCGGCCATGACGGACGGCCCCATCGCCGTCCATATGAGCGGCGGGGTGGGGGTTTCCGCGTGTCGTCGCGAGCAAGATCCGCTGGAGAAACGTATCTCTCATTCCATGACCCATGACATGGAACACTCGCTGTACGCACACCTGCGCGAACGCTTCGGCGACGAGGCCGGGTGGCCGGAGGCGACCGTGCTGATCGTCCCCTATCTGCGGATCGTCGTGGACGCGCTGGGGCCGGAGGACGCCGTGACGTTCCTGACGGCGGTGCGGGGGGCGCTGGACGAGGAGACCGCCCGGGCAGGAACGATTCACCTGGGGTTCGGCGCGCACCTCTGGTCCCGGCTCGACGACGTCTCCTGGGACGGCTCGCCGGCCAGGGCCTCGGCGTGGGAGGCGGTGCTTGCCATGCACCGGCTGGCGACGCTCATGCCGTCCGCCTGCCTGGCGGAGCTCGTCGACGTCGGTCTGCGATCCTGCCGGACGCTGCGCGTCCCCGTCGGCCGGTAGCCGCGCGCCCCCTGCCGCCGGAGGAGTGGGGTGCCTCCAGCGGCAGGGTGTGTCCCCCGCGAGGTCCCCGGTCAGCAGAGGACGTGGAAGGGCGCGTAGTCGGAGGTGGAGTCGGAGCCGGAGGCCGTGTCGGGGACGGCGGGTCTGGTGTTCGGCAGGACGGGGCGGCCGCAGGAGACGAAGAGGTCGTCGTAGCGGGTCCGGGAGCGGGTCCGGTACGCGGGCGTGGACCGGGCCAGCATCGTGATCACCTCCTCCGCCAGCATCACCTGGTACCGGCACGACTCCTCGTTGAGGACGTTGAGGTCTCCGGTCGCGACGTGGTTCTCCTGGCGGCAGCCCCCGCCGCACAGGTAGCGGGCCCAGCAGCCGCCGCACACGGGGTGCTGGTCGACGGTGCGCCGCCATTCGGGGTGGGCGCGGGTGAGGCCGTGCTCGCCGGTCCCCACGTCGAAGCTCTCGTCCCCGACGAGGCGGTGGCACGGGCTGATGCTGCCGTCGGGCGAGTGCGTGTAGTAGGTGCGGCCGCCGGAGCAGAAGGCGAGGGCCGCCGCGCCCTCGGTGATCATCTGCACGGTCCTCTCGTACTCCAGCACCCCCTTGAAGCGGTTACCGGCGTCGAACAGCTTCGGGTAGTGGGCGAGGAAGTCCTTGAACTGTTCGACGATGCCGGGCTGGAGGAAGTGGTTGATGTACTGGACTCCCCCCTGCGGCTCGGACAGCGTGCGGTCGCCGAGGGTGAGGGCGACGGGGACGGTCGTGCCCGTGCGGACCGGGTAGACGCCCGGGTAGATCTGGAAGTGGTCGAAGAGGTCGAGCCGCCAGAGGTCGAGCACGTTCTCCTTGAGGGTGGGTTCGGCCGTGGCGATCGTCATCCGCGCGACGAGCGTCACGGCGTCGCCGCACTCCTCCCGCAGCCGGCGGACGTTGCGGACGATCCTGTCGTACGAGCCCTTGCCGTTCTTCGAGGGGCGGTTGGCGTCCTGCACCTGACGCCCGCCGTCGATCGAGACCGACACGATGAAGCGGTGGTCCCGGAAGAGCTCCACGGTGCCGGGGGGCAGGAGGGTGAGGTTGGTGGAGACGCGGTGCAGGAACCGCGTGCCGTCCCGTTCCGTGATCTCACGGGCGCGGGCGCAGATCCGCTGGATGACGGGCAGGTTCGCCAGCGGCTCGCCGCCGAAGAACTCGAAGCGGACGCGCTGGTCCGGGGCCGCGTGGGTCTCGATGAAGTCGAAGATCCAGGCGACGGAGTGCTCCCCCATCGCCTCGGTGATGCGGCCGTAGTCGCCGCCCTCGGCGAAGCAGTAGGTGCAGGCGAGGTTGCAGACGTTGGTGAGGTTGACGTTGACCGCGAAGTCGGCGCCGTCGGACGGCGTGCTCTCCGCCAGCAGGGTCCGGTGGGTGTCGTCGCCGACGCCGGCGGTCGCCCGCAGCCGGTCCCACGCCCGCCGCTCGGGCGGCAGGAGGTGGTCGACACCGGCTGCCAGGCGGCGGGCGGTGGCGGCCGGGGCGAGCAGCAGCCGGTGGTTGCCGCTGATCAGGACGGCGGCGGTGTCCTCGCCGTCGCCGAGGGGGAGGACGCGGTAGTCCGTGCCGTGCCTCAGGGGCGGTTCCCGGTGGCGGTCGGGGGCGGTCACGGGCGCGTACCCGGGCGGAAGAGGGGCAGCGGCGAGACGTCGCCGTCGAGCGTGCCCTCGGTCGCCTCCACCGTGGGGAAGTGGGCCCGGTCGAAGACCTGGTGGAGGCTGGACGCGCAGTCGCGCGGGACGGCGACCTGCACTCCGGTCTCGCCGGGCGTGCTCTTGGCCGCGATGCAGCGGAAGCTCTCGTGCGGCGCGAGGTCGACGGCCTCCCACGCCGGGTCGGCAGTGGCGTCGCCGTAGCGGCGGGAGTAGGCCCTGACCGGGGCTGCGGAGGTGTTGCGCAGCTGGACGTGGACGGCGCGTACGTCTCCGTGCCAGTCGAAGGCGGCGACGGACAGGTCCTCCCCCGACGGCAGGTCCCTCACCCGTTCGCGGGGCCGGGCGTCCGGGAGCAGGGTGATGCCGGAGTGGCCGCCGCAGCCGGTGCAGCGGGCCTTCGCGTCCACCCCGACGAGCTCGGCGTCGAGTCCGTAGCGCGTGACCTGGAGCCGTCCGCAGTCGCCGCAGCGGGTGTCGGTGGAGGGGGTGTCGTAGACGTTGCCGAGGTAGACGTGGCGGAGGCCCATGGCGAGGGCGGCGCTGCGGGCCCTCTCCAGGCGGTCGACGGGGGTGCGGACGGTGTGGGTCATCTTGTAGTCGGGGTGGAAGCGCACGAAGTGCGTCGGTACGTCGGGGCTGAGGCGCTCGCCGACGAAGGTGGCCATGTCGCGGGCGGTCTTCTCGTCGTCGCTGAGGTCGGTGACCATGAGGGTGGACACCTCGACGTGCTTGCCGGCCCGGAACACCCGCTCCGTCCCTTCGAGGACGGGCTCCAGCCAACCCTTGGTGATCCTGCGGTAGTACGCCGGGTCGAGGGACTTGATCGACACGGAGAAGATGTCGATGACCGGGAGGAGTTCCTCGATCGCCTCGGCGGTGATGAAGAACGCGGACTTGTAGAGGTTGACGATGCCGGCCGCCTTCGCGAGCGCGGCGGTCTCCAGGACGAACTCGTGCCAGACGACGGGGTCGTTGTAGGTCCAGGAGATCACGCCGATCCCGTGCCGGAGCGCGATGTCCACGACCTCCTCGGGCGTGTAGTGGTGGACGTCCTTGTCCTCCACGTAACGCGCCTGCGAGGTCTTCCAGTTGTGGCAGTAGTCGCAGTTGAGCATGCAGCCGACGTTGCCCATGGACAGGATCCGGGCGCCGGGCGCGTAGTGGAACACGGCCTCGGTCTCGATGGTCTCCTCGGTGGCGTGCACCGACCGGCCGTAGTTCAGGGTGACCAGCCGCCCGTCCCGGTTCGCCCGTACGCGGCAGAAGCCGTACCGGCCGGGGCGGATGCGGCAGTTCCTGGGGCTGAGGTGGCAGCGGACGACACCGTCGTCCAGGCGTTCTTCGAGGCGGGCGGGGCGGGGGTCGCTGTTCCAGGTGGTCTTCACGGACGGAGTCGCAGCCGGATTCGCCGTGGGGTGCGGTGTCGGCTTCGGTGTCGGGTTCGTGTCCTGGTTCGGGGTCCTGTTCGTCACGTGCTGTCCTTCCGAGAAGGAGGTGACCGGACGTACGCGGCGATCACGGCCGGGGATTCCTGGCATGATCCGCCCCAGGAATCCCCGTTATGCCGGGTGAGGATTGTTGAACATTCCGAGCCGCGCCTGGCGACGAGCATGACCGAGCGTTCTCGCCTCCGTCAAGAACCCGAACCGGATCGGGGGGTACGCGACACCGTGATTCCGGGTGCCGGCCGTGGGGGCCGGTGTCGGCGCGGGATGATGGCGGGAGGCGTGCGGTGAGGGAGGTCGGCGCGGGGTGGAGGTCAGGGACGGGCGGGCGGACGAGGCGGAGGCGCTGAGCGGGCTCGTGCTGCGGTCCAAGGCGTACTGGGGGTATGACGCCGCGTTTCTCGCGGCATGCGCTCCCGAGCTGCGGATACGGGCCGAGGACGTCACGGCCCGGCGGATCGTGGTCGCGCAGGACGAGCGGGGCGGGGTGCTGGGGGTCGCCTCGCTGGAGGGAGAGCCTCCGGCGGCGTCACTGGGGTTGCTGTTCGTGGAGCCGGCGGCCATCCGGTGCGGGGTGGGGCGGCTGCTGTACCGGGACGTGGTGCGGCGGGCGGCGGAGCTGGGCGTGGGCCGCCTGGTGATCGACGCGGATCCGCACGCGGCCGGGTTCTACCGGGCGATGGGGGCCGAGGCGCGGCAGGACGACGCGGCCGGGGCGCGGGGGCTGGTGCGGTTCGAGGTGGCGCCCGTACCGCCGCCGGAGTGGGCGCAGGCGTGGACGGGCAGTGTGCCGGCCGTCCACGTGGGCAACGTCGCCGATTTCAACGGGCAGTTCACTGAGGGCGGGGTGGACCGGGAGAGGGACGCCGCGGCGGATCACTACGCCTGTCTCGCCGCGTTCTACGGTCCGGACCCGGCGGCGCTGGTGCTGCCGCGTGTCGTGCCGCGCGGCTGGGTCGACCTGGTCGGACGCCAGTTGGGCTGGTCGGCGGTGGAGGTGTACGACGGACTGACGGGGCCGGCCGGCGGCGGGCTCGTCGACGCGCTGCGGAGGCGGCCCGCCCTCGTGGCGCGGCTGGCGGAGCGCGGGCTGCCGTGGGTGGCGTGGGGGCCAACGCGGGCGCTGGGCGAGGTGACGGGACGGGCGTTCGGCGAGCACGAGTTGCGGTACGAGTCGAAGTCCGCGGCGCACGCGCTGTTCGCCGGGATCCTCGCGGGGGGCGGTCATCCACGGGTCGTGCTGCCCGGCCAGTGGCGGGCACGGACCCGCCGGGAGGCGGTGCGGCTGCTGGCGGCCCGGGCGCGGTCCGGGGAGACCACCGTGCTGAAGTCCGAGCACGGCGTGGGCGGTTCCGGCACCGTGATCGTCACGCCCCGGCGGGTGCGGGACGCGGGCGGGGCGCGGGCCGTGCTGCGCGGGCTGCCGCGCGGGCCGCTGCTGGTGGAGGAGTACGTCCCGGGGCCGGAGCGGGCGACGGACGGTCCGCGTGACCTGACCTTCGACGGGTTCGTCGACGCCGGCGGCCGGGTGTTCGTGGTGGGCGGCGCGGTGATGGAGGTGCGGGACGGCTGTTACGCGGGTGCCACGGTGGGGCCCGCGGTGGTGCCCGCATGGGCGGAGGGGCCGCTGCTCGCGTTCGGGCGGGCGGTGGGGCGCGAGCTGGCGGACTCGGGGTACCGGGGCTGGTTCGACGTGGACTTCGTGGCCGACGGGTCGGGGCGGCTGGCGCCGACGGAGACGAACCTGCGGCTGACCGGCCCGTCGGTCGCGTTCATGGTGGCGGCCCGGCTCGACGCGCTGCGGGGCGCCGGGCACCTCGTACGGATCGTCGACCGTGTCGGGCTCGGGGCGCGCCTGCCCGAGCCCCAGTTCGACGACCTCTGCCAGGAACTCGCGGACGGGTGCGCCGCGTTGGGCGCCGTCTTCGTCCCGGCGATCCCGACCGGAGCCTTCGAACCCGCGCCCTGGCTGGGGTTCCTCGTGGCGGCGCGCGACGCGGAGGCCCTGGACGCGGCCGAGGCGGTGGTCAGGGCCGGGGCCCGGCGCGTCGGGACGGACTTCGCCGGGCTGGAGGGAGACGACGACGCGCCCCGCTGGTGATCGTCCGTCAGGCCGAGGCGGCGCCTCGGGTGTCCTCGGTGCCCTTCGGCCTGCTCAGGGCGTACAGGGCGACGACGCCGGCCGCGAGCATCAGGGGGACGTTGAAGGCGTAGACGAGCGCCGCCTGTCGGGGCCAGTCGTTCTTCGCCGCCAGGCGGTAGAAGTTGTCCTGCGGCCACCAGGCCATCAGGAGGTACGCCACCGCCACGTGCGCGAGCGAGGTGAGGCGCCGCCCCCGGCCGTGGCGCCGCATCGCCGGGCGCGCGAAGAGGAGGAACATCGCACCGGCGCCGAACGACAGCCACTCGAAGACGTACAGCAGGCCGAACAGAGCCGACCAGGGGGACGGCACCCCGGTGAGGTCGGT
Organism: Streptomyces sp. NRRL F-5727; assembly: GCF_000719555.1. Lineage (GTDB taxonomy): Bacteria > Actinomycetota > Actinomycetes > Streptomycetales > Streptomycetaceae > Streptomyces. Next base: position 28,095 of record NZ_JOGX01000052.1, read on the forward strand.
GGATCCGGGCCACAGGAGGTCCGTGAGGAGGACGGCGGCGAATCCGCACACCACCGTGCCCCCGACCACGCCGCACGACGCCGGCGCTTCGCCCGACGCGGTGGCTCCGGACTTCGCCGTCCGTGCCGGTACCCCGGGCCGCGCGGGGAGGGGAAGCGCCGAGCGGTCCTCCTGTCCGGCCCGGTTGCGCGGCAGGCGGCGAATGCGGACGACGGCCTGCGGCATGTCCGCCTCGGGAACCTTGCCCGCGAGGTGGGTCCGCAGCTCTTCGACGCCGGGCCGGACGGCGGTTGCCGACGGCGCGGAGGGCGGTGTCACGTAGGCGACCAGGCGACGCGCGCCGCGGGCCCCCCGCGTGCCCCGCGCGTCCGGCGTGCCGTCCACTCCGGTGACGATGACCGCGCCGACGCCCTCGTGGCCGCGGATCGCGGCCTCGACCGCGTACGGGTCGAGGGGGCGGCGGCCGGGCAGGGTGATGCGTTCGCGGATCCGGCCCGCGAACTCCAGGAGACCGTCTGCGCGGACCAGGCCGAGGTCGCCGGTGGGCATCGGCCCGCCGCCGCCCGGTGCGGTGAGGTGGATCTCGCCCGCGACCACCTCGGCGGCGCACCCGGGGAAGGGGACGCCGAGCAGTGTGTGGCCCTCGGGGAAGTCCAGCGGGCCGTGCAGGTGCGGGAGTTCCAGCCAGGTGCCCGTGCCGGCCGTCTCGGCGAGGCCGTAGACGTTGAGCACACGGGCGCCGGGTCGGAGCAGGCCGTGCAGGGCGGCGTGTTCGTCGAGGTGGAGGCGGTCCCCCGTCACGGCGAGCAGCCGCAGCGAGCGGAGGGCGGGATACGGGTCGTGGCGGGCCTGCGTGTCGCCGGGGCGCGGGGCGCGGGCGAGGAGTTCGGTGGCGCGGTCGGGTCCCGCGTACAGGACCGTGACCCGCTCGCTCTCGACGGCGGCCGGGAGGTCGTGGCCCGTCCCCGCCCTGCGGGGTGGGACGGCGGGCAGGACGAGGGTCCCGCCGGAGCACAGGGCGCGGGTCCATCCCGTGGCGAAGCCGGTGACGTCGGCGCCGGAGTCGATGAGATGGCGGTCGTCCCGGGTCACGCGCGTCACCTCGGCCCAGCTCTCGTAGGCGGCGAGCAGCAGGTCGTGGGTGACGGGCACGGCACGCGGTTCGGCGGCGGCGGTGAACACCCGGGCCGCGAGGGGGCCGGACGCCGGGAGGGCGTCGTCCGGCCGCGGCTCGGGCGCCGGGACGGTCTCCCCGTCGGTGTCCGCCACGGACTCCTCGTCGGTCTCCGTGTCCAGGAGGACGACCGGCGGGCCGTCGCCGGTGTCGAGGGCCGCTCGGTCGGCGGTCCGGGTGAGCAGGGCGAACGGTTCGACGGCGGCGAGCTGCCGGCGCCCGATGTGCGGGTGTTCCGCGTCGAGGACGGCGTACGCGCCGCCGGCCTTGAGGACGGCGAGGAGCGCGACGACGAGCGAGGTCCGGTCGGAGACGCCGACGGCGACGAGGCCGCCGGACGGCAGGCCGGAGGCGCGCAGGTGGCGGGCGAGCAGGGCGGCGCGCGCGTCGAGTCGCGCGTAGGTCAGGCGCCGGGGGCCGGTGACGAGGGCGTCGGCCCCGGGGGTGGTGCGGGCCCAGTGTTCGAAGCGATGCAGGACGGTGTCGGCGGTGGTCCCGGTGTGGCGACCGGAGTCGGATCGCTGCGTCATGGATCGATGATGACACCGACCACCCGCGGGGCCGACGGGTCTCAACGCCCTTTCTGGATAAGGCCCTTGCTGTTCCGGTACGCGCTCGGGCGGCGGCCGGTGTGGCGGACGAAGAGGGTGGTGAAGGTTCCGGGGTCGCGGTAGCCGACGTCGGCGGCGATGGCGGCGACGGTCCTGTCGGTGGTCTCCAGGAGGTGCCGGGCGCGGCGTACGCGCGCGGCCTGCAGGTGGGCGAGGGGGGTCCGGCCGGTCTCGGCGCCGAAGCGGCGGAGCAGGGTGCGGGTGCTGACGCCGAACTCCCGTGCCAGGGACGGGAGGTCGTAGCGGGCGGCGAGGTTCTGGTCGAGCCGGCGCATCACGCCGGCCGAGAAGGCGTGGCCCGTCGCCGGGAGGAGGTCCGGGTCGACGTAGGGGGTCTGGGTGGCGCGGGTGTCGTCGAGGAGGGCGACGCGTGCGGTGCCGCGGGCGATCCGGGGGCCGTCGTGGTCGCGGACGAGGCGCAGGGCGAAGTCGTACATGGCGCTGAAGGCGGCGGTGGTCGTCACTCCGCGGTCGGTCACCACCAGTTGCTCCTGGCGCATGCGGACGTCGGGGTAGCGGCGGGCGAAGCGGTCGGCGTACAGCCAGCTGGTGGTGGCCTCGCGGTCGCGGAGCAGGCCGGCCTCGGCGAGGAGGTAGGCGCCGACACAGATCGACACGACGGCGGTGCCCGTCTCCGCCTGGGCCCTGATGGCGGCGGTCTCGGGTGCGAGGTGGGCGAGGGTCGCGTCCAGGTCGAGGTCGGGTGCCAGTTCGAAGCCGGGCACGACGAGGACGTCGGCGGGGCGGACCGCCGAGACGTCGACGCGGGAGCCGCCGGAGGCGAGGACGCGCCGGCGGGGTGAGACCACGGAGGTCTCGTACGCGGCCTCAGCCCGCCCCTGGGCGGCGGCGACGTGCGCGGCCATGGTGAGGAGGTCGGGGACGCCGAAGACCTCGGAGGCGAAGCAGCCGGGGTAGGCGAGCACGCTCACCCTCAGGGGACTCATGCGGCGCCTCCGGCGGACGAGGGGGTGGGGCGGGTGCGGTGGCGGTATCGCCCGGAGAGTCGGCGATATCGCCGGTTCTCCGGGGATCCGGGGTCCCATCATCCTGCTCGCATGGGAAGCACACACAGGCAGGGCGACGATCCGCTGGACGACTTCGAGCGCAGGGTGGTCGAGGTGGAGGGGGTCGGCAAGCGGGTGTACGTGTCCGGGTCCGGGCCGGCGGTCGTGATCATGCCGGAGATGCCGGGGATCAGTCCGGACGTCGCCCGGTTCGCGCGGTGGGTCCGGGAGGCGGGGTTCTCGGTGTACCTCCCGTCGCTGTTCGGTGTCGACGGGGCCTATCCGCGGGCCGAGGCGGCGGAGACCGTCGTGCGGCGGGCGTGCGTCGCCGCCGAGTTCCGGGCGTTCGCCGGCGGCGGTACCAGTCCGGTGGTGTCCTGGCTGCGGGGACTGGCGCGGGTGGCGCACGCCGAGCGGGGCGGGCCGGGGGTCGGGGCGGTGGGGCTCTGCTTCACCGGGAACTTCGCGCTGTCGATGACGCTGGAGCCGGCGGTGGTCGCGCCGGTGGTCAACCATCCGTCGCTGCCGCTCCACGACCCCGCCGGGCTCGAACTGGGCGAGGAGGACGCCGCGGCGGTGGCGGAGCGGGTGCGGCGGGACGGGCTGAGGGTGCTCGCGTACCGGTTCGAGAACGACCGGTGGTGCACGGGGCAGCGGTTCGCCGCGTACCGGGCGCTCCTCGGTGACGCGTTCGACGGGCGGGTGCTGCCCGACGAGGCGGCGAACACCGATCCGCCGCCGTTCTTCCGCGAGGTCGTCGGGTGCGCGCACAGCGTCGTCACGGCCCATCTGGTCGATGCCGCCGGTCACCCCACGGTGCGCGCCCGGGACGAGATCATCGCCTTCCTCGCAGACCGGCTCGACGTGTCCCCGAACTCCACCATTGCAACGTGACGTTGCGTTCGAACCTGACCCATTGCACCAATTTTCTTTCTCTACCTGCGCGTTCTCCTTCACATGATTGACGAACCTCTGAACGCAACGTAGCTTTCGGGAATCGTCAACCATGTCATCGCGCGAGAAGAGGAACGGCCATGAGCGAATCCCTCCACACCGTCGCGGCGCTGCCGACGGAGCGTCGGCCCGGGTGCCCGTTCGACCCGCCGGCCGAGCTGGTCGACGCCCGCCGGCACGGGCCCATCGTCCGCCTCACCCACCCGGGCGGCATGCCCGGCTGGCTGATCACCGGTTACGACCTGGTGCGCTCGGTGCTGGCGGACCCCCGCTTCAGCTCGCGCAAGGACCTGCTGAACGTGGTCGACTTCGAGATTCCGCCGGCGCCGCCGGGCGAGTTCCTGCTCATGGACGACCCGGAGCACAGCCGCTACCGGAAGCCGCTGGTGGGCAGGTTCACCGTGCGGCGGATGCGGCTGCTCACCGAGCGGATCGAGCAGGTCACCGCCGAGTGCCTGGACGCCATGGCGGCGGCCGGCTCGTCGGCCGACCTGGTGACCGCCTTCGCCAAGCCGATCCCGACGATCGTGATCTGCGAGATCCTCGGCGTGCCGTACGAGGACCGCGCCTCCTTCCAGCAGCAGATCGACACGTTCATGGGCGGGGAGGTGAGCGACGAGGAGCTGATCGCGGCGTACACCGCGACGCAGGAGTACCTGGCGCAGCTGGTCGCCGCCAAGCGGGCGAACCCCACCGACGACGTGCTCAGCGAGCTCACGGACAGCGATCTGACCGACGAGGAGCTGAAGGGGATCAGCCTGATCCTGCTGGCCGCCGGCTTCGACACCACCGCGAACATGCTGGCGCTCGGCACCTTCGCGCTGCTGCGGCATCCGGAGCAGCTGGCGGCCCTGCGCGACGACCCCTCGCTCACCGACGGGGCGGTGGAGGAGCTGCTGCGGTACCTGAGCGTCGCCAAGACGTTCATGCGGACGGCGCTGGAGGACGTCGAGGTCGGCGGGCAGCTCGTCGAGGCGGGGACGACGGTCGTCCTCTCGTACAACACGGCCAACCGCGATCCGGAGCGGTTCGCCGACCCCGACGTGCTGGACGTCCGGCGCCCCTTCGACGGGCATCTGGCGTTCAGTCACGGCATCCACCAGTGCCTCGGCCAGCAGCTGGCGCGGATCGAGATGCGGGTGGCGTTCCGCGCGCTGCTCGACCGCTTCCCCTCGCTGCGGCTGGACGTGCCGGCGGAGGAGGTCCCGCTGCGCCCGGAGACGGCGGACATCTACGGGGTGAAGAGCCTCCCGGTCGCCTGGGACGAGAAGTGACGGGGGCGGCGGCGATGGGGCTGAGCGTCGACCGGGAGCGCTGCATCGGCGCGGGGATGTGCGCGATGACCGCGCCCGCGGTCTTCGACCAGGACCCGGACGACGGGCTCGTGGTGCTGCTGGACGCCGAGCCGGCCGCCGCGGACCGGGCGGCGGCGCGGATGGCGGCCGGCGTCTGCCCGGCCGGCGCGATCGCCTTCGCGGCCGGGCCGGAGTCCGGCGGCGCGTGAAGCGAGGGACGCCCCCGGTCCGCGCGGTGCGGGCCGGGGGCGCCTCGGCGACGGGATCCGGGTCAGGCCAGGACCCTGAGCGCGCCGGGGCGGACCCGGAGGGTGACCGGGAGGGTGGCGTCGACCTCGCCGTCCGCGCCGTACGGCAGGGGGCGGTCGGCCTCGACGCGTATCTCCTTGCCGCGCAGGATCTCGACCTGGGGGCGGTTCAGGTGCGCGCCGGTCTTCAGCTCGTTCATCATGGCGAAGAAGAGCCGCTTGGGGGCATCGCGGATCACCACCACGTCGAGCAGGCCGTCGTCGAGCCGGGCGCCGGGGGCGATGTTCCTGCCGAAGCCGTAGAAGCCGGAGTTGGCCGCGACCACCGTGTAGCCGGTGCGCTCGTGGCGGACGCCGTCGACGGTGATGCGGTAGGCGGCGGGCTTCCAGGCGAGGACCGCCCGCAGGCCGCCTGCGTAGTACGAGGCCGCGCCCCGCAGGATCCGCGAGGCGTTGGCGTGGCGGTTGGCGACCGCGTCGACGCCCGCGTACACGCTGCCCAGGACGCAGGTCCTGGCGTGGGTCGCGGACTCGACCTCGATGGTGTCGACGGCGCGCGGCTCGCCGCCGAGCAGGACGGCGGCGAGCCCCGGCGCGTCGGTGGGCAGTCCCAGGGCGCGGGCGAAGTCGTTGCCGCGGCCCGCGGGCACCAGGCCGAGCACCGTGTCGGTGCCGCTGAGCGCGCCGCCGATCCCGCCGGCCATGCCGTCGCCGCCGACGGCGAGGACGACGTGGCCCCGCTCCCCGGCCCGCAGGGCGAGTTCGCGGGCGTGCTCCAGGCTGCGGCTGTAGACGGTGTCGAGTCCGGCGCCCGCCTCCCGGAGCAGCCGGGCCAGCGGGAGCAGGCCGGCCGTGCCGCTGGAACCCCCTGCGGTGGGGTTGACGACGGCGGTGAAGTGGCGCATGGATCAGACCTCCGGGCGGCGGGAGAGGTGGTCAGCGGACGGGGACGAGGACTCCGGGGTTGAGCACGCCGGACGGGTCGATCTCGGCCTTGACGGCCTGGAGCATGCGGATGCCGAGCGGGCCGATCTCCCGGACGTACCCGTCGCGGTGGTCGGTGCCGACGCCGTGATGATGGCTGATGGTGCCGCCGGCCGCCAGGATGGCGTCGTTGGCCGCCCGCTTGGCCGGCTCCCAGTGGGCGACCGGGTCCTCGCCCTGCGCGGAGACGACGGTGAAGTAGAGGGAGGCGCCGTTCTCGTAGGTGTGCGAGATGTGGCACATGACGAGCGGCGGGGTGCCGGCCTCGGTGAGCGTGGTCGTGAGGGCGTCCCGGACGGCGGCGTAGAGGCCGGGGATCGCGGACCAGAAGGCGGCGGTCTCCAGCGTCTCGGCGAAGGCGCCGGCGTCGAGGAGGGAGTCGCGGAGGTAGGGCGCGTTGTAGCGGCCGTGCTCCCAGCGGTCGCCGGGCTCCTCGCCGAGGAACTCGCCGTCGCAGGCGAGCAGGACCTCACGGGCGGCGGCGCGGCGGGCGGCGGTCTCCTCCTCGGTGCCCTCGTAGCCGACGATCGCCATGCAGCCGGGGTTCGGCGGGAGTGCGGCGCTGCCGATGGCGTCCGGCTGCGCGAGGCCGACGAAGGTCTCCGACTCGTCGGAGAGCCGCAGCACCGTGGGGCGGGGACCGTCCTGGGCGAGGCGGCGCAGCGCCGCCGTGCCCGCCTCGAAGGATTCGAAGCGCCAGCCCTCGTAGATCCGCCGGGCCGGGAGGGGGCGGATGCGGACGGTGACCGCGGTGATCACGCCGAGGGCGCCCTCGGAGCCGAGGATCAGCTGGCGGAGGTCGGGTCCGGCGGCCGAGCGGGGGGCCCGGCCGGTCTCCAGGGTGCCTTCGGGGGTGGCGACGGTGAGGCCGAGGACCATCTCGTCGAAGCGGCCGTAGCCGGCGGACGCCTGGCCGCTGGAGCGGGCCGCGGCGAAGCCGCCGACGGAGGCCCATTCGAAGGACTGGGGGAAGTGGCCGAGCGTCCAGCCCCGGGCGTTGAGCAGTTCCTCGCAGCGGGGGCCGCGCAGGCCGGGCTGGAGGGTGGCGGTGCGGGAGACCTCGTCGACGGCGAGCAGCTGGTCCATGCGACGCAGGTCGAGGGCGACGACGGGCCGCTTGGTGGTGGGGGCGAGGCCGCCGACGACGGAGGTGCCGCCGCCGAAGGGCACGGCGGCGAGGCCGTGTTCGGCGCAGGCGCTCAGCACGGCGAGGACCTCGTCGTGTCCGGCCGGGAGCACGACGGCGGCGGGGATGTCGTCGACCTCGCCGGCGCGGATGCGGAGCAGGTCGGGGGTGGACTTGCCGCGGGTGTGCCGGATCCGGCTCTCTGCGTCGTCGCGGACGCCGTCCGGAGCGGCGACGGCCGTGCGCAGCGCGGCGCGGGCCTCGTCGGTGAGGGCCGGGGCGGGCGGTTCGATCGCGTCGAGGGCGGCGGGGCCGCCCTCGCGGGGCGTGACGCCGAGCAGGTCGCGCAGGAGGCCGGTGACCGCGTCGGGCAGGGGTGCCGCCTTGGCCGGGTCGCCCCAGCCGCTCCACAACATGTCCACTTCGAGAGGTTCCTCACGGTCTGTTTCACGGACGGCTCTGCCGCTCGGCCCGCACTGGCATTACACTGTGACAGATGACGCCCATTCGTCACAACCATGCAGACGGAGATCCCGTGCTCGACGCCGCACGCGACTGCGTGCTCGCCGTCGGCGTACGACGCACCACCCTCACCGACGTCGCCCGGCGCGCGGGGGTGTCCCGGATGACGCTCTACCGGCGCTGGCCCGACGTGCGCAGCCTGGTCGGCGACCTGATGACCCGTGAGTGGATCGGCGTCGCCGCCGGGGCGATGCCCCCGCCCGACGACGACCGGCCGGAGCGGGAGCGGATCGTCGAGGGGCTCGTCGCGGGCGCCGCCGCGTTCCGGGCGCACCCGCTCTTCCACAAGATCCTCGACGTGGACCCGGAGCTGCTGCTCCCCTACGTCCTCGACCGGCGGGGCGCCAGCCAGGACGCCCTCCTGGGCCTCCTCCACGGCGCGCTGGAGGACGGCCACGAGGACGGGTCCGTACGCCGGGTCCGGGCCGACCTCCAGGCCCGCTCGCTGCTGCTGGTCGTCCAGTCCTTCACGCTCTCGCTGCGCACCATGACCGACGAGAGCGATCCCGAACTGAGCGAAGCCGCCTTCCTCGACGAGCTGCGCACCCTGCTGGAGAGGACCCTCACCCCGTGAACCCCACGAGCGGCACCGCCCTGCCCGGTTCCTCGCTGAACGCCGAGCGCCGCCGGCGCGAACTGGAACGACTGGCCGACGGCACGGCCCACGGTGACCGGACCGTCGACGTCCTCGTCGTCGGGCTCGGCGCCACCGGAGCCGGAGCCGCGCTCGACGCGGCCACCCGGGGGCTCGACGTCGTCGCGATCGACGCCCACGACCTCGCGTTCGGAACCTCCCGCTGGAGCTCCAAGCTGATCCACGGCGGGCTGCGCTACCTCGCCTCGGGCCAGCTCGACGTCGCCCACGAGAGCGCCGTCGAGCGCGGCGTCCTCATGGAGCGCACCGCCCCCCACCTGGTCCGCGCCCAGCCCTTCGTGCTGCCCCTCACCCCGCTGGTCGGCCGCGCCCAGGCGGCCCTCGCCCAGGCCGGGTTCCTCGCGGGCGACCTGTTGCGGATCGGGGCCCGCACCTCGCGCGGCACGCTGCCCCGGCCGCGTGCCCTCTCCGCCGTCGAGACCCGCCACCTCGCCCCGGCCCTGCGCTCCACCGGCCTGCGCGGCGGACTGCTCTCCTGGGACGGCAGGCTCTCCGACGACGCCCGCCTCGTGACCGCGATCGCGCGCACCGCCGCGGCGTACGGCGCCCGGATCCTCACCCGCACGCGGGCCCTCGAACTCCACGGCGACGGGGCGGTGGTCCGCGACGAGACCACCGGCGAGACGCTGCGGATCCGCGCGCGCACGGTCGTCAACGCGACCGGCGTGTGGGCGGGCGGGCTCGTCGACGACGTCCGGCTGCGGCCCTCGCGCGGCACCCATCTGGTGCTGCGCGCCGAGGACCTGGGCCGGCTCTCGGCCGGCCTGCACATCCCGATCCCCGGCGAGACCAACCGCTTCGTGCTGGTCCTCCCCCAGGGCGACGGACGGGTGTACGTGGGTCTCACCGACGAGCCCCTCGACGGCGACGTCCCCGACGTGCCCGAGGTCCCCGAGACCGACATCGGCTTCCTCCTCGACGTGCTGGGCTCCGCGCTGGACGTCACCGTCCGGCGGTCCGACGTCGTCGGCGCCTTCGCGGGCCTGCGGCCGCTGCTCGACACCCGGGACGCGGCGGGCCGCACCGCCGACATCTCGCGCCGGCACGCGGTCCTCACCTCCCCCGACGGCGTCGTCACCGTCGTCGGCGGCAAGCTGACCACGTACCGGCGGATGGCGCAGGACGCCGTCGACGCCGCCGTGGCCGCCCGCGCCCTGGAGGCCGGACCGTGCCGCACCGCGTCCGTCCCGCTGGTCGGCGCCGCCGCCCCGCGCGTCCTCGCCGGACTCGACGTCCCGCCGCGGCTCGTGCACCGGTACGGCTCCGAGGCCCCGGCCGTCCACGCCCTCGGCCTCCACGACCCGGCGCTCGCCGAACCCGTGGTGCCCGGCCACCCCGTCACCGGCGCCGAACTGGTGTGGGCCGTCCGGCACGAGGGCGCCCTCGACGTCGCCGACGTCCTCGACCGCCGCACCCGAATCGGCCTGGTCCCGCAGGACCGCGCCGTCGCCGAGGAGGCGGCCCGCGCGGCACTCGCCGACGCCTCCTTGGCACGCTGATCCACGGGGGGATCCGCCACGGCGGCCGAGAGGGCGAGAGAGGGAGGTCGGAGCGGGCATGGAGCGGGGCGCCGGACGGGCCCGGGTGGCACGCCGGGATGCCCCTTGGGACCATGGCGGTCGGAGGACAGCCATGGCCCCTGACCCGCACGACTCCCCGTCGGCCGACTCCCCGCCGGACGACTCCCCGACGGCCGATCCCAGGCCGGACGGCTCCGGCTCCGCGACGGCCGATCCCGAGCCGGACGGGACCGCGCCGGACGGCGCCGCGGGCGCCGGGAAGCGTCGTCGGCCGTTCCGGCTCGACCTCACGCTTCCCGGCTGCTGGGGCGCGCTGCTGCTCGCCTGCCTCTCCTTCACACCGTCGCTGCTCCCCCGCGGCGGCTTCCTCCAGGGGCTGATCTGCGGCATCAGCGCGGCGATCGGGTACGGGCTCGGCGTGGTCGCGGCGTACGTCTGGCGGGCCTTCGCCGACCGGGAGGCGCGTCCCGCGTCGGTCCGGTCGTGGCAGGGCCTGGGCATCGCCGCGGTCGTGCTGTTCGGGCTCGCGTTCGGGTTCGGGCAGTACTGGCAGCACGAGATCCGCGCGCTCATGGGCGTCACGGAGTACAGCGTCCCCGCCGCCGTCGCCTGCCCGTTCGTCGCCGCCCTCGTCTTCTGGCTGCTGCTGACGGCCGGCCGGGGACTGCGATGGCTGTACCGGCGGGCCGCCGGGCTCCTTCGGCGTTGGATCGGCCCGCGCGCCGCCCGGGCGGTCGGCTGGATCGCCGTGGCGGCCCTGGCGTGGTCGGTGGTCAGCGGGGTGCTCCTCTCCGGTTTCGTGAACGCGGTCAACGAGGCGTTCTCGGTACGGGACGACGAGACGCCCGAGGGCGTGCACCAGCCCACGTCAGCCCTGCGCTCCGGCGGGCCCGGCTCGCTGGTGCCGTGGGACACCCTGGGCTACCAGGGGCGGGCCTTCACCGGCAGCGGTCCGACGGCGCGGGACATCGGCGCGTTCACCCACCGCTCCGCGCAGGAGCCTGTCCGGGCCTACGCCGGGCTCCAGACCGCCGACGACGCCGAGACCCGCGCGGAGCGGGCCGTCGCGGACCTGGAACGGGCCGGCGGCTTCGAGCGCGCGAACCTGCTCGTCATGACCACCACGGGCAGCGGCTGGGTCGATCCCGCCGCCGTGGACTCCTTCGAGTACCTCGGCGACGGCGACGCGGCGACCGTCGCGATGCAGTACTCGTACCTGCCGTCCTGGCTCTCCTACCTGGTGGACCAGTCCAAGGCCCGGGAGGCCGGCCGGGAGCTCTTCGACGCGGTCTACGACGTCTGGTCCAAGCTGCCCCAGGACGAGCGTCCGCGGCTCTTCGTCGCCGGCGAGAGCCTCGGCTCGTTCGGCGGGGAGACCGCGTTCAGCGGCGAGTACGACCTGCGCAACCGCACGGCCGGCACGGTCTTCGCCGGCCCGCCGAACTTCAACACCCTCTTCCGCGAGTTCAGCGACCACCGGGAACCGGGAAGCCCCGAGATCGAGCCCGTCTACAAGGACGGCCGGACCGTCAGGTTCACCGACGACCCGACCACCGGCATCACCCCGGCCGACCGGCCCTGGGACGGGACCCGGGTGCTGTACCTCATGCACCCGTCCGACCCGATCGTCTGGTGGAGCCCGGACCTGGCGTTCACGCAGCCCGACTGGATCGGCGAGGCCCCCGGCGGCGACGTGCTGGAGGAGATGGTCTGGATCCCGTTCGTGACCTTCTGGCAGGTCACCGCCGACCTGCCGTTCTCCACGGGCGTCCCCGACGGGCACGGGCACACGTACAAGGCCGCGTACGTCGACGCCTGGAACGCGGTCATGCGGCCGGCGGACGTCACCCCGCAGGACCTGGAACGGCTCCGCGAGGTCATCCGGCCGCCGGAGGAGTGACGCCCCGGTGCGCGGGGCGGCGCCCGGTCAGCGCAGCGCGAACCCGACGACGTACCCGAACGCGTTGAGCGCCCAGTGGAGCCCCATGGGCGCCAGCAGGCTGCCGCTGCGGCGCCGCAGTTCGCAGAAGACGACGCCGCCCGCCGCGGTGAAGAGCACGGCGGCCGCGACCGCGGCGACCGAGCCGGCCGCGGAGTCCCCGAAGACGCCCGTCAGCGCCGGTTTCGCGGTGGCCAGGTGCAGCGACGGAAGGACGTGCCAGAGGCCGAACAGGAGACTCGACACGGCCGTCGCCCAGACCGTCCCGCGGGCCCGCCGCACCAGCCCGTACAGCACGCCGCGGAAGGCGACCTCCTCCACCAGCACGGTGCCGACCGGGACCACCACGAGGACGCGCACCGCCAGCTCGGCGCCCGTCATCCCCTCGTACCGCCGGTCCTCGAACAGGGAGCGGGTCGCCGGGACGAGCGCGGCGACGGCGTAGCCGGCTCCCACCAGAGCCATCAGGACCAGCGCCCACCGGGCCCCGCGCGCCCGGGTCCCGGCCGCCAGGCCGGCGTCCGCCAGGGTGCCGCCCGCCCAGCGCAGCAGACCGAGGAGCAGCGCGGTCACGGCGAGGGCCGTCACCAGCCGGAGCAGCCCGGTCCAGTGGTTCAGGAGCAGATTGGCGGCGGCGAGGACGGCGACCGTGAGAGCCACGGCCCACCAGGTGCCGAGGGGCCCACGCCACCGGCTCCGCGGCCGGTGGGGCGCGGAGCCGTCGTGGGGGGCCGGGCGCGGTGCGGCGGCGTCCGGCCGGCGGGGAGTCACAGGGGAAGTCCGTCCTCCGGCAGTGCCGACGGGTCGTCTCTCGTCCCTCCCTCCCCACCACGCTACCCGTGGCCCTCCCCCCGCGCCCGGCGGCACCGGAGGGCGGGGGGCGTCGGCCGCGGGGCGTCAGGAGATGCGGTGGAGCCAGCCCTTCGGGTCGGGGGCGGTGCCGTGGTGGAGGTCCACCAGTGCCTCGCGCATCGCGAGCGTCACGGGGCCGGGCTCGCCGTCGCCGATCGTCCAGTCGCCGTCCCGGTCCCTGACGTGGCCGACGGGGGTGACGACGGCGGCCGTCCCGGAGGCGAACACCTCGGTGATGCGGCCCTGCGCGCATTCCCGCCGCCACTGCTCCAGCGAGATCCTCTCCTCGCGGGGGACGTAGCCCATGCTCTCGGCGATGCCGAGCAGCGTGTCGCGGGTGACGCCGGGGAGCAGCGAACCGCTGAGGGCGGGGGTGACGATCTCGGCACCGGGTCCCGAGCCGCGCACGAAGAACATGTTCATGCCGCCCATCTCCTCGATCCAGGTGCGCTCCAGCGGGTCCAGCCAGACGACCTGCTGGCAGCCGGCCTCCTGGGCCTGGAGCTGGGCGACGAACGAACCGGAGTAGTTCCCGGCGCACTTGACGTTGCCGGTGCCGCCCGGGATGGCGCGGCTGTGCTCGTGGCTGATCCACACGGAGACGGTCTCCATGGCCTTGCCGAAGAAGCCGCCCGCGACGAACGCCATCATCAGGTACTCGTACGTGTGGGAGGGGCGGAGCATCAGGTTGGCGTCCGCGCCGAACATCATCGGGCGCAGGTAGATGCTGTGGCTCGGGTCGTCGGAGAGCAGGCCCTGGTCGGCCCGGAGCACCTGCTCGATGGAGTCGACGAAGACGTCCTCGGGCAGCTCCGGCATGGCCAGCCGGCGGGCGGAGCGCTGGAAGCGGCGGGCGTGGTCCCACGGCCGGAAGACGGCCACGCCGCCGTCGGTCTGCCGGTGGGCCTTCAGCCCCTCGAAGATGACCTGGGCGTAGTGCAGGCCGATGGTCCCCGGGTGCAGGGTGAGCGGCCGGAGCCGGCCGAGCTCGGGCTTGTGCCAGCCGTCGGCGGGGTTCCAGGAGAGCGTGTACATGTGGTCGGTGAAGGCGTCGCCGTGGCCGGGGGCGCGGACGGGCTGGGGCGCGGACGCGGCGGCGGAGTCGTGGTCGAAGGTGAGCGTCATGGCGGGTCCTTACGGGTCGTCGGGGTGGTGGCGGGGTGGTGGAGGGGTGCCGGCGCGGGCCGGTCAGACGAGCGGCGCGAAGAAGAAGGTGTCGCGGCGGGCGAAGCGGCCGTCGGCGGCGATCCGGAAGAAGTCGGCGAAGCGCAGTGCGACCGCGGTGCCGTCGTGGAGCTCGCCGTGGAACTCGCCGTGGACGGCGATGTCGGAGCCCTCGGCGACGAGGGTGGTGAGGGTGTGGCGGCCGGCGCGGATGACCCGGGTGCCGCCGTAGAAGCGGGTGAGGCCCTCGTGGCCGTCGAAGGGCGGGTAGCCCGGGCGGTGGTAGACGGCGTCGGGGGTGAACAGGCTGACGAGGCCGGGGACGTCGCCGGCGTCGACGAGGTCGTAGTAGTGGCGCACCTGGGCCTCGGTGGAGGCGGCGGGGGCGACGGTCGTGGTGACGGTGGTGTCGGTGCGCATGCGGTCTCCTGGGTGGGGAGGTGACGGGAGGGACGGGTGGTCGGTGGATCAGTGCGCCGGCGGGGTGAGCCGGTCGGCGAGGACGCCGGCGATGCGGGCGAGCGGATCGGGGCGGGTCATGGCGCCGTGGGCGCAGGGCACGTCGTGGACGTCGATCCGGCCGGCGACGTACGGCTGCCAGTCCCGCGGGTCCGGCCGGTGGCCGGTGCGGCCTTCGGTGGCGGCGAAGAACAGCAGGTCGCCGTCGAAGCGTTCGGGGACGAAGTCGTGGCGCAGCCGGACGTTGGCGGAGAACACCTCTGCAAGGGAGGCGAGTTGGCTGCTGGTGAAGTCGACGAGCGGTCCGGCGTCCTGGCGGACGGCCTGCTCGAAGCGGGTGAAGGTCAGGGGTTCGGCGGGGACCGGGAGGCCCAGGGAGGCGAGCAGGGCGGCGAGCGTCGCCGGGCAGTGGGCGGGCGGCGGCCCGCCGGCCTGCCAGGACGGCGGCACGGGTGTGGCGCCGCCGGGTGCGGTGGGCTCGCCGGTGTGGCCGCCGGTGCCGTCGGCGGAATGATGCGGGTAGCCGTCCATGATCGCCAGGAGGGCGACCTGCTGTCCCTCGGCGCGCAGCCGGGTCGCCAGGGCGTGGGCGACGAGGCCGCCGAAGGACCAGCCGAGCAGGTGGTACGGCCCTTCGGGCTGCACCGAGCGGAGCTGGGCGAGGTAGTCCTTGACCATCGCGTCGAGCCCGGCCGCCGGCAGGTCCGGCGGGGTGAGGCCGCGGGCCTGGAGCCCGTACACCGGCCGCTCGGGGCCGAGGTGCCGGAGCAGACCGGCGTACACCCAGCTGATCCCGGCCGCGGGGTGGACGCAGAAGAGGGGTGCGGCCTGGGTGGCGGCACCGTGCGGGCGCAGCGGCAGCGGGGAGGCGAGCGAGCTGCCGGCCCGGGCCGGCCTGGTGGGGCCGGTGCGGTCGAGGCGGGGGGCGAGGCCGGCGACGGTGGGGGCCTCGAAGAGGGCCTGGATGCCGAGGTCGACGCCGAAGGCGCGGCGGATGCCGGTGATCAGGCGGGTGGCGAGGAGGGAGTGGCCGCCGAGGTCGAAGAAGCCGTCGTCGATGCCGACGGTGTCCACGCCGAGCACTTCGGCGAACAGCCCGCACAGCGTCTCCTCGCGGCTGTCCCTCGGGCCTCGTGCGCCGGTGGTCTCCGTGAGGGCGGGCCGGGGCAGCCGGCGGCGGTCGAGCTTGCCGCTGGGGCCGAGGGGCAGCGCGTCGAGCCGGACGAAGAGGCTCGGGACCATGTGGGCGGGCAGGGCCCGGGCGGCGTGGTCGCGCAGCGCGCCGGTGTCGTCCCCGTCGTCCGCCGCCGCCCCGTTCGGGCCGCCGACGACGTACGCGACGAGGCGCCGGTCGCCGGGCCGGTCCTCGCGGACCACGACGGCCGCCTGGCGGACCTCGGGGTGGCGGGTCAACACGGCCGTGATCTCGCCGAGTTCGATGCGAAAGCCGCGGAGCTTGACCTGGTCGTCGGCGCGGCCGAGGAACTCCACGGCGCCGTCGGCGCGCCACCGGGCGAGGTCGCCGGTGCGGTACATCCGGCCGCCGGGCGGTCCGAAGGGGGCCGCGGTGAAGCGTTCGGCGGTGAGGCCGGGGCGGCCGAGGTAGCCGCGGGCGAGCTGGACGCCGGAGAGGTACAGCTCACCGGTCACGCCGGGCGGCACCGGGCGCAGTGCGGCGTCCAGGACGTGGACGCCGGTGTTCCACACGGGGCGCCCGATGGGGACGCCGGCGGCGCCGGCCGGTGATCCGGTGGCCGTGTCGGCGGGGTCGAAGCGGTGGCTGGTGACGTCGACGGCGGCCTCGGTCGGCCCGTAGAGGTTGTGCAGCTCGGCCGTGCTCGCGGCGGCGAACCGTTCGGCGAGGGCGGTGGGCAGGGCCTCGCCGCTGCAGATGACGCGCCGCAGGGAGCGGCAGGCGGTGACGTCGGCGGCGGCGAGGAACGCCTCCAGCATCGAGGGCACGAAGTGGACGGTGGTGACGGAGTGGCGCCGGATCAGGTGGGCGAGGTGGTCGGGGTCCTTGTGGCCCTCGGGCCGGGCGACGACCAGGGTGGCGCCGGTGATCAGCGGCCAGAAGAACTCCCAGACGGAGACGTCGAAGCTGGACGGGGTCTTCTGGAGCACCCGCTCGCCGGGTTCGAGGCCGTAGGCGTGCTGCATCCAGGCCAGCCGGTTCACGATGGCGGCGTGGGTGACGACGACGCCCTTGGGGCGGCCGGTGGAACCCGAGGTGTAGATGACGTAGGCGGGGTGGTCGGGCCGGGCCTCGGGGAGCGCGTGGACGGAGGCGGGCGCCGGGGCGGCTTCGAGTCGGGCGGTGAGGTCGGGGGTGAGGACGAGGACGGGTGCCGCGTCGTCGAGCATGTGGGCGACGCGGTCGCGCGGGTAGTCGGGGTCGACGGGCAGATAGGCGGCGCCGGCCTTGTGCACGGCGTGCAGGGCGACGAGGAGTTCCACCGAGCGGGGCAGGGCGACGGCGACGACGCGTTCGGGGCCGGCGCCGTGGGCGACGAGGTGCCGGGCGAGGTGGTCGGCGCGGGCGTCGAGCGCGGCGTAGTCGATCCGCTGGTCCTCGAAGAGGACGGCGGTGGCGTCGGGGGTGCGGCGGGCCTGGCCGGCGAAGAGCCGAGGCAGGGTGGTGGCCTCGACGGCGGCGGTGGTGTCGTTCCAGTGGTGCCGGATCCGGTCGTGCTCCTCGCCGGTGAGGAGGTCGACGGAGCCGAGGGCCCGGTCGGGGTCTTCGGCGAGGGCGGTGAGCAGGACGGACAGGCGCCGGGCCAGCAGCTCCACGGTGGCGTGGTCGAAGAGGTCGGAGGCGTAGCCGAGCGTCCAGTCGAGTCCGGCGGGCCGCCCCTCGGAGTCGTACCGCTCCTCGATGCCCACGATCTGGAAGAGGGGGTGGCGGGCGAGGGAGCGGGCCGGGTTCAGCTCCTCCACCAGCCGCTCGAACGGCAGGTCCTGGTGCGCGAACGCGTCCAGGTCGGCGTCCCTGACCCGGCGGACCAGGGCGCGGAAGGTCGGGTCGCCGGACGTGTCCGTGCGCAGCACGAGCGTGTTGACGAAGAAGCCGACGAGCTCGTCCAAGGCCTCGTCGGTCCGGCCGGCCACGGGCGTCCCCAGCGGTACGTCGGTCCCCGCGCCGAGCCGGGTGAGGAGCCCGGCCAGGGCCGCCTGGCACACCATGAACACGGTCGCACCGCACGCCCGGGCCAGCTCGACCACCCGGCCGTGGACCTCGGCGTCGAGCGCCAGCGGCACCGCGTCGCCACGGTGGCCGGGCACGGCGGGGCGGGGGCGGTCGGCGGGCAGGGCCAGCTCCTCGGGGAGGTCCGCGAGGACGTTCCGCCAGTGCGCGAGCTGGCGGGCGGCGAGGCTGTCCGGATCGTCGGCGCGACCGAGGACGTCCTGCTGCCAGAGCGTGTAGTCCGCGTACTGCACGGGCAGTTCGGGGCGTACGGCGTCCCGGCCGGCGGCACGGGCCGTGTAGCCGTCGGCGACCTCGCGGGCGAGGGCGCCCATGGACCAGCCGTCACAGACGATGTGGTGGAGGACGAGCAGGAGCACGTGGTCGTCGTCGCCGAGCGTGAACAGGGCGGCGCGCAGCGGCAGTCCGGTGGTCAGGTCGAAGGGCCGGCGGGCGGCCGCGCTGAGGACGTCGGTCAGCCGGTCCTCGTCGGTGGCGGAGAACTCCCAGGGCACGTCGGCCGCTTCGGGCGGCAGCACGTCCTGCCAGGGGCCGGAGTCGGACTCGGGGAAGCGGGTGCGGAGTGATTCGTGCCGGCGGACGGCGTCGGCGAGCGCGTCCTGGAGGGCCCGGCGGTCCAGGGGGCCGCGCAGCCGGACGGCGAAGGGCACGTTGTAGAGGGGGCTGCGCTCCACCCGGCTGAAGAACCAGAGGCGCTGCTGCGCGAAGGAGAGCGGCGGCGCCTCGGGGCGGGGAGCCGGGCGCAGGGCGCGCCGGGCCAGGGCGGCGGAGTCGAGCCGGTCGGCGAGACCGGCGGGGGTCGGCGCCTGGAACAGGTCGCGGACGGTCATCTCCACGCCGAGCGCGGCCCGCACGCGGGTGATCAGCCGGGCGGCGAGGAGGGAGTGGCCGCCGTGGGCGAAGAAGTCGTCGTCGATGCCGGTCCCGGGCAGGCCGAGGAGGTCGGCGAAGAGGCCGCAGAGGATC
>NZ_JOGX01000053.1 GCF_000719555.1 Streptomyces sp. NRRL F-5727
ACGCCCGCCCCGCGGGAACTCAGATCCGGTCGAGGACCCGCGTCAGCAGTTCACCCATCCGCGCCGCCGAGTCGCGCCCCGCCTGGAGCACCTCCTCGTCGTTCAGCGGCTCCCCCCGGAGCCCCGCCGCGGGGGTGTCCGCTGCGCGGAGCCTTCCCCCACCCCGCCCCTTCCCGAAACCGGCGCTCCGCCCAGGACCCCGTGTCCTCGGACGCCGGCGGGGCCGAAGTTCAGCCCGTCCGGCGTTCGAGGACACGGCCGGAGGCCGTACGGGGGCCCGGGGGTCTGCCCCCGGTCAAGCGGGAAGGGGCGGGGTGGGGGAGAGGCCCCGCGCGGCGGCCCGCCCACGCGTCGCCGCGGACGCCCGCCCCGCGGGAACTCAGATCCGGTCGAGGACCCGCGTCAGCAGTTCACCCATCCGCGCCGCCGAGTCGCGCCCCGCCTGGAGCACCTCCTCGTGCCTCGCGCGCCGCGATGGCCTCCAGGACGGTGGACATGCCGACGAGGTCGCCGCCGAGCACCCGCACCATGTTGATCTCGGCGGGGGTCTCGTAGTGCGGGCCGGGGAACTGGACGTACACGCCCTCCTCCAGCGTCTCGTCGACCTCCTTGCACAGCGCGCGCAGGCGCGGCGAGTACAGGTCGGTGAGGTCGACGAAGTTCGCGCCGACGATCGGCGAGGCGGCCGTCAGGTTGATGTGGTCGCTGATGAGGACCGGCTGGCCGGGGCGCATGCCCTCGCGCAGACCGCCGCAGCCGTTCGTCAGGACGACGGTCTTCACGCCGGCGGCGACGGCCGTGCGGACGCCGTGCGCGACGGAGGCGACGCCACGGCCCTCGTAGTAGTGGGTGCGGCCGAGGAAGACCAGGGCGCGCTTCTCACCGATCTTGTACGAGCGGATCTTGCCGCCGTGGCCCTCGACGGCCGGCGGCGGGAAGCCCGGGAGCTCGGTGACGGGGAACTCGGCCTCGGGGGCGCCCAGGGCGTCGACGGCCGGGGCCCAGCCGGAGCCCATGACCAGGGCGACGTCGTGGTTCTCGACTCCGGTCAGCTCGCGCAGGCGCGCGGCGGCGGCGTCGGCGGCCTCGTACGGGGTGGCAGTAGCGTTCACTGGCTCTTCTCGCCTCGGGGAGGGGGTCCGAGGGAGGTGACCCCGGACGGAATTCGTTCGCGAAGAAGCCTAGCCCGAGAATTCCTACGCGCGTAGATGACGGCGCGGACGGACATGCGATCGTTGTCTTGTCGTTTCCGACGAATGCAGGCGAACGCGCGCCCCGGCGCGACCTCAGCAGGGTCGCTTGCGGATCTCCATCACGTAGTCGTGCGGCGCGCCGGCCGACTCCGCCGCGTCGGCGACCTCGCCGAGGTAGCGCGCGGACGGCAGCCCGCCCTCGTACGCGTTGAGCACGTACACCCAGGCCGGCTCGTCCCCGTCGAGGGTGTGCACCCGGACCCGCATCCGCCGGTAGATGTCGAGCCCGACGCCCTCCCAGCGGTCCATCGAGTCCTCGTCCATCGGGGCGATGTCGTAGAGCGCGACGAAGACCTGCTGGCGCGGGGCCTCCACGAGGGTGGCGAGCGCCCCCTCCCAGCCCATCTGCTCGCCGCCGAAGGTGAGCCGCCAGCCGTTCAGCCAGCCGGTGCCGCGCAGCGGGGAGTGCGGGGCGCGGCGGCTCATCAGCCGCGCGTCGAGGTTGCCGGCGTAGGCGGCGTAGAGCGACATGGGACCGAGGGTACGGGAGTGACCCTGGTATCCGGTGAACTCCGAGGTGGGGGCCGCAGGGGGGATCGGGGCCCGCGCTCCGGCGCTTCCGCGGGCCCCGGCGCGAGGGGGCGCGCCGCGTGCGGGACAATGGGATACGCACTTGAAGCGTGCGGGACAATGGCGTACGCACTGCACCCCAGCGGGGGCCGCACACCCCCGGCAGAACGAGAGCGCGAGGCGTAGATCCCAGTGACCCGGATCGTGATCATCGGCGGCGGACCCGGCGGATACGAGGCTGCCCTGGTGGGCGCCCAGCTCGGCGCGGAGGTGACCGTCGTCGACTGCGACGGCCTCGGCGGCGCGTCCGTCCTGACCGACTGCGTCCCCTCCAAGACCCTGATCGCCACCGCCGAGGTGATGACCACCTTCGACTCCTCCTACGAGGAGCTGGGCATCATCGTCGCGGACGACACCCCGCACCTCGAACAGGCGGCCCGCGTCGTCGGCGTGGACCTCGGCAAGGTCAACCGACGGGTGAAGCGGCTCGCGCTGGCCCAGTCGCACGACATCACCGCCTCCGTCACCCGGGCCGGCGCCCGGGTGCTGCGCGGCCGCGGCCGGCTCTCCGGCCGGCAGGCCGTGGAC
The DNA here is from genome assembly GCF_000719555.1 of Streptomyces sp. NRRL F-5727. GTDB lineage: Bacteria > Actinomycetota > Actinomycetes > Streptomycetales > Streptomycetaceae > Streptomyces. Next base: position 2,352 of record NZ_JOGX01000053.1, read on the forward strand.
GGCTCCCGTCAGGTGATCGTCACCGCCGCCGACGGCAGCGAGGAGACGCTGACCGCGGACGCCGTGCTGATCGCGACCGGCGGCCACCCGCGCGAGCTGGCCGACGCCAAGCCGGACGGCGAGCGGATCCTGAACTGGACCCAGGTCTACGACCTCAAGGAGCTCCCGGAGGAGCTCATCGTGGTCGGTTCCGGTGTGACCGGCGCCGAGTTCGCCGGCGCCTACCAGGCCCTCGGCTCCCGGGTCACGCTGGTGTCCAGCCGTGACCGCGTGCTGCCCGGCGAGGACCCGGACGCCGCCGCGGTGCTGGAGGACGTCTTCCGGCGCCGTGGCATGAACGTGATGGCCCGCTCGCGCGCCGAGTCCGCCAAGCGGGTCGGCGACCGGGTCGAGGTCACCCTCGCGGACGGCCGGGTCATCTCCGGCACCCACTGCCTGATGGCGGTCGGCGCGATCCCGAACTCCGCCGGCATGGGCCTGGAGGAGGCCGGGGTCAGGCTCAAGGACTCCGGGCACATCTGGACCGACCGGGTCTCCCGCACCTCGGCCCCCGGCGTGTACGCGGCCGGCGACGTCACCGGCGTCTTCGCCCTCGCCTCGGTCGCCGCCATGCAGGGCCGGATCGCGATGTACCACTTCCTCGGCGACGCGGTGGCCCCGCTCAACCTGAAGACGGTCTCGTCGAACGTCTTCACCGACCCCGAGATCGCCACCGTCGGCTACACGCAGGCCGACGTCGACGCCGGCAAGATCGACGCCAAGGTCGTCAAGCTGCCCCTGCTGCGCAACCCGCGGGCCAAGATGCAGGGCATCCGGGACGGCTTCGTCAAGATCTTCTGCCGCCCCGGCACCGGCATCGTGGTCGGCGGCTGCGTCGTCGCCCCGCGGGCGAGCGAGCTGATCCACCCCATCTCGATCGCGGTCGACAACAATCTGACGGTCGAACAGATCGCAAATGCTTTCACCGTGTACCCCTCCCTGTCGGGCTCGATCGCCGAAGTGGCACGGCAGTTGCACACCCGAAAGACCTCGGGCGAGGGCTGAGACCGGCGGCGATCACCGGTCCCGCCTGCGGGAACGGTTCGCCGACCCGGACAACCCCCGGCACAACGGGGCATAGAACGATCAATGGCGGGGCTCTCCATACCACTCGGGAGCCCCGCCTGTGTGTATCTTCCGCAATCCGGTCCATAGTGCTGAAAAGCAACGACGACGCACGTTACTGTCAGTTTCGTGTTCGCTGCAGAACGTCGCCAGTTGATCCTCGAAATGGTGCGAGCCAATGGGGCCGTGTCGCTCCGCGAGCTCGCCCGCGTCGTCCAGACCTCCGAAGTGACCGTGCGCCGTGACGTACGGGCCCTGGAGGCAGAAGGACTCCTCGACCGCCGGCACGGCGGTGCGGTGTTGCCGGGCGGATTCACGCGAGAATCCGGCTTCCCGCAGAAATCCCATCTCGCGACCGCGGAGAAGACGGCCATCGCCGACGTCGCCGCGAGCCTGGTCGAAGAGGGCGAGGCCATCGTCGTCGGCGCCGGGACCACCACCCAGGAGCTGGCCCGCCGGCTCGCCCGGGTGCCCGGACTGACCGTGGTCACCAACTCGCTGCTGGTCGCCCAGGCCCTGGCGCACGCCAACCGGGTCGAGGTCGTCATGACCGGCGGCACCCTGCGCGGCTCCAACTACGCCCTGGTGGGCAGCGGTGCCGAGCAGTCGCTCCAGGGGCTGCGCGTCTCCCGCGCCTTTCTCTCCGGCAGCGGGCTCACCGCCGAGCGCGGGCTCTCCACCTCCAACATGCTCTCCGCGAGCGTGGACCGGGCCCTCGTCCAGGCCGCCGCCGAGGTCGTGGTCCTCGCCGACCACACCAAGCTCGGCACCGACACCATGTTCCAGACGGTGCCGACCGACGTGATCACCCGCCTGGTCACCGACGAGCCCCCGCCGCACGACGAGCGGGCCGCCTCCGAGCTCCAGGCCCTCGCCGACCAGGGCGTGCAGATCGCCGTGGCCGGCACCGGGCAGAGCGGCGCCCCCGCCGGCGAGCAGCTGCCGCCGGGCGTCCGGGGCCGCCGCGAGATGCCGCTCCCCGTCCAGCGCGGCGGCAGGATCCCGACCGGCCAGTTCCGCGGCCCCGGCCCCGGTCTGGGCGCCGAGCCCCTGGAGCGCACGGCCCGCGTCGCGGACCTGCGCCGCCGCTGAACCCGCGGCACCGCCCGTACCACCCGGGTCGCCCCCGTACGCAGTGAGCCGCCGCCCCTTCCCGTGCCCCGCACACGGCGAAGGGCCCCCAGGCGGCTGCCTGCGGGCCCCTCGTGCGCGGGAACGTCAGCCCTTGATCTCGCAGATGCCGGCGCCGGACGTCACCGACGCGCCGACCTCGGCGCTCAGGCCGGTGACGGTGCCCGCCTTGTGCGCGTTGAGCGGCTGCTCCATCTTCATGGCCTCCAGGACGACGATCAGGTCGCCCTCCTTGACCTCCTGGCCCTCCTCGACCGCGACCTTCACGATCGTGCCCTGCATGGGCGAGGCGAGGGTGTCGCCCGAGGCGGTCGGGCCGGACTTCTTGGCGGCGCGGCGCTTCGGCTTGGCGCCGGCGGCCAGACCCGTACGGGCCAGCGACATGCCGAGCGACGACGGGAGGGAGACCTCCAGACGCTTGCCGCCGACCTCGACCACGATCGTCTCGCGGCCGGCCTCGTCCTCGTCCGCGTCGGCACCGGCCGGGGCGAACGGCTTGATCTCGTTGACGAACTCCGTCTCGATCCACCGGGTGTGGACCCGGAACGGGTCGGCGGTGAACGCCGGGTCGACCACGACGGCCTGGTGGAACGGGATGGCCGTGGCCATGCCCTCGACCTTGAACTCGGCCAGCGCGCGGGCGGCGCGCTGGAGCGCCTGCTCACGGGTGGCGCCGGTGACGATCAGCTTGGCGAGGAGCGAGTCCCAGGCCGGGCCGATGACCGAGCCGGACTCGACGCCCGCGTCCAGGCGGACGCCCGGGCCGGTCGGCGGCTGGAAGAGGGTGACCGTGCCGGGGGCCGGGAGGAAGTTGCGGCCCGGGTCCTCGCCGTTGATGCGGAACTCGAAGGAGTGGCCGCGCACGGCCGGGTCGCCGTAGCCGAGCTCCTCGCCGTCGGCGATCCGGAACATCTCGCGGACCAGGTCGATGCCGGTGACCTCCTCGGTCACCGGGTGCTCCACCTGGAGACGGGTGTTGACCTCCAGGAAGGAGATCGTCCCGTCCAGGCCGACGAGGAACTCGACCGTGCCGGCGCCGACGTAGCCGGCCTCCTTCAGGATCGCCTTCGACGCCGCGTACAGCTGGGCGTTCTGCTCCTCCGTCAGGAACGGCGCGGGCGCCTCCTCGACGAGCTTCTGGTGGCGGCGCTGCAGCGAGCAGTCACGGGTCGAGACGACGACCACGTTGCCGTGCTGGTCGGCGAGGCACTGGGTCTCGACGTGGCGCGGCTTGTCCAGGTAGCGCTCGACGAAGCACTCGCCGCGGCCGAAGGCGGCGACCGCCTCGCGCACCGCGGAGTCGTACAGCTCGGGGACCTCTTCGAGGGTGCGGGCGACCTTGAGGCCGCGGCCACCGCCGCCGAAGGCCGCCTTGATGGCGATCGGCAGGCCGTGCTCCTCGGCGAAGGCGACGACCTCGTCCGCGCCCGAGACCGGGTCCGGGGTGCCCGCGACGAGCGGGGCGCCCGCGCGCTGGGCGATGTGGCGGGCGGCCACCTTGTCGCCGAGGTCGCGGATGGCCTGCGGCGGCGGGCCGATCCAGGTCAGCCCGGCGTCGATCACGGCCTGGGCGAACTCCGCGTTCTCGGAGAGGAATCCGTAGCCGGGGTGGACGGCGTCCGCGCCGGCGTCCTTCGCGGCCTGGAGCACCTTGGCCATGTCCAGGTAGCTGGTGGCCGGGGTGTCACCGCCCAGGGCGAACGCCTCGTCGGCCGCGCGGACGTGCAGAGCGTCCCGGTCCGGGTCGGCGTAGACGGCTACGCTGGCGATCCCGGCATCCCGGCAGGCACGGGCGACACGAACAGCGATTTCGCCACGGTTGGCGATGAGCACCTTGCGCACGATGGCTCCCTCCTTGAAACAAGCTGAGTTTAGGGACTGCCGACACGGCCCCTCGACCCGTCCCCAGGGGTGAGCTTGCCCACACGGAGAGTGAACCGGCGGTCGCTCGGGTCGTGAAATCCCTTGTCGCACCACGGTACGCAGGGTTCCTTGACGGCACAGTAGCTCCGCGGTGTGGCGCAGGTCTCTGTTAGCGGAGCCAGTCGCCATTCGGGTTTCTTTGTGGAGTCCCTACGAATGGCTCAATGATTCTTTGCCGGACCGGCGCGCTTCGGCCATCGTGTGCGAACTCTTGTCCGTGGGTTTACCGGCCAGTAGCCTTCGCGCAGTCGACCGTACTGTCGGTAACAGGCGAATCCAGGGGGTGGCCGAGTGGCCCGCAGACCGATCGCGCTCGTCACGGCCGCCGTGCTCCTCGTGGAGGCGCCCGCCATCGTCGGCGTCAACGCGATCATGGCCCGGTTCGTGGAGGTCCAGTCGATGTCCCTCGACGGCCTGGATCCCGACCACATGGTCACCGGCACCTGGGCCCTCGGCATCGGCTCCGGCCTCGCCCTCGCGCTCTGCGCCCTCGTCGCGCTCCTGGCGGGCCTGCACGACCGCGGTCCCGGCCGCTTCGGCCGCGGGCTGCTGATCGGCTGCGCGGTCGTCCACGGTCTGCTGGGCGCCGTCGCGGCCGCCCTGATCGGCTGGGGCGCCTTCGCCGTCCTGATGACCGTCGTCGGGCTGATCGTGCTCACCCTGGTCATGTACGGGAAGGAGCCCGCCGGGGAGAAGCCCGCCCGGAAGTCCTCCGTCGAGCAGTCCGGGGCCGGGAAGCCCGCGGCCGGTGAGGCCGGGGCCGCGACGGCCTGACGGCGGCTCAGGCGCTCCAGAGCTCGGTGATGCCCACGTCGAGCTTGGCGAGGAGCCGGCGCAGCAGCGGCAGCGACAGGCCGATGACGTTGCCCGGGTCGCCGTCGATGCCCTCGATGAACGGCGCCGACCGGCCGTCCAGGGTGAACGCGCCCGCCACGTGCAGCGGTTCGCCGCTCGCCACGTACGCCGCGATCTCCTCGTCCGTCGGCTCGCCGAACCGCACCACCGTGGAGGCCGTGGCCGACTCGTACCGCTTGGCCGTCGTGTCGTAGACGCAGTGGCCGGTCTGGAGGATGCCGACCCGGCCCCGCATCTCCTTCCAGCGGGCGGTGGCCTCGTCCGCGTCGGCGGGCTTGCCCAGGGCGCGGCCGTCCAGCTCCAGGACCGAGTCGCAGCCGATCACCAGGGCGCCGCTCGCCTCCGGGCGGGCGGCGACGTGTGCGGCCTTGGCCTCGGCGAGCGTCAGCGCGAGCTCGGCCGGGGTGGGGGCGTGGACCTTGTCCTCGTCCACGCCGCTGACGATCACCTCGGGTGCGAGGCCGGCCTGGCGGAGCAGGCCGAGCCGGGCGGGGGAGGCGGAGGCGAGGACGAGCCGGCGGGGCGTGCCGCCCGGGTGATCAGCAGTCATGAGGGCAGCGTACTCAGCGCGCGCCCATGACGAGCATCAGGACGACGATGGCCAGCGCCAGGAGAACGCCCGATCTGCGGAGCATCTCCTGGGTCTCGCGCAGGAACTTCGGAGGCTTGTTCTCCGGGTCGGACCACAGCATGCCCCCGATCCTGCCGCCGGGACGGCCGGGGCGCCTGAGTACGGGTACTCAAGCGCCCCCGGAAGTCGCCCTCAGGGGAGTCCGCGGGGGAGCCCGCGGGGGAGTCTTCAGGGAATTCCCCGGGGAACTCCTCAGGGGATGTACGCGCCCGCCGCGGCGGCGGCCAGGGCGGCCGTGACGGCCCGTTCGGCGTCGGCGGCGGTCAGCTCCTCCCGGGTGACGGCGAAGCGGTAGTAGAGCGGCGCGGAGACGGCCCGGAGCAGTTCCAGCGGGTCGGTGCCGGCGGGGAGTTCGCCGCGGGCGGCGGCCCGCTCGGCGACCGGGGCCCATTCGGCCAGGCGGGTGCGGTAGAAGCCGTGCAGGGCCCGGGCGCAGCCCTCGTCGCAGGCGGCGGCGGCGATGACGGCGCGGAAGACGGCGCCCATCCGCGGGTCGGTGAGGGTCTCCCGGACGAGGACGGCGTTGGCGCGCAGGTCGCCGGCGAGGGTGCCGGTGTCGGCGGCGGGCAGGGACTGCTCGGCCATGTCGGTCAGGAGGTCGGCGACGAGGCCGGCGGGGGTGCCCCAGCGGCGGTAGACGGTGGTCTTGCCGACGCCGGCGGCGGCGGCGATCTGATCCATGTTCAGGGCGGGGAACCCGCCGGTGGCGAGGGTCTCCTGGGTGGCGTCGAGGACGGCCCGGCGCACTTTGGCGGTACGGCCTCCGGGGCGCTGGGTGCCGGGCACGGCCGACGGGCTCTCGCTCAAATGGGTCTCCTGTTCCGTTAAGGCGGGTCGGTCTGCTACGGTCTCGTTCATCTTAACGGAACCAAGCTCCCATTAAGGGGTCCCGTCATGGTCGCGCTCGACGCTCCTCCCGCCGCCGCCCCGGCCGCCCGCATGGACGGGCGGACGCGGCTCGTCCTCGTCGTCCTCCTCGTCGCCCAGTTCATGCTGGCCGTCGACTTCTCGATCCTGAACGTCGCCCTCCCCGTCATCGGCGAAGGACTCGGCTTCTCCCTCGGCGGACTCCAGTGGATCGCCACCGGCTTCGCCCTCGCCGCCGCCGGCTTCACCCTCCTCTTCGGCCGCCTCGCCGACCTCCTCGGCCGCCGCCGCGTCTTCCTCGGCGGCATGGCCGTCCTCGGCGCCGCCTCCCTCGCCGGCGGCCTGGCCACCACCCCCGAACTCCTCATGGCCGCCCGCGTCGCCCAGGGCCTCGCCACCGCCGCCGTCACCCCCGCCGGCCTCTCCCTGCTCACCTCCGCCTTCCCCGAGGGCCCGCTCCGCGACCGGGCCCTCGGCCTCAACGGCGCCCTCATGTCCGCCGGCTTCACCACCGGAGCCGTCCTCGGCGGCGTCCTCACCGACCTGCTCTCCTGGCGCTGGGCCTTCCTCGTCAACGTGCCGGTCGCGCTCGCCGTCCTGCTCGTCGCCCCCGCCGTCCTGAAGGAGAGCCGCCCCGCCGTCCGCCCCCGGCTCGACGTCCCCGGCGCGGTCACCGTCACCGGCGGCCTGCTCGCCCTCGTCCTCGGCCTCACCGCCGCCGGCGAGCACGGCTGGGCCGCCCCCGCCACCCTCCTCCCCCTCGCCGCGGCCGCCGCCCTGCTCACCGCCTTCCCCTTCGTCGAGAGGCGCTCCCCGGAGCCGCTCGTCCCGCTCCGGATCCTCCGCCGCCGCACCGTCGTCTGGGGCAACCTCGCCGGGCTCGCCGCCTTCGCCACCGAGACCTCGCTGGTCTTCCTGATGACCCTGCACCTCCAGGACGTGCTCGGCTTCTCCCCGCTCGCCGCCGGCCTCTCCTTCGGCGTCCTCGGCGCCGGCACCGTCCTCGGCGGCCTGCTCGCCCCCCGCTTCCTGGGCCGGTACTCGCCCCGCGCCGCCCTCGTCGCCGGCGGCGCCCTCCAGGCCGCCGCCACCCTCGCCCTCCTCGGCATCGGCGACGAGCGGAGCACGTACGGACTGCTCCTCGCGGCCACCTTCGCCGGCGGCGTCGGCAACATGCTCGCCATCGTCGGCTTCATGGTCACCGCCACCTCCGGCCTCCCCGACAGCGAGCAGGGCATGGCCACCGGCATCGCCACCATGACCCAGCAGATCGGCATCACCCTCGGCACCCCGGTCATGAGCGCCGTCGTCGTCACCGCCGCCACCCTGCCCGGAGGCATCGCCCGGGCGGTCGCCGTCAACGCCGCCCTCGTCCTCCTCGCCGCCCTCGCCTCCGCCGTCTTCCTCAGGAAGCGTTGAGCGGGTACGACGAAGGCCGGACCCCCCGCACACGGGGTCCGGCCTTCGCTCGTGTCACGCCGCCGTTCAGACCGGCCAGTAGGACCGCGCCCAGGCCCGCGGGCCCGGCCGCTGCCGCACCGTACGTGCGATCCGCGCTGGATCCGACCAGCCCTCCGGTACCGCCGGGCCGCCGTCCCGCGCGGACGCCGCCGCCGTGGCCGCGGCCCGGGCCTGGACCACCGCCAGTGCGGCGGCCAGCTCCTCGGGCGTCGGGTTGCCTCGTACGACCTTGATCATCGTGCTGTCCCTCCCGAGGGCTAGAGCGGGATGTTGCCGTGCTTCTTCGGGGGCAGGGATTCCCGCTTCGTGCGGAGCTGACGCAGCCCCTTCACGATCTGCGGGCGGGTCTCCGACGGCAGGACCACCCCGTCGACGTAACCGCGCTCGGCCGCGATGTACGGGTTGAGCAGCGTGTCCTCGTACTCCTGGATCAGCCGCGCCCGCACCGCCTCGACGTCCTCGCCGTTCGCCTCCGCCTCCGCGATCGTCCGCCGGTGCAGGATGTTCACCGCGCCCTGCGCGCCCATGACGGCGATCTGCGCCGTCGGCCACGCCAGGTTCAGGTCGGCGCCCAGGTGCTTGGAGCCCATGACGTCGTAGGCACCGCCGAACGCCTTGCGGGTGATGACCGTGATCAGCGGGACGGTCGCCTCGGCGTACGCGTAGATCAGCTTCGCGCCGCGCCGGATGATGCCGCCGTACTCCTGGTCCACGCCCGGCAGGAAGCCCGGCACGTCCACGAAGGTCAGCACCGGGATGTTGAAGGCGTCGCAGGTGCGCACGAACCGCGCGGCCTTCTCCGAGGCGTTGATGTCCAGACAGCCCGCGAACTGCATCGGCTGGTTGGCGACGATGCCGACCGGGAAGCCCTCCACCCGGCCGAAGCCGGTCAGGATGTTCGGCGCGAACAGCGCCTGCGTCTCCAGGAACTCGCCGTCGTCGACGACGTGCTCGATGACCTTGTGCATGTCGTACGGCTGGTTCGCCGAGTCCGGGATCAGCGTGTCGAGCTCCAGGTCCTCGGCCGACACCTCCGTCTCCGCCGTCTCCGGGAAGGCCGGCGCCTCCGAGAGGTTGTTCGACGGCAGGTACGAGAGCAGCTGCTTCACGTACTCGATGGCGTCCTTCTCGTCACCCGCCATGTGGTGCGCCACGCCCGACGTCGTGTTGTGCGTCCGGGCGCCGCCCAGCTCCTCGAAGCCCACGTCCTCGCCGGTCACCGTCTTGATGACGTCCGGCCCCGTGATGAACATGTGCGAGGTCTGGTCCACCATCACCGTGAAGTCGGTGATCGCGGGGGAGTACACCGCACCGCCCGCGCACGGGCCGACGACCAGCGAGATCTGCGGGATCACGCCCGACGCGTGGGTGTTGCGGCGGAAGATCTCGCCGTACATGCCGAGCGCGCTCACGCCCTCCTGGATGCGGGCGCCGCCCGAGTCGTTGATGCCGACGACCGGGCAGCCGGTCTTCAGCGCGAAGTCCATCACCTTGATGATCTTCTGCCCGTACGTCTCGCCCAGCGCCCCGCCGAAGACCGTGAAGTCCTGCGAGAACACGGCGACCGGACGGCCGTCGACCGTGCCGTAACCCGTCACCACACCGTCGCCGTACGGCCGGTTCCTCTCCAGGCCGAAGTTGGTCGACCGGTGCCGGGCCAGCTCGTCCAGCTCCACGAAGGAGCCCTCGTCGAGCAGCAGGGCGATCCGCTCACGCGCGGTCAGCTTGCCCTTCGCGTGCTGCTTCTCCACCGCGCGCTCCGAGCCGGCGTGCGTGGCCTCGCCGATGCGGCGCCTCAGATCCGCGATCTTGCCCGCGGTCGTGTGAATGTCGATCTCGTACTGCTCTGCCGGCTCGGACATCGGGATGCGGCTCCCTGCCTGGTCACGGGGGGTTCGTTGACTGCGAATGGGCTACTGACGGCCTACTGGTCCGTAGCGTATCGGCGCGGCTACGGCAGCGCAGTGCGGTCTATCCCACACCTAGTCTGGCTTGCATGACGTCCTCCCACGCATCAGGCGGACCCTGGTCCGACCTCGACCGGCCCCCGCTCAACGCCCGCGCCCTGCGCCAGGCACTGCTCGTCCCGGACGGCCTCTGGACCTCCCTCGACGTGGTCCCCACCACCGGCTCCACCAACTCGGACCTCGCCGCCCGCGCCGACGCGCTGCCCGAGGGCGCCGTCCTCGTCGCCGAGGAGCAGACCTCCGGCCGCGGCCGCCTCGACCGCACCTGGAGCGCCCCCGCCCGCTCCGGCCTCTTCCTCTCCGTCCTGCTCAAGCCGGACGTGCCCGCGCACCGGCTCGGCTGGCTGCCGCTGCTCACCGGCGTCGCCGCCGCCACCGGTCTGGTGAAGGCCGCCGGAGCCGACGTCTCCCTCAAGTGGCCCAACGACCTCCTCGTCACCGTCGACGGCGAGGAGCGCAAGACCGGCGGCATCCTCGCCGAGCGGGCCGGCGCGGACGGCGTCGTCGTCGGCCTCGGCCTCAACGTCTCGCTGCGGGCCGACGAACTGCCCGTCCCCACGGCCGGCTCCCTCCTTCTCGCCGACGCCGTCTCCACCGACCGCGACACCCTGCTCCGGGCCGTCCTGCGCTCCCTCGCCGACTGGTACGGCGCCTGGACACGGGCCGACGGCGACCCCGAGGCGTCCGGGATCCAGGCGGCGTACAAGGCGCACTGCTCCACCCTCGGCCGCCGGATCCGCGCCGACCTGCCGGGCGAGCGGATGCTGGAGGGCGAGGCGGTCGCCGTCGACGGCGACGGGCGTCTGGTGGTCGCCACGGAGGGCGGCGGGACCGAGGCGGTCGGCGCCGGCGACATCGTCCACCTGCGTGCGGAGGGCTGATCCCCCGCCCGTTCCGGCGTGAGCCAGCCCACACCTGTCGTATCGTGGAGCGCGATCCAGGCGAACAGATCGGCAGGACAGTGGGCAGCGGCAGGGAACGGGCAGGAGGCGGCCGGTGACCGTCGACGACGCGAACACGGGAGACGGCCGGTCCGAGCCCCCCGAGCCGTCCGGGACGGCCGCCGAGTCCTCGGCGTACCCGACCCCGCACCACGCCGTCGACCACACGGCCGAGCCGCCCGACGACCCCCTCGCCATCCGCCTCGAACAGCTCATCCTCGGCGCCGACCGCCGCTACACGCCCTTCCAGGCCGCCCGCACCGCCGGCGTCTCCATGGAGCTGGCCTCCCGCTTCTGGCGCGCCATGGGCTTCGCCGACATCGGCCAGGCCAAGGCGCTCACCGAGGCCGACGTGCTCGCGCTGCGGCGGCTCGCCGGTCTCGTCGAGGCGGGACTGCTCAGCGAGCCGATGGCGGTGCAGGTGGCCCGCTCCACCGGGCAGACCACCGCCCGGCTGGCCGAATGGCAGATCGACTCCTTCCTGGAAGGGCTCACCGAGCCGCCCGAGCCCGGCATGACCCGCGCCGAGGTGACGTACCCGCTGGTCGAGCTGCTCCTGCCGGAGCTGGAGGAGTTCCTGATCTACGTGTGGCGGCGGCAGCTCGCCGCCGCCACCGGCCGGGTCGCGCAGGCCGCCGACGACGAGGAGATGGTCGACCGGCGGCTCGCCGTCGGCTTCGCCGACCTCGTCGGCTTCACCCGCCTCACCCGCCGCCTGGAGGAGGAGGAGCTCGGCGAGCTGGTCGAGGCGTTCGAGACCACCTGCGCCGACCTCGTCGCCGCGCACGGCGGCCGGCTCATCAAGACCCTCGGCGACGAGGTGCTGTACGCGGCGGACGACGCCGGCATCGCCGCCGAGATCGCGCTCCGGCTGATCGAGACCCTCAGCCAGGACGAGACCATGCCCGCGCTGCGGGTCGGCATCGCCTTCGGCACCGTGACGACCCGGATGGGCGATGTCTTCGGCACCACCGTGAACCTGGCCAGCCGGCTCACCTCGATAGCGCCGAAGGACGCCGTCCTGGTCGACAGCGCCTTCGCCGAGGAGCTGACCCGCACCGGCGAGGTGCCCGTCTCCGAGGCCGAGGCGGCGGAGCAGGCCGCCCGCGCCGAGAAGGAGGGCCGGGCCTCGGAGACGTACCGCTTCGCGCTCCAGCCGATGTGGCAGCGGTCCGTGCGCGGCCTCGGCGTCGTGGAGCCCTGGCTCCTGAACCGCCGCCCGACCTAAGATCCCTCCCGGTGTACGTGTGAACCGTCGTTAACCGGGAGGGCGCAGGAGATGTCCGAGCAGCGTTTTGGTGAGTTCGTGCTGGTCCGCAAGGAGGGGCACGTCGCCGAGTTCGTCCTCGACCGGCCCAAGGCGATGAACGCGGTCTCCTCCGAGATGGCCCGCTCCATCGGCGAGGCGTGCGCGGCGCTCGCCGCCGACCGGGACGTCCGGGTCACCGTGCTGACCTCCTCGAACGACCGGGCCTTCTGCGTCGGCGCCGACCTGAAGGAGCGCAACTCCTTCACCGACGCCGAGCTGGTCCGCCAGCGGCCCACCGCCCGCGGCGCCTACACCGGCGTCCTGGAGCTGCCCATGCCGACCGTCGCGGCCGTGCACGGCTTCGCCCTCGGCGGCGGCTACGAGCTGGCGCTCTCCTGCGACCTCATCGTCGCCGACGCCACCACCGTCGTCGGCCTCCCCGAGGTCTCCGTCGGCGTCATCCCGGGCGGCGGCGGTACGCAGCTGCTGCCCCGCCGGGTGGGCGCCGCGCGCGCCGCCGAGCTGGTCTTCACGGCGCGCCGGGTGGCGGCCGCCGAGGCCGCGGAGCTGGGCCTGGTGGACGTCGTGGCGGAGGACGCCCGGACGGCCGCCCTGGAGCTGGCGGGCCGGATCGCCGCGAACTCGCCGGTCGGACTGCGCGCCGCGAAGAAGGCGATGCGGCTGGGGCAGGGCCTGGACCTGCGGGCCGGACTGGAGGTCGAGGACGCGGCCTGGCGCTCGGTGGCCTTCTCCGGCGACCGGGCGGAGGGCGTGGCGGCGTTCAACGAGAAGCGGAAGCCGGAGTGGCCCGGCGAGTAACGCGATTGATCCAATTTCGTACCACTTGTCACTTTCTGTGACGTCTCAGTGGGGAAAACGGATCAAACCTCCCTAAGCTGGAGGAATGGGTGAGGATGTGCGGCTGCGGGCCGTGGTGGCGCTGGCGCAGGGGATGGCGGCGGCGCACACCCCGCGCGAGTTCTGGCGGGCCGCGGCGCTCGGAGCGTCCGCCGGTCTGGACGGGAGCTTCGGCGCCCTCTCGATCTGGGAGCGGGACGCCGGGCGGCTGCGGGTGCTGGTGAACGCCGGGGACCGGGCCGTCGGCGAGGAGGAGTTCCCGGACGCGGAGACGTATCCGGTCCACCAGTTCCCCGAGATCACCGAGTTCCTGCACGAGCGGTGGGCGGTCGGCGCGGGCCCGCACGCCTGGGTCGAGACCGCCGACGCGTCCGTGCTGACCGGCCGGGTGGCCGGCCTCCGCCGCCGGGGGAGGTGCTGCTGCGTGGTCGCCCCGATCGTGCTGCACGGGCGGGCCTGGGGTGAGCTGTACGTGGCCCGGCCGGCGGGGGCGAAACCTTTCGCCGCGGCGGACGCCGACTTCGCGAACGTCCTCGCGGCGGTCGTCGCGGCGGGCATCGCCCAGGCCGAGCGCCTGGAGGAGGTCCGCAGACTCGCCTTCACCGACCCCCTCACCGGCCTCGCCAACCGGCGCGCGGTCGACGCCCGCCTCGACGAGGCCATCGAGCGCTACCGGTCCGACGGCTCGGTCGTCAGCCTCGTCGTCTGCGACCTCAACGGCCTCAAGCGCGTCAACGACACCCACGGCCACGCCGTCGGCGACCGCCTCCTGGAACGCTTCGGCTCCGTCCTCTCCCGCTGCGGGGCCCGCCTCCCCGGTGCCCTCGCCGCCCGCCTCGGCGGCGACGAGTTCTGCCTCCTTGCGGTCGGCCCGACCGCCGACGAGGTGGTCGCGGTGGCGGAGGAGCTGTGCGTCCGCGCCGCCGAGCTGGAACTCGGCGAGGGCGTCGCCATCGGCGTCGCCTCGACCGGCGACCCCATCGGCCCGCTCAAGTCCGCCCGCCGCCTCTTCCGCCTGGCCGACGCCGCCCAGTACCAGGCCAAGGCGGCCCGCTCCGCGAAACCGGTGGTGGCCGGCCGCGACGGCACCGTCATCCGCCTCGCCGACGCCCCGCCCGGCGGCCGCGACCGCCGCCGCTTCCGCGACGCCCCGACGGTGGAACTGCCTCCGGAGCCGTAAGGGGCCGCCCCGGTGAGGGACGGTGACGGATTGCCTAGTGACAGGTCGGTCTTCAATCCGTAGGGTGCTGAATATGGATATGCAGACAGTCGTTCTCGGCACGTCCGGCACGACCCCGCAGGACGTCATCGCCGTCGCCCGTCACGGCGCCCGTGTCGAGCTGTCGGAGGAGGCCGTCCAGGCGCTCGCCGCCGCCCGCGCCGTCGTCGACGCGCTCGCCGCCAAGCCCGAGCCCGTCTACGGCGTCTCCACCGGGTTCGGCGCCCTCGCCACCCGGCACATCGACCACGAGCTGCGCACCCAGCTCCAGCGGAACATCGTCCGCTCGCACGCCGCCGGCATGGGCCCGCGCGTCGAGCGCGAGGTCGTCCGCGCCCTGATGTTCCTGCGGCTCAAGACCGTCGCCTCCGGCCACACCGGCGTCCGCCCCGAGGTCGCGCAGACCATGGCCGACGTCCTCAACGCCGGCATCACCCCGGTCGTCCACGAGTACGGCTCCCTCGGCTGCTCCGGCGACCTCGCCCCGCTCTCCCACTGCGCCCTCGCGCTCATGGGCGAGGGGGACGCGGAGGGCCCCGACGGCGTGGTCAAGCCCGCCGGCGAGCTGCTCGCCGCCGCCGGCATCGAGCCCGTCGTCCTCAGGGAGAAGGAGGGCCTGGCCCTCCTCAACGGCACCGACGGCATGCTCGGCATGCTGATCATGGCCCTCGCCGACCTCGACACCCTCTACAAGTCGGCCGACGTGACCGCCGCGCTCTCCCTCGAAGCCCTCCTCGGCACCGAGAAGGTCCTCGAACCCGAGCTGCACGCCATCCGCCCCCACCCCGGCCAGGCCGCCTCCGCCGCCAACATGCTGGCCGTCCTCAAGGGCTCCGGCCTCACCGGCCACTTCCAGGCCGGCGAGGCCCCCCGCGTCCAGGACGCCTACTCGATCCGCTGCGCCCCGCAGGTCGCCGGCGCCGGCCGGGACACCATGGCCCACGCCCTGCTCGTCGCCGAGCGCGAACTCGCCGCCGCCGTCGACAACCCGGTCGTGCTGGGTAACGGCGAGGTCCGCTCCAACGGCAACTTCCACGGCGCCCCGGTCGCGTACGTCCTCGACTTCCTCGCCATCGCCGCCGCCGACCTCGGCTCCATCGCCGAGCGCCGCACCGACCGGCTCCTGGACAAGAACCGCAGCCACGGCCTGCCGCCCTTCCTCGCCGACGACGCCGGCGTCGACTCGGGCCTCATGATCGCCCAGTACACCCAGGCCGCCCTGGTCAGCGAGATGAAGCGGCTCGCCGTCCCGGCCTCCGCGGACTCCATCCCGTCCTCGGCGATGCAGGAGGACCACGTCTCCATGGGCTGGTCCGCCGCCCGCAAGCTGCGCACCGCCGTCGGCAACCTCGCCCGGATCATCGCCGTCGAGCTGTACGCCGCCACCCGCGGCATCGAGCTGCGCGAGGGCCTGACCCCGGCGCCCGCCTCGCAGGCCGTCATCGACGCCCTGCGCGCGGCCGGCGTCGAGGGTCCGGGCCCGGACCGCTTCCTCGCGCCCGACCTGGCCGCCGCCGACGCCTTCGTACGGGAAGGGCGCCTGGTCGCCGCCGTCGAGCCGGTCACCGGCCCGCTGGCCTGAGGCACGACGTACGGCTGAGGGCCGCCCCCACCGGGGCGGCCCTCAGCCGTTCACACGCTCTTCTACGACGCGCGCCCGTGCCGCCGCATCGCCAGCGCCACGAACCCGGCGCCCACCCCCAGGAACCCCGACCCGCCCAGCACATAGGCGGTCGTGTCCGGCCCGCCGGTCTCGGCCAGCCGGCCGGTCGCGGGCACGGTGCTCCCGCTCCGTACCCCCGCCCCGGCCGCGCCGTCGGAGGCGTTCGCCGACGGGACGAACCAGAGGGCGCACAGCAGGGTCCCCGCGACGGTGGCGGTCAGCAGCGGGCGTCGGGCGGCGGGCACGTCGATCTCGATCTCCCTCACGGAAAGCCCCGCGGGACTCCGCGGTGCGCCGATGCTAGTGAACCCAGCGGGTCGCGGGAAAGCCGAGGCCGGGCAGACCCTACGCTCCCAGCCATGAGCACCTCCGAGACCACCGGTACCGAGACCACCACCCGCCACGTCCGCCTGCGCGTCGACATCGTCCTGGAGATCGACGGGCCCGCCGAGCTGACCGCCGCCGCCGAGGGGCGGATCGACTCCGACGAGTTCATGCCGGCCGACGAGCGCGACCACGCCCGCGCCGCCGTCCGGGAGGACGCCTCCGAGGCCCTCGCCTACCTGGTGGAGCCCTTCGACCTCGTCCGCGACCTGCCCGGCGTCGAGCTCGTCCAGGCCGCCTGGAGCAGCGAGGAGATCGAGTACGACCCCGACTCCATGGAGTGGGAGCTCGACGAGGAAGATGAGGCGGAGGAAGACGACGACGACCGGCTGTAAGGGGGAGGCGGTGGAGACCGCCTGTCCACGGGCCCCGGGACGGCGTCCCGGGGCCCTTTCGCGCCGGTGCGCGGGGGACCGGGAACCGGAAGGCTCCCCCGTGCGTGTCGATCAGTGGTGTTCCCCACAAACCCCCCGGTACCGGAACCGGCGGGGTGCCATGGGTGTTCTGATGGATTGACAGGGAATCGGCGACGATGGAGAAGCGTGTGATGACGGTCGGCAAGCGCAACAGGAGCCTGGCCGCGGCGGCGGCGGTGCTGAGCGGCGTACTCGTGCTCTCGGCCTGCAACGACGACGACCCGGCCGGCGCGGCCGCCGGCTCGCCCACCGCCACGTCACAGGCCCAGGTCGACGAGGCCGCCGAGCAGAAGACCTCCAAGGCGCAGATCACCATCTCGCCGGAGAACGGCGCGCAGAACGCCTCCATCAACAACGACGCCAAGGTCGCCGTCACCGAGGGCAAGCTCACCGAGGTCACCATGACCTCCGCCGAGGGCACCGAGGTCAAGGGCGAGATAGCGGCCGACGGCCTCTCCTGGAAGCCGTCCGGCCAGCTGGAGCGCGCCACCGTCTACAAGATCGCCGCCACCGCCGTCGACGCGAGCGGCCTGGAGGCGCACGAGAACTCCTCCTTCACCACCGTGTCGAAGGAGAACAGCTTCATCGGCAACTTCACCCCCGAGGACGGCTCGACCGTCGGCGTGGGCATGCCGGTCTCGATCAACTTCAACAAGGCGATCACCGACAAGAAGGCCGTCCAGAGCGGCATCACGGTCTCCTCCAGCTCCGGCCAGGAGGTCGTGGGCCACTGGTTCAACTCGACCCGCCTCGACTTCCGCCCGGACGACTACTGGAAGGCCGGCTCGAAGGTCACCCTCAAGCTCGACCTCGACGGCGTCGAGGGCGCCGACGGCGTCTACGGCGTCCAGCAGAAGACCGTCACCTTCACCGTCGGCCGCAGCCAGGTCTCCACGGTCGACGTCGAGAAGAAGACGATGACCGTCGTGCGCGACGGCAAGGTGCTCCGGACCATCCCGATCTCCGCCGGCTCCCCGGAGAACACCACCTACAACGGCCAGATGGTGATCTCCGAGAAGTTCAAGGAGACCCGGATGAACGGCGCCACCGTCGGCTTCACCGACTCCGACGGCAAGGGCGAGTACGACATCAAGGACGTGCCGCACGCCATGCGCCTGTCCACCTCCGGCACATTCATCCACGGCAACTACTGGGGCGCCCGCTCCATCTTCGGCTCCGTGAACACCAGCCACGGCTGCGTCGGCCTCGCCGACGTCAAGGGCGCCGGCGACCCCAACCAGATGGCCGCCTGGTTCTACGACCAGTCGATCACCGGCGACGTCGTCATCGTCAAGAACTCCAAGGACAAGACGATCGCCCCCGACAACGGCCTCAACGGCTGGAACATGAACTGGTCGGCCTGGAAGGCCGGCTCGGCGGTCTGACCGCCGCCCCCGACGCACGAGAAGGCCCCCTCCGCTCCGGAGGGGGCCTTCGCCGTTCTCACCCCGTGCTCAGGACACCTTGTCGCACAGCGGCTCCACCGAGCCGCGCACCAGGTCCAGGGTCTTGTAGCCGGTGGCCGAGACCTCCAGCGTGTACGTCCCGTCCACGGTGTACAGCCCGCGCGCCACGTTCCCGCCGCCCTCGCCGAAGCCGGCCAGGATCGGACCGGTGACGTACCAGCTCTGCGAGTGGTCCGGGCGGACCACCACGACCGCCCGGCCGCTCGCGTCCGCGTCGTAGGAGGCGCCGGTGCCCGAGTTGACGACCCGGACCACGAGCGTGCCCCGGTACTCGACGACCCGGGTGCCGTCCTCGTACGTCGCGAGGGTGCGCCGCACCACCTCGTCGACGACCGGCCCGCCGTGCACGGCGACATCGCAGCGCACCCCCGCCGGATACGACCAGGACGGCGAGGGCGCGGGCTCCCACGGGCCCGGGGCGACGGCCGCGGAGGCGGGGGCGGCGGAGGCGGGGACGGCGGTGACGAGCGGGGCGGCGAGCACGCCGCAGACGGCCAGGGCCAGGACGGATCTGCGCATGGTGAACTCCTCGGTGGGCGACGGCGGATGCGGACGGCCCCAGCCAACCCCCGCCCGCTGACCACGACCTGACCACCGCCCCCGTAGGGTGCCCGCACCATGGACTTCGCCCTCCTCGGGCCCTTCGAGGCCCGCCACGAAGGACGGCCCGTGCCGCTCGGCGTCCGCCGCCAGGAGCGGTGCCTGCTCGCCCTCCTCCTGCTGGAGGCCGGCCGGCCCGTCCCCACCGCCCGCCTCGCCGACCTGCTGTGGAACGGCGCCCCGCCGCCCACCGCCCGCGCCACCCTGCACACCTACGTCGGCCGGCTGCGGGCCGCGCTCCGGCCGTACGGCGTCACCGTCTCCACCCGGCACGACGGCTACGCGGTCGAGACCGACGGACACACCGTGGACGTACGGGAGTTCCTCGACCTCCTCGGCCGCGCCGCGCACGCCGGCGACCCCGGCGAACAGCTCCGCTGTCACGACCGCGCCCTCGCGCTCTGGCGCGGCCCCCTCCTCGACGGCACCCTCGACCCCGAGCGGCGCGCCCGGCTCGGCGGCCGGCTCGCCGAACTCCGCCTCGGGGCCCTGGAACAGCGCGCCGAGACCCACCTCACCATGGGCCTGCACACCCGCGTCCTCGCCGACCTCGCCCCGCTCGCCGCCGCCCACCCCGACCGGGAACGCCTGGTGGCCGCCCTGATGACCGCCCTCTACCGGGACGGCCGCCAGGCCGAGGCGCTGGAGGCGTACCGGACCACCCGCGACCACCTGGCCGGCGAACTCGGCATCGACCCCGGCCCGGCGCTCACCACCCTCCACGAGCGGATCCTCGCCGCCGACCCCCGCCTCGACCGCCCGCCGGCCCCGCTCTACGCGGTCCGCGTGCGCGACCACTGGCTCCCCTGGACCACCGGCGGCCACCCCGCCCTGGAGTTCTGCAACACCTACGCCGGCTGGCACCGCAGCCCCGAGATCCCCGGCTCCGACTGGCTCCGCAGCTACGCCACCCTCGCCGTCTGGGCCGGCCACCTCGACCTCGCCGACGACACCGTCGTCGACGCGCTCCTCGACCTGGCCCGGACCCGCCCCGACGAGGCCGCCGCCGCCCTGACCGAGGCCAGGGCCTTCCGCGCCGCCCTCTACGCCTGCCTCACCGACCCCGCCGACGGGCGCGCCTTCCGGGCCGTCGCCGCCACGGCCGGCGAGGCGGCGGCCACCGCCGTCCTCACCGCCGGGACCGACGGCCTCGCCCACTGGCGGCTGCCCCCCTCGGCCGGCCTGCGCCTGCCGCTGCTGGCCACCGCCCGGGCCGCCGCCGACCTCCTCACCACCCCCGCCCGCCTCACCCTCCGCGCCTGCCCCGGCGCCGACTGCGGCTGGCTCTTCCAGGACGCGACGGGCCGCCGCCGCTGGTGCTCCCTCTCCACCTGCGGCGACGACCGGACGTGACGGGAGGACCTACCAGCTTTCGATGCCGCTGATCGTCGTGCCGATGATGTCGCACACGCGCGCGACGCCGGTGACGTCGAAACTCACGTCGGGGATGGAGACGAACACCTGGTACGCCCCCTTGCTGCCGGGGTGGCGCTGGACCGTGTGGCCGTGCCGCTTGGCCAGCATCTTGTCGAGGCGGTTGTTTATGGACTCCCGGGCGGACTTCCCGGTCTTGAAGGAGCCCACCGGGATGTTTCCGTTCACCGAGCACTCAAGCTCCACCACCGCGCTCCTGGGAGGGCTGAGCGACTTGAGCCGGGCGACGATCTCCACCTGGCCCGACTGACTGGCCATCCGCACCTGTCCATCGCCGGCCTCGTACTTGCCCATGCCGACGTAGAGCTGGCCGATGCGGCGGCAGAGGTCCTCCTCGGGAACCTCGTCGGAACCGCTGGCGACCTGGATGATGGCCTCCGCCGAGCGCAGCGGGGAGACGAAGTCGATCACTGTCTGCGGGCGCTCGGACGGCGCCTTCGACGTGGAGAGCTTGTACAGCTCCAGGAGCTTTTCGGAGGCGCGGTCGTCGACCCAGTTCGACAGCTCGTGGGCGAGGATCTCGTGGTTCTTCGCGAAGTTCTCCGGGTTGGGGTCCCGGCCGGTGACCAGGAAGAACATCAGCTGGGCGAGGCTGAAGACGTCCACGGTCTCACTGCGGGCGGTCTTCGCGTTCGGCTCGTACAGCTGCTCGGGAGCGGCGTAGCTGAGCACGCCCCCGACGCCGAAGTTGGCCGTCATCGTGCGGTTCGTCTCGTGGTACGCCAGGTCGAAGTCGGTCAGATACGGCTCCATCTGTCCGTCCGCGCCATAGGAGATGATGATGTTCTCCGGCTTGATGTCGCGGTGGCGGACCTTCTGCGCGTGTGCGTGCTGGACCGTCTCGCAGACGTCGATCATGAGCCGCACGATGGCCTCGGCGTTGCCGTTCCGCTCGAGGTAGAACTTGCGCATGTTGTCGCCCTGGATGGAGTCCATGCTGAACCCGTAGGGCGCCGCGGTGATCTTGTGCACGCGGACGATCCGCGGGTGGTGCAGATCGCGCATGTTGCGGTAGCCGTTGCCGAATCGCTGCACCTTGACGGCGTCGTCGAGCTCGTTGCCGTGGAAGAGCTTCACGGCGAAGCGTTCACCGGTCTCGTCCTCGGCCTCCCACACGTGCCCGTAACCGCCGTGCCCGATATGCCGGATGATCTTGCCGAACCGGGTCTCCTCGCCCACGCTGACCTCGGACAGGTGCTTGCGGAACTCCCTGAGGCGACGGGTCAGGTCGTCCCAGTCCGGGTGCCGGCGGACGTCGGGCAGATCCTGCTCGGTCTGGTCGAACCACTCCACCACCTTCTCCAGCTCGATGGCGCACCTCTTGGCTCCCCCGGAGAGTCGCACGGTGCGCTCGGTGAGTTCCCCGAGCTGCAGGTAGTAGTACTGGTCGATCAGGTTCTGCGCCTTCGAGAGGACCTGGGTCAACTGGCTCTTGTCGATCTGCCGGCCCTGGCGCGGCTCGAACCCGCGGCCGATCACCACGGTGCCCGCCACGTCCCCCTTGAAGACGGGGGTCTGGAGCTCCTCCGGCATGGCGTGGGCGACGTACTCGTAGATGCTCATCAGCGTGACGTCGCCGTCCCAGTTCACGGCGGCGCCGAGCAAGGCGTCCGTCAGCATGTCCGTGAACACGCCCCGGCCGTTCATCTCCTTCGCGCCCTCCTCCGGACGGCACGCGGCGAGCACACAACGGCTTTCGTTGACTGCCCGCACCTCTCGCTCCACGTCGGAGGGGCTGAGCGGGCGGCTGTTGGACCACGTGAAGGCGGAGCCCGAGTGGCAGCAGTCCAGGATGGACACCACGTGGTCGAAGTTGAGGCTCGCGGACTCCATGAGCTGCGCGAGCTGGGCGAGCGCGATGCCCGGGTCGAAGATCTCCGCGTCGTGCGTCACCAGGTGTCCCGCCTGGCCGAGGACCTGGCCGTGTCCGGCGAAGTAGAAGAGGAGGACGCTCCCCTTCCCGTGGTGTTCCTCGCTGTACGCGATCTTGCTCAGTTCCCTGAGGATGTTGGCGCGCGTCGCGCGCCCGTTCAGGAGGACGAGGCTGTCGAAGTCGTACTGGTCTAAGGACAGACAGGACGCGACGTCCTTGGCGTCGTTGACACACCCGAAGAGCGGCGCGTCGGCATACGTGTCGATTCCGATGATGACGGCTTTGTTCATCTGGTTCCCACCCACCCGCTGGACCTTCGCGGAAGGCGGCCCGCCCCCCGCGGTGGAACGACCCTAAGACGTGCGAGACCGCGGCACCAGGAGCGTGCGAAGCCGAAGAGAGCCGTTCCCGCGCGCCGTCACGCCGACCCCTCCCGGGGCCGGGGACGTCACGGTGGTGCGCCGGGGTGGCACGGCCTACTCCGCCTTCGCCACCCCGATCGGGCAGGAGACGCCGGTCCCGCCGATGCCGCAGTAGCCGGCCGGGTTCTTGTCCAGGTACTGCTGGTGGTACGCCTCCGCCGGGTAGAACGGGCGGTCGTCCACCGGGAGGACGGCGGTGGTGATCTCGCCGTACCCGGAGGCGGTCAGCACCTTCTGGTAGGCGGCGCGGGACGCCTCCGCCGTCGCCGCCTGGGCGGGGGAGTGGGTGTAGACGGCCGAGCGGTACTGGGTGCCCACGTCATTGCCCTGGCGGAAGCCCTGGGTCGGGTCGTGGGACTCCCAGAAGACCTTCAGCAGCGTCTCGTACGACACCTTCGCCGGGTCGAAGACCACCCGGACGACCTCGGTGTGCCCGGTGAGGCCCGAGCAGACCTCCTCGTACGTCGGATGCGGCGTGTAGCCGCCCTGGTAGCCGACGAGCGTCGTCCAGACGCCGTCGGTCCGCCAGAACTTCCGCTCGGCGCCCCAGAAGCAGCCGAGCCCGAAGTCGGCGACCTCCAGGCCCTCCGGGTAGGGACCGAGCAGCGGGTTGCCGAGCACCGTGTGGCGCTCGGGCACCGAGAACCCCGGCTCCGGGCGGCCGCGCAGGGCCTGCTCCGGGGCGGGCAGGACGGGGGTGCGGGACAGGAACATGCGGCATCTCTCCTCGACGCGGACCGGGCAGTCCGCACAACGCCGGCGCGCGCACCCCTGTTCCCGCGGGCCCGCTGATCCCCGGGGCCCGCCCGGTCAGCGCCGCAGCGTCGCCGGGTTCCCGCCGTTCGACTCGTAGCCGGCCACCGCCAGGTTCCGGTGCAGGGTGTACTCGGCCGCCGGGTCGCCGCTCAGGGTCCACGGCAGCGCGCCCACGTGGCCGTCGACGTGGACCAGCTGGTGCATCGCCTCGGCCCAGCGCTCGCCGCGGACCAGGAACCAGACCAGCAGGTGGCGGACGTGGGCCAGCATCGGGTCGTCGGGGCGGGCCGAGTGGACCGCGTACAGCGCGCCCTCCATCGCCCGGCTCACCACCGCCGTGCGGTAGAAGTCCTGCACCAGCACCACGTCCGGCACGTGCTCGAAGACGGCGAACAGCGGCAGCGCGGCGAGCAGCGAGCCCTTCGGGGCGCGCGCGGCGGCCGTCGTCGCGAAGTGGTCGGCCTCCTCCCGCGAGCCGTGCCACTTCTCGCACCAGTAGTGCAGCGCCGCCAGATGGGCGCCCATGTGCTGCGGCGCCCGGTCGATGACCTTCGCCCACACCTGGTCGAACTGCTCGGGGCTGTAACCGAGTCCGCGGGCGACCGCGAGCTGCGTGATGTACGGGACGGGGTCGCCGGGCGCGAGCAGCGCCGCCTCCTCGGCGACCTTCCGGGCCTCCTCCAGGATGATCCGGAAGTCGTCCGAGCCGGCCGCCGAGGAGCGCCACGCCTGCTGCACCAGGAACTCCGCGTGCACGGCCGCCGCACCCGCGTCCTTCGGCGCGTCCGAGCGCCAGGCCCGCAGCCAGGCGCCGCCGACGCCGGGCTTCTCGGCGAGCTCCAGGGAGGCCGCGCCGGCGAACGCCTGGACGCGCTGCCAGCGGACCTCGCCGTCCTTCCCGGTCCCGGCGAGCAGCTGCGACGCGGCCCGCCAGTCCTGGGTGGCCTGCACGACGTCGAGGACGTCGAGGAGATCCCGGTCGGGCCCGGGCAGCCGCACGTCCAGCTCCTCCTGCCGGACGAATCCGTACGCCTCCGGGTCGGCCGCGTCGGGCGTGCCGGGCGCGACCTGCCGGATGCCGCCGGCGCGGCGGCGCAGCACGTAGGGGCCGAGGACGCCGAAGAGCAGGCCCAGCGCGATCAGGAACCAGAGAATCTCCATGTGTCCATTGTCCAGGACGCAGGCGTGGACGAATCGCGGCGGGGGACGGCACCCGGCACTACGCTCCTGACCATGAGCGACCAGCACAGCCACCAGAACTTCGAGACCCGCGCCATCCACGCGGGCAACACCGCCGACCCGCTGACCGGCGCGGTCGTCCCGCCCATCTACCAGGTGTCCACCTACAAGCAGGACGGTGTGGGCGGGCTCCGCGGCGGCTACGAGTACAGCCGCAGCGCCAATCCGACCCGTACCGCCCTGGAGGAGAACCTGGCGGCCCTGGAGGGCGGCCGGCGGGGTCTGGCCTTCGCCTCCGGCCTGGCCGCCGAGGACTGCCTGCTGCGCACGCTCCTCGTGCCCGGCGACCACGTGGTCATCCCCAACGACGCGTACGGCGGCACCTTCCGGCTCTTCGCCAAGGTCGTGCAGCGCTGGGGCGTGGACTTCTCCGTCGCCGACACCTCGGACACCGCGTCCGTGCGCGGCGCGATCAACGACCGCACCAAGCTGATCTGGGTCGAGACCCCGTCGAACCCGCTGCTCGGCATCACCGACATCGAGGCCGTCGCGGGCATCGCCCGCCAGGCCGGGGTGAAGCTGGTCGTCGACAACACCTTCGCCTCGCCCTACCTCCAGCAGCCGCTGGCGCTCGGCGCGGACGTCGTCGTCCACTCCCTCACCAAGTACATGGGCGGCCACTCGGACGTCGTCGGCGGCGCCCTGATCGCGGCCGACGCGGAGCTCGGCGAGGAGCTGGCGTACCACCAGAACGCGATGGGCGCGGTGGCCGGTCCGTTCGACTCGTGGATCGTGCTGCGCGGCATCAAGACCCTCGCCGTCCGGATGGACCGGCACGGCGAGAACGCCACCAGGGTCGCCGACTTCCTCACCCGGCACCCGAAGGTCACCCAGGTCCTCTACCCGGGCCTCGCCGAGCACCCGGGCCACGAGATCGCGGCCAAGCAGATGCGCTCCTTCGGCGGCATGATCTCCTTCCGCGTCGAGGGCGGCGAGGAGGCGGCGGTCGGCGTCTGCAACCGCGCGAAGCTCTTCACCCTGGGCGAGTCCCTCGGCGGCGTCGAGTCGCTGATCGAGCACCCGGGCCGGATGACGCACGCGAGCGTCGCCGGTTCCGCCCTGGAGGTCCCGGCCGACCTGGTCCGCCTCTCGGTCGGCATCGAGAACGCCGACGACCTGATCGCGGACCTGCGCGAGGCGCTGGGCTGACCCGTACCGGAGGGGCCCGGGTACGGCGACCCCGTACCCGGGCCCCCGGTGCCGCTCAGGTCCCGGGCAGCGCGTCCTTCAGGCTCGCCCTGACCTCGTCGCGCAGTTCCGGGGTGTCCTGGTGCTCGTGGACGGAGACCGCGTGCTCGGTCGCGGCGCGGACCACTTCCTCCTCCTCGCCCGAGATGTAGAGCGAGCAGCCCGACACGCTCGGCGTGTCCCGGCAGTCGGCGGCTTTCCTGGTCATGTCGGCCTCCTGCGATGCTGTTCCCACCGACCCCCTCCTCCAGGCTAGGACCGTCCTCACGGCCCGGCGAACGGCGGCGTCGTCGCGGCCGGCGGCGCCTCCCACGGACGCGCCTCCGCCGCCCAGAGGGCGAAGCCGAGCGCCGCGATCCCGGCCAGCACCCCGCCGGCCCGCCGCAGCGCCCGTCGTCGCCGCCGCAGCCGGCCGCCGCGCTCCGCCGCCCGCGCCCCGAGCCCGGCCGGCACCGGCGGATGCGGGGTGTCGAGCAGCCGCCGGACGGCCGCCTCCTTCTCGCCGTGCCTCACGCGGCCTCCCTCGACGCGCCCGCCGCCCGCAGCCGGGCCACCGCGCGGGCGCACACCGCCCGGACCCGGGCCTCCGGGAGCCCGAGCAGCGCGGCGGTCTGCTCCTCGGGCACGCCCTCGTACAGCCGCAGCACCAGCACCAGCCGCTCGCCGGGGGTGAGGGCGCCGAGGATCCCGCCGCGGCCGGCGCGGTGCCGCCAGGCGGTCCGGGCGAAGCGCAGCGCGAGCTCGTCCCGGGTGAGCGCGTACGGGTCCTCGTCGCCGCCCCGGTCGAGCACCGCGTACGCGTGGGCGAGGGCGGCGGTCAGCAGGGCGTGGGCGTACGGGTTCCGGGCCCGGGTCTCGGCGGTGAGCAGCGTGGCGACGTGCAGCAGCCGCCCCGCCGCGCCCGCCACGAAGGCGTCGAACTCCCCGGCGCGGGCGGCGTGTTCGGATCGGCTCCGGTTCCCCATCCCTCATGTATGGGTCCGGGGCGGAGCGGGGTCAACCCCCGTGCGCCGGTCTGCCCCGGGGGCGCGGTCAGCCCCCCTGCGCGGAACCGGCGGCGCCGCCCTGGCGGGCGGAGAGCGCCGCGTTGAAGCGGGTGAGCAGGGAGCAGAAGGAGGCGCGCTCGTCCTCGGTCCAGCCGTCGGTGACCTCGGCCATCAGCGTGCGCCGCGAGGAGCGGACCTCCTCCAGGCGGTCGAGGCCGCGCGGGGAGAGCTGGAGGACGACGGCGCGGCCGTCCTCGGGGTGCGAGGCGCGGCTGACGAGGCCGGAGTCGACGAGCGGGGCGACCTGGCGGGTGACGGTCGAGGAGTCGATCCCCATGCCCGCCGCGAGCGCCTTGACGCCCATCGGCCCTTCCTGGTCGAGCCGGTTGAGCAGGAGGTAAGCGGCCCGGTCCATGGAGTTGCGGAGCTGGCCGGTGCCGCCGAGACGGGTCTGCTCGGCCCGGCGGGCGAAGACGGCCACCTGGTGCTGGAGGGCATCGAGGAGACCGGGATCAAGCTCAGTCGTCATGTCCTGAGATGGGGGCATGGCTGGGGGGCTCTCTCGTGCGGGGGTGGTCGGTGTGGGGGACAGAGTACGCGGACGGGAGGGGCTCCGTACCGGCCGTGCGCAAACCCGTTCAGGGCCCGCGGTCCGGGCGGCCGCAGGGCCGGTGAGCTGCGAGACTTGGGGTCATGACCTTCGGTACGCGACGCCCCTTGCACCGCCTGATGCTCGACGATGTGCGCGGGGCGCAGAAGATGCTGGCGGGGGTGGCCCGGACGACCGCCCTGGAGGGCAGCCGTCATCTGTCCTCGCTGGTCGGCGCGCCGGTGCTGCTCAAGTGCGAGAACCTCCAGCGGACCGGCTCGTTCAAGCTCCGCGGCGCGTACGTTCGGATCGCCGGGCTCCGGCCGGAGGAGAAGGCGGCCGGGGTGGTCGCCGCCTCGGCCGGCAACCACGCGCAGGGCGTGGCGCTCGCCTCGCAGCTCCTCGGCGTGCACGCGACCGTGTTCATGCCGGTGGGGGCGCCGCTGCCGAAGGTCGCGGCGACCCGGGAGTACGGCGCCGAGGTGCGGCTGCACGGGCACGTGGTGGACGAGACGCTGGCCGCGGCGCAGGAGTATGCGCGGGAGACCGGCGCCGTCTTCATCCACCCCTTCGACCACCCGGACGTGATCGTCGGGCAGGGCACGGTCGGCCTGGAGATCCTGGAGCAGTGCCCGGAGGTCCGCACGATCGTCGTGGGCGTCGGCGGCGGCGGGCTGGCGGCCGGCATCGGCCTCGCGGTGAAGTCGGTCCGCCCGGACGTGCGGATCGTGGGCGTGCAGGCGGAGGGGGCGGCGGCCTATCCGCCGTCGCTGGCCGCCGGGCATCCGGTGGTGGTCGACTCGCCGGTGACGATGGCCGACGGGATCAAGGTGGGGCGGCCGGGGGACGTGCCGTTCGGGCTGGTCCAGGAGTACGTGGACGAGGTGCGCACGGTCTCGGAGGACGCGCTCTCCTCGGCGCTGCTGCTCTGCCTGGAGCGGGCGAAGCTGGTGGTGGAGCCGGCCGGGGCGAGCCCGGTGGCGGCGCTGCTGAGCGACCCGGAGTCGTTCCGGGGCCCGGTGGTCGCGGTCCTCTCCGGCGGGAACGTGGATCCGCTGCTGCTCCAGCGGATCCTGCGGCACGGCATGGCGGCCGCCGGGCGCTATCTGAGCCTGCGGCTGCGGGTGGCGGACCGGCCGGGGGCGCTCGCGACGCTGCTCGCGGTGCTGACGGTGGTGGACGCGAACGTGCTCGACGTCAGTCACGTACGGACCGATCCGCGGCTGGGTCTGACGGAGGTCGAGGTGGAGCTGCACCTGGAGACGAAGGGGCCGGAGCACTGCCGGGAGGTGGAGGGGGCGCTGCGGGAGGCGGGGTACACGGTCCTGGGCTGAGCACGGCGCCGTCCACTGTCCTAGGATCGGCAGAAATGCCCGAAATGATCCGGGAGTGTGGACATGCCAGGCGCGATCCACGCCGAGGGACTGGTGAAGACCTTCGGCGACGTCACCGCTCTGGACGGGGTGGACCTCGACGTGCCCGAGGGCACCGTCCTCGGTCTGCTCGGCCCCAACGGAGCGGGGAAGACCACCACCGTACGGGTCCTGACGACCCTGCTCAGACCGGACAGCGGCACCGCCACGGTCGCCGGCGTCGACGTCCTCGCCCACCCCAACGAGGTCCGCCGCTCCATCGGCCTCTCCGGCCAGTTCGCCGCCGTCGACGAGTACCTCACCGGCCGCGAGAACCTCCAGATGGTCGGGCAGCTCTACCAGATGAAGGCGCGGGCCGCGAAGACCCGGGCCGACGAGCTCCTGGAGCGCTTCCGCCTCGACGACGCCGCCGACCGCCCCGCCAAGACGTACTCCGGCGGCATGCGCCGCCGCCTCGACCTCGCCGCCGCCCTGGTCGTCGCCCCGCCCGTGATGTTCATGGACGAGCCGACCACCGGCCTCGACCCCCGCAACCGCCAGGCACTGTGGGACGTCATCAAGGAACTCGTCTCCGGCGGCACCACCCTGCTCCTCACCACCCAGTACCTGGAGGAGGCCGACCACCTCGCCCACGACATCGCGGTGGTCGACCACGGCAGGGTCATCGCCCGGGGCACCTCCGACCAGCTCAAGGAGCGCACCGGCGGCGAACGCGTCGAGGTCGTCGTCCACGACCGCGACGCCATCGCCCCCGCCCGCGCCGTCCTCGCCCGCTACGGCCCCGGCGAACGCGGCCTCGACGACGTCTCCGTCGAGGACCACACCCGCAGGCTCACCGTCCCCGTCACCGGCGGCGCCAAGCTGCTCGCCGAGGTCATCCGCGACCTGGACGCCGTCGGCGTCGAGATCGACGACATCGGCCTGCGCCGCCCCACCCTCGACGACGTCTTCATCTCCCTCACCGGCCACGCCGCCGCGCGCGAGCAGGACGACGACAACGGCGCGAACGGCCTGAGCGGCGGCGCGGACCAGCCCCCGGCCAGGGCCCGCAAGCACCGGAAGGAGCCCGGCGCGTGACCACCCTCACCGACACCGCCCCGCACGTCCCCGCCCCCCGGGGCGGGATCGTCCAGTCGATCGCGGACTCCCTCGTCGTCACCAAGCGGAACCTGATCCGCATGACCCGCATCCCGGAGATGGTCATCTTCGGGCTCATCCAGCCGGTCATGTTCGTGATCCTGTTCAGCTTCGTCTTCGGCGGCTCCATGAGCGTCGGCGGCAACACCGACCCGGTCGTCTACCGGAACTTCCTGATGGCCGGCATCTTCGCCCAGACCGTCACCTTCGCCACCGCCGGAGCGGGCGCCGGCATCGCCGACGACATGAGCAAGGGCCTCGTCGACCGCTTCCGCTCGCTGCCGATGGCCCGCGGCGCCGTCCTCACCGGCCGCACCCTCGCCGACCTCGTCCAGACCGCGCTCACCCTCGTGGTCCTCGCGATCGTCGGCCTGCTGGTCGGCTGGCGCATCCACGAGGGCATCCCCAAGGCGCTCGGCGCCTTCGCCCTGCTGCTCCTGCTCGGCTACGCCTTCTCCTGGATCGGCGCCCTCATCGGGCTCTCCGTCCGCACCCCGGAGGCGGCCACCTCCGGCGGCCTGATCTGGCTCTTCCCGGTCACCTTCGTCTCCAACGCGTTCGTGGACCCCAGCCAGATGGCCGACTGGATCCGGCCCATCGCCGAGTGGAACCCCTTCAGCGCCACCGTCCAGGCGTGCCGCGAGCTCTTCGGCAACCCCGGCGTCGTCCAGTCCGACGCCTGGCCCATGCAGCACCCTGTGTGGGCCTCGCTCCTCTGGTCGCTGCTGATCGTCGCCGTCTTCCGCACCCTGTCCGTCCGCAAGTACCGCTCCGCCTCCGCCTGAGCGGAACCCGGAACGCCGAAG
Source organism: Streptomyces sp. NRRL F-5727 (assembly GCF_000719555.1). Classification (GTDB taxonomy): domain Bacteria; phylum Actinomycetota; class Actinomycetes; order Streptomycetales; family Streptomycetaceae; genus Streptomyces. The sequence goes on from NZ_JOGX01000053.1 coordinate 32,890, forward strand.
GGCCGGCCCCCACGGGGGACCGGCCCTTCGGCCATGCGGGAGGGGGAGCCTCAGCCGGTGTACGGCTTCGCGCTGAGGATCTTCACCATGGCCTTCTTGCCGTTCGGCAGCTCGTACTCGGCGTCGTCGCCGGCCTTCTTGCCGTTGACGCCGATGCCGAGCGGCGACTGCGGCGAGTAGGTCTCGATGTCACCGCTCGCGTACTCGCGGGAGGCGAGCAGGAAGGTCATCGTGTCGGACTCGTCGCCGTCGAAGGCGATGGTCACGACCATGCCGGGCTCGACGACGCCGTCGTCCGCCGGGGCCTCGCCGACCTTGGCGTTCTGCAGCAGCTGGGTGAGCTGGCGGACCCGGAGCTCCTGCTTGCCCTGCTCCTCCTTGGCCGCGTGGTACCCGCCGTTCTCGCGCAGGTCGCCCTCCTCGCGCGCGGCTGCGATCTTCGCCGCGATCTCGGTACGCGCGGGACCAGACAGGTACTCAAGCTCGTCCTTGAGCTTGTTGTACGCCTCCTGGGTGAGCCAGGTGACGTTGTCGCTGGTCTGGGTCACAGGTGCTCCTCGTAGGTACTGGGAATACAAAGCATCGCCCTACGCGGAAAACCCTCGCTTCCCGGGTGGGCGAAAGCACGAGCCTAACAATGAGTGGCGGAAAGCGGGAGGACATAAACCATCGGGATGGCGTCGCTCCAGGTCACCGCAGGCGACCCGCCGGGACTCGCTGCCCCTCCCCTACCCACCGCTACCGCGCCGTACACCCCAGGAGCTCGGCACTGGTCGCCCGGGCGGTGGTCCGGAGGGAGTAGACGCGGTCGACACGGGACCCCGGCTCGGCGACGACGACGTCCTTGCGGGCCACCTCGGCGCCGTCCTCGGAGCGGGACCGGAGCGTGCACACGCCCTCGACGCCCGCGTCCTTGCGGACCTCCAGGTGCACCTGCACCTCGGTGTCGCTCACCACGTCGAACTTGATCATCTCGGCGCTGATCCTGCTGTCGACGACGTAGTGCCAGCCGAACCAGCCGATCATGACCAGGAAGAGGGTGCCGAGGACCGCTCCGGCGACCTTCAGCTTCCGGTCGGCCCGCTCGTCCGCCGAGCGCCCGTAGCGCCCCTCGGGCAGCTGCTCTCGCACCGCAGTCATGTATCGGTCCTCTCGGGGCGGGGGCGCGGAATTTTCCTCCCCCCGATTCCGTCACTATAGAGACCACCCTCCGCGACGAATCACTGAGGATCGAGTCTTGACTGAGCAGCTGCGACTGATGGCCGTTCACGCCCACCCCGACGACGAGTCGAGCAAGGGCGCGGCGACCATGGCCAAGTACGTGTCCGAGGGGGTGGACGTCCTCGTGGTGACGTGCACGGGTGGCGAGCGGGGCTCGGTCCTGAACCCCAAGCTCCAGGGCGACCCCTACATCGAGGAGAACATCCACGAGGTCCGCCGCAAGGAGATGGACGAGGCCCGGGAGATCCTGGGCGTGAGCCAGGAGTGGCTCGGCTTCGTCGACTCCGGCCTGCCCGAGGGCGACCCGCTGCCCCCGCTGCCCGAGGGCTGCTTCGCCCTGGAGGACGTGGACCACGCGGCCGGCGAGCTGGTCCGCAAGATCCGCTCCTTCCGTCCGCAGGTCATCACGACCTACGACGAGAACGGCGGCTACCCGCACCCCGACCACATCATGACCCACAAGATCACGATGGTGGCCTTCGACGGCGCGACGGACACCGAGAAGTACCCGGAGGCCGAGTTCGGCCCGGCGTACCAGCCCCAGAAGCTCTACTACAACCAGGGCTTCAACCGCCCGCGCACCGAGGCGCTGCACCAGGCCCTCCTCGACCGGGGCCTGGAGTCCCCGTACGGCGAGTGGCTGCAGCGGTGGAGCGAGTTCGAGCGCAAGGAGCGGACGCTGACCACCTTCGTCCCGTGCGCCGACTTCTTCGAGATCCGCGACAAGGCCCTGATCGCCCACCGCACCCAGATCGACCCCGACGGCGGCTGGTTCCGGGTCCCCATGGAGATCCAGAAGGAGGTCTGGCCGACCGAGGAGTACGAGCTCAGCAAGTCCCTCGTGCCGACCTCCCTCCCCGAGGAAGATCTCTTCGCGGGCATCCGCGACAATGCCTGACATGAGCGCACACCTCGCACTGACGCAGCTGGTCCCCCTCGCCGCCGAGGAGCTGGACAAGAACAAGGTGACGCCGGGCGTCCTCGGCTTCGTCGTCTTCGCCGCCCTGGCCCTCGCGGTCTGGGCGCTGATGAAGTCGATGAACCGGCACATGAACCGCGTCTCCTTCGAGGAGACCCCCGACCCGGCCGAGGCCGGCAAGGGCGGCGCGAAGGCCCCGGCCGCGTCGAAGTAGCGGCACGTCGGCCCGTACCCGCCCGGTACGGGCCGACTGCGGCAGGATGGCCCCATGGCGAACCGACTGGCCCATGAGACCTCCCCCTACCTCCTCCAGCACGCGGACAACCCGGTCGACTGGTGGCCCTGGTCCGCCGAGGCGTTCGAGGAGGCCCGCCGCCGCGACGTCCCGGTGCTCCTCAGCGTCGGCTACAGCTCCTGCCACTGGTGCCACGTGATGGCCCACGAGTCCTTCGAGGACGGGGCCACCGCCGCGGTGGTCAACGAGCACTTCGTCGCCGTCAAGGTCGACCGCGAGGAGCGGCCCGACGTCGACGCCGTCTACATGGAGGCCGTCCAGGCCGCCACCGGCCAGGGCGGCTGGCCGATGACCGTCTTCCTCACGCCCGACGCGGCGCCCTTCTACTTCGGCACCTACTTCCCGCCGGAGCCGCGCCACGGCATGCCGTCCTTCACCGAGGTCCTCGAAGGCGTCCACACCGCCTGGGCCGAGCGCCGCGGCGAGGTCGACGAGGTCGCCGACCGGATCGTGAAGGACCTCTCGGGCCGCTCCCTCGCCGTCGCCGGCGACGGCCTCCCCGGCGAGGAGGAGCTCGCCGCCGCGCTGCTCGGCCTCACCCGGGAGTACGACGCCACCCGCGGCGGCTTCGGCGGCGCGCCCAAGTTCCCGCCGTCGATGGTCCTGGAGTTCCTGCTCCGCCACCACGCCCGCACGGGCTCCGAGGGCGCGCTCCAGATGGCCGCCGACACCTGCGAGGCGATGGCCCGCGGCGGCATCTACGACCAGCTCGGCGGCGGCTTCGCCCGCTACGCCGTGGACCGCTCCTGGGTCGTCCCGCACTTCGAGAAGATGCTGTACGACAACGCGCTGCTCTGCCGCGTCTACGCCCACCTGTGGAGGGCGACCGGCAGCGACCTCGCCCGCCGGGTCGCCCTGGAGACCGCCGACTTCATGGTCCGCGAGCTCCGCACCCCCGAGGGCGGCTTCGCCTCCGCGCTCGACGCGGACTCCGACGACGGCACCGGGAAGCACGTCGAGGGCGCCTACTACGCCTGGACCCCCGCCCAGCTGGAGGAGGCCCTCGGCGCGGACGACGCGGCCCTCGCCGCCCGTCACTACGGCGTCACCGAGGACGGCACCTTCGAGCACGGCGCCTCGGTCCTCCAGCTCCCCCAGGAGGCGGGCCCCGCCGACGCCGGCCGGATCGCCTCCATCCGCACCCGGCTGCACGCGGCCCGCGAGCGGCGCGCGCGCCCCGGCCGCGACGACAAGATCGTCGCCGCCTGGAACGGTCTCGCGATCGCCGCCCTCGCCGAGACCGGCGCCCTCTTCGACCGCCCCGACCTGGTCGAGCGCGCCACCGAGGCCGCCGACCTCCTGGTCCGCCTCCACCTCGACGACGGGGGCCGGCTCACCCGTACCTCGAAGGACGGGCGGGCCGGCGCCCACGCGGGCGTCCTGGAGGACTACGCCGACGTCGCCGAAGGCTTCCTCGCCCTCGCCGCCGTCACCGGCGAGGGCGCCTGGCTTGACTTCGCCGGCCTCCTCCTGGACCACGTCCTCGACCGCTTCACCGGCGAGGGCGGGACGCTGTACGACACGGCCCACGACGCCGAGGCCCTCATCCGGCGCCCCCAGGACCCCACCGACAACGCCACCCCGTCCGGCTGGACCGCCGCCGCCGGAGCACTGCTCTCGTACGCGGCCCACACCGGCTCGGAGGCCCACCGCACCGCCGCCGAGGGAGCCCTCGGCGTGGTCAGGGCGCTCGGCCCGCGCGCCCCCCGCTTCATCGGCTGGGGCCTCGCCGTCGCCGAGGCCCTGCTCGACGGCCCCCGGGAGATCGCCGTCGTCGGCAGCGCCGCCGACCCGGTCTTCCAGGAGCTGCGCCGTACGGCCCTGAGGGCGACCACCCCGGGAGCGGTCCTCGCCGCCGGAGCCCCCGACAGCGAGGAGTTCCCGCTCCTGCGCGACCGCCCCCTGGTCGCCGGGTCGTCCGCCGCGTACGTCTGCCGTCACTTCACCTGCGACGCACCCGTCACCGACCCGGACGCCCTGGCCCGCGGGCTCGGCTGAGCCCCGCGAACGGACACGGCCCCGCCGCCCCTCCGGAGAGGGACGACGGGGCCGCGCCGTGGCCGAGCGGCGTGGCTCAGCTGTTGCCGGCGCCGTTGCCGGACAGCACGGGGATGTCGCTGAGGATGTGCGACAGCGGCTCGTCGCCCTTGGCCTGCGTCGAGTTCTCGACGCACTGCTGGTTCTGCGGGGAGGACAGCACGTTGATGTCCTGCACCGCGATCGGGACGAGACCGACGAGGGAGCCGGCGTTGACCTTGGCGGGGAGACCGATGCACGGCTTGTTCAGGGAACCCTGGACGAGCGCGAACTGCGGGCTCATGTCGCCGTAGGTGGCGGAGTTGCCGAACTCCTGGTGCGCGCCGTTGCCGGAGAGCGAGGTGGTGCCACCGTCGTCGGCGATCGCGAGCGCCTGCCCGGCCGTCGCGCCGACGACCGAAACAGCCACCGCAGCGGTCGCGAGGAGCTTCTTCATGTTCTGGCCTTTCGATGACTGGCCCGCGCTGAGTGCCGAGCCGTGCTGATCAACTGGTCGGAGGGGCGGAGGTTCCGGGATGTCCACCGGACGGCCTACGGGCAGATGAGCGAAGAACCCCGGGCCGGGTCGTAGTCGGCGACGGAGAGCTCGCTCGGGGCGACCGCGTCGCCGGGCGGCAGCGGACGGTCCGCCCGGAGCCGGGCGAAGACCTCCGCCGCCCCCTCCTCGTCCCAGCCCACCGTGGACCCGACGCCCTCGACGAGCGGGTTGAAGCCGCGTACGGGCACGGTGGCGAACTCGGTACGGGAGGGGCCGACGGCCTTCAGCCGGGCCGCGAGCGTGAGCAGTTCGGCCACCGAGACACCGCGCTCGGCGGCCTCGGTCCCGCGCAGCGTCGAGGCGAGCGCCCGCAGCTTCGCCGGGTCCCTGAGGATCCCGCCCGACCGGATCCGGTCCAGCATGTTGACGACGAACCTCTGCTGCTTGCGGATGCGGCCGAAGTCCATCTCCCCGTCGGCCTTCCGGGAGCGCACGTACTGCAGTCCCTCGCCGCCGCCCACGTTCCGGGTGCCGACCGGCAGGTCGAGCCCGGTCGCGGGGTCCTTCAGCGGCTTCGCCGTACAGATCGGCACACCGCCGTCGACCTGGTCCACGGTGTCCATGAACCGCCGGAAGTCGATCTGCAGGTAGCGGTGCACGTCGAGCCCGGTCGCCGCCTCGACGGTCTCGACGGTGAGCGGCGAACCGCCTTCCGCGTGGGCCGCGTTGATCTTCGCGAGATGGGTGTCGTGGACCTTGCCGGTCCGCAGATCGGTGTGCGGGCCCGGGAGTTCGGCGAGCGAGTCGCGGGGCAGCGACACCACGCTGACCCGGTCGTACCCGGCGGAGACGTGCACGAGCATGATCACGTCGGTGCAGTCGCAGTCCTGACCGCCGAGCCGGAAACGTTCCTTCTCGGCGGCGGTGACCCCGTCCCGGGAGTCCGTGCCGACGACGAGCAGGTTCAGTCCCTCGGCGGGGGCGGGGAGTTCGGCGGGACCGCCGAGGGCGGAGGCGAGGGCCCCGGGGGCGAGCGCGAGAAGCGCCGCCGGTACGAGCAGGAGCCGCCGCGGACGCGGGAATCTCATACCCGCACGGTATTTCGAGTCCGTTCGCACAGAGATGCGCGACGCGTCGGCGCGTGACCGAATCACTCCGTTGCGAGGCTTGTGTAATGATGCGGGAATAGCAGCGGAGGGAGCGAGAATGGCGCCGCCTGATTCCGGTCGTCCCGGGAAATGGGAACGGATGGCCTTCATTCCGAAGAGCCGTTACGTGAGCGAGCCGCCGACCGCCGACCGGGTCCGGTCGACCGGGCAATTCCCCGTCTATTCCGCCCTGGTGACCCAGTGGGCCCAGGCCGGCCGGACGGTCCCGGGAATGCCCGACCGCGAATGGGAACGGCTGATGTCCACTCCCGTCTGGCCGCGCTAGCGGGCCGGAGACGTGCGAAGGGGCCGCCCTGGCGGGGCGGCCCCTCGACGCGCGGACGTCGCCGGGGAGGCGGGACGTCAGCTGTTGGCCACGCCGTTGCCCGAGAGGATCGGGATGTCCTCCAGGATGTGCGACAGCGGCTCGTCGCCCTTGGCCTGCGTCGAGTTCTCGACGCACTGCTGGTTCTGCGGGGAGGACAGCACGTTGATGTCCTGGACGGAGATCGGGACGAGGCCCACGATCGAACCCGCGTTGAGCTTGGCCGGCAGACCCACGCACGGCTTGTTCAGGGAGCCCTGGACGAGCGCGAACTGCGGGCTCATGTTGCCGTGGGTGTAGGAGTTGCCGTACTCCTGGTGGGCGTGGTTGCCGCTCTTGGAGGTGGTGCCGCCGTCGTCGGCGATGGCGAGGGCGGGGGTGGCCGCGGCGGCGGAGGCGCCGACGATCGAGGCGGCGGCGGCCGCGGTGGCCATGACCTTCTTGATCACGGGAGTTCCCTTCTAGAACCGGCTCCGTGCAGGGAGCCCCCTGATCAACTCGCCCCGGACCGGCGGGTTCCGCCCTGTCACCCCGATGGCGGAGCGCGCGGGGCAGCGCTCGTCGCGGTTCCCAGTCGATCGGGTGAAGCGCCGGAACCTCCTCCCCGGCAAGCGTGTTGATCCGGTCGCATCAATCAGGTCGATTGGTGGGAAGAGAAACGGAATCACCGTGATCAAGAAGATGATGACGGCCGCGGCCGTCACCGCTTCGGCCGTCGGCGTCGCCGCCGCGGCCGCCGCTCCCGCGATGGCCATCGCCAACGACGGCGGCACGACCTCCCTCTCCGGGAACGGCGCCCACCAGTCGTTCGGCAACTCGAAGACCAAGGGCGACATGAGCCCGCAGTTCTCGGCCGTCCAGGGCTCGCTGAACAAGCTGTGCCTCGGCGCCCCGGTCAAGGGCAACGTCGGCTCCGTCGTCGGCATCCTCGTCCCCGTCGCGGTCCAGGACGTCAACGTGCTGTCCTCCCCGCAGAACCAGCAGTGCGCGGAGAACTCGACCCAGGCCAAGGGCGACGAGCCGCTGTCGCACCTCGTCGAGGACATCCCGGTCCTCTCCGGGAACGGCATCGGCAACAGCTGATCCGGAAAGCGCGCCGCAGGGCCGGAGGAAATCCTTCCTCCGGCCCTGTGTCGTGTGCGCAACGGAGTGAATGCCGCACCCGGAGCGGAGATCCCGGTTTCCTTCGCGGAAGCCTGTCGTTGTCCGTGTGTGCAGCGGAGGCCGATCTTCCGCCGCGGAAAGGAACCAGACGAAATGAAGTGCAAGAAGGCTGCTGCCGTCATTGCCGGAGTCATCATGGCCATGGGCGCGGCCACGCCCGCCTTCGCCGACGCCGAGGCGCACGGTGCCGCCGTCGGTTCGCCGGGTGTCCTCTCGGGCAACGTCGTCCAGATCCCGATCCACGTGCCGATCAACGCCTGCGGCAACAGCCTCAACCTCATCGGTGCGCTGAACCCGGCCTTCGGCAACACCTGCATCAACGCCTGAGCCGGGCCTCCGCGCACGCGGACGGCCAAGGACCGGCCCCGGGGAGAGCATCCGCCCCCCGGGGCCGGTCCGCGTCTACGCCCCCACCCGCGCGGCCCGTTCGCCGCTGCGGGGCCGCCCCACCACGGCACCGCCCCGGCCCCCGGCGCGCAGCCGCCGCCGGACCCCCTTCACCAGGCGGCCCGCCGTGTAGCCGGCGCCGAACACGAAGCGCATGGAGGGGCCGTACGAGGGGGCGGTGAGCAGACCGGCGAGGAAGAGGCCCGGCCAGGAGGACTCGAAGAGCGCACCGGTCTCGGGGGCGCCGGCCGGCCCGACGGTGCGCAGCGCGGACCGCAGCGCCGGGTCCAGGACCCCGGCCCGGTCGAGGGACGGCACGAAGCCGGTGGCCGCGACGACGTGGTCGGTCTCCAGGACGCCCGTCCCGTCCGGGCCCTCGACGTCGAGCCGGAGCCGGTCGTCGCCGGTGACGGCGGCCGCGGTGATCCGGTGGCCGAGGCGCACGTCGCCGACGGCGGCGAACCGCTCGCGCAGCCACCAGGCGCCGGCCGGGCCGAGCGCCGAGCCGAAGAGCCGCGCCCGGGTGGCGGCGGGCAGCCGCCGGAAGACGCCCGGGGTGTCGGCGTACAGCTTGTTCCGCCAGCCGCAGCCGAGGCCGGTGTGCGGGGCGCGCAGGGTGGGCCACAGGCCGCGGTCGAGGGCGGGCGGCAGGGTGTTCCAGCGGAGCCGGTCGGCCCGGGCGAGGACCCGGACGGCGGCGGCGCCGGCCTCGACGAGGAGCGCGGCCGTCTCCAGGGCGGCCTGCCCGGCGCCGACGACGGTGACGTCCCGCCCGGCGAGCGCGGCCAGTTCGCCGTGGTGGCTGGAGTGGGTGACGTACCGGCGGGGGAGGTGCCGGAGCGGGCCGGGGACCTCCAGGAAGGGGAGCACGCCGACGGCGAGGGCGACCGTGCGGGCCCGCACGGTCCCGCCGTCCTCGGCGGTGAGGAGGAAGCCCTCCGGCGCGGGCGCCACCGAGGCGATCATCCGCTCGTCGACGGCGGGGACGGCCCGCCGGGCGAACCAGTCGCCGTAGGCGGCGAAGAAGGAGACCGGAAGCGGGACGCCGTGCTCGGCGCGCGTGCCCCGCTCCGACGCGTAGGCGTCGAGACCGTACGCGCCCGCCGGGTCGGAGAGGTGCGAGGCCCACGGCTCGGACTTCAGGAACATCCCGGAGGGCATGGCGTGCCAGGACTCCATGGGGCGGCCGAAGGTGACCGGGTGGAGCCCGTGGGCCGCCGCGTGCGCGGCCACCGAGAGCCCGTAGGGACCGGCCCCGACGACCACCAGGTCGTGCACCGGACGGGCCGTCGTCTTCGCGTTCGCCATCGTGTCTTCCGTCTTCATCGCTGGGTGAGCTGGGTGGAGGAGCCGCGGGTCGCGGGGCCCGGCAGGGTGGCCGGGTGCCGGGGCCGGCCGGCCGCGAGCCGCCGCCGTACCGCCGCCAGGGCCCGGCGCAGCAGATGGGCGAGCCAGGCGCGGCCCATGGCGAGCGCCGGCGCCGGGTCGTCGGCGGCGAACCAGGCGCGCTCGGCGGGCCCCCGGACGGCGCCCGGCTCGGGGGCGTACCGGCGGCGCGGGGAGGTGAGCAGGGAGAGCGCCGCGTAGTTCTCCACGACGAACCGGCGGCCGTACGCGGGGGAGTGCGGCGGCACCGGCCGGCCGGTGAGGTCCAGGTGCAGCGCCCGCACCACGTCGAGCCCGGCGGGGTCGGCGAAGAGCCGGAACTGGGCGCCGGGGCGCGGGTTGAAGTCGAGCAGGTGGTACGCGCCGGTGTCCCGGTCGAGCCGGAAGTCGAGGTCGCACACGCCCCGGTAGCCGAGCGCGTCGAGGAGCGCGCGGGCGATCCGGTCCACGTCCGGGTTGGGCGTCCAGCGGCCGACGGCGGTGAGCCCGGCCCCGTCCGGCCAGGACCGCTCCTTGCGCCCGGTGGCCCCGGCGGCGCAGCGGCCGGCGGAGTCCGCGTACCCGTGGAAGAACCAGTCGAGGCCCGGACCCGGCGGCAGCAGCTCCTGGAGCAGCAGCCGGCTGCCGGCCTGCGGGGTGCGCCCGTACAGCTCCCGCACGTCGGCGAGCGAGCGGAGGATCGTCGTACTGCGCAGCCCGGATCCGGCCGGCAGCAGCCAGGGGCGGCTCCACTTGGCGACCACCGGCAGCCCCAGCGCCCAGGCCATGGCGGCGGCCTCGTCGGCGCCGGACGGCAGTTCGGTACGGGGGTGGGGGAGGCCGAGCGCGGCACAGGTCGCGGCGAGGGCGGCCTTGTCCGCGACCTTCAGCAGCTGCTCCTCGCTCTGTTCGGGGAGCAGGATCCTGCCCGCGAGGTCGGCGCGGCGGCGGGCCAGCGCGAGGGCGCTGACGTCGTCCAGGGGCACGGCGAGCACCGGATCTGACGGCGTGTCGGTGATCTCGCCGGCGATCCGGAGCAGCAGCGCGGCGAGTTCGGTGGAGGCGGCGGAGGCGGGCCGGGGGCGGGCGGAGCGGACGTACCGGGAGCGGGCGACCGGGCTGCCGGCCGCCTCGACGACCGCGTGGACGGGGACGCCGGCCCGGCCCAGGGAGCGGGCGGCGCCGAGGGTCCCGTGATGGAAGGGGTTCCGGTCCAGCCGCACGAGGACTGCGGGTACGCGGGTGTCGAAAGGAGGCACGGGCATTCGCCCCTTCATCTCGGGTGCCCCAACTGGGCGATGAAATCCTCTAATGGACTACGGAGCGGAGGGAAGCGGAGTTCACGGTCGGCTCATTAGGAATACTTTCTGAACATCGGAATGACTGATCGTCAAATGGCGTGCGTGTGAAGGAGCGGCCATGGAACCTGTCGGAGGAACACCGAGAAGAAGACGGAAATGGCTGGGGGTGATCACCGCCGGCCTCCTCGCCTCGGGTTCGGTCGTGCTGTCGGCACCCGCCCACGCCGCCGCATCCCTAACGACGGAGGACCCCGGTCCGACTCTCCCCGCCACCAGCGCCATGGGAGCCTTCCTCGATTCCGGTTCGCTCGGGGTGACCCGGATCGCCCAGCTGCAGCGCTGGCTCGGCGGCCGTGAGCTCCGCGTGGGCCACACGTACCTGCCCGGCGACCTCTGGTCCAACATCGAGGGCCCGCCCGGCTTCCTCGACGCGTGGGCCGACTGGCGCAACGCGAAGACCGACCGGATCTTCGTGCTCAACGTCCCCATGCTGGAACGCAACGAGGCCGGCATCCCCGACCAGGAGGTACGCCGTCAGCTCCAGCTCGGCGCGGCCGGCTACTACGACCACCACTTCCGCACCCTCGCCCGCCGGCTGGTCGAGGCCGGGGCCCTGGACACGGTCCTCGTCCTCGGCTGGGAGATGAACGGCACCACCTACACCCACCGCTGCGGTCCCGACCCGACCGCCTGGAAGAAGTACTGGAACCGGATCGTCACCACCATGCGGTCCGTGCCCGGCCAGAAGTTCCGCTTCGACTTCAACCCGAGCCGGGGCCGGGACGCCGTGCCGTGGACCGAGTGCTACCCGGGCGACGACGTCGTCGACATCATCGGCATGGACTCGTACGACCAGCCCTCCGGCGCCGATTTCGACCGGCACGTGAACGAGCCGTACGGACTCCAGAAGCAGGTCGATTTCGCCGCCGAGCACGGAAAGCAGATCTCCTACCCGGAGTGGGGGCTCTTCCGGAACGGCGACAATCCGACGTACATGCGGCGGATGCTGGAATGGATCCGCGACCACAAGCCGCTGTACCACACGATCACGGACTACTGCCCGCACGGCGTCTGGCAGTGCGACCGGAATCCGCAGTCGTCACGGGTGTTCCGGGAAATGCTGTACGGGGTGGAGCCTTCGGTGCCGGTGGATCCGGTGGATCCGGTGGATCCGGTGGATCCGGTGGATCCGGTGGATCCGGTGGATCCGGTGGATCCGGTGGATCCGGTGGATCCGGCCCGTCGACCCCGTCGACCCGGTGGATCCGGTCGACCCGGTGGATCCGGTTGACCCCGTAGACCCGGTGGATCCGACCAAGCCCGAGCCGAAGCCGGAACCGAAGCCTGAGCCCAAGCCGGAACCGAAGCCTGAGCCCAAGCCGGAACCCAAGCCTGAGCCGAAGCCCGAGCCGAAGCCGGAACCGAAGCCTGAGCCCAAGCCGGAACCGAAGCCTGAGCCCAAGCCGGAACCGAAGCCCGAGCCCAAGCCGGAACCGAAGCCTGAGCCGAAGCCTGAGCCCAAGCCCGAGCCGAAGCCCGAGCCCAAGCCGGAACCCAAGCCCGAGCCGAAGCCCGAGCCCAAGCCGGAACCGAAGCCCGAGCCGAAGCCCGACTGTTGGAAGGTCGAGCTCGGGGACTGGGTGGAGAGCTGGATCGGTGGGCCGGTGTGCGTGCCCAAGGACACCGGGTGGAAGGAGTCCGACTGGAAGGCCGACCTGGACGCCGCCCTCGACTGGAAGGGAGCCCTGAACGGCGTCTGGCCCTTCTGACGGGTCCGGTCAGTCGCAGGACGCGGGGGCGCGGCCGGGCAGGCGGGCGGCGAGCCGGCCGGCCCAGGCCCGCTCCCGCGCCTGCCGGGCCGCCCACCGCCGCGCGTCCGCCGCGCCGGCGTGGAGCCACAGCAGCGGGGCCGTGCCGCGGCCGGTGAGCAGCAGCCGCCGGTTGCGGACCGGCTCCGGCCGCCAGTGGTGCTTGTACGGCTCGCTGCCCCGCAGCATGCTCAGCGTGGCCCGGCCGCCCGCGCTGGTCTCCCGGGCCCCGTGCCGCAGCAGCATCGCGGCGACGTCGACCTTGCGCTCCCGCAGCACCGGATCGGCGCCGTACAGATAGCCGCCGGCGAGCCGCGGGGACATCAGGGTGAGGTCGGCGGCGACGACGTCCCCGCCGAGCCGGAACTCGGTGACCATGGCGTCGCCGCGCTCCACCATGGGCCGGACCGCCCGGGTCAGGTGCTGGGCGAACCGCTCGCTGGTGTGTTCGGCGGTGACCCCGCGGCCCCGCCACTGCAGCTGGTGGAGGGTCAGCAGCCGGTCCAGGGCGGCCGGCACGTCGGGTCCGGTCACCACGTGCGCGTCGATGCCGAGGGCGTCGAGCTTGCGCAGCTTGGCGCGGACCCGCTGGGCCTTCCCGGAGGGGATCCGTTCGAGCAGGCCCTCCATGGGGACGGCGGGCAGCTCCAGGCAGAGCGAGTCGGGGAGGCGGCGGCGCGGGCCGCGCCACTGGGCGAAGACCCGCTCGGCGGCGGCGCCGGGCCGCACCTCCCGCAGGTCGACGACCTTGCCGCGGGCCGTCCGGGCGATCGCGCCGGCCAGGGCGGCCGCCGCCTCCGGGCGCTCGTCGTCGAGGAGGACGTCGGTGAAGTCGGTGATGGCGCCGCCGAGCTGGGTCAGCACCGGCAGCGGCCCGGCCGCCCGCATCAGCGGCGCCGCCGCCACCAGCGCGCCGGCCCCGTCCCGTACCAGCACCACCCGCAGGGCGCCGGGACGTCCGTACGAGAGCCACCAGGAGTGCAGCCAGGAGTGGGACTGGAACGGGGTGGCCGAGGAGCAGCGCCCGTACAGGTCGGTCCACTCGGCCGCCAGCCGTCCGAAGCCCTCGGTGTCCCGGCACAGTTCGGTCCGGAATGCTCTTCCCAAGGTCACACCGCCTCCGGTTCCGGCTGGTGGGCGGCGGGCGCGGGCACGGCGGCCGTGCCCGCGGCCGGGGCGGCCGGGCGGGAGTGGCGGCCCTCGCCGCGCCCGGCGGCCCGCTTCGGCCGGACCAGCAGCGCGAGGCCGCCGAGCAGTCCGCCGGCACAGGCGCCGACCAGCGCCGAGAGCGGCGCGGACGGCGACACCGGGGCGGTCGGCCTGGTCGCCCGGGAGAACTGCACGACCTTCACGCCGGTGCTGCCGGCGACGTGCGAGGAGTTGAGGACCAGCGAGCGGGCCACTCCGTCGGCGATGGACACGGCCTGCGCGGCCTTCGGGGCGCGGGCGGTGATCGAGATCATCGGCGCGTCCGGGGAGGTCTCCGCCGTCACGCTCTCGCGCAGGGTCGCGGCGGTGACGCCCGCCCACACCTGGGCGTCGCCGGTGACCGCGATGTCGGTGGCGACCCGGCCGTACGCCTGGGCGAAGCCGAGCGCCGCCGCCGGGTCGGACTTCTCGCCGGGGACGACGATGACATGGCTGACGGCCGCGTACTCGGGGCTCTTGACGACCCCGTAGCCGCCGCCGAGCGCGGCCCCGGCGACGACGGCGGCGGGCAGCACCGCCCAGCGGCCGGGGGAGCGCAGTCGGGCGGGCAGTCGGACGGCGCGGGGTGGGGTGGTGGTCATGACGGGCTCTCTCGCTGGGACGGGCAGGGGGCTGGAAGGAGGGGGTTCACGGGCCGGGGCGGCTCTCGACGGCCCGCTCGTAGAGGGTCATCAGCCGGTCGGCGCTGCGCGCGATGTCGTAGTGGCGGGCGGCGGCGGGCACCGGCAGGCGCCCGGGCCGCCCGGGGGCGTGCGCGGTCCGCAGCTCGCGCAGGGCGCCGACCAGCTCGGGCACCGACTCGCCGATCCGGCGGGCGCCCGGCGCCGCGTCCGCCGGCAGGTCCTCGATCGCCGGGCACGCCACGTACAGCACCGGCAGTCCGGCGGCGACCGCCTCGACGACGGCGAGCCCGAAGGTCTCGTCCGGCGAGGTGGAGACGAAGACGTCCATGGCGGCGAGGAGTTCGGGAAGCATCGGCCCGGCGGGGCGGTCCGCCGGCGGGTCCTCGCAGGCACCGAAGAAGTGGACGCGGCCCGCGGCGCCGCACGCGCGGGCCACCGCGCGCAGCTCCTCGCGCCGCTCGCCGTCGCCGACGAGCAGCAGCCGGGCCTCCGGCACCGAGGCCACGGCCCGGATCAGCCGGTCGAACCGCTTCCCGGGCGCCAGCCGCCCGACCCCGCCGACGACGAACGCGTCCTCGGGGATGCCGAGGACACCCCGGGTGAGGCGGCGGGCGCGCGGGACGAAGGCGAAGCGGCCGGTCTCGATGCCGTTCGGCACCACCTCGATCCGGTCCGGCGCCACCCCCCAGTCGGCGAGCCGGCGGGCCACGCTCGCCGACACGGCGACCGTGGAGGTGCCGAGCCGCTCCGAGGCCAGGTACAGCGCGCGGGTGCCCGCCGACAGCGGGCGGCCCTCGATCTGCGACTCGCCCAGCGAGTGCTCGGTGGCGATGACCCGGCGGACCCCGCCGAGCCGGGCGGCGAGCCGGCCGTAGACGCACGCCCGGTAGAGGTGGGTGTGGACGAGGTCGTAGCCGCCCTCGCGGACCAGCCGGGCGAGCCGGGGCAGCGCGCCCAGGTCGCGGTTGCCGGTCATGCCGAGATGGGTGACGGGGGTGCCATCGGCCTCGATGCCGATCGCGACCGGGCCCGGGTTGGTGAGCGTCACCACCCGGCCCTGGACGGGCAGATGGCGCAGCAGCAGCCGCAGCTGCTGCTCGGCGCCGCCGATGCCGAGCCCCGTGATGACGTGCAGGACCCTCATCCGAGCACCGCCGCGGCCGGGCCCGACCGGGCGGGGATCAGCTCGGCGGGGTGGCGGCGGCGCAGCGGGTGCAGGGCCCGTTTCGCGGTGAGCCGCCAGGAGGTGTCGGTCTCGCCGATGTGGACGCGCGGCAGAGCGAACGCACTGGTCAGCGGGCCGGGGTCGATGCCGCAGGCGTAGCCGTACCCGGCCTTGCGGACCGCCCGGACCACCCGCGGGTCGACCGCCCCGTACGGGTAGCAGAAGCCGTCCACCGGGCCGCCGGTGATCTCCTCCAGGAGGGCCCGGGAGCGCCGGGTCTCGTCGGCGAGGGTGGCGTCGTCGGCCTCCGTCAGCCGCCGGTGGGTCAGGCCGTGCGAGCCGATCTCCATGCCGGCGGCGGCGATCCGCTCGATGCCCTCCTCGGTGAGCAGCGGCTTGCGCGGGCCCTCGGTGTCCCAGTCGTTGACGCCGCCGAGCCGGCCCGGGAGGACGTACACGGTGGCGGTGAAGGAGTGCCGGCGCAGCAGCGGCAGCGCCGAGTCGAGGAAGTCGGCGTACCCGTCGTCGAAGGTGAGGCCGACCAGTCCCTTCGCCCGTCCCTCGGCGGTCGCGGCGAGCAGTTCGCGCACCGACACCCCGCGCAGCCCCCGGTCGCCCAGCCAGTGGAGCTGCCGGGCGAAGCGCACGGGGGAGACGGTCACCCCGTACGGGTCGTCAGCGGTGTCCGTGATCGAGTGGTACATCGCCACCCACAGGGGCGGCTTCGCCCACAGGGGCGGCTTCGGCAGCAGGCGGCGCAGCGCGGTGGGGGCGGGCATGGGCGGTCCTTCGGAATCGGGTGGAGCGGTGGGGGAGGGGAGGGATCTCCGGCGCCTTGGCGGCGCAGGCGACGAAGAGCAGGAACACCCCGGCGACGACCAGGCCGGCGACGAGGAGGGAGACCAGCGGCGGGTCGATCGCCACGGAGCAGAGCCAGCCCGCGCCGGTCGCCCAGGCGGCGGCGGTGGCGAGCCGCAGCAGGCCCTCGCCGAGCTGGTCCGAGCGGACCGGGACGGTCTGCCGGTGGGCGCCGCGCAGCAGCAGGACGGCGGTCAGGGTGATGCCGAGCGCGTTGGCCGCGGCGAGGCCCACGGCGCCCCAGGCGGCGGCGCCGGGCACCCCGGCGGCGGCGGTGGCGGCGAGCCCGGCGGCCATCGCGGCGGCCGGGTACCAGAGCGGGCGGGCGGCGGAGAAGTAGCAGCGGACGAGGGCGCCGACCATGGTCTGGCCGAGCAGCCCGAGCGCGTAGACCCGCATCACGGCGGCGGTGGCGACCGTGTCCGTACGGTCGAACTCCCCGCGCTGGAACAGCAGTTCGACGATCTTGGGGGCGGCGGCGATCACCACCGAGGCGCCCACCAGGACCACCACCGCGGCGAGCAGCAGATCCCGCTCGACCCGCCGCCGCGCCCCCTCCGGATCGCCCGCGGCCAGCGCCCGCGCGACCACCGGGAAGCTGACCGTGCACAGCATCAGCGACAGGATCATCGGCATCTGCGCGATCTTCTGCGCGTAGTTCAGGTGCGAGATCGCCCCGGACGGCAGCGGCGCGGCGAGGAACCGCTCCACCAGCGTCTGCGACTGACGGGTCAGCGAGAAGGCCACCACCGGCGCGATCAGCCCGAACACCACGAGCCGCCCGTCCCCGCCGAGCCCCGGCGCGAGCGCCTCCGGCTCCCGCGAGGGCACCGGCCGCGCCCGCAGCGCCCGCACCAGCGACGGTGCCTGCACCAGCACCATCAGCACCCCGCCGACCGCGACCCCGGCGGCCGCCGACCGCACCCCCCACGGCTCGCGCAGCAGCACCATCGTGCCGATGATGCCGACGTTGTACGCCACGTAGATCGCGGCCGGCGGCAGGAAGACGTGGTGCGCCCGCAGCGCCGCCGAGCAGTAGCCGACCAGCGCGAAGGTGAGCACGCAGGTCGCGGTCAGCCGGGTGCAGTCCACCGCGAGCCCCGGGTCGGAGAGCCCCGGCGCGAGCAGCCCGACGACGGCGGGCGCGGCCACGATCAGGACCGCGGCGACCACCCCCACCGCGAGCGTGAGGCGGGGCAGCGTCCCCCGGACCAGCTCCCGCACGGGGTCCCCGAACAGCGTCCCCGCCCGCCGGGCCAGCGCCCGCGAGAACGCCGGCACCAGGATCAGCGCCATCGCGTCCTCGATCAGCAGCGTGGACGCGAACTCCGGCACCGTCCACGCCACCAGGAACGCGTCCGTCTCCGCGCCCGCCCCGAAGTACCCGGCGAGGATCTGGTCCCGGACCAGCCCGAGCACCGCCCCGACGGCGGTCAGCCCCGCCGTCACCGCCGCCGCCTTCGCCAGGAACCCCCGCTTCTGACCGCCCGCCGCCGGAGCCTTCACCCGGGCGTGCGCCCGCCGCCCGGTCCGCGGCGGCGCGAGGACGGCGGTCGCCGGCCCCGGCCCGCCGGCCGGGACCTCCGCCGCGCCGCAGGCGCCGGCCGGACCGGGCGCGGGCGCCCACACGTCGGCGCCGGGCTCCGCGGACACGGCCCCCGGCAGCACGGCGGCCCCCGGGGCGCACGGGGAGTCCGTGGCGTCCGGGGGCATCGGGGACCAGGGGTCGGTCAGGGGTTCGCCGTGCTGCGGTCCGGGCGGACACGGCGGTACGGCAGCGGCGCCGCCGGTCCCCGGGGGCGCGACGTACGCGTCCGTGGGATCCGGCGGGCCGGCCCACGGGTCACGCACCGCGCACCTCCGCCGCCCCCTCGCGGCCGGGTGCCAGCGCCCACCAGGCGGCGAGGCCGAACACCACCGACATCAGGACCGTCGACGGGCCGCCGATGTCCGCGTAGAAGAAGTCGATCAGCTGCCAGGCCAGCAGCCCGGTCGCGACCAGCGCGCAGTCCGCGCCCGACCGGCGCCGCCGCAGCGCGCCCACCAGGAGCGCCAGCCAGCTCCCGGCCAGCGCGAGCAGTCCGATCAGCCCCTGCTCGCTGAGGACCAGCAGGTACATGTTGTGCGGGGAGAGCAGCGGCTGCTTCCGGAAGCCCGCGCCCGCGCCGGCGGTGTCGCTGCCGGAGGAGAGCGCCACCGAGGCGTGCGAGTCCCGGTACTGCGGGAAGCCCTTCAGCCCGACCCCGGTCAGCGGCTCCGACGCCCACATCCGCCCGGCCGCCGCCCACATCGTGTACCGGTCCGTCACCGACTGGTCCGGCGCCGCCGTCACCCGCGTGATGCTGGTGACCCGCTCCTTCACCATCGCCGAGCCGATCCCGAGCCCGCCGACCAGCACCACCGCCAGCGCGCCCACCGCGAGCGCCACCCGCGCCGCCCGCCGCACCCCGCCGAGCAGCAGCTGGATCCCGCAGGCCAGCACGGTCGCGATCCACGCGCCGCGGCTGAACGACAGCGTCAGCGGCACCACGAGCAGCGCCGCGCAGACCAGCGCGGCGGTCCGCGTCCGCCCCGCCGGAGAGCCCAGCGCGATCCCGGTGACGATCACCAGGCCGTACGCCACCACCGTCGCCATGCCCATCACGTCGGTCGCCCCGAAGGTGCCCACCGCCCGGATGTCCTCGCCCTGGTACGAGGCGCCCGTCCCCGTCAGGTACTGCGTCACGCCCACCGCGCCCTGGAGCAGCGCCAGCGCCACCAGACCCCACGCCACCACCGCGAAGTCCCGCCGGTCCCGCACCATCAGCAGCACCGCCGCCGGGACCAGCACGAAGACCTGCACGTAACGGGCGACGCCCGGCAGGCTCGACGCCGGGTCGTTCGAGGTGATCGCCGCCAGGCAGACACCGAACACCGGCAGCCCGAGCACGACCGCCGCCGTCCGGGTCAGCGGCCGGACCCCGCCGCGCACGACCCGGACGAGACAGACCAGCACCAGCAGCCCCGAGGCCGCGTCGGCGACCGTGCCGGTGCCGCCCGTCCCGCCCTGCGCCCCGCCGCCGCCCGGCACCAGGAGCAGCGCGATCACCGCGAGCACCGGGGAGAGCGCACCGGCGCGGCGCGCCCAGTCCCGGGCGTCCGGCGTCCCCGCGAGGACCGGCGCCGTCGTCACGGCCGTCGCCATCTCAGCTCCCCGTCGGTCGGACGAGACCGGCCGCGGTGCGGACCAGGATGCACACGTCCTGCCAGAGCGACCAGTGGTCGATGTAGTGGTTGTCGAAGCGGCAGCGGTCCTCGATCGAGGTGTCGCCGCGCAGCCCGTTCACCTGCGCCAGACCGGTGAGCCCGACCGGCATCCGGTGACGGGCCGCGTACCCCGCGTGGATCTTGCTGAACTGCGCGACGAAGTAGGGCCGTTCGGGCCGCGGCCCGACCAGGCTCATATCGCCGCGGAGCACGTTCCACAGCTGCGGCAGCTCGTCCAGCGAGGACTTCCGCAGGAAGCCGCCGGCCGCGCTCATCCGCCGGTCCCCGGCCACGTTCCACCGGGTCGCGGACTCCGTCTCGTCCGACGGCCGGAGCGTACGGAACTTCAGCAGCGTGAAGTGGCGCCCGTGCTGGCCCACCCGCTCCTGCCGGAACAGCACCCCGGGACCGTCCGAGAGCCGCACCGCCAGCGCGCACAGCGCGAGCACCGGCAGCGCCAGCGCCAGCGCCGGACCGGCCAGCGCGATGTCCAGAGCGCGCTTGGCCAGCGCCCCGCGCCGCTCGGTCTGCGGGACGAGCCGGCGGCGGGCGTACCCCCACACGTGCTCGCCCATCGGCCCGTCGCACCGCTCCCCGCCGACCCGCCAGGTCACGCAGCCGTAGTGCTGGAAGAGGGTCACCAGCTCCGGCTCGTCCGCCAGGAACACCGCCTCGCGGACCGTGTTCTGGATGACCGCCCGGCGGATCTCCTCCGCCGTCGTCAGCAGCGGCAGCCCCGGCTCCACCGGACGCTGCTCGCCGACCGTCGCGTCCGGCAGCCCCACGATCCCGACCGGCCGCATCCCGTACTCCGGGTGCTGGAGGGCCGCCGCCGCGAACCGGCGGGCCGCCGCCGGCGGGCCCACCACCAGCGCCGAACGGGGCCGCTCCCGGGCGATCCGCCGCCCGCGCGCGAGCAGCACCGCCCGCAGCACGGACACGACCCCGACGTGCGCGCCGTACGCCGCGCACAGCCGCAGCGGCCCGATCGCCAGCTCCGGCGACCACGCCGCGGCACCGGCCGCCGCCACGCACCACACCACCCCGGCCCGGGAGGCCAGCGCGGGCAGCTCGTCGAGCAGCCGGACGTGCGCCGCGGGCCGGTGCAGACCGCCGCGCCCGTGCAGGACGAGCAGCAGCGCGGCCACCGGCAGCAGCAGCCGCGGATCCTGGTGGGCGGGCCCCAGCAGCGCGGCACCGGCGAGCACGGCCAGGCAGTCGACGGCCCGCAGCACCCCCGCCCCCGGCCCGGGCCGCGCGGACGCGCGGTGGCGCGGCAGCGCGAGCCGGCCGGACAGCCGCCGCCGGGTGGCGAGCGAGGCGGACCCGAACGCCGGGCCCGCGACCGGCCACGGGCCGGGTGAGGAAGGAACGCTGGTACTTTCCGTGGTCACTGCGCAATCGGCTCTCTGTGTTCGGTGCCCCGCACTCCGGCCAGCTCGCGGTAGATCTCCGCGACGGCCGCGCCGGTGCGCCGCACATCGAAACTGCTGAGGACGTGCTCGTGGGCCTCGCGGCCCAGGCGGTGCCGCAACTCCGGCCTGCCGAGCAGGCGGCCGAGAGCGGCGGCGAGGGCGGCCGGGTCCTCGGGCGGGACCAGGCACGCGGCTTCATGGCCGGGCGGCAGGCTCTCGCGCGCCCCGTCGACGTCGGTGACGACGACCGGCCGGCCCGCCGCCATCGCCTCCAGGGGCGCCAGCGCCATGCCCTCCCAGCGGGACGGCAGCACGACGACGTCCGCCGCCCGGTACCAGGGCACGGTGTCGCCGACGGCGCCGGTGAACCGCACCGAGGGACCGGCGGCGGCCCGCAGCCGCTCCCCGTCCGGCCCGTCGCCGACGAGCACGAGCCGGGCGCCCGGAACCTCGGCGAGGACCGCGGGCCAGGCGGCGAGCAGCACGTCCTGGCCCTTCTGCCGGCAGAGCCGGCCCACGCACACCACGGTGGGCGCCGGATTCCCGGCGGGCCCGTCGGTCGCGAACCGGGCCACGTCGACCCCGTTGTGCACGACGGACCAGGCGGCCTCGACCCCGGCCAGCTCGCCGGTACGCCGCTCCGCCCCGCTCACGCAGAGGATCCGGTCGGTCCAGCGGGCGCCGAACCGCTCCCAGCGGCGGGCCAGTTCGGCGGTGGTGCCGGTGACGGCCTCGAAGGACCAGGCGTGCGGCTGGTACACGGTCGGGATCCGGCCGCGCACCGCGAGCCGGGCGCACAGGCCCGCCTTCGCCGAGTGCGCGTGGACCAGCCCGGGCCGCACGGCCCGGACGACCCGGGCCAGCTCGCGGGTCTCCCGGACCAGCGCGGGACCGGGGTCCCGGCCGGCCCGCCAGTCGTGGACCTCGGCGCCCTCGGCGCGCAGCTCCGCGGCGAGCGCGGTGCCGGGCGGGCAGGCGACCACGGGGCGCAGCCCGGCCGCGCGCTGGGCGCGCACCAGGTCGACGACGACCCGGGCGACCCCGCCGTCGCCTGGCTGGACCGCGTGCAGGACGGTGACGGACCCGGGGTCCGTCTCGATCGGGGCCCGCACGTCAGCGCCGTACGTCCGCCTGCAGGAAGAGCGCGCCGAGCCAGACGGTGTCCTCACGGCTGCCGAGCCGCACCTGGACACGATCGGCTCCCTGGCGCAGCGCCCCCCGCAGATCGAAGATGTCGGAGTCGTACCCGAGGGTGTTCCGGGCGGCGGGGAAGCGTGTCGTCCCGGCCCTGCCGAATTCGGTGATGCTGGAGTTCAGCACGTCGTTCACGGAATTGGCGGAATCCCCGAGCAGGGTGCCCTTCTGGCGACTCGTCCGTACCTCCAGGTAATCCCCGGAAGTCCCCCGGTCGCCGTCATAGGCGACGACTCCGAGACGCCCCTCGGTGTCCTTCGGATAACGGTGCCCGTCGAGTGCGACGCGCAGCTCGCCGGAGCGCGGACCGACCGTCTCGAAGCCGTCCCAGACGCTCAGCCGGCGCAGCGGCTCGCCGTCCTTCTCGTACGCGGCGACCAGCGTCCAGCCGCCCCAGCCGCCCACCTCGCTGCGGCCCATGGCGACGTTCACCTGGGCGACCGTCCACTGCCCCGGCGTGGCCCACCGGACCAGCTCGGTGACGTCGGCGGACGCCTGGAAGGCGTCGGCGCCGTCGGCGGTCCGATGGCCCGTCAGGGTGTCGGCGAGCACGGCCTTGTACCGCCCGCCGGGCTCCGCGATCAGCACCCGCCCGTTGTCCTTCGGCGGCTTCTGCTCGCCCACGCGCAGGTTGCCGCCCCAGTACAGCCGGGCCCAGGCGACCCGGGCGCCGGCCGGCACCGGCAGTTCGGCGCGGCTGGAGTTGTACGTGTTGGGGTCGTCGTCCACGTCGACGTAGCCGATCGTCGCCCCGTCGTTCGAGGTCCCGGTGGGCCGGGCGCCCTTCGCCGAGGTGTTGGCGGCGCGCACGATCCCGCCGTGCAGTTCGGCCTGGTAGCGCGCGGCGAAGGGGATCCGGGCGGCCTCCCCGGGCGCGGGCGGCGCGGCGGCGGAGGCGAGCGGCGGCGCGGCGGTCAGCACCGCGCACGACAAGGCGCACAACACGCCGCGACGCACAGCAAGAACCGCTGAATTCCGCATACAGGTTCTCCGCTTTGATGAGAGAAGGAAGGGAAGACCCGTGAAGATCGGGGGAGGAGGAGGTGTCGTCCGCACGAAATGGGTGAACGCGCGGCGGGCCCGGAAGCAACGTTCGGGAACGTTATAACCCCGACGCGGAGCGATAGTAAGCATTAGATGCTCGGAAACGCTAACTCCCGTATCCGTGCGGCAGGTTCCTCGTTGTGCGTGTTGCGCCATTCCCCGGCCCGTCGCTCGAATGGCCCTGCCGCAAGCCAAAGATCGGTTGAACGTCACCCGTTCGGGAGAGCAACCGATGAAAAGCAGGAGCGTTGTTGAGGGAGCCGGGCCGAACAGTCCGCGCAGTCCGAGTTGGAAATCGATCGAGGAGAACTTCTCCATGTCTCGTATCGCCAAGGCCGCCGTCCTGACCGTGGGTGCCGCCGCCGCGGTCGCCGGTGCCTCCGGTGCCGCCTTCGCCGACGCCGGCGCCGAGGCCGCCGCCGTGAAGTCCCCCGGTGTCGGCTCCGGCAACGTCATCCAGGTCCCGGTGCACGTGCCGGTCAACCTCTGCGGCAACACCGTCAGCGTCATCGGTGCGCTGAACCCGACCTTCGGCAACACCTGCGTCAACGCCTGATCTCGCACGTCGGATCGGTCCTTCCGAAGCCGGTGCGCCCTCCCCTCGGGGCGGGCGCACCGGCTTTTCCCTTGCGGCCACTGGATCGGTACTCGTTCGGACGCACCCCCGTGCGCCGTCCGGTGCAACGGCGTACGCCCCCCGGCGGAGCAGGCCCGGGGGTGGATTCACTCGAACGGAGGCGTGGCGCTCAGTAGTTCTGCGGTTGCGGAGGGCTATACCCGCAGGCACGGTGGGAGAGCATTTGTCCGACGCATAAGGAAAAGGAACACATATGCGTCCCCTGGCTTCACGCCGTCTCACCGCCCTGGCGATATCCGCCGCCCTCACCCTCGGCATGGCGGGACCCGCCTTCGCCGACGAACACCGCCCCTCCCGCGCGGCCGACCGGGCCGCCCGCGCCCCGCTTCCCGACGCCGCCGCCCTGCTGACCCAGACCAAGGCGCTCGGGGACATGAGTGCGGTCGCGACCCCCGTGACCGAACTCCTCGCCGCCGCCCTCAAGGCCGACGGCGGTCAGCTTCCGGCGGCCGACGCCGAGGCCCTCAAGGCGAAGATCCAGGCCGCTCTCGACCAGGTCAAGGAGACGGTTCCGGCGCCGCTGCCGGAGACTCCGGAGGCGCCGGGCGCCCCTGAGCTGCCGACCACCCCCGAGCTGCCGACCACCCCTGAGCTGCCGGTCACCCCGCCCGCCGCCGAGACCCCGGTCGGGTCGCCCGTGAAGCCGCCGGTGACCCTGCCCGTCGCGGCCGGCGCCAAGGCGGCCGCGACGGCGAAGGCCGCCCCCGCCGACGTGGTGGACGACGCGCTCGCCACCGTCGAGAAGGCCGTCGCCGGGCTGCTCGCCGCCGTCACCTCCGGGGACGCCGCCGGAGTCGTCCCGCAGGTCACGGCCACGCTGACCTCCCTGGTCAACCTCGCCGTCGCCACCGTGCTCGGCAGCGGTCTGCCCGCGCCGAACCTGCCGGGCCTCCCGGCGCTGCCCTCGCTGCCGGTCGACGCGCCGGAGCTGCCCGTCGACCCGCCGGTCGACCCGCCCGAGGTGCCCGTCGACCCGCCCGTCGAGGTCCCGGAGCTGCCCGTGAAGCCTCCGGTCGCCGCGCCCGAGCTGCCGGTGAAGCCGCCGCTGCCGGTCCGCTGACCCGCGAGCGCACCCCCGACCCGTACCGGTCCGGCCTCCCGCCGGGCCGGTACGGGCATGTGTGCGCCCGGTCATCCGGAAATAGCACCGGTCCCCTTCGATCGGGTGCAGTGTCGAGAAATCCCTCCTCCTGGAGTTTCCGGGGAGCGCACCTCTCGTTACAGAAGACGTAAGCGACGTACGGGAATTCCCCAAGAAGCCTGTGCGGAACGCGAGTTGAAGGAACAGAGGAAGGATTCTCCCCATGAAGCCCACCAAGGTCGCCGCGGTCGTCGCCGGTTCCCTCATGGCCCTCGGCGCCGCCGCCCCCGCCATGGCCGCGGAGGCGCTGACCCCGACCAGCCTGAACGGCGGCCTGGAGGCGATCGCCGCCAACGGCCTGAAGTCGGACGTGCTCAGCAGCACCACCGAGGGCTCCCCGGTCAAGACCGTCACCGACACCGCCACCCAGCTGAACCAGACCGGCAAGGGCCTCCCGCTGCTCGGCGGTCTCCCGGCGAGCCCGCTCGGCGGCTGATCGAATGATTTTCTGACCGGTCGCCGTGTGGCCTCGACTCCACACGGTGTGCCGCTCCCTACTCTCTGGACCGTCCCACCGCGAACGTCAGCGGGGGACGCGGCCGGTCGGAGCGAGGGGGGATCCTCGCCGGTCTCTCCCTTTCTCCCGAGGAAGAGCGGTATGCGGTCCATCATCAGCAGGAAAGTACTCACCGCGGCGGCAGCGACCGGACTGCTGTCGCTGACCGGCGGTTTCGCGCTGGCCGCGAACGCGCACCCCGGCACGGGCGACACGCCGGGACCCGGCAACGGCCAGGCACACGCCCCCCTCTCGCCGGAACTCTGCGGCGTGAGCATGGACCTGGGCGACTACGTGGCGTCGGCCGTCGGAGACCTCTGCGCCCACGCGGCGGAGGACCCCGACGGCGGCTACGGCGAGGAGCCCGGGGAGCCCACCCATCCGCCGACGAAGCCCCCGCACACGCACCCGCCGACGCAGCCTCCGCACACGCACCCGCCGACCACGCCGCCGGGTGAGTGCGAGGAGGGTGAGCCGGAGTGCGAGCCCACCACGCCGCCCACCACCCAGCCGCCGACGACGCAGCCTCCGCACACCCAGCCGCCGACCACGCCGCCGGGTGAGTGCGAGGAGGGTGAGCCGGAGTGCGAGCCCACCACGCCGCCCACCACCCAGCCGCCGACCACCACGCCGCCGGGCGAGTGCGAGGAGGGCGAGCCGGAGTGCGAGCCCACCACTCCGCCGGGTGAGTGCGAGGAGCCCGAGCCGGGACAGTCCCCCGAGCCCGGCTGTGAGCCCACCACGCCGACCACCCCGCCCGGCAAGCCCGAACTCCCCGACACGGGTAGCGATCCCGCCCTCTGGGGAGCGGCCGCGGTCAGTGCCGCCCTCATCATCGGCGGCACCGTCGTCCAGCTGCGCGGCGGACGCCTCGTCCGCTCCCGCCGCCACTGACGTGACGTACGAGCCGTGCTGACGTGACGTCAACAGGGGCCCTCACCCTCACCGGTGGGGGCCCCTGGCGTTGCTGCACACGGGGGAACCACGCGCGACGTTTCGGCCGACGGGCTCGTTCACACGGCATGACTCTGCGCTCTCAGGCCGGCATGGGCCTTCTCATGACCGCGCTCGCCTCCGCCGCCATGGCCGTCCCGGCCTCCGCCGTCGAGGCCCCCGTGGTGGTTCCCCTCCAGGGCCTCGAACCGGTCCTGCCGATGGACGCCCCCACCATCGCGACCGGCGTCCCGGTACCGGTGCCCGGTGCGCCGACCGGCTTCCAGAAGGGCCTCGGCGCGCTGCCCGACGTGACCCTGCCGAGCGTCCCGCTCACCGGCACCCTGCCCAGGACCCTCGTGGACGCCCCGCTCCCCGAGCTCCTGGAGGGCAGCGAGCCCGGCCGCGCGCTCTTCTCCACCCCGCACTCCGAGATGGCGGCCGCCACCCCCGGCGCCGTCCTCGGCAACCCCGTCGAGGCGCCGCAGGGCAACGGCCTCGCCGGACTGCCCGACCTCGCCCCGCCGCAGCTCGGTCTCGTCAGCCCCACGCTCAGCGGCGCCCTCGACTCCCAGCTCGGCCTCGCCCCCGGCCGCGACTGACCCCCCACCCTCTCCCACGCCCCATTTCGGAATTCCGTACGAACGCGGTCCGCGCGGGTGAAGACACGATTCTTCCCCGCTACCGCACGGGCTTCTCGTCGTTGCACCGGAAGGCTTGTCGCATGGCCGCGGCCCGCGGTCCGGTGTGCCGCCCGTCGTATCCGACGGCGGGGGGACATCGGACCGCGGGCCATCATTTCGCCCGCTCCCGCGGGCTTTTCCGATTTCCCGCTCCCGTTCGGCCCAAAGGCCGTGACCCGGCCCGTGGTACGGCGTTGAACGGAAGTGACGGCCGTGATCCCTGCGGTCGCTCGACCCATCCAAGGAGTTCTGATGTCTCGCATCGCCAAGGCTGCCGCCGTTCTGGCCGGCACCGGTGCCGTTGCCCTCACCGGAGCCGGCCTGGCCGTCGCCGACTCGGGCGCCGAGGCCGTCGCCGCCCACTCGCCCGGCGTCGTCTCCGGCAACGTCGTCCAGGTGCCGGTGCACGTCCCGGTCAACGTCTGCGGCAACACCGTCAACGTGATCGGCCTGCTGAACCCGGCCTTCGGCAACAGCTGCGCCAACATCGACACCCCGAGCGACAACGGCGGCTACGGCGGCTGATCCGCCCCCGGCCCCCACGGGCGTCCCCCCGTCCCCACCAGGGCCGGGGGGACGCCCATGTCCGGGACCGCCGCCCCGTCAGGCGTACCGGTAGATCAGACTGTGGTCGAACATCTCCGCCGGCGTCACGCCCCACGGCGCCATCGGCTGGTGCCGGGCGACCACCTTGCGGTACTGGGAGTCGCCCAGCGGCGGCGGCTCCGCCGGCAGGTACCCGGCCCCCGGATTGCGCTGCTGCCACCGCGACCACACCAGGTCCACGAAGGAGTGGTGCAGCCAGAACACCGGATCGTTCACCGAGCCGCCGCCCAGCATCAGGCCGCCCACCCAGCGGTGCACCCGGTTGTGGATCCGGAACCGCTCGTTGCCCGTGCCCGACGCCCACCCCTCCAGACGGTTGCGGAAACCCGACGGGCTGGTCGAGTTCCACGGGGCCGTGTCGTACGTCCGCTCCCGCATCACCTCGTCCAGCTGCGCCGCCGTCGGCAGCGCCACCGGATCCCGCGGACGGCCGAAGTCCCTGGTCAGATACGTGATCTCGGTCATCGCGTGCCTCACCGGCCACCGCCCCTTGGCGTGGGCGAAGGGGCCGGTGGTCACCTGGAGGTCCGAACGGCGGCCGTTGCCGCCCATGAAGTCCTCCGCCCAGAGCGAGGACGCCGGGGTGTTGTCCCGGGTCCAGTCCCAGTACGGGACCGTCACCGACGCGTCGATCCGGCGCAGCGCCCGCTCGAACTCCAGCAGGAACTTCCGGTGCCAGGGCAGGAAGCTCGGCGCCATGTGGGCCGTCCGCAGCCGGCCGGCGCCGTCGGCCACGTAATGGTCGATGTGCATCCGGACGAACTCGTCGTACGTGCCGCGGCGCTTCAGTTCGAGCACCGCGGCCACGAACCTGCGGCGCTCCGTCGTCGTCAGATCGCGCTGGTTCTTACGCGTGTACACCACGCGGGTTCCCTCCCGTCGGGTCGGAGTGGAGGCCGTGCCCCGCCGCGTACCGGGAGAGCGGGGCCGACCCCGCGGCGTCCACGGCCGCGCGGGTGGCGGCGAGCGGGGTCGGGCAGGACTCGTAGTGGTCGAGCGGGCTCACCCAGCCGCCGTCGGCGCACCGCATCAGATGCAGCGGCCGGCCGTCCACCAGGGCCACCGGCTCGCCCCCCGGCCCGGTGAGCCCCCGGATCCGGCGGCCGGCGTACATCTCGTCGAAGGCGTACGGGTCCGCAGCCCGGGGGGAGCGGGCGGCGATCCGGCCGAGGGCGCCGCCCGTGGCGGCGGTGACGGCCAGCGCGAACAGGGACCGGAGGGCGACACGGCGCGGGAAAGGCATCGGCGATCTCCTGGCGTCGACAAGGGGGCCTCAGGGCACAACGATGAAAACCCGTGTTCGTTGCGGCCGGGAGTTCGAGCGGGGGAATGTCGGCCGGATGAGTGAATTCGGTACGGGGAAAGGGTGGTTGCCCCACTAGCATCCCTTTCCATGACCACTCCCCACGTCCTTTCCGAGGCGCGCAGCGTCTCTCCGCTGGGCACGCTCACGGTGATTCCCTGGTCCAGCGAGGCCACCGCCGACTCCGCCGGCACGCCGTTCCTCATGGCGTATTCGCTGGGCGACGGCCGCGACGGACCGGAGGCCGGTCAGCAGGCGCTGCGCGCGGCCCTGGAGGCCATGGGCCTCTCCGTCGGCGACCGCCTCTTCGACCTGGAGAAGGACGCCGGGATCAGCGCCACGCTGCTCGTCGAGGCCGGCACCGCGGTGCTCACCCTGCCCTTCCTGAAGGTGCAGTGCCCGGTGCCCGCCGAGTGGCAGGCGGCGGCCGCCGAGAGCGGCAAGGTCTACTTCCTCTGCTCGGTGCGCCCCTGGGCCGAGGGCGTCCCCGGGCAGCCCGTGGACGAGGACCGGCTGCGCGCCTTCGTCTCCGACGAGGCGGTGCTCGCGGAGTGCGCCCACGTCATGCTGCCGGTCCGGCGCGTGCAGGGCTGAACGGAAGGGGCGGCGCGATGACGACGCTCGGGGTACGCGGCGGTGTACCGGGACAGCGGCAGGAGGACGGCGCGGCGGAGGCCGGCCGGCGGCAGGACGGGACGATCGGCGCGAGCCGGGCGCTCGGCCTGCTGCTGGTCGTCACCGGCGCGGCCGGGATCCTGGCCGCGTGGGTGATCACGACCGACAAGTTCAGGCTCCTGGAGGACCCGGGCTTCCAGCCGGGGTGCAGCCTGAACCCGGTGGTGTCCTGCGGGAACATCATGAAGAGCGAGCAGGCGTCGGTCTTCGGCTTCCCCAACCCGATGCTCGGCCTCGTCACGTACGGCGTCGTCGTCGCCATCGGCGCCGGGCTCCTCGCCGGGGCCCGGTACCGCGGCTGGTTCTGGCTCGGGCTCAACGGCGGGATGCTCTTCGGCGTCGGCTTCTGCACCTGGCTGATGCAGCAGTCGCTGTACGAGATCAACGCGCTCTGCCTGTGGTGCTGCCTCGCCTGGGCCGCGACGATCACCATGTTCTGGTACGTCACCGCGCACAACGTGCGCACCGGGGTGCTGCCCGCGCCGGCGGCGGTCCGCGGCTTCCTCGGCGACTTCACCTTCGCCCTGCCCGTCCTGCACCTCGGGATCATCGGGATGCTGATCCTGACCCGCTGGTGGGACTTCTGGACCGGCTGAGGTGAGCCGACCGCCCGTCCGGCCGTGGGCCGCACTCCTGGTGCTGCTCGCGGCCGTTCTCGCGCTGCTGCTGGTGCCCGGGCGGCTCGCGCCCGGCGAACGGCACACCGGGACCGGTGCCGCGCCCGAGCCCGTACCGCTGCCGCAGGTGCCGTCCGGCTTCTTCACCGGCTCCGACGCGGAGGGGGTGCGGCGGATCTCCGGGGTGGAGCGCTGGCTGGGCGGCGGCGAGCTGCGGGTCGGGCACACCTATCTGCCGGGGGACCGGTGGACCAACATCGAGGGGCATCCGGCGCTCTTCGCGCCCTGGGCGCGGTGGAAGGCGGAGCGGCCCGGGCGGCTCTTCGTGCTGAACGTGCCGATGATGGACCGCAACGAGGCCGGACTGAGCGACGCGGAGGTCCGGGACGGACTGCGGCGCGGCGCGGCCGGCGCCTTCGACGGGCACTTCAGGACCCTCGGCGAGCGGCTGGTGGAGCACCGACTCGGCGACGCGGTCCTGGTCCTCGGCTGGGAGATGAACGGCACCACCTACGGGCACCGCTGCGGGCCGGACCCGGCGGCCTGGAAGGCGTACTGGCGGTCGGCGGTCACCGCGCTGCGCGGGGTGCCGGGGCAGCGCTTCCGCTTCGACTTCACGCCGAGCCGGGGGCGGGACGCGGTGCCGTGGCCGGAGTGCTACCCCGGGGACGACGTCGTCGACATCATCGGGATGGACGCCTACGACCAGCCCGAGGGGGTCTCCTTCGAGGAGCAGGTGAGCGAGGAGTACGGGCTCGCGCACCACGTGGCCTTCGCGAAGGCGCACGGCAAGCCGGTCTCGTACCCGGAGTGGGGGCTCTTCAGGAACGGGGACAACCCGGCGTACGTGCGGGGGATGCTCGACTGGTTCGCCGCCTACCGGCCCGTCTACCAGACGGTGACCGACTACTGCCCGCACGGGGTGTGGGGGTGTGCGGACAACCCGCGGTCGGCCGAGGTGGTCAGGGGCGCGCTGGGAGCGCCGGGCCGGCCTTGAGGGTGTCGACCGTGCGGTGCATCAGGGCCATGAGGTCCTCGGTGTGGCCGCGCTCGGCCCAGTAGAGGGTGGCCTCGCGGAGCGCGCCGAGGACGGCCGCGGTGAAGACCCGTACCTCCAGGTCGTCGGGGGCGCGGCCGGTGCGGTCGGCGAGGGCGCGGGCGAGCCGGCGGCCGGTCTCGGCGGTGGTCTCGGTGAGCCGGGCGCGGACGGCGGGGGTGCCGGCCATCAGCCGGGCGCGCAGCCGGATCTCCTCCGGGTCGGCCGCCAGGGCGGTGCCGACGGCCTCGGTGAGGACCGCGCGGAGCGACTCGAGGGGGTCCTCGCCGGCGGGGCGGGCGCGCAGCAGGGCTTCGAGCCGGTCGTCGGAGTCGTCCGTGAGGACGATGTCCTCGCGGACGGGGAAGTAGCGGACGACGGTGGAGGGGGAGACCTCGGCCTCGGCGGCGATGCGCTCGACGGTGGCCGCCTCCCAGCCGTGGGAGGCGGCGATCGCCCGCGCGGCCCGGCGGATCGCCGCGCGGGTCCGCTCCTTCTTCCGTTCCCTCAGGCCCGTGGTCATGGGTCCATTCTGCCTGGTCAGGACTGGTAGGCGACCAGGGAGATGCCGACGTAGTGGACGATGAAGGCGGCGAGGGTGAGGGAGTGGAAGACCTCGTGGAAGCCGAACCAGCGGGGTGACGGGTTCGGGCGCTTGATGCCGTAGATGATGCCGCCGGCGCTGTAGAGGAGACCGCCGACGATCACCAGGACCAGGACGGCGATGCCGCCGGTCCGCATGAAGTCGGGGAGGAAGAAGACGGCGGCCCAGCCCATCGCGATGTAGCAGGGGGTGTAGAGCCAGCGGGGGGCGCCGACCCAGAAGACGCGGAAGGCGATGCCGGCGGCCGCGGCGACCCAGACCGCCCACATGAGCGGCTTCGCGGTGGAGTCCGGGAGCAGCAGCAGGGTGAGCGGGGTGTAGGTGCCCGCGATGATCAGGAAGATGTTGGCGTGGTCGAGGCGGCGCAGCACCGCCTCGCCGCGCGGCCCCCAGTCGCCCCGGTGGTAGAGCGCGCTGATGCCGAAGAGCAGACACGCGGTCAGCACGTAGATCCCGCAGGCGATACGGGCGCGCGGGGTCTCGGAGAGGGCGACCAGGACCAGACCCGCGACGATCACGGCGGGGAACATGCCCGCGTGCAGCCAGCCTCTCAGCCGTGGCTTCAGCGGGAGCGACGGGGCCTGGGCGATCGGATCGGGCTCGACCGGTGTCACTTCCGGTGTGGCTGCAGTCATGACACGGAATCGTACCTACGCGCCCGTAGGTCGTGGATATGAGTGGCGATGCTCACGTGTGCACCCCCCTGGACATATGGGCGTTTGCAGCGGATGATCAAATGAGTGCGGTCGGCACCGGATGAGCAGCTACGACGCATCCGGGTCGCAGCCCCCACGGGGCATACAGCGGAATACACCCCTCTACAAGGAGCAATCGTGGCGCGCGACAACGCGGCTCCCCTTCCCACCCAGCACCAGGAGCTCGTCTCCTGGGTGAACGAGATCGCCGAGATCACCCAGCCGGACAGCATCGTCTGGTGCGACGGCTCCGAGGCCGAGTACGAGCGCCTCTGCGAGGAGCTGGTCGCCAAGGGCACGTTCACGAAGCTCGACCCGGTGAAGCGCCCGAACTCGTACTACGCCGCCTCCGACCCGACCGACGTCGCCCGCGTCGAGGACCGCACCTTCATCTGCTCCGAGAAGGAGGAGGACGCCGGCCCGACCAACCACTGGAAGGCCCCGGCCGAGATGAAGGAGCTCTTCGCGGGCTCCGAGGGCATCTTCCGCGGGTCGATGAAGGGCCGGACCATGTACGTGGTCCCCTTCTGCATGGGCCCGGTCGGCTCCCCGCTCTCCGCCATCGGCGTCGAGATCACCGACTCCGCGTACGTCGCGGTCTCCATGCGCACCATGACCCGCATGGGCCAGGCCGTCCTCGACGAGCTCGGCACCGACGGCTTCTTCGTGAAGGCCGTCCACACCCTCGGCGCCCCCCTCGCGGAGGGCCAGGAGGACGTGCCGTGGCCGTGCAACTCCACCAAGTACATCTCGCACTTCCCGGAGACCCGCGAGATCTGGTCGTACGGCTCCGGCTACGGCGGCAACGCGCTCCTCGGCAAGAAGTGCTACGCGCTGCGCATCGCCTCCGTCATGGCCCGTGACGAGGGCTGGCTCGCCGAGCACATGCTCATCCTCAAGCTCACCCCGCCGCAGGGCGAGGCCAAGTACGTGGCCGCCGCCTTCCCGTCGGCCTGCGGCAAGACCAACCTCGCCATGCTGGAGCCGACCATCCCCGGCTGGACCGTGGAGACCATCGGCGACGACATCGCCTGGATGCGCTTCGGCGAGGACGGCCGCCTCTACGCCATCAACCCCGAGGCCGGCTTCTTCGGCGTCGCGCCCGGCACCGGTGAGCACACCAACGCCAACGCGATGAAGACCCTCTGGGGCAACTCCGTCTTCACCAACGTCGCCCTCACCGACGACGGCGACGTGTGGTGGGAGGGCATGACCGAGACGGCGCCCGCGCACCTCACGGACTGGAAGGGCAACGACTGGACGCCCGCGTCCGAGACCCCGGCCGCCCACCCGAACGCCCGCTTCACCGTCCCGGCCGCCCAGTGCCCGACGATCGCCCCCGAGTGGGAGGACCCCCAGGGCGTCCCGATCTCCGCGATCCTCTTCGGCGGCCGCCGCGCCTCCGCCGTCCCGCTGGTCACCGAGTCCTTCGACTGGAACCACGGTGTCTTCCTCGGCGCCAACGTGGCCTCCGAGAAGACCGCCGCCGCCGAGGGCAAGGTCGGCGAGCTGCGCCGCGACCCCTTCGCCATGCTGCCGTTCTGCGGCTACAACATGGGCGACTACATGGCCCACTGGGTCAAGGTCGGCGCGACCGCGGACGCCGCGAAGCTGCCGAAGATCTACTACGTGAACTGGTTCCGCAAGAACGACGCCGGCAAGTTCGTCTGGCCCGGCTTCGGCGAGAACAGCCGCGTCCTGAAGTGGATCGTCGAGCGCCTCGACGGCAGGGCCGAGGGCGTCGAGACCCCGATCGGCGTCCTGCCGACCAGGGAGGCCCTGGACACCGACGGCCTGGACCTGGCCGAGGAGGACCTGGACTTCCTGCTCACCGTCGACAAGGACGTCTGGCGCGAGGAGGCCGCCCTGGTCCCCGCGCACCTGGAGACCTTCGGCAGCCACACGCCGAAGGAGCTGTGGGACGAGTACAACGCGCTCGTGGAGCGCCTCGGCTAGTCCCTTCGAGACTCGTGGTGGGCTGCCCCGAAACACCGCCCTGACCAGTGGGGTCACGACGGTCCATCACGACGCAACCGGCCCCCGGAGCCCCCTCAGGCTCCGGGGGCCGGCGCACGTCCGGGCTCCGGCCGTCAGAGGATCGGCTGGGTGGCCTCGACGGTCGCGACGGCACGGCGGCAGGCGTCACGGAACGCCTCGAACCGGCCGCCCGACTGGTTCCACGTGGTCGCGCGGCCCGAGCGGGAGTCGTAGTCGCCGAAGAGGCTCGCGCGCAGCTCGCCCGTCAGCTCCAGCTGGGCACCCATGCCGAGCATCGTGAGGTTGCACGGGTTGGTGACGTGGCTGCCGTTGAACTCGCCGAGCGTCGAGGAGTACTTGGAGTTGTAGGCGTCGACGGCCTGGAAGCCCGCGTTCTTGATCTCGGTCACCAGGGCTGCGCGGAAGGCGGGGTTGAGGCCGCCGACGACGGCGACGGCGCGGTTGCCGGTCGTCGGGAACTCGCTCGTGGGCAGCTTGATCTGGTCGAACGTGCAGCCGTGCAGCGACAGCACGTTGAAGTGGCTCCTGGCCAGGGACAGGGCGATGTGGTCGTCACAGTTCTTCGAGGTGACGTGCAGCGCCTTGTTGCCCTCGGAGAGCAGGCCCTCGAACAGGAAGTAGTCGTACGTCGTCGGCAGGATCGCCGGGGCCGGGAGGTTGTCGGCGCCCACGAGGTCACCCGGGTCGTAGCCGGCGATGCCCAGGGCCAGCTCGCTGGTGCCCTTCTCGATGCCGCCGCCGTGCAGGGCGAGGATCGCGGTGCGCGCGTAGTCGCTCTTCTCGCTCAGCTTGACGTCGAATCTGTCGTGACGGCGCCAGCGGCGACCGTACTGGTTGCCCTCGACGAGATCCGGGTCCTTGTACAGCGCGGTGTTCGAGGGGTACTCGGTCGTCGAGTTCGGGTCGAACGCGGCGGCGGGCGTGGCGGCGGCCAGCTGGCCGATGAGGGGGGCGCCGGCGGCAGCGGCGGCGGCGAAGGCCGTCAGGACCGTACGACGGGAGGCGGTGTGATCAGAAGATGTCATGGGCGGAAGATAGCTGATCAGCGGCCGCGTTCTTCCAGGTAGCGGGTGTGCGCCTGCTGGCGCAGCTCCTCCGCTTCCTGCAGGGCGCCCGCGATCGCGGCCGCCTCCTCGTGCAGCGCCGAGAGCTGGCGCACCAGATGGCGCTCCGGCGGCTCCGTGCCCGGCGTGACCCGCGACCACCAGCGGGTCCGTACGAAGGCGTCGACCGCCTCCGGCACGTCCTGCCGCACCGCGCGGGCCAGCACGTGGAGGTGGTCCGGGTCGCTGACCCAGCCGGGTTCGAGCAGCGCCTCGCACAGCGCGTCCAGCTCGTCGAGCCGTTCCCGCGCCGCCTCCGGCAGCTCCACCTCGGCCAGGTACTCCCGCAGGGTGGCGTGGTCCGCGCGCAGCGACTCCAGCTGCTCGTCGGCGCTCGGGAAGTCCGGGGCGTCGGGCCGCTCCGGCGGGGCGATCAGCGCGCCCGCCGCGTACAGGCCGATCACCACCAGCGGCCACAGGCCGCCGGCCGCGCCGGTGAGGCCGATGCCGAGGCCGGCCAGGCCGCAGACGCAGCCGGTGAGGTTCTTGCGGGACTCCGCGTAGCGGAGCACGGGGTTACTGGTAGCCACGGATCTCCTCGAAGGCGCCGTCGAGGGAGCCCTGCGCCGCCTCGAAGAGCTTGCCGCCGGTCAGTTCCGCGATGTGCTCCAGCTCGGCCCGGTCGGAGTCGCCGAAGAGGACCGGGAAGACCGGGGTGCGCTGCTGTTCGGCGGGCAGGCCGCGGAAGAAGGCGTCGAACTCGCCGGCCGCCATCCCGTCGGTGTTCTCCCCGTCCGTCATGAGCACCACCGAGGTGAAGGTGTCGCGGGGCGCGGCGCCCAGGCTGCGGTACGCCTCGGTGAGGCTGGAGTAGACCGCGGTGCCGCCGGAGGCGGTGAGCCGCCCGGCGTCGGCGCGGATGGCGTCCCTGGCCTTCGCCGGGTCCTTCGGGTCCACCGTGTACGTGCGCACCTCGCCGGTCTTCACGGCGCTGCCGAACGGCATCAGGGTCACCTCCTCGCGGTCCCGGAAGTCTCCGGTCAGCTCGGCGAGCGCCTCCTTCAGCCGGGCCAGCCGCTCGCCGGCCATCGACCCGGAGGTGTCCAGGACGTAGACCGTGCGGGAGGGCCTGCGGAGGGTGTTGTCGTACGCGTCGAGCAGGCCGTCGGCGACCGACCGGCTGCCGGGGAAGGGCAGCTCGCGCCGCAGGTCCCGGTCGAGCCGGGGCGCGGGGGCCACGCCGGCGACCACCGGGCGGCGCAGGGTCGTCTCGGTGATGCGGCGCTGCGCCTCCGGGGTGCGGAGGTAGGTGGTGAGCCGCTGGGCGGACTCCTTCGCCCCGGCGGGGGCGGCGGTGAGCAGGGTGAGCGGGTAGTCGGCGGTGACCACGCCGTCGGAGGGGCGGATCACGGTGAGCGGGCCGGGCGAGGACAGCAGCACCGACTCGTAGTTGACGAGCGCGTCGACGTCGGTGCGGCGGCCGTAGGCGGTGGCGAGCCAGCCGGAGGAGCCCGAGGTGAGCTTCTGGCCGGTGAAGAACTCCCGCAGCTTCGGCGTCGCCTTCTCGACGTCCCGCTCGCTGAGCGCGGACTGCGCGCCGGAGAGGCCGGAGGCGACCGAGACGAGCGCGGAGAAGCCGGAGTTGGACCGCTTCGGGTCGGTCATGCCGTAGGTCAGCCGGCCGGCGGCGACCGCCTGGTGGAGCTGCGACCAGGTGACCTTCTTCGGGTCCCAGCCGAGCCGCGTGACGACCTCGGGGCGGACGCCGAGCGCCACCGGGGAGGTCATCACGGGGGTCTCGTTGGTGATCCGGCCGGCGGTGTCGGGGCGGAGCCTGAGGTAGTCGTTGGAGGAGAGCCAGACGGCGTCGTACTCCTTCTCGGCCCGGCCGGAGGCGATCTGCTCGACGGCGTCGAGGGTGCCCGCGTAGGTGGTGCGGACGGTGACGCCGGTGGCCTTGCGGGCCTCCTCCAGGACCGGGGCCATGTCGGCGAGTTCGGAGGAGGCGAGGACCCGGAGGGTGCCGGGGGCGGCGGGCGCGGTCGGGTCGCTCTTCGGGCGGCCCGACCCCTGGCCTCCGGTGGAGCCGTCCGGGGTCGAGCAGGACGCGGCGGTGGTGGTGAGGGCGAGGCCGAGGGCGAGGGCGGCGAGCAGCCGGGCCGTGGTGGGGCGGGGTCTCATGCCGGGGTGCCGCCTTCCGGTGCGCCGGTGCGGCGGCTGCGGTCCACGTGGGCGCTCGCTTCCTGGAGTTCGCCGGTGAGGGAGGAGACGGTCGCGGCCATCGCCTCGGTCGCCTGGACCTTGTACGTGTCGATGGCGTCGAGGGTGCGGTAGATCTGCTGGAAGGCGGTGCGCAGGGTCTCGGCGCCGACGGCCGGGTCGGCGGCGATCCGCTGGATCTCGCCGGCCTGGGTGGAGAGCATCTCGGCGTTGCCGCGGATGAGGCCCTCGGTGGTCGACCGGAGCACGTCGACCTGTTCGGTGACCTTGCGCTGGTTCTCCAGGGCGGAGGCGAGCATGACCGCGATCCGCAGCGCCGACAGGGTCGTCGTCGCGGCCCGGTCGACGCCCTTGACCAGTTCGTCGTTGTTCCGCCGGACCACGTCCATGGCGAGGTATCCCTGGGCGCAGACGGCGAGTTGGGTGAGCAGGTCCTGGTGCTTCTGGCGGACCGGGAAGAGGACGTCGGCGCGGAGCGCGTCGGCCTGGGCCGGGTCGTGGGTGCCGGCGATCCGCTGCTCGACGGCCGCGTCGAGGGCCTCGGTGAGGACGGCGAACTCCTGGAGCTTGCCCATGGTCTCCCAGAGCCGGGCCCGCTCGGTCTGCAGTGCGGCGTTGTCGCGGCGGAGCTCGTCCTGGCCGCCGCGGAGCGAGCCGACGATGCGGTGGAGGGTGGCCTGGGAGGAGGCGTACCGGGCGACGTGGTCGCGGAACCGGTTGCCGCCGGGCAGCTTCGACAGGAGACCCTTGAGGCCCTTGCCGGGGGTGTCCCGGGGGTCCAGGTCCTCGACCGTGCGCCGGAGTTCGACGAGGGAGGAGCCGACGCGGGCGGAGGCGTCGCCGCCGCCCTGGCCGAGCGAGCGGACGGTGCGGTCCATCATCCGGTTCGACTGCTGGGCGGCGGCCCGCATCTCGCCGGAGCCGAGGGCGACGATCTCGCCGATGCGGCCGGCGAACTCCGGGGAGCGCGGGTCGAGTCCGGCGAGCGAGCCGACGTACTCCTCGGCCCGGCG
Organism: Streptomyces sp. NRRL F-5727; assembly: GCF_000719555.1. Taxonomy (GTDB): domain Bacteria; phylum Actinomycetota; class Actinomycetes; order Streptomycetales; family Streptomycetaceae; genus Streptomyces. Next base: position 71,792 of record NZ_JOGX01000053.1, read on the forward strand.
GGACATCTCCGCGCGCACCGCGTCGTCCAGCGGCACCAGCCCCGCGGCCTGTTCGGCGCGGACGACGGGGGCGGGCCCGGGCGGGGTGAGGACGAGCGGGGTGTCGTGCTCGGGCGGGGTGAGGACGAAGGTCGACTCCGGCGCCTCGGCGTACGGGTTCCGCGGCTGCCCGCCGGCGCGCGGGTCGGTGTGCTCGGTCATGCGGTGTCCCCCTGGTCACGGGCCCGCCGCGCCATGTCGCGCAGCACCGCGCCGGTGGGCACGGGCGCCTGGCGGACCCCGGTCAGTGTCTGGTTGAGGTATGCGCCGTGCGGGGCGGTGGCCTCGGTGAACTCGGGCGCGGCGCCCTGCGGCCGGAAGCCGTGCCGGACGGCGAGGCGGCGCAGCTCCGGGTCCTCGGAGAGCAGCCGGCCCAGCTCCTTGCCGCCCTCGGTGAGCGGGACGAGGGTGTGGTCGCTGTTGACGGTGGTGTCCGGGTAGAGGACGACGAGGTCGCCCATGGGGTGGCCGGCGAGGAGCTGGGAGGCGACCTGGGACTCGTAGACGAGGACCAGGGGGTTGCCGACGCCGCTCACGAAGTCCCGGAAGGGGGCGTCGGAGCCGGTCTGCTGGGCGCCCTGCACCTGGGTGAGCTTGCGCAGCAGCGGGGCGGTGCGGCCGACGGCCTCCTTGCCGTCGGCGACCCGGCCGCCGTCGGCGACGTAGCTCGCGGCGGCGAGGTAGAGCGCGCCGGAGTTGGAGGCCACCGGGTCGGTGGAGGTGATGAAGAGCGTCCCGCGCAGTTCGGCGTGCCTGTCGGCGCCCTTGAGCTGCTGCCAGCTGCGGTCGGCGCGGGCGGCGGCCAGGTAGGCGTCCATCTTCAGGATGCCGCGGGTGCCGCGGGCGGTGAGGGTGGCCAGGCCGTTGTCGGCGAGCACCCGGGCGGCGTTGCTGTGGGCGACGACCACCAGCGGCGAGTAGAAGGGGCGCAGCGGCGCGGCGGCGGCCTTGTCGGTGGCCTTGGCGCGCAGCTCGTCGGCCGGTCCCTTCGAGGACGGGAACGCGAAGTCGTATCCCTCCAGGGGGAGTTGCTCCATGTCCCAGGACCCGGAGGTCTCGGTCCGCACGGTGAGGCCCCGGGCGGCCAGGGCCTGCACGACGTCGGGGTCGGCGAAGAACTCGCTCTTCTCCGAGCCGATGACTCCTCGCACGGTCTTCGTTGCCGTGCCCTTGTCCTGATCGCCGCCCGTCACGAGGACGGCGGCCACGCCGCCGAGGAGCAGGACGGCCAGGACGATTCCGAGAATGCGTCTCACGCGGGCAGAGTGCTCGCGGAAACCCACATTCCAGGGGGAGTCAGGTGGACGGGCGGTGAAGTGCCGATCCCGGTAGTGAACCGGAGGGGAACCCGCCGGAAGGCCGGTGGGGGTGGGTGGCTCCCGGGCCGCGCGGTTCGTGCCGCGCGGCCCGGGGCCGTCAGGGGGCGGCGACCAGGGGGTCCCCGGTCAGGGCCGCGGTGTGCGCGTCCATCCGCTCGGCCGCGAGGATCGCGGCGGCGGTGTCCGCGCGGGAGGCGGCGACGACCAGGGCGCGGCCCGCCAGCGCGTGCGCCCTGCGGTGCAGCGCCTCGGGGGAGGCGCCGGTCAGCCCCGCGTGGCGGGCGGGCGGCGCGCCGCGGAGGCGGGCCACCTGCCGGGCGATCAGCTCGCCGCCCTCGCGGTCGCCGAGCTCGTCGGTCACGGCGAGCAGGGCGGCGAGGTGGCCGGCGAGCTGGATGTCCAGCTCCTCCTCGCGGGAGCGGTGCGGATAGGTGCCGGGGTCGTCGGCCGTCGTGTGGACCGACTTGGTGCGGATCGGTTCGTACATGGGGACGGCCTCCTGACTGCTCGGAGACCATCCTAGCGGCTAGTTTAGATCCTGTCTAAAGTTGTCCCAGGTCCCGATATGGCGGGGTCAGGGCTCCTGAGGGGTGGGTGTCAGGGCTGGCTGTAGCCGTCCAGGAAGCGGCCGATCCGCGTCACCGCGTCCGTGAGGTCCGCGACCGACGGCAGCGTCACGATCCGGAAGTGGTCCGGCTCGTGCCAGTTGAAGCCCGTCCCGTGCACCACCATGATCTTCTCGGCCCGCAGCAGGTCGAGGACCATCTGCCGGTCGTCCTTGACCTTGTAGACGTTCGGGTCGAGACGCGGGAACAGGTACAGCGCGCCCTTCGGCTTCACGCACGTCACGCCCGGGATCGAGGTCAGCAGCTCGTACGCCGTGTTCCGCTGCTCCAGGAGCCGGCCGCCCGGCAGGACCAGGTCCTCGATCGACTGCCGCCCCTGGAGCGCGGCGGCCACCGCGTGCTGGGCCGGCATGTTCGCGCACAGGCGCATGTTGGCGAGGATCGTCAGCCCCTCGATGTACGAGGAGGCGTGGTGCTTCGGTCCGCAGACCGCGAGCCAGCCGGAGCGGAAGCCGGCCACCCGGTAGTTCTTGCTCATCCCGTTGAAGGTGAGGCAGAGCAGGTCCGGGGCGATCGCCGCGGTTGGGGTGTGGGTGGCGCCGTCGTAGAGGATCTTGTCGTAGATCTCGTCCGAGCAGACGACGAGGCCGTGCCGGCGGGCGATCTCGGTCAGCGAGCGGAGCATCTCGTCGTCGTAGACGGCCCCGGTCGGGTTGTTCGGGTTGATGATCACGATCGCCTTGGTGCGGTCGGTGATCTTCCGCTCGATGTCGGCCAGGTCCGGCATCCAGTCCGACTGCTCGTCGCAGCGGTAGTGCACCGCCGTACCGCCCGCCAGGGAGACCGAGGCCGTCCACAGCGGGTAGTCGGGGGCCGGGACGAGGACCTCGTCGCCGTCGTCGAGCAGCGCCTGCATCGACATCTGGATGAGCTCGGAGACGCCGTTGCCGAGGTAGATGTCCTCGACGGAGAGGTGGATGCCCTTGGTCTCGTAGTGGCTCATCACCGCCCGGCGGGCGGACAGCAGGCCCTTCGCGTCGCCGTAGCCGTGCGCCTCGGAGAGGTTCCGGAGGACGTCCTCCAGGATCGCGGGCGGGCACTCGAAGCCGAAGGCGGCCGGATTTCCGGTGTTCAGCTTGAGGATGCGATGACCCGCGGCTTCGAGCCGCATCGCCTCTTCGAGCACCGGGCCGCGGATTTCGTAACAGACGTTGGCGAGCTTCGTCGACTGGATCACCTGCATGACGAGAGCTTACGGCGGGGGAGGGCCGGACGCCTCGTGTTCTCGGACACGTCGGGACGAACCCCACGGGAGTACGGGCCGGGAAATCCGTCCGGTTTGTGACTCGACTCGCACCGTTCTTACGCGCTCCCTACAATGCGCGCCCATGAGCCACCAGGACAACAGCGTCTTCGTCGACACCTCGGGGCGGCGCGGCCGCGTGATGCGGTGGGGCGCGGTCGGCGTGGGCGTCGTCTGCGTCGGCTTCCTCGGAATCGTCGTGGCGGGGATGTTCGGCGCGGGCCCGACCGGCGGCCCGCTGCCCTGGTCCGACGACGAGAAGCGGGACGCCCCGGCGCTCATCCAGCCCGACCCGGAGGCCACCCGCTCTCCGGACGGCTCGCCCACCGCCTCCACCGCGCGGCCCGCCCGCACCGGCGGCGCCACCCCGACCGCCGCGGCGTCCCCGTCGGCCGCGCCCACCACCGCCGCCACGACGCCCGCCGCGCCCCCCTCGACGACCGCGCCGACCGCCGACGCGGAGCCGGGGCCCACCGCCACCGGCGGCGCCGCCGGCGACGACACGACGCCCGGCAAGTCCGGAAACGCCCCCGGCGCCACGAAGAAGCCCCGGTGAACCGCGACCCGTACGGATACGAGCCGGAACCCTCGTCGTACGACCACACCCACGGGCACGGACACGCGTCCCCGTACGAGCAGGCGCCCCAGCCGTACGGGCAGGTCCCGCCGCCGTACGGGTACGAGCAGATACCGCCCTACGGGCAGGCGCCCCGGACGAACGAGCAGGCGCCGGCGTACGAGCCGACGCTCACGTACGAGCCGACGCCCTACGAGCCGGCGCCCAGGTACGAGCCGACACCCATGTACGAGCCGACACCCGCGTACGAGCCGATACCCGCGTACGCCCCCGAC